>CACDLE010000001.1 GCA_902553555.1 uncultured Pelagibacteraceae bacterium
ATTATCTATTTTTTTTGTTTCACCTACTTTAATATTGAGGTCATATTCTTTACTAAAGTTATGGTTTAAAATTATAAACAACATTAAAATTCCAAAACCTGTATGAGATAAAAAACTTGGTAAGTTGTAATAAGATTTAGTTTTTGAATTTATTATAAAGTCCTTTAACGAGTATAAAATTAAAAACAGAGATGAAATTATAATTAAATTTGATAATAAATTGTAACTTTTTAAAAAAGAGAAAATTAAAAAATTAATAACACATGATAAAATTAAAATGAAAATTAAGGATTTAAAATCATTATATTTTTGTTTAATCCAATTTAATCTTGGTCCGATTGCCATCATTATTAAAAATGGAATGATTATCGGTGCAATTACAGAATTGTAAAAAGGTGGTCCAACTGAAATTTTTGTATCGTAAAGAACTTGAGTAAAAATCGGATAAATTGTGCCTATGAATACGGTGGCTAAATAAAACATCATAAACCAATTGTTACTCAGAATAAAAGTTTCTTTACTGATAGGCTCAAGATAAAAATTATCATTAATTTTTCTTTTAAAAAAAATTACGAAGGAAAAAAATATCATTAAAGACAGAAATATTAAAATATACATTCCCCTAGCTGGATCATTTGCAAATGTATGAACAGAATTTAATATCCCAGATCTAACCAAAAAGGTTCCAGTGACACTAGAAATAAAAGTTATAATTGATAAAATTAAAACCCAATTATAAAGATAATTTCTTTTTTCTAAAACTAATACTGAGTGAGCTAATGCGGTCATACAAAACCATGGTATTAGAGATGCATTTTCAACTGGATCCCAAAACCAAAATCCACCCCAACCTAATTCATAGTAAGCCCAAATAGAACCAACGATTATACCTAATGATTGAAAACTCCAGGAGATTAATACCCAAACTTTTATTGAAGAGGCGAAATTTTTACCATTACTGTTAGAAAGTATTGCGGCCATTGCTGCAGAAAAATAAATTGATGATCCGACAAAGCCTAAATACAGCAATGGTGGATGAATAGCTAAAGCAGGGTCCTGTAAAATTGGATTTAATCCTAAACCTTCTGAGGGAATAGGTAAAATTTTGAAAAATGGATTTGAATTTGAAATTAAAAATATTAAGAAGCCAAGTATCAAAATATTTTGCACCAACAAAGTGTTAAGACTATAGCTTTTGTTAAACTTATAATTAAATAAAAAAAATAAAAAAGAAAAGATTACCATAATATTTACCCATAAGAGCAGACTGCCCTCATGGTTGCCCCAAACACCTGCAATTTTATAAAAAATAGGTTTTGCCGTATGAGAATTTTGATAAACGGCAAGAAGTGAAAAATCTGAAAAAACAAATGCAAAAATTAATAATAAAAATGATGCAATAATAAATGTTATTTGAAAAAAAGAGAGATAAACTAAGTTTTTTCCGATTAGGAAATTTTTTTCTTTGATATTTTGATAAGCAAAATAAATAATTGATAATGTAATAAGAATACTTCCAAAAAGTAAAATATTTCCTAGGTTACTTAGCATTTTCCTTTGATATTTTTTTCATTTGTGGAGGCATATAATTCTCATCATGTTTAGCCAATATTCTATCGGCTATTAAATATTTCTTATCATTTAGAATTCCTTCAACTACTGCTCCTTGCTCCTCAGAGAATAAATTTGGAACAGTGCCACTATAAACAACAATTAATTCTTTTTTGTAATCTGTTAAAATAAACCTTATTTCTTTGTTGTTTTGTCGAATAGAATCTTTTTTTACCATCCCGCCTACTCTAATCATAGAGCTTGCTTCTATTGTGGTATTCGTAAAAATTTCGGACGGGGTTTTAAAGTATAGTATGTTTTGCTTAAGATTTAGATAAATAAAAATCAAAAAAGAAAGGGTGATTAAGATAATTGAGACTAGAAATAAGAGTCTTGTTTTAATTTTTTTAGTAAGCATTCAAGATGCTTTAGCTTAATTTATTTTGCGATGCTAAAATACTGCTAATAACTTTAGATGATTTGGCAATTCTCTTTTTGTGTTCTGCTGGTAATTTATCCAATTCCTTAGCAAATTCTTTTTCATATTTTTTTAAAGTTTTTCTAGTTTTGTAAAATAGCAAAGAGCAAAAAGTAAAAACTATTAAAAAGGATAACCAGACATAAAATCCATATCCACCCATTTTTAAAAATTCAATTATCATAATCTTTTAATGTTTTGATTCTTTATTTTAATGATTTCTGTTTTATATTTCATTAGAAAAATTAACGCACAATACAGCAATAAAACCAATAACATCAAGAATAATGGAACCAGCATGCTAGGATGAATGCTAGATGTGCCCAGAAATTTAATACTAGCTGGCTGATGTAGAGTTGACCACCACTCAACTGAATATTTAATAATTGGAATATTAATCATTCCTAGAATTGATAAAATTGACAAAATTTTTGGTAAGTTTTCATTATTCTTAAAATACTTTAGAGAAATAATAAATAAAACATAGAATAACATTAATACTAACATCGAAGTAAGTCTCGCGTCCCAGGCCCACCAGGTTCCCCAAGTTGGTTTTCCCCAAATAGATCCGGTAACAATTGATAGACATGTAAATAACAAACCTATTGGTGCTAAGCTTTTTATAAATAAAAATAGGTTCTTAATTTTAAATAAAAAATTTAAAATTGTACTTACCGCAATTAATGAAAAAATTGAGAGTCCAATCCATGCAGAAGGTACATGAACATACATAATTCTAACAGAGTCGCCTTGTAGATAATCGACAGGGGAAATAATCAAAGCAAAAGAAATTCCAATTATTAAAATCACAAAAAAGATTGAATTGATGAATTTAATAAATTTGTCGATATAGACTATTATATTTCCGAAAGAAAAAAATTCCATTACCAGCTAATTACTATAGTATTTTTTTAAAGGGAAGATGCATTTTTGCCTAATTGAGAATTGAGAGGGAGTAAGAAGTATGAGTAATCCTCAATTAGGCTCAACACAATAGACGTATATTATTTTTTTGACAGAGTTTTGAACTAAAGATGTTTAATTTATGGCGTAGGGGATTAATTAGATGGTTTTAGGTAGCTTGAACCTTTTTTACCAACAAATATTTCTTCTATCAGAGGATGTTTAACCGGCTCATTTGAATCATCGATTAAAAGATTTTGTTCAGACACATATGCCTCATAAGTAACTTCATTGCTCTCTGCCAATAAATGATAAAAAGGCTGATTTTTTCTTGGTCTCACATCTTTAGGAATTGATTGATACCACTCTTCGGAATTATTAAATTCGAAATCAACATCATAGATTACACCTCTAAAATCGAAGTGACGGTGTTTAACTACCTCTCCTATAGAAAATTTAGCTTTATTAGATGTCATATTTTAATACTTATGAATTTTTTTACTAAAATCAATATATAAATTTAATAATAATTCTAATTATGCTAAAACCTAAATGTGAATAAGTCATTATTAAAATTTATCACAGACTTTGGTCCTTTATTAATATTTTTTTACTTTTATAAGAATAGTGGGAATAACTTGAGTATAGCAATACCTCCACTAATAATTTCAACAATAATAGCTGTAATTATAGTTTATATGGTTGAACGTAAAATTCCTTATGTTCCTCTTATAGGTGCAGCGCTGATATCTTTGTTTGGGGGTTTAACTTTATATTTTAATAATCCAATATTTATTTATTTGAAGCCAACAATTATTAATTTAATATTCGCAGCGGCTTTATTGATAAGTGATACTTTTCTTAAAAAAAATCTTTTAAAATTATTTCTAGGATCTGCATTTAAAATGAATGAGTTAGGGTGGACATTACTAAATAGAAGATGGGCTTATTTTTTTATTTTTTTAGCGATATTAAATGAAATTGTTTGGAGATCATTTGCTCCTGAGAAGGAGTACATTTGGGTAAATTTTAAGGTTTGGGGAATTTTACCTTTAACTTTTATATTCACAGCGTTACAATTGCCATTAATAAATAAATTTAAAGAAAATGAAAAATATTAGATTAATTGTAGATAATGATCGTAAGGTAAAACAACCTTATTTTATTAAAAAAGAACTTCAAACAATTTTAAATTTGTATGCAAAAATGGTCTCTAATGGGACATGGAAAGATTATAGTCTTTATACAGGAAATAAAGAAATATCATTTAATATATATAAAAGAGCATCAGAAAAACCAATCTTAAGAATTCTTAAAAATTTTAAACCTAATTATAAAAATGAGAAATATTTAATCAAAGACAAAAATGGTAAAGTTATTCAAAAATCGGAAAATTTAAAAATACTTATTGATAAAACCAGTTTAGGAAAGATTGAATTAATCGAGTAGACTATCTTCTTTGACCAAAAAGTCTTAAAAGCATTATAAAAAGATTTATGAAATCAAGATAGAGAGTAAGAGCACCCATCACAGCTTTTTTGCCCATTAGTTCTCCGCTATCACTTGCTAAATACATATTTTTAATCTTTTGAGTATCATATGCAGTTAAACCTACAAATACTAAAACACCAATTATGGATATTACAAAATACATCATTGAAGATTTCAGAAATAAATTTACCAAAGATGCAATTATGATTCCAATTAAACCCATCATCAAAAATGAACCTAATTTTGTTAAATCTCTTTTAGTAGTGTAACCGTAGATACTCATTGCTCCAAAAGTTCCAGCTGTAATAAAAAAGACCCTAGTGATACTAGTGCCTGTATAAGCAAGAAAAATAGAAGATAGTGAAGCTCCCATTAGGGCTGCGAATATCCAAAAAACCGTTTGGGCTTTAGACGCGCTCATTTTTGCAATACCAAAACTCATATAAAAAACTACACCAAGTGGCGCTAACATTACCACCCAGGCTAAACCTGAATTATATAAAGTGTTACCTAATTGCGTGAGACCTAAAATTTCACCGTTCGGACCGCTCACGACTGCCATCTTAAACAAAAGCAGAGCTATAAAACCTGTAAGCGCAACTCCAGATGCCATGTAGTTATAAACTTTAAGCATATAAGCTCTTAAGCCCTGATCAATTATTGCTTCAGATACTGAAGATCTTGATGCTGAAGTTTGTTTATTAAAAACCATACATTTAATATAAGAAATTTTATTGACTTTTCAATAGGCAAATTTTCCTTTAAAAAAACACTACAATTTTATGAAATTCAATAAACTAGGGAATACTGATCTAAATGTGAGCCTTATTTGTCTCGGCACAATGACTTGGGGAACGCAAAACACCGAAAAAGAGGCTTTTGAACAGATGGATTATGCTGTAGGGCAAGGAATAAATTTTTTTGATACTGCTGAACTTTATTCTGTTCCTCCAACGCCTGACTCTTATGGCAAAACAGAAATAATGATAGGTAACTGGTTAGAAAAAAGAAAAAACAGAGACAAAATAATTTTGGCTACAAAAGTAGCTGGACCTGGTTGTAATTGGATAAGAGGAGGTGGAAATAATTTTTCTGAGAAAAAAATAGGTGAAGCTATAGATGATAGTTTAAGAAGATTAAAGACAGATTACATAGACCTTTATCAATTACATTGGCCTGAAAGATCTACAAATTGTTTCGGCAGAAGAGAATTTTCTGTAAATAAAAATGAAAAAGACTGGAATGACTTCGAGTCAATTTTAAAAGCTTTAGAAAAATTTATAAAAAATGGAAAAATTAGATATATTGGGATGTCAAACGAAACTCCTTATGGTCTATCAAAATATTTAGAATTATCTAAAAATAAAAAACTTCCTAGAATGATGTCAGTCCAAAATCCATATAGTCTTGTTAATAGAACGTACGAAGTTGGTATGTCAGAAATATCTATAAGAGAGAAATGTGGCCTACTAGTTTATTATCCTTTAGCTGCAGGCGCTCTTTCTGGAAAATACATGAATGGCAAAATGCCTAAAAACGCAAGAATGAGTTTGTTCAAGGGCTGGGAAAGAATGATAAACCCTTTGGCTATGAAGGCATACGAAGAATACCATAAGTTAGCAAAAGAAAATAATATTACAATGGTTCAGCTCGCTCAGGCTTTTGTAAATTCAAGACCTTTTGTTACTAGTAATATTATTGGAGCAACATCCATGGACCAATTAAAAGAAAATATTGGAAGTATTAACGTTAAATTGAATCAAGATACGCTAGATAAAATCAATTTAATTCACAATAATAATCCAAATCCAGCACCTTAATACAAACCATTGAAATAGATTTTTTTTAGTATAAAAAAGTACCTATGAAAATAAAAACGCTAATATATTTTTTATTATTTTGCTTTGTAACCTCAAATAGTTTCGCAAATACACCTAAATCCTCTGGCAAGTATAAGAACTGGGAAAGCTTTACCGTGATGACTGATAAAGGAAAGGTTTGTTTTGCACAAACAAAGCCAGTTAAAAGAGCTCCTGCAGCGATAAAGAGAAAAGACTCTAGAATATTCGTAACATTCAGACCAAATGAAAATGTTAAAGATGAGATAAGTATTACAAGCGGTCATGCCTATAAAAATTCAACTGTTTCTGCAAAATCAGGAAAGAGTAACTTTTCTTTTTTTTCACAAGGAGACTTTGCATGGTTACTTGATGAAAATGAGGAAAAAAAATTTATAAAGTTAATGAAAAGAGCTACAGATTTGATGATTAAAGGTAAAACAAAAGATGGTGCTGAAACAACAGACCATTACTCTATGATGGGATTTACCAAGGCCTATAACACAGCCAAAAAAGTTTGTAGTTAATGAAAAAAATTGTTTTAGCTTACTCTGGGGGTTTAGATACCTCGATAATTCTTAAATGGTTACAAATAAATTATAAAGCTGAAGTCATCGCTTATACTTCAAATATAGGTCAAGATTTAAATAAGAAGAAAATAATTCAAAATGCAAAAAGACTCGGTGTTAAAAAAATTATAATAGAAGATTTAAAAAATATTTTTGTTAAAGACTACGTCTTTCCGATGATAAGAGCTCATGCTGTTTACGAGGGTGTTTATTTACTGGGAACCTCAATAGCAAGACCCTTAATAGCGAAAAGACAAATTGAGATTGCAAAAAAATTTAAAGCTTTTGCTGTTTCACATGGTGCTACTGGAAAAGGTAATGACCAAGTTAGGTTTGAACTTGGATATTCTTTTTTTGGGAAAAAAATTAAAGTGATAGCACCTTGGAGAGAATGGAAACTACAGTCTAGATCAGATTTAATTAAATACGCAAAAAAATATAAAATTCCAATTCCCAAGGATAAAAAAGGAGCACCTCCTTTTTCTGTGGATGACAATTTGTTTCATGTTTCAACTGAGGGTAAAGTACTTGAAGATCCTAGAAATGCTCCTCCAGAATTTATTTTTCAAAAAACTATTTCACCAGAGAAGGCAAAAAATAAAGTTACTAAAGTTAAGATAGGTTTTAAAAATAGTGACCCTATTTCACTTAACGGAAAGAAATATAAAGCTGAAATTTTGTTAGAAAAATTAAATAAAATTGGAGGAGCAAATGGTGTTGGTAGGGTAGATCTTGTAGAAAATAGATTTATCGGAATTAAATCCAGAGGAGTTTATGAAACACCTGGTGGAACTATCTTGTATTTTGCTCATAGAGCGATGGAGTCTGTAACTCTAGATAAAGCAACGATGCACGCCAAAGAGAAAATAATGCCTTTGTATGCAGAATTAGTTTATAATGGTTATTGGTTTTCAAAAAAGAGATTAAACCTTCAAAAAATAGTAGATAAAAAAAGAAATCAAGTTAATGGAGAAGTAGTCCTTAAACTTTATAAAGGTAATATAACCATTGTTTCAAGAAGATCGAAAAACAATGCTTATTCACTAAAGAAAGTTTCTTTTGAAGAAAATAAAACATTTAAAAAATCTAAAATTGAGAAATTTATCAAATTTCACTCAAAACAATTACATAAACAATAAAAATTTGTTAAAAGAATATATATGAATTCAACGATTCGGAATATTCAGTTAGTAGCAGTATTAATTGTTTTAGCTGCAACAGTAATTGCATTTTTTCTTGAAATTCATGAAATGTACGAGAACAGAGATATAAGTTTAGCAGATCTTCTTCTTATGTTCATTTACATAGAGGTCATTGGGCTGGTGAGATCTTATTGGGAAACAAGATCGGTAAGAATTACGTATCCAATGATCATAGCTATAACAGCCTTAGCTCGATTTATAATTCTTCAAGATAAAGACCAAGATCCAACAAATTTAATTTACATATCTTTAGCTATTTTAATTGTTGCAGCTGCTACTGTTATCATAAGATTTAGAAATAGTAAGATATTAAAACTAGACACCTCAAGATCTAACGAGCTTTAAAACATTCTAAAGTATTGCTTAATAAACACGCTATCGTCATAGGTCCCACTCCACCAGGTACTGGTGTGATTGCTTTTGCCTTACTTTTTACTTCATCAAATTTGACATCTCCAACTATTTGATTTTCTATTTTGTTGATTCCAACATCTATTACGATACAATTTTTTTTTACCCAATCAGACTTAACTAAATTTGCTACTCCTGCTGCGGCAACTAATATATCGGCTTTTTTACATTCTTCTTTAATATCTCTGGACTTAGAATGAAGTATAGTTACCGTACAATTTTCCCTCAGTAAAAGTTGTGCCATTGGTTTTCCATTTAAATTAGACCTACCAATGATTACAGCATGCAAACCTTTTAAATCTGTTTGAACAGATTTTATAAGTTTAATACATCCTAGTGGTGTGCACGGCGCAATGGCATCGTATCCTGAAGCTAAGTTTCCCACATTTAAAGGGTTAAAACCATCAACGTCTTTTTTAGGGTCAATTATATTAATTATTTTTTTTTGACTAATTTGCTTAGGTAATGGTAACTGAACCAATATTCCAGTAACTTCCTTATTGTTATTAAGAGATTTTATCTTTTCCAATATTTCTTTTTCCGAGACTGTTTCAGGATATTTTATGACTTCAGATTTTATTCCTACTTCTTTCGCCTTTTTTTGTTTATTTTTGACGTATATCTGGCTTGGTAAATAATTGCCTATTAATATTACACTTAACTTGGGCACATCTTTTGTATTTTGGCATATTTTTGTTAATTCATCTTTGATTTTTTTTCTTAATTTTTCAGAGTGTAATTTTCCATCTATAATCATATTTAAAATAAGCTCGGAGCTAAGTATTCAAAAACTAAGTTTCTGAAGAACATTAATGCTAATATTAATACCACGGGCGAAATATCTATTGATCCTAAGTTTGGCAAATACCTTCTAATAAAATTCAAAGGGGGAGCAGTAAGTCTATAAGATACATCAAGAATTGCATAAACAAATCTGTTTCCTGTATTTAATATATTAAAAGCAACCAACCAACTTAGAACAGCATTAATAATTAAAATCCATATGTAAAGTGTAACAATATTATCAAACAAAATTAAAGCAGACTTCATTAGTTTTTCTCCACATAAATTGATGTACTTGGAAATGCAAATGATGCGCCGTTGCTTTCAACAATTTTTTTTACTTCTACTGCTAATCTTTCTTTAACTTTAAGCCACTCACCCCATTCATTTGTTTTAGTAAAACATCTAACGTAAAGATCTATAGAACTATCAGAGAACTTATCAATTCTTACAGCGTGCTCAGTATCATCTCCTATTTTAAAATCTTTATTACTCTCAATATATTTTTCGATTTGATCTCTTATATTTTTTAACTGATCTATAGTCGAGTTATACTGGAGTGTAATTATCCAACTTATTCTCCAATTAGTGGTCTCACTAATATTAACTACAGCATTTTCTGCAAAAGAGGAATTTGGTATCGTTGCAATTGATTTATCAAATTTTCTAATTACTGTTGATCTAAAACCTATTCTTTCTACGATCCCTTCCGTAATTCCTTCAACATAAATCCAGTCTCCGATTTTAAATCTTTTTTCTACTAAAACCAAAACACCTGAAATTAAGTTTTTAAATAAATCTTGAGCGCCTAGAGCAACTGCAACGCCAAATAAACCTAAACCAGCAATTATGGGTGCAATTTTTATTCCCCAAATATCAAGTGTGGCTGCAAAACCAAAGAAAATAATTAAAATTTTATTAGCTTTTACTACCCAATTTAGTAAATCTTTAGATAAAAGTTCCTCTACTCTTCTAATAAGGTAAGTAAGTGGCTCAACAATTTGATGTATTAACCAAAATATTAGAATTGTGATTAATGATCGGTTAATGTTATCTACAAAAACCATCATTTTTCCATCAAACTCCATGTAAGAACTTGCAACAAATATTCCAAGGACAATAGGAAAAAATTTTATAGGCCCAGTAGAAGCTTTTACTAGAGCATCATCAAACTTATTAGATGTTTTTGCAACATAGTTTTGAAGTCTTTTTAAAATGAAATTTGAGATCAAACCTCTTAATAAAAGGAACAATAAAAAGATTACTATACTAATGCCTATTTGAGTAAAATTTATACCAGCAATTCCTTGCTGCCAAATTTCAATAAATAAATTTTTAAAATTCTCCAATATGTTCATTTTATTTTTTCAAGCTCTATTATTTCGTTACCTGGATTGAAAATTTTGTTGTTTTTCCACCCAGCTTTATTAAAAAAATCTACAATTTTTTTACTTATACACATAACAACGGATTGTGTCATCATTGGAGCTAAGGAATAGTTCGCAACTATACTATTAAAACTCTCTGCGCTTCTTAACGAATAAACAAATATGACATTTGGAGGATATTTTTTGATTAGATCAATATTAGCTTCATTTAAAGAGGTTATTTTCTCCGAAAAATAATTTATAAATTTTTTAACTTTAAATCCCTCTTTTACAAGTTCTTTATCTAGTTCAAGAGTTATCTGATCCCCACAAATGTAAGCCAATTTATCATTTCTCTTAAGTTCTTTAGAATTGATAATTAAATTTTTAAGAGCGTTAACATTTCCACTTGCTGATATTGTTTGTGTAAATCCACTTAACCTTGCAATTTTTTCAGTGACTGAGCCCACACAAAAGCATTTAATATTTTTTTTCTCTCCATCGACACTTAAATTTTTAACAGCATTAGAACTTGTAAAAACTAAAGCATTAAAATCCTTTATGTTTATTGTTTCCATATTAGCACTTTTTATTTTCAAAGTTGGTATGTGCAAAATTTTATGCCCTAAGTTAAAGAGTTCTTGCATTAAGTTTTCAATATCATTCAGTGGTCTTGTTAAAATTATATTCATCTTTTTTTTTTGTAATTACCTTCAGATTGTTTTAGTAAATCTTTTCCAGCAGAAATTCCTAGTTCTTGAGGAAATTTTTTATCTCCACTTTTTTTAATCGAAAATGATTTTAAACCATCGTCTGAAAATAATTGTGAAGAAATGGTAATATTACCTTTGTCTATTTTTGCATAAACCCCTACAGCTGTATGGCAGTCTCCTCCAATAGTTTTTAATAAACTTCTTTCTGTTAAAGCGCAAATTTTTGTATTTTCATCGTTAATTTTTTCCAAGATTTTCAAATTTTCAAGATCATCTTTTCTACATTGAGCAGCTATTACTCCTTGTCCAGCTGCTGGAATAATTTTTTCTTCAGAAAATATTTCTTTAATTTCGTTTTCAAAATTTAACATTTTGATACCAGCTAAAGCTAAAATTATTCCGTCATATTCACCTTTTTTAAGTTTAGAGATTCTGCTGTCAATATTTCCCCTAATATTTTTACATGTTATATTTTTAAAGTATGATTTGAATTGAAGTTCTCTTCTTTTTGAACTTGATCCTATCGTAAGTTTATCTCTACTAAGCGATTTATCTTTTTTAAGAACTATAACATCTCTTGGATCATTTCTTTTTAAGTAAGCTCCTATAATTAAATTATTTTCTTCAAAAGAGTCCATGTCTTTTAAAGAGTGAACAGCAATATCAATTTTTTTTTCTATTAATTGATTTTCAATTTCTTTACAAAAAATATTTTTACCGCCAATATCTGAGATCTTTTTATCGTGAAATATATCTCCAGAGGTTTTAATAGTTTGAATCTCTATTTTTTTTTTTTGATTTGACGCTGAAAAAAATAACTTTTTTACTATTTCAGCGTAAGAAAGTGAAAGTTTACTACCACGTGCACCAATTATAATTTTTTTATTCATTTAAGTATTTTAAAGTTTATTTTATAATATCTAATCTTATGGGAAAAAAACTAATTTTTTTAGGTATTGAAACTAGCTGTGACGAAACAGCGGCCTCAATAGTTCAAGAAAATTTAGATGGCAGCGCAAATGTCTTATCTTCGATTGTTTCTAGTCAAATTAAAGAACATGAAAAATTTGGAGGAGTTGTACCAGAGTTAGCAGCAAGATCTCATATTGAAAATATCGACTTTATAATTTCAAAAGCTTTAAGAGATGCTAAAACAAATTTAGATCAAATAGATGGTGTGGCTGCTACAGCTGGACCAGGTTTAATAGTTTGTTTAACGGTTGGGTTAAACGTAGGTAAGTCAATAGCTGGCTTTGCAAATAAACCATTTGTTGCTGTTAATCATCTCGAAGGGCATGCTTTAAGTCCAGCCTTAAATAATAAAATTGAATTTCCTTATTTGCTTTTGCTAATTTCTGGAGGCCATTCTCAATACTTAATTGTAAAAGATGTAAACGATTATAAACAAATAGGAACTACAATAGATGATGCATTAGGTGAGGCTTTTGATAAAACTGCAAAAATGTTAAATCTTGGCTATCCAGGTGGTCCAGCTGTTGAAAAATTTGCAAAACAAGGTGACAAAGACTATTACAAATTACCTGAACCTATAATTAATAAAGCTGGCTGCAATTTATCGTTTGCAGGATTAAAAACAGCAGTTTTAATACAGTCAAAGAAAATTAAGGATAATAAAAAACTTAAATTAAATTTAGCAGCCTCATTTCAAGAAACTATAATTAAAATCTTAAATAAAAAAACTAAAGTTGCATTTAATGAATTTAAAAAATTTTCTAAAAAAGAAAATAATGTTTTTGTCGTTGCGGGAGGTGTGGCTGCTAACAAGAGTATTCGAAAAAGTTTAGAAGAACTTTCTAAAAAAAATAATTTTAAACCGATTTTTTCTGACTTCAAATTTTGTGGGGATAACGCTGCGATGATTGGTTGGGCAGGAATACAAAGGTACAAAAGAAAATTAATTAACGACTTAAATGTAGAACCAAAATCAAGATGGCCGCTAGATAAAGCCGCTCCTTATATGAAGGGACCTGGTTTAAAACTTTGAAAAATTACTGGTTAATTAAATCTGAGCCATATGTTTGGTCTATTGATCAACAAAAGAAAGCTGGTCGCAAAGGAGCCACGTGGGACGGAGTAAGAAATTATCAAGCTGCAAATAATTTGAAAAAAATGAAAATTGGAGATGAATGTTTTTTCTATCATTCAAATGAAGGTAAAGAAATTGTAGGAATAGTATCAGTCATTAAAAACGCCTTTATTGATAAAACTGATAGAAAAAAAAGATTTGTTGCTGTTCAGGTTAGGTTTAAAAAAAAGTTAAAAACACCTGTTACATTGGAAAATATAAAAAAAATAGAGCAAATTTCACATTTACCGTTGATAAAACAGAGCAGATTATCAGTAATGCCTATTGATTTTAAAAGCTGGAAAATAATTTGTAAGATGGGTAAAATCTGAGAAAAAATAAAAAAGGTATAAAGTGGCAAAAAGATCAAAAAAAAAGAATAAACGAAAAAAAACTAGATCAAAAAAAATAAAAAGATCTAGAAGAAAAATAAAGTCTTCAAAATCTAAAGTTGGAAGATCAAAAAAAAGTATTATTGTTAAAGATGAAGAGGGAAATTCAGTTATAAAAGTTTCTGAAGCTTGGTCTAATCAAGCTTTAATAAATAGTTCTAAATACAAAAAAAAATATAATTTATCGGTTAAAGAAAATGATAAATTTTGGAAAAAAGAAGGAAAAAGAATTACCTGGATTAAACCATATTCTAAAATTAAGGATGTAAAATATAGTAAAGATGAAGTTAAAATAAAATGGTTTTACGATGGTACTTTAAATGTTTCAGCAAATTGTATTGATAGACATTTAAAGAAGAATGGCAAAAAAACTGCAATAATTTGGGTAGGAGATGATCCTTCAGATACCAAAAAAATTACTTACAAAGAATTACATAAAAATGTTAGCAAAGCTGCTAATGCTCTAAAAAGTATAGGAATACAAAAGGGTGACAGAGTAACTATCTATTTAACCATGATACCAGAGTTAGCATACACAATGCTTGCTTGTGCAAGAATAGGAGCGGTTCATTCTATAATTTTTGGTGGTTTCTCACCTGACTCAATAGCAACAAGAATTAATGATTGTGAATCGGACTACTTAATTACTGCGGATGAAGGGGTAAGAGGAGGTAAAATAATACCTCTTAAAAAAATAGCTGATGAAGCTTTATCTCAGTGTCCTAATGTAAAAAAATGCGTAGTAGTTAAGAGAACTGGAAATCAAGTAAGTTGGGATGATGAAAGAGATGTTTCTTATGAAGAGCTTATAAAAAAAGTATCAGCTAAATGTGATCCAGAAGAAATGAGCGCTGAAGATCCCTTATTTATTCTCTACACTTCGGGATCAACAGGAAAACCTAAGGGTGTGTTGCATACTTCAGGAGGTTATCTAGTGTACGCGTCTATGACACATCAATACATTTTTGATTATAAGCCAAAAGATATTTATTGGTGCACTGCAGACATAGGCTGGGTAACTGGACATAGCTATATTATCTATGGCCCATTATCTAATGGAGCCACAACAATTATGTTTGAAGGTGTTCCAAATTATCCAGATAACTCGAGATGGTGGCAAATCGTGGATAAATATAAAGTAAATATTTTTTATACGGCTCCTACGGCCATTAGAGCTCTTATGAAGGAAGGCGATCAGCCAGTAAAGAAAACTAGTAGAAAATCTTTAAAATTACTTGGTACTGTTGGAGAACCTATCAATCCAGAGGCTTGGATGTGGTACTACAAAACAGTAGGCGACGGACGCTGCCCAATTGTCGACACTTGGTGGCAAACAGAAACAGGGGGAATTTTAATTGCTCCACAACCTGGTGCGATAGATTTAAAACCGGGATCCGCGACTAAGCCATTTTATGGAATAAAACCCGTGATAGTTGATGAGGCAGGTACAGTTCTTAAAGGAGCATGCAAAGGAAGATTATGTATGTCTGCTTCGTGGCCAGGTCAAATGCGGACAGTTTACGGTGATCATAAGAGATTTATAGATACATATTTTTCTCAATTTGATGGAAAATATTTTACTGGAGACGGATGTAGAAGAGACAAAGATGGTTATTATTGGATAACAGGAAGAGTTGATGATGTAATTATTGTTTCTGGACATAATTTGGGAACTGCAGAAATAGAGAGTGCTTTTGTTGCACATCCTAAAGTAGCAGAAGCTGCTGTGGTTGGTTATCCTCACGATATAAAAGGAAATGGTCTGTATTGTTACGTTACTTTAAATGCTGGTGAGCAACCTGACGGAGACTTAGAAAGAGAACTAAAACTTTGGGTAAGAAAACAAATTGGACCTATAGCTACTCCAGATTTAATTCAATTTGCCCCCGGCTTGCCAAAAACAAGATCAGGTAAAATAATGAGAAGAATTTTAAGAAAGATCGCCGCTAATGAATATAACGAATTAGGAGATACGACTACCCTTGCAGACCCATCCGTAGTAGAATCATTAGTGGAAAATAGGCAAAATAAAGATTAATTATTTAAATTTACTGGAATTTTTTCAAAATCAGCAACCACCAGCATCCATTTATTTTTTATGGAGTTAATTACAATTTCTTTATCCAATTCTTTTAACTCATCAGCTATTGGTGCCCAATGAAATAAAGCATTACAACTATTTGAAAAGGGCTTATCGCTACAATACTCTTTTATATTAAAGCTATTCAATTTTTCCTTAAATTTTAATTTGTATTTTTCACACATTTCATTTGGCAAACCATTAATAATTTCATTATCTAGAATAGTTTGATAAATTTTATTTGGATTTAAAATATCGATGTTATGTTTTATATTTAAATATGAGACAGCAAAAAAAGTTAAGTCTGTTACAGCTTCAGAAAAAATATTCCATTTTGCCTTGTTTACAGACTCGATAAAAATGTCATCGGTAAACATCATGTTCTGTTTCAAGCCCATCCTAGTTTTTAAATAACCATAAAGTGTCGACTGAGTTACAAAAGCTGATTTTTCTTTTATAAAATTGATCAGGTCATCTTCATTATTAATCTTCAAAAATTTTTTGCTGATTTTTTCATAAGGAAATAGATAGTCTTTTACTGCTGACAGGACCTCAAATATTGCTTTTAGATTCAATTTCAAGTTGTATGCTTTTTTGTCTCTTTTTTTTTCCTTATTTTTAGGGATTTATAGCACTTCAAAATAGGTTTTTTAACTTTTAATTACTCTCAAAATGGGTAGGATCTCAACCATTAAGTTACGTTAACGTAAATATAGGGGGAAATATGTCAAATAAAGAAAAACATTGGCAGAAAACTAAAGGACACATGATAATGACGTTAGTTCTTTGGGCATTCTTCTCAATGGTAATTTTCCTTTTTGGATATGAAATCAACGGAATGAGCTTTCTAGGTTATCCGTTAGCTTATTACATGACGGCACAAGGATCACTTCTTGCGTTCGTTATCATCATTTTCTGGTTTGCAAACAAACAAGAAAAGATTGATGAAGAGTTTGGTTTCGGAGAGAAGGAGGATTAATGTTTAAAGGTGGATTTATACAAAACCTTCCTAAGATTTATGGTTTGTATACCGGAGGCTTCTTGGTTTTCATCTTAATGATGGCAATAGCTGAGCAAGCTGGTGTAACAGCAAAAACAATTGGTATTTTGTTTGTTGCATTTACCGTGGCGATATATGCCTTAATTGGTTATTTATCGAGAACGATACAGGTAGACGCATATTATCTTGCAGGAAGACAAGTCCCAACAGTGTTTAATGGAATGGCGACAGCGGCTGACTGGATGTCAGGTGCTTCGTTCGTAGCATTAGCAGGTGGTGTTTACTTTGGTGGTTATAGTTATATGGCCTTCTTAGTAGGTTGGACAGGTGGTTATGTGCTTGTATCAACTTTGTTAGCACCATACTTAAGAAAATTTGGATGTTACACAGTGCCAGATTTTATAGGAACAAGATACGGTGGAAACGGAGTGCGTTTCTGTGCGGTGTTAGTTCTTGTATTAGCTTCTTTCACTTATGTGACGGCTCAGATAAATGCTACAGGAACTATTGCTGCTAGAGCATTAGGTATTCCGTTTGAAGCAGGTGTATGGGTAGGTTTAGTTAGTATCTTGCTTTGTTCAATGTTAGGCGGAATGAGAGCTGTGACATGGACACAAGTAGCACAATACATTGTATTGATTGTTGCTTACTTAATACCAGTATTCTGGATTAGTAACAAAATCGGTGCCGGTGTATTCCCACACTTAATGTTAGGTGATGAGGTAGCAAGAATAACTCAACTTGAAGGTCAATTCGGTTTAGTCAAAAACAGTGCCGCTGATGTAAAAGCAGCAGGTGTTCCTGGTGGATTAAAATCTATCGCAGTAGCACACGCTGGTGTAGGTGCAGGTGGAATGGCAGTATGGAAATACATATCGCTGGCTATCTGTATGATGGTAGGAACTGCGTCGTTGCCTCATATCTTAATGAGATACTTCACAACTCCTTCAGTAAAATCAGCTAGAAAATCAGTAGCTTGGTCGCTATTCTTTATTTTCTTGCTTTACTCTTCAGCTCCAATGCTTGCAACTTTGTCTAAAATTTCATTGATGGATCCAAACTTACCGACAGGTATTATTGGAAAATCTATCGCTGATGTACAAAGTATAGAGTGGGTCAAACAATGGTCTTCTCAAAAACAAGTGTTCATTGCTGACTTTAACGGTGACGGCATACTACAGTTAAACGAGTGGTTCATGAGAACGGGAGTAGTAGTTCTTGCAACTCCTGAAGTTGCTGGATTACCTTACGTAATCTCTGGACTGGTTGCTGCCGGAGGTATGGCTGCAGCGATGTCAACTGCTGATGGATTAGTACTTGCGATTTCAAATGCGTTATCGCACGATGTTTACTACAACATGATTGATCCAAAAGCGGATGTTAGAAAACGATTAATAGTAGCACGTGTTCTATTAGTTGTGGTAGGTGCGGCTGGTGCATACATTGCATCAATGCGTATCACTAGTATCCTTGGAGCAGTTGCATGGGCGTTTGACTTTGCGATGTCAGGCTTATTCTTCCCACTAGTACTTGGAGTATGGTGGAAGAGAGCTACTAGAGAAGGTGCGATAGCAGGTATGTTATCTGGTCTCGCAGCTGGAACAGCTTATCTAATCTATGTGTATCCTAAGTTTATGGGTAACCCAGCTTGGTTAGGTATTGACCATTTAAGATTTGGTCTAATTGGTGCTCCAGTATGTTTAGTAGTAATGGTTGTTGTAAGTTTAATGACCAAAGCTCCTGATGCTGCAACTCAAAGAATGGTTGATGAAGTTAGAGTTCCTAGCGGAAAAGCTATTCTTGGTAGAGCGCACTAAGGAATAAAATTAAATTATTTAAAGGGGCGATTTATTCGCCCCTTTTTTTTTGTTTCAATAATGATAATGTAAGACATGCCTATTTGGGTTTACGTATTAGACTATATTTTGGGAATAGTGATGTACACTTTAATTGGAAGAGCAGCGATGAATATCTTCCAAAGAGAGGACTCTAACTTTTTCTTCATGAGAATATTTGTTAAATTTACAAATCCCGTTCTTAAAATTTTTGATAAAATCACACCCGAATTTTTAGCAAGACCTATTGTTCCATTATATGTTGCATTTTATTTCTATTTAGTAAGATTTTATTTAATGCCGTGGTTATTAGGTTATGGGTCCATGGGCATGTTATCTTTTCCTATAGATCATGAATTCTCTAGAGAACTATACAGATTATTTAGTCCTGATAAATAATTTTTTTGACAACATTTCTATATAAAATATAAATAAATTATGTCTTCATATGTGAAAATTTCACCCTCAATACTATCAGCAGATTTTAGTAAATTAGGTGAAGAGATAATTTCATTAGATAAAGCTGGGGCTGATTATATTCATGTTGATGTTATGGATGGACATTTTGTTCCTAATATAACTATAGGGCCTGAGATAATAAAGAAAATAAGACCTGTAACTAAAAAAATATTTGATGTTCATTTAATGATAGAACCCGTAGATAAATACATTAAAGATTTTGCTGATGCTGGGGCAGATATAATAACATTTCATCCAGAAGCAACTCCTAACACTTTGGAAACAATAAATCTGATTAGAAAGTATAATAAAAAAGTTGGTATTTCACTAAAACCAAGGTCAGAAATAAGTTTAATTGAAAAATTTTTAGATAAAATTGATTTGATATTGGTGATGAGTGTAGAACCAGGATTTGCTGGTCAAAAATTTATGCCAGAAGTTTTACCAAAGTTAAAAAATCTTAAAGAAATGATTTCTTTAAAAAAACTAAAAATAGATTTAGAAATAGATGGAGGTATAAATTTTGAAAATAGCAAAATTGCTATTGAAGCTGGTGCAAATATTTTAGTTTCTGGCTCAACAATATTTAAAAAAAATAATGGGGACCTAAAGAAAAATATTTCACTACTAAGATCGATTTAGAGATGATGATTTTGAAAACTGCTTTTTTTTATGTGTTGGCAGTTAAAATCAATTTAATCAAAATAATAAAGAGGATTTATTTTAAAACAAATTTTTATAGAGATACTCTTGTAACAAAAATACCAAATCAATTTTTTTTCTTTCCTAATCCTTTTTTGATGTCCTCATTTACAAATTATAAAAAGTTTACACATAAAATAAATAATATAGATCCTAGCAAATTGTGGAATGGAAAATATTCGATAAAAGAAAAGAGAGATCTACATAACTTTCTATGGCTGAGCTCAATTGATAGAAAGGATGATGCATCAATTTTAAGAAAGATTATAAATTTATGGAATATTGATAATTTAAGTTACAAGTCTTTAATTTGGGAAACTAGCGTGATCAGTAAAAGAGTAATGAGCTGGATACTAAATGCTGATATTATCCTTAAGAATTCAAATTTTGAATTTAAAAGAAATTTTATAGAATCGATTGTGATTCAAACAAATCATTTAAAAAAAAATTTTAAATTTGAGATCAATAATCAAAAAAAAGTTGAAATTTTAACCACTATTATTCTCTCGGGTTTGGTATTTAAAGAATACGAAGAAAACTATGAATATGGCATAAGTGAATTAAAAAAATTAACAAACTCTTTTTTTGATGAAATAGGCTTTCCAGTTACGAGAAATCCTGATGATCTTTACATTTATGCAAAACATTTATTGTTAATTAGAGAAACTATAAAGGACGCCCACAAATATGTGCCTGACTTCTTAGATCAGACATTAGAGAAAAATCTTCAATGTTTAAAAAACATTACAACTCCAAACGAAAGTTTGCCTTTATTTAATGGTTCATTTGAAACAAACTTGTCAAATTTTTATGATTATTTAAATCATTTCAAGATTAAGATTAAAAAGATTAAATATCACTCGGGAAATATACATGTGCTCAGAAATAAGAAAGATATAATTTTTTTTGAAGCAGGTAGTCCACCAAAAAAGAACTTTTCTTATTGCTATCAATCTGGCCCGCTGTCTTTTGAATACTATACCGATAATAAAAAAATAATTACAAATAGTGGTTTTGGAATAAATATTTCAAATAAAGCAAGGTTATTAAGCAGGCTTACATCATCTCAATCAACTTTATGTCTCAATGATACGTCTATCGTGCAATTCGAAAAAAACAACTTAATGAACAAAGCTTATGGATATCTAATTAAAAAAGATTTCAAAACTTCTAATATTCAACAAGAAGAAGACGGTAATGAGATAAAGGTTAAAGCACAACACGATGCATATCTAAAAAACTTTGGCTGTACTCATTTTAGGTCAGTGGGCTTTGATAAATTAAATAATAAGCTCATTGGCGAGGACACGGTTTCTAAAGATGGCAACCAAAGAGACGTTAAGTATGATATTAGATTTCACTTGTATCCTGGCTTAGCTGCAGTACAAACAATTGGAGGTAATACAGTACTAATTCAAATTAATAAAAATAGATCGCTATTGTTTTCTACAAAAGAAAAAAGTCTTAAGATTGAAAAAAGTATTTTTTTTGGAGGTCAGAAAGTGTTAAATAATTATTGTATAGTAATTTCTGGCAGATTGGAAAATGGTCAAAAAACTATTAGTTGGGAGATAATAAAAAAAATATAATTATGGCTAAAAAAATTAAAAATGCTCTCATATCAGTATCGGATAAAGAAAACCTTAGAAACCTTCTAGATGTTCTAAAGAAGGCTAAAATTAATATAATAAGCTCTGGTGGAACATATAAATCAATTAAAAAATTTGGTTTTAAATGTAGAGAAATTTCAGATTATACAGGTTTCGAAGAAATGTTAGATGGTAGAGTTAAAACTCTTCATCCTAAAATTCACTCTGGAATTTTATTTAAACGATCAAAAAAATTGCACATAAAGCAAATGAATAAAAATCAATTTGAGCCGATAGATTTAGTAGTTGTAAATTTTTATCCATTTGAAGAAAAAATTAAAAAAACATCTAACAGAGATAAGATAATAGAAAATATTGACATTGGCGGTCCTAGTATGGTCAGAGCTGCAGCAAAAAATTTTAATGATGTAACAATTATTACTGATAAACAAGACTATGTAGAACTAATTATGGAGTTAAAAAAATTTAAAGGTAAAACAAGTTATAATTTCAGACGAAAGATGGCTAGTAAAGCATATAACTTAACTGCTTATTATGACTCAATTATATCTGAATGGTTCAATAAAGACATTGGCATAAAGTTTCCAGATAGGAAGACTTTTTTTGGAAAAAGAATGAATCAATTGAGATATGGTGAAAACCCTCATCAAAAGAGTTGCATATATTTGAGCAGTCTTAAAAATGAAAAAACTAATTTACTTAAATTGAGTGGTAAAGATTTAAGTTTCAATAATTACAATGACATATTTGCAGGATTAGACATACTTTTTTCTAGTTTAAAACTTCCAACAACTGTAATTATCAAACACGCTAATCCATGCGGGGTCTCTTCAGATAAATCTGCATATCAGTCATTCTTAAACGCTCAAGCTAGTGATCCTATAAGTGCTTTTGGAGGAATAGTAGCGTGCAATTTTAAGATAAATAAAAAAATTGCATCAGATATCAGTAAAACATTTTTTGAGGTGATTCTTGCAAAGGGCTTTGATAAAAATGCTTTAAATATATTAAAAAAGAAAAAAAATATGAGGGTAATCGACATTTCGAGATTTAATCATGAGTCAAAAACAACTATTAAGTTTTTCGATAACTCCTTCCTTTTACAAGAAAAAGATGAATTGGTTTTTAATAAAAAAAACTTGAAGTTTGTCACAAAAAATAAACCCACTATTAAAGAGCTAAAAGATGTAGAATTTGCTTTCAGGATATGTAAGTACGTAAAGTCAAACGCAATAGTAATTGTAAAAGATAATTCTACTATTGGAATAGGTGCAGGACAACAAAACAGGCTGGATAGCAGTAAAATAGCTGTGCAAAAGGCAAAAAAATTTCAACCAAGAGGTCTTCATAATTCAGTAGCAGCCTCTGATGCTTTTTTCCCCTTTGCAGATGGAATAAAAGTTTTAATTAATGCTGGAGTGAAAACTATTGTTCAACCTGGTGGGTCAATTAGAGATAAAGAAGTGATAGAAGAAGCAAATAGAGCCAAAATTAAAATGATCTTTACTGGCACAAGACATTTCAATCATTAATTAAATTTTATCAATTTTTGCAGCTAAAACAAAATCGCTTTCGGCTAAGCCCTTTATAGAGTGTGTCGAAATTTTGACTTTAGCATAACCCCATCCAAATGAGATGTCAGGATGATGACCCTCGGATTCGGCAATTTTGCCAACGCTTAGAACGAATTTTTCGCTCTCAACATAATTCCCGAACTTAAATTTTTTTTCTATGGAATAGTTTTTTTCCTTGTCTTGAATTACATCCCACCCATCAATTTTTTTTAAGTATTTATGGATTTCTTTTATGTCAAATGCTGGGATACCGCCTTCACAAGGAACACATTTCTTATTTGCTAAATCTTCCATAATTATTAACCATATCAAAAACCAATACCAAAATAATAGCTTAAACGTCGCTATTATTTGGAGCGGGCAAAGGGACTTGAACCCTCGACCTTCTCGTTGGCAACGAGACGCTCTACCACTGAGCTATGCCCGCAAGAGGCAATTATTATAGTTAGCGAATATTGTAATTGCAAGCAGTATTCCAATTGTAAGGTTTAAGTTATGATAATTTAAAGTCTTTTTTAATAAAGCGTAATATTACAAATTGACAGTTCTAATTTTTTAATTCTATAATTGTGCCAATGGACGAAAAATTTCCAAAACAGATACCAGTTTTTCCATTAAGTGGTGTTATCTATTTTCCCAGAACTAATTTGCCTTTAAATATTTTCGAGGAAAGATATTTAGATTTAGTTAACGATTCCTTCAGAAACAATAAATTAATGGGGATGGTGCAGTCAAAAAAAGAAAATAGATTGGTTTACAAGGTAGGTTGTTTAGGAAAAATTAGTGATTATCAAGAAACTTCGGATGGTAGGGTTTTGATAAATCTCACGGGTATTACAAGATTTGAAATTAAAAAAGAAGTTATCACTAAAAAAAAATATAGAGAATTTGAAGTAGATTACAAAAAATATCATAATGATCTTATTTTGCCTGAAAAAATTAATTTTGATTACGATAAAATTAGTTTTTTGGACAAGGTAAAAGATTTTTTTGAAAAGAATGGTTTAATGATTAATTGGAAAGAATTCGAAAAGTTAGATCAAGCTCAACAAATTAATACATTATCAATGATTGCCCCCATTTCAAACGAGGAAAAGCAAAAGCTGCTAGAGATTATAAATTTCAAAGAAAAAACCAATACATTATTAAATATAATTAAGTTCTACTCTTATAACACTCAAGACAGTGAAAAAAATACAATACAATAAATCAATTAGATTTATTCATTGAGTTAAAAAAATCTGAGTTATTTTTTGTATCTTTGATTTTAGAAATCAGAAATTCTATACCGTCCATTGTGCCCATGGGACTTATTATTCTTCTGAGAACATTCATTTTAGAAAGATCATCTTTTGCAAATAATAATTCTTCACGCCTAGTCCCTGATCTGGTGATATCGAGGGCTGGATATATTCTTTTATCAGCAACTTTTCTGTCTAAAATCAATTCTGAGTTTCCTGTTCCCTTAAATTCTTCAAATATTACCTCGTCCATTCTGCTTCCAGTATCTACCAAAGCGGTTGAAATTATTGTTAACGAACCACCTTGCTCTACATTTCTTGCGGCTCCAAAAAATCTTTTTGGTCTTTGTAGAGCGTTTGCATCTACACCGCCTGTAAGTACCTTTCCTGAGCTTGGAACAACTGCATTATAAGCTCTACCAAGTCTTGTGATTGAATCTAAAAGTATGACAACATCTTTTTTATGTTCGACAAGTCTTTTTGCTTTCTCAATAACCATTTCAGCTACAGCTACGTGTCTGGAGGCAGGTTCATCAAATGTTGAGGATACTACCTCTCCCTTAACAGACCTTTGCATGTCAGTAACTTCTTCGGGTCTCTCGTCGATTAATAAGACCATTAAGTAAATTTCTGGATGATTTGCTGTAATTGATTGAGCAATATTTTGTAAAATCATAGTTTTGCCGGCTCTTGGTGGTGAGACAATCAAAGATCTTTGGCCCTTTCCTATTGGACTCACTAGGTCAATTAATCTTGCAGTATTATCAGGTTTTTTTTCGATTTTTGTAGTTTCAATTTCTAATCTAATTCTTTTGTTAGGATAAAGTGGTGTTAAATTATCAAAGGCAATTTTATTTCTACCTTTTTCTGGTTCATCAAAATTAATCTTGCTCACTTTTAATAAAGCGAAATATCTTTCAGCATCTTTAGGCGCCCTCACTTCACCTTCTACTGTATCGCCAGTCCTTAATCCAAATCTTCGTATTTGACTTGGACTAACATAAATATCATCGGGTCCTGGAAGGTAATTAGATTCTATAGCTCTTAAAAAACCAAATCCATCTTGTAACACTTCTAGCACTCCAGAAGCACTAATCTGTTCGTTTTTTTCAGCAAGCTTTTTTAAAATAGCAAAAAGAATTTCTTGTTTTCTTAAAGTGCTAGGATTTTCGATCCCAAGTTTTTCAGCTTGAGATATCAAATCTGCTGGATTTTGTTTCTTTAGTTCTTGTAAGTTCATGTGATTGATTTATTAGGTAAGTAGATTTAATATAATTATTTTAATCAAAATTTCAAGAGCTATAATGGTTTAAAAACAACAACAAAAATAATGATTATTAACAGAACTGTTGGAATTTCATTAATTATCCTGAAAAATCTTGAACTTTTAGGATTATCATCTACTTGGAAGTCTCTAAGAAGCAATAACAAATATAAATGATAACCAGTTAAAATTAATACCAAACCAAGCTTAATTTTCATCCATAAAAATCCCAAACTTTCCACGCCCTGGGTGTGTATCAGTAATACACCGAAGATCCATGATAATAACATTGCTGGATTCATAATATAAAAATAAAGTTTACGCTCCATAATTTTAAAAGTTTCAGATTGTTCTTTATTTTCTTTAGTTTCAGAATGATAAACAAAAATTCTTGGTAAATATAATAATCCTGCCATCCAAGATATAACCGCAATTAGGTGCAAAGCTTTAAAGGTTAAATAAGCATTCATAAAATTATAATACGTCTCTTGTTAATTTTTCTAGTAAATTAATATGATCATTGCCATCGTTTAAACATGGAACTACATCAAAGTTTTTTCCACCTGATTTCAGAAAGCTTTCCTTTCCTTGTATAGAGATTTCTTCTAGTGTTTCTACACAGTCAGATGAAAATCCTGGACAGATTACAAGAACATTTTTTTTACCTTCGCTGGGTAAACGCTCTAGGGTTTTATCAGTATAAGGTTTAAGCCAAGCCTCTGGTCCAAATCTTGATTGGAAAGTCGTTATTATTTCGATATCTTTAAATTGTTCTCTGAGTAATCTAGATGTTTTGTGACAATAACAATGGTAAGGATCTCCTTTGTTAAAATACTTTTGGGGTATTCCATGGTATGATGCAACAATTATATCTGGTCTCCAACTCAATGCACTAATTTTTTTGCTGAGACTATTGTTCAAAGCTTTTATGTAAAGTGGTTCTGACTCATAGTGTGGTATTATTTGCAGACTAGGTTGCCACCTCATTTCCATTAGTGTTCTAAAAACCTCATCACAAACCGTTGCGGTCGTTGCAGCTGCATACTGTGGGTAAAGGGGCAAAACAATTAACTTTTCGCATCCTGCATTATGTAATTTACTTATTTTACTTTTTATACTTGGATTTCCATACCTCATTGCATAGTCCACTATTAAATCTTTACTGCTAATTCTATCTAAAAGCTTCTTTGTTTGCATGATCGTGTAATATCTAAGAGGTGACATGTTTTCTTTTTTCATCCAAATTTCTTTATAGGCTTTTGCGGTCTTAGATGGTCTTAAATTGAGAATGAAAACATTTAAAATTATCTGCCAAATAAAAGGGTTTAACTCTATAACTCTCCTGTCAGAAAGGAACTCTTTTAAGTATTTTCTGATATCTAGCCAATCAGTCGAGTCTGGTGTGCCTAAATTTATTAATAGAACACCAGTTTTACCAAAATTAACTTTTGGATGATCTTCTGTCATTTGTAATTAATAACTTTCTCAACTACTTTTTTTATCATATCTGGATCTGTATTTGGCAAGATACCATGTCCTAGATTAAATATGTATGCGTTATTTTTAAAAATATCTAAATATTTTTCTACTTCTTTCATAACGTCGTCTTCGTTTCTAAGCAAAATTTTTGGGCTCATGCCTCCTTGAATACACACATTTTTGAGATTGTTTTTGGCCCAAATGGGATCAAGATCATAATCAATGCTGATGCCATCTGGCAAAACTATATCGATAAAGTTTTTATAGTTAATTCCTATTCCTTTTGGAAAACAAATCGACGGCAAATTTATGTGTCTTGAATAATTAACTATTTTAGAATTGGGCATATAACAGAACTTTTTTAGATTATCATTTTTTAATAATCCAGCCCAAGAGTCAAAAATCTGCACAGCATCTGCACCTGCCTCTTTTTGAGATCTTATATGCAAATTAATTACATGTATTAATTTATTAATTAATTCCTCGATATTATTTTGACTTTTTTTAAACGACTCAAGGTTAAGTTTATTTTCGTTGGTTTTCAAATTCAACATATATGCCAATAGCGTCCATGGTGCGCCAACAAATGAGATTAATGCTTTATCTTTTCTTAATTTTTTTCTGGTAATTGCGATTGCGTCATAGACCGGTCTAAGTTTTTTTAGAAATTCTTGGTCTTTTATATTCAATACATTTTTAACATTAAGTTTTTCTAATATTGGCCCTTCTCCTTTAACAAAATTAACTTCTTGGCCTAATGCGTGAGGAATTATTAAAATATCAGAAAAAATAATAGCGGCATCTAGATCGAATCTTTTAATTGGTTGTAGAGTGATTTCTGAACTTAGCTCGCTATTTAAACATAATTTAATAAAATTTTTATTTTGTGATCTGATCTTATTAAATTCAGGTAAATATCTTCCCGCTTGTCTCATAAACCAGACTGGTTTAAAAGAAGATTCTTTCTTAATTAAACATTTTATAAATCTATTCATTAAATAAATATTATATTAATTATTATAGTTATTGTAGTAGGGCTTGTTGTTATTGATAATAAATATTTATACATTGATATAAACACTTTACTAACAATCTTAATCTTAATTTTATCCCCAAAAAACAGCTATCTATCTGATATATTAACAATTATTGATTTTTATGCATAAAATACTCAACAATGAACAAATTGTAAAAAAGATGTTAATTATTGTGAACGAATAATATAAATTAAAAATTTACATTCAAAACTTTTGCTTATTAAGAAGATATTAACAGGATTATGAACGAAAAATACAATGTAATATTGATCTCCGATTCAACTGGAGAGACACTGGATAGAATTTTTCTATCATTGAAATCTCAATTTAAAAATTTTGATTATGAAAAAAAGGAATTTGTTTTTGTAAGAACGGAGCAGCAAGTAGACAAAATCATCAAAGAGGGCATGGAAAAAAGCAATCCCATCATCCTTTATACAATTGTGGAAAACAAATTAGCAAAATATTTATCCAAGAAAAGCGGTGAAAATAAAATACCGTGTTTTGGAGTACTAGGTAGTTTGATATTAGATTTTTCCAAACTTTTAAATCAAAGAGCAATACACAAACCAAGCGCACAACATGTTTTGGATGAAGATTATTATAAAAGAATAGAAGCCATACAATTTACAATGTCCCACGACGATGGAAAAAAAACAGAAGATATAAAAAATTCTGATGTAATACTATTGGGTGTAAGTAGAACAAGCAAAACCCCCACATCTATTTATCTTGCTAACAGAGGCTACAAAACTACCAATATCCCTTTGGTCCCCAACCAGAATTTACCAGAAATTCTCACTGCAAACGGAGCAGATTTGTGCGTTATCGGGCTTTATGCTGATCCTAACAGACTATCGGATATCAGGAGAAATCGTATAGCAATAATGAATGAAAACAGACTTCCTAACTACACAGACATCGAGTCGATTAAAAAAGAAATTGAAGAATCAAAAAAACTTTTCAAAAACTACAATTGGCCGACAATAGACGTAACTAGAAAATCAGTTGAGGAAACTGCCGCCTCAATTATAAAAATTATTGAGATTAAAAAAAGCAGATGAAAATTATATTAGCTTCCAAAAGCGGAGTAAGAAAAAAAATATTAATGAATTATAACATAAGTTGTGATGTTATACATTCCAATGTTGATGAAGATCAGGTTAAAGAATCTTTAATAGAAAAAGGCGCAGACCCTGAAATAGTTTCAAAGAATCTAGCAGAACTTAAATCAATAAAAGTAAGTAATTCAAACCCTGATAGATTAGTCTTGGGTGCCGACAGCGTCGTCGCACTAAAAAATGAATTAATCAATAAGCCTAGGACGCGAGATGAAGCATTAAAAATTTTAAAAAAGCTTAATGGCAAGGTTCATAATTTAATTAGCTCAGTTTGCATTTCGAAAAATGGAGCCATGCTATGGAATCACACAGATTCCTCTGAGCTAAAAATGAAAAAGTTAGATGAAAAATTGTTAATTGAGTATTTAAATAAGATTAAAACAGAAACATTACAAGCATACGGTGTTTACCAAATTGAGGCTAGTGGATTAGATTTATTTGAGTATGTTAAAGGTGACACTGACTCTATAATGGGTTTGCCCATTAAACAAATTATGAACTATATTAAAAATTATAAAGATGGATAAATTAATTTTTGGAATAATAGGAAATCCAGTTTCTCACTCATTATCACCAATACTGCATAACTATTGGTTTAAAAAATATAATATAAGTGCCGAATACAAACTTTATGAAGTCCGAGAAAATGAAATTAAAAACATCATTAAAGATTTAAAAGAAAGAAAGATAAATGGCATTAATGTAACTTTGCCCTATAAAAATATTATAATTCCTCATCTATCTAGAACAATAAATGATGCCAAAGATACCCATTCTGTTAATACTATTTTCATGGATAACGAGGGAAGTTTAATAGGAGAGAATACCGATGTATATGGTTTTCAAGCGGGATATTTACAAACGCTATCAGGCGTTAGTTCAAATAAAAAAGCTTTAATAATTGGGGCTGGAGGTGTAGCACCTTCAATCATACTTGCTTTAAAAAAATCTAATATAAACGAAATTAGTTTAATTAACAGAACTTATGAAAAATCTTTGTTTCTTAAAAAAAAATTTCCATCAATTCAAATAGCAAGATGGGAAAATTTTGAAAAAGAAATTAGAAAATTTGATATAATCATAAATGCCACAAGTCTTGGTTTAAAAAAAGGTATGGATTTTGATGTTAAATTTGAAAATTTTAAAGATAATCTAATTTATATTGATACAATATATAATCCCAAGCAAACAAAAATGATTAAATTTTTTAGATCAAAGAATATTCAAACTTCCAACGGACTAGATATGTTGATTTATCAAGGCCAAAAATCTTTTTATATATGGAACAAGATTAATCCTGAAGTAGATAACGAATTAATCAATCTTCTTGAGAAAAACATAAAATGAATATAGGGGTTACTGGATCATTATCATCGGGAAAATCTACTGTAGTCAAATTATTGGCAAAAAAAAATTATAAGGTTTTTAGTGCGGATAAAATTGTAAAATCATTATACAGATCATACTCTTTTAAAAGAAAACTAAAAAAAAAATTTAAAATTGAAGGTAAAAATGTTCTAAAGGAGGTAAGAGAAAAATTATCAGATAAATCTTTAAAATTAAAGTTTTTGGGAAATTTTATCCAGCCCATGGTGAGAAAAAAAATGTTTAAATTTTTAAAGAATAACAAAACAAAAAATAAAATTTTAGAGATCCCATTGCTCGTAGAAAATAGATTAATGAAATATTTTGACATTATTATCTTGGTGTCAGCTCCTAAAAACGTAAGGCTAAAAAGATATTTACAAAGCGGAGGAAAAAAATTTTTCTTCGATCTATTAGATAAAAATCAGATTACGATTAAAAAAAAAGTAAAGCACTGTGACTTTATAATTGTTAATAACAAGACCAAAAAATACCTTTATAGACGCACAAATGTTATTATGAATAATATATAATGAGTGAAATATTTTTAGATATCGAAACTACAGGTCTGTCCTTTAAAGAGAAGCATAGAATTGTTGAGATTGCATGTATAGAAACAAATCAACTACTGCCAACCAAAAAATTATTTCATAAATTAATTAATCCCGAAAGAGAAGTTCCAGAGGAGGCCTTTAATATTCATGGACATTCCACCAATTTGTTGAAAACGAAACAAAAATTTTCTGAAGTAGCTGATGAATTTTTATCCTTCATAAAAGATAAAGATATTATTGTTCACAACGCAAAGTTTGATATACCTTTTTTAAATTTTGAATTAAAGCTCTCAAAAAAAAATGAAATAAAAAATAATAATATAATAGATACACTCGATATTTCCCGTAGTAAATATCCAGGAACATCCAATTCTTTGGATGCACTCTGTAAAAGATTCAATGTAGATTTATCAAGAAGAACAAAACACAACGCCTTGTTAGACTGTGAATTGTTAAGAGAAGTTTATATTAATCTTCTTGATGCCAAAGAACCAAAGTTATCCTTCATATCAAGTGTTAATGAAAAAAACGAATTACAAAAAAAATTAGACTACTCTAAAAAAATACTCTCTCCAACTGAAAAAGAATTACAAGATCACAATAAGTTTATCAAAGCAGAAATGAAAAAAAATTACTTTTAATTATTTCTTAAATTATAAAGTTTTTTGAAATCCACTTGTTCATCAATTTTGATCTCTCTAAAACCTGAGCACTCAAAAACAAATATAAAGGTTCTTCTTAATTCAGGATAAATTTCGGTTGGAACTTTAATTAATATTATTTCTTCTAAGCTTTTTTTGTCCTTAAGATTTTTGTCTAGCTCAATAAGTGATGCAAAAGTAGCTTTCGCATTAATAGTTTCAAAATCTTGATTAATCGGAATTAATTCTAATGTAGTATCAATTTCAATTATATTATTTTTGAATTGTTTGCTTTTTATATCAATTTTAAATTTATAATTAGAAATATTTTTTGTTAGCGAAAAAAAAATATCTGGGTTACTAATTTCAAATTTTAAATTTTTTATGTATTTTGATACAATTTTATAAGTCATCTTTTTTATTTCTATCTTCAATGACCTCTGCTTCAATTATATCTTCGTCTTTTGATTTATAGTTATTTTTTTTAATAAGCATTGAAATTATAACTCGTCTAGCGAAAGGAATTAATAATATGAAACCAGTTATGTCTGTAAAAAATCCAGGTATTATCAAAAATAGAGCTGCGATAGCTATAGATGCGCCTGAAAATATCTCATATACGGGCACTTTGTTTTGATAAATATTAATAAATCCTGATTTCAAAGTTTTTAAACCCTGAATTCGCGCAAAGTAAATCCCCACCACAGCAGTCAAAATTATCAATAAAATTGTGTTTAACGCCCCAATATTTTCGCCAATTTTAATAAAAAGCATTATTTCTATTATTGGAATTGCAATAATTGCGATTAGTATTGTGTTCATTTGTCTGATACAAAAATATATTATTAAGGTATATTTAGCAAATAATGAGTAGTAATTTTGGATATATAGACATAATTTTGCTAGCAATGATTGCTGGTTTTATAATTTTAAGATTAAGAAGCATTCTTGGCAGAAAGACTGGTCATGAGGACAAGATATATCCAGGATTTACAGAAAAAAAATTTGAAGAGTTTCAAAAAAAACAAGAAGTAAAATTTAAAAAAACTAACCCTAACGATTTAGTCGGAGAAGAAAAAGAGAAATTCATCAAAGGCGCAGAAATCGCCTATGAAACTATAATAACTGCTTTTGCAAAAGGTGATAAAAAGACTCTTAATAGTTTATTAACTTCAGAAATGTCTAACAATTTTGATAGAGCCATATCTGAAAGAGAAAACAAAGGTATTAAATCAGAACTAACGTTCATAGGAATGAAAAAATCGAGTTTAGAAAAATACGAGAAATCTCAAAACAATATCTTTGCAACTGTTAAATTTATGTCAGATATAATCTCAGTAAAAAAAGATAAAGATGATAAAATTATAGAAGGAAATCCAGACCGAATTAAAACTGTTACAGATCAATGGAAGTTTACAAAAAAAATTTCTAGTAACAGCCCAAATTGGTATTTAGCTGAAATTCTAAGTCAGTGAAAAAAAAAGATTATTTATCAAAAAATGACCATGATGAATGGCAAAAATTCATAGACGATAAATCTCAACTTCCAGATAAAGATAAACTTGATAATCAAAAATCTACTAAGAAAAAATTTATATTTGATTTACATGGTTTTACTCTTGAAGAAGCTAATAAAAAAGTAAAAGAGATAATAATTTCATGTAGTAGCAAAAATATTAAAGAAATTCTTTTTATCACAGGAAAAGGATTACATTCCAAAAATAATGATGTTTATAAATCAAGCGAATTAAGTAAATTAAAGTATTCAGTTCCAGATTATATAAATACTCACCCTGAAATCTCAAAACTAATATCCTCTATAACTTCACCGTCAGATAAAGAAGGTGGGGAAGGTGCAATATTAGTTAAATTAAAAAAATTATAAAATAAATTTTGAAAGATCGGTATCCTTAACCAAGTCCCCAAGGTTTTTTTGAACGAAATCTTTATCAACAACTATTTTTTCACCAGCTCTGTCAGTGGCATTAAAGCTTATATCGTCAAGGACTTTTTCGATGATAGTATGCAATCTTCTTGCACCAATATTTTCAATTGAGGAGTTCACCTCGGTAGATATTTTTGCCAACATTTCAATACCATCATCCTTAAACTCAAGTTCAACGTTTTCAGTTTTTAACAATGCTTTGTATTGTTTAATTAAACTGTTATCTGGTTCTTTTAATATTCTTATAAAATCATTTTCATTTAGAGCGCTCAGCTCTACTCTTATCGGTAATCTTCCTTGTAATTCTGGTAATAAATCTGATGGCTTTGCTAATTGAAATGCACCTGAAGCTATAAATAATATATGGTCTGTTTTTATTGGACCGTGTTTGGTGTTCACAGTAGTTCCCTCAATTAAAGGAAGTAGATCTCTTTGAACACCTTCCCTAGAAACGTCCCCACCTATTCTGTCACCTCTAGCTGAAACTTTATCTATTTCATCTAAAAAAACTATTCCATTATCTTCAGTTGATTTTTTCGCTTCTAGAACAATCTTATCTTCTTCAATCATCTTATCTGACTCTTGTGCAACCAAAATTTCATGAGATTCTTTCACAGTCATTTTTTTCTTTTTGCCTTTTTTATTTCCCATTGATTTACCTAATATTTCTCCGATGTTAACCATCCCCACATTTGCACCTGGCATTCCTGGTATTTCAAAGCTTGGTATTGATGAAGCAGTATCCATTACTTCTATTTCTATTTGATTGTTATCTAGATCACCATTTCTGAGTCTTTTTCTAAAACTCTCTCTAGTAGCTACTGAAGCTTTATTGCCAACTAGTGAATCTAAAACCTTTTCTTCAGCTAACAATTGGGCTTTAGCATGAACTTCTTTTCTTTTTTTCTCTCTTTCCATTGCTATGGCAATTTCAACTAAATCTCTAATAATCTGTTCAACATCTCTTCCCACATATCCGACTTCGGTGAATCTTGTTGCTTCAACTTTTATGAATGGGGCTTCTGCTAATTTTGAAAGTCTTCTAGAAATTTCAGTTTTACCAACTCCAGTAGGTCCAATCATCAATATATTTTTGGGCAGAACTTCATCTTTCATATCATCGGTTAAGGCTTGTCTTCTCCATCTATTTCTTAAAGCTACTGCAACTGCTTTTTTGGCCTCTTTTTGTCCAATTACATATCTATCTAATTCAGAAACTATTTCTCTTGGAGAAAGAGCACTAACTTTGCTTTGCTCTATTTTTTCCTTAACTATATTGAGGTTTGTAACTTTTTTTGTTCCAGACATTTTATAATTTTTCCATTGTGATATTGTTATTAGTAAATACGCAAATCTCCGAGGCAACTTGAATAGCTTTCTTGGCGATCTCTTCAGCGTTCATATCAGTTTCCATCAAAACTTTAGCTGCAGCTAATGCATAATTTCCACCAGATCCAATACCAATTATTCCGTCCTCTGGCTCAAGAACATCTCCTGTGCCAGAAATAATAAAACTTTTTTCTTTATCAGCGACAGCCATTAATGCTTCTAATCTTCTTAAATATTTATCACTTCTCCAGTCCTTAGCTAGTTCCACTGCTGCTCTAGACAAGTTACCAGCATGTTTTTCAAGTTTTGCTTCCAGCCTTTCAAAAAGAGTTAATGCATCTGCTGTCGACCCAGCAAATCCTGCAATCACGTTTCTTTTCTCAATCTTTCGAACCTTTTTGGCTTTGCTTTTAAGAACAGTATTTCCAAGGCTTACTTGTCCATCACCAACAACAATTGTTTGATTATTCTTCCTTAGCAGCACAATTGTGGTTCCATGCCATTTTTCAGCTGTATTCATGTTATTCTATGTGGAGATTAATTTAATTTCTTCAATAGACATTTTGTGTTTATTGATAAAATGCCTAATTATATATATATCATAAGGGTAATTGGCGATCATTATGAAACGAAAAGCAAAAATATTAAGAAAAACAAAAGAAACTAGCATTTCTGTTGCAGTAAATTTAGATGGCAAAGGCAAGTATAAGATTAAAACCGGAATAGGTTTTTTAGATCATATGTTAGAGCAACTATCAAAACATTCTTTAATAGATTTAGAAGTTAAAGCTAAAGGAGATACTCATATTGATCTTCATCACACTACAGAAGATACTGGTATTGCTATTGGAGAAGCTATCAAAAAAGCTGCTGGCAACCGAAAAGGAATTACAAGATATGCTTCCACAATGATACCTATGGATGAAACATTAAGTCGTGTTTCTATTGATGTATCGAATAGACCTTATTTAATTTGGAAAGTGGACTTAGCTGTTGAAAAATTGGGTGAAATGGATACTGAACTTTTTAAAGAATGGTTTCAAGCATTTTCACAATCAGCTGGAATTACTTTACATATCGAGAATATTTACGGTGATAATAGTCACCACAAAGTTGAGTCTTGTTACAAGGGATTAGCTAGATCACTTAAGGATGCTTTAGCAATAGATAAAAGAATTAAGAATTCTATACCTTCAACAAAAGGCTCTATTTAAATTTGATGAATGTCACAATTGTTGACTACCAATCGGGCAATATAAGCTCAGTCATTAACTCTTTTACAGAGGTTGCTAGAGGTAAAGTTAATCTTGAGGTAACCTCAGACATAAAGAAAATTAAATCAAGTGATAAAATTGTTTTACCTGGTCAAGGTTCATTTAAAAGCTGTGTAGATTCTTTAAATAGTATTGATGGATTAGTTGATACACTTAAAGAATTTGCAATAACTTACAAGAAACCTCTATTAGGAATCTGTGTAGGGTTACAAATGTTTGCTGACATCGGTTATGAAGATGAAGAGACAAAAGGACTAGGCTGGATCGCTGGAAAAGTTTCAAGAATTGATAATCAAAATGGAAAATTTAAACTTCCACACATTGGTTGGAACGAAATTGAAATTCAAAAAGAAAGTAAAATCTTTAAAGATATAAAAAATAAATCTCATATGTATTTCGTGCACAGTTATGAGTTTGTTCCTGAAGATAAATCAGTGATTTCAGCAACAACAGATTATTCATCAAAGATTGTATGTGCAGTCGCGAGAGAAAATTTATTTGGTACTCAATTTCACCCAGAGAAAAGTGATAAAACAGGATTAAAAATAATAGATAACTTTATAAAACTTTAATGAAAATATTTCCTGCAATAGACATAAAAGAAAAAAAATGCGTGAGATTGATCAAAGGAGACTTCGAAAATAAAACTGAATATAAAACTTCACCTATTGATCAAGCAGGAAAATACAAAGATCACGGTTTTAAATATTTACACATTGTTGACTTAGATGGAGCCTTAACAGGTAAGACAGTTAACCTAGATGTTATTCAAGAAATAGTAAGCAAGTATGATTTGAAGATTGAAATAGGTGGCGGTATTAGATCTATAGATAGCATTAAGCAATACATTGATGCAGGTGTTGAAAAAGTAATTCTAGGAAGTGGCGCGATTAAAAATAAAGAATTTTTAAAAGATGCGTGTCAAAAATATAAAAAACAAATTGCTTTAGGATTAGACGCAAAGGATGGAAATCTTTATGTTTCAGGTTGGAAAGAAAATCTTAGCATTAAAACTTTAGACTTTCTTAAAGAAGTTAATAGCTATGGTGTGAGTCGGATTATTTACACAGATATTAATAGAGATGGAATGAAGACTAGCCCCAATTTTGATGAAACCGTTAAAATTGCAAAGCTTTCTAATTGTCCTGTTGTTATTTCAGGTGGAGTTTCTTCAATAAACGATATTAAGAAAGCAAAAGATTTAGATAATAAAAAAATTGAAGGTATAATTGTCGGCAAGGCTATTTACGATGGTGATATTAAGTTAGATGAGCTAGCAAAAGAGTTAGATTAAAATGGTTGCAAAATTATCTACGATTAGACGTAAAATAAGAAATGGAGAAAAACTTGGTTTTTCAGAAAGAGCTAGAGCTGTAAACAAAGGATTATTACCAAGCAAAGCAAAAAAAAGGAAAAATGTTAAAAAATAGAATTATACCTTGTTTAGATGTTAAAAACGGAAGAGTCGTAAAAGGTATTAACTTTGTTGAGTTAAAAGATGCTGGTGATCCAGTAGAACAAGCTAAAATTTATAGCAATGGCGGCGCTGATGAAATTTGTTTCTTAGATATTACTGCATCTAATGAAAATAGGGATACGATAATAGATATAGTGAGAAAAACTGCAAAAGAATGTTTCGTTCCTTTAACTGTTGGAGGAGGTGTAAGAACTATTCAAAATATTACTGATCTATTGCTAGCTGGGGCAGATAAAGTTTCTATTAATACAGCGGCAGTAAAAAATGTTGACTTTGTTAAAGATGCTTCTAAAAAATTTGGATCTCAATGTATTGTTGTAGCCATTGATGCTAAAAAAGTTTCAGAAAATAAATGGGAAGTATTTACACATGGAGGCAGAAATAAAACAGGTATTGATGTTATAGAGTATGCTAAAAAAATTGAATATAACGGAGCTGGAGAAATTCTCCTAACCTCTATGGATAAAGATGGAACTAAATCCGGTTATGATATTGATCTATTAAAGGCAATTACAAAAAACACCAATATCCCCGTTATAGCATCAGGTGGAGTTGGAAAATTAGATCATTTATATGATGGTATAGTTAAAGGCGGAGCCAGTGCTGTCCTAGCAGCTTCAATTTTTCACTATGGCGAACTTACTATTAAAGATACAAAAGAATATTTAAAATCAAAGAATATTCCAGTAAGGTTGTAAAATGCTTAAAAATTTGGAAGATTTAATAAAAACGATTAGAGATCGAAAAAATTCATCCTCTGATAAGTCTTATACAAATAAACTATTAAATGACAAAAATTTATCTGTTTCTAAAGTGAAGGAAGAGGTGGCTGAGCTGATCGAAGCTGTGGAAAAAAATACAAATAAAATTCACGAAAGCGCTGATGTGATATATCATCTTTTAGTATACTTAGAAGCTAATAACATTAAAATTGAAGATGTTATGAAAGAGTTAGAAAAAAGGAAAAATAATGCCTTACGATAAAAATAATATTTTTGCAAAGATTATCAGAGGAGAAATACCCTGTAAAAAAATTTTTGAAAATGATCATGTTTTGTCATTTCACGATATAAATCCGCAAAAAAAAATTCATGCATTAGTAATTCCCAAGGGTGAATATGTGGATCTAGATGATTTTAATAAGAAGGCAAGTGAAAAGGAAATAATTGAATTACATAAAGCAATTAGTTATGTCTCGAGCTTATTAGGAGTCACAAACAAAGGTTATAGAGTTCTTTCGAATATTGGACTTGACGGAGGTCAAGAAGTTCCTCACCTTCACTTCCACATATTTGCTGGTGAAAAAATGGGAAAGATGGTTGTTTAATATGAAAAAAGTAAAAAGATATTTTTTGGATTATCAGATTTCCCCAAAAGACCAGGCGATAGAAATCGAGCATCAAGTTTCATTTGAAATTTATCTTAATAATAAAAAAAATTATGAAATAAATAAATTTTTTTATAAACAAATTGGAAAAGATCATTTCTGGAGAGATAGACTTGTTTGGACTGACAAACAGTGGCTCAAATACTCATCAAACCCTCTATTAAACACTTGGGTTTTAAAAAATAAAAATAACGATTTGATAGGCTATTATGAAATAGAAAAACATGAAAACAAAGAATTTGAGCTTATAAATATGGGAGTGCTAGATAATTTTAGATCCAACAATTTTGGCGCGCTTTTACTCAAACACGTTATTAAGCAGTCACAAAGTGAAAAAGCTGAAAAAGTGTGGGTTCACACATGTTCGCTTGATCATAAATTTGCATTAAAAAACTACTTAGCAAGAGGATTTAAAATTTTTAAAAAAGAGCAAATAAATTTCGTTGCTTAGCTTCTACTAGGCAGAGAAAAAATTTCATCATCAATCATTTTATTTTTAGACACTATATCAATTTTAAATATAATTTCATTATTGTATTGATCTCTCGAAACCCAACCTGCTAGTAAAAAATTATTTTTATCAAATTGAATAAGTGTTTTAGACCCGTTTTCTGAATAAAAAACAATATTTAAATAATCATCAACGATTAACTCACTTGAAGTGATAATTTTAATCAATTCTTTTTTACTAAGAATGCTAATAAAATTTGATTTTGATAAAGGATAAAAAATGGACTTATTATATCTCCTCTGTGTGATCGACATCATTTTTTCATTAACTATTAATTCCTTCTTATTTATATTATCATATTTGCATTTAAGTTTATTTGGAAATAACAAAATACAGAAACCTTTTTCTGTAATCTCGTTAGTTGTTTGTGAAAAATTAAATTGAATATTGTCTATTTTTTTCAAAGTATTTACTATATTTGATTTTTCATCAGCTTTTAAGGTTGTAAAATTAAAAAAAAAAAAATAAAAGATAAAAAATATTAAGACTTTCAAAACTACAGAACCTCTCGTTTACCCACGTGGTTGGCTTTACTTACCACTCCTTTTTCTTCCATTGTATCAATAATTCTTGCTGCTCTGTTGTATCCAATTTGCAGCTTTCTTTGTAGAAAACTGGTCGATGCTTTTCCTTCAGATTTGACTAAATTAATTGCTTCTTCATATAATTCGTCTCCATCCTCATTTGAAACTAGTTCGGAATTTTCTGAAGAATTTGTAGCAATTGTAATATCTTCAATATAATCAGGTTCACCTTGTTTTCGGAGAACACCACTAATGTTCATAATTTCTTTATCGGAAATGTACGGTCCGTGAATCCTAATGATTCTATTTGCAGATGACATAAAGAGCATATCACCTTTGCCTAATAATTGTTCTGCTCCTTGCTCACCTAAGATTGTTCTGCTGTCAATTTTTGAACTTACTTGAAAAGATACTCTAGTTGGAAAATTTGCTTTAATTGTACCAGTTATCACGTCTACACTAGGCCTCTGGGTTGCCATTATTATGTGAATTCCTGCAGCTCTAGCCATCTGTGATAATTTTTGAATATAATTTTCAATCTCTTTTCCAGCCACCAACATCAAGTCTGACATCTCATCAACTACTACTACAATGTAAGGCATCTTTAGTTTGTGCTTTTCATTATAACCATCAATATTTCTAACACCCACTTTAGACATCAATTTATATCTGTTGTTCATCTCTCTTACAGTCCATCCTAAAGCTGATGTAGCTTTTTTAGCATCTGTTATAACAGGAGTTAATAAGTGTGGAATTCCCTCATAAGCTGACAGCTCCAACATTTTTGGGTCTATCAAAATCAATTTGCACAATTCAGGACTTAACTTATATAAAAGAGATGTAATAATAGTGTTGATGCAAACAGACTTTCCTGACCCAGTTGTCCCTGCAATTAATAAGTGAGGCATTGATGTTAAATCACCTATTATAGGAACTCCTGAAATACTTTTACCTAAAGCTATTGGTAATTTTACATCTCTACTTTTAAATTTTTCATTAGAAATTATCTCTCGCAAAAAAACACTCTCCCTTTTTTCGTTAGGGATTTCTATTCCAACTGTATTTTTACCGGGTATAACTGCAACTCTGGCTGATGTAGAGCTTGTATTTCTAGCTAAATCATCTGATAAATTTATTATCTTTGAAACTTTAACACCAGCCGCAGGTTCAAATTCATATAAACTAACAACTGGCCCATTATTTATTTTTTTTATTTCACCACTAATTCCAAAATCTTGCAATATTCCCTCCATAAATTTTGCATCTGGTCTATTATTATTAAGATCTTTAGGCGATAATTTTGTTAGATTTTTTTCTAATAAATCTAATGAAGGCAATTGAAATTTTTTAGGAATTGCATTTATCTTTGTTTGTTCTTTAGAAAATAAAAAACTTTGCTGAATATCCTTTTTGTCTTCAGCTAAATTATTTTGGTTAATTATATTTTCCTCTATTGTTTTAGTATTTTCTATTTTTTTTCTTAAAAATAAAAAAGAAAATAAGTTTTTTGATATTTTCTTTAAACTTATGTCAGAACTCAACGTAAAAAATATGACTGTAAGAAATATCAATATAAAACTACTATATTTATTTTCAATTATCGGAATATGTTGGTAGACAAAATTATAAACTAATTCTCCAACAAATCCAGAATTACCATTGTCTATTAACCAAAATGAATTATCAAAAGTAATATGTAGAAAAGTACATCCAAAAATTAGATACAAGGTTAAAAATAAAAATTTGTAAATAATATTTTTAAGCTCTTTTACAAATACTAGTTTTATACCCCAAGAAATAATCGTAACTAAAATTAAAAACGAGATCAGCCCAAAACTTTGTAATAAAAAATCTGATGTTTTACTGCCATATATGCCAAAGAAATTTTTTATATTAGAGGTGCTTTCACCATAAATTATAGAAGGATCAGCAGGTGAATAAGTTGCGAATGAAATTGTTAAAGCTATTCCTAGAGAAATTAACAATAATCCCACAAACTCAAAGGTTCGTTTTTTTAAAAAATTTGTTAAACTATTTAAAAAGTTTGTATTCATATCGAATCGTAATACCTACTTTTTATCATTATTATGAAAAAACATAAAATATGCATTGTGGGTGGCGGTTTAACTGGTCTGATATCTGCGCTTGTTTTAGCTAAAAAAGGATTGGATATAGATTTAATGGTTGAAAATTTATCTCCTAAAAACAAAGATTTAAGAGTTACTGCAATATCCGAAAAAAACATGGAATTTTTAAAATCTACTATAAAAAATATCAATTTAAAATTATTTTACCCTGTAAAAAAAATTAATCTCTTTTTTGAAAAAAATAATCAAACAAAAAATTTTTTAAATTTTAATGAAAATAAAAATTTAATGTTCTTTTTTGAAAACAGATTGACTAAAAAACATTTAACTAAATTATTGAAAAAAACCAATGTTAAAATCCAAAAAAAAACAATAAAATCAATCGATCTGGCGGAAAATAAAGTTTCTACTAAACTGTCTTCAAAATCTTATGATTTAGTTGTTTTATGTTTAGGATCTAACTCTCCAATTTATCAAAAAATAAGTGGAAAAAGGGAAATCAAAAAAAATTATAAGGAGCACTCTATAACCTGTTCAGTCAAACATCAGATTAAAAATATTGGAGCTCAGCAGTTTTTTTTAAAAGAAGGACCTCTTGCAATATTACCCTATAATAATAATAAATTTTCAGTTGTATGGAGTATAGAAGATAAATATTTTATGAAAAATCAAAAAAATATTTCAAATTATTTAAAAATAAAACTCTCAAATTTGTTAAAAACAAAGAAAATATCATTGGGTAATATTCAAAGTTATCCTTTAAAGTTGTTGCTAAAAAGAAGTTATTACAAAAAGAACACGATAATTCTAGGAGATGGACTGCATGTAGTTCACCCTTTAGCAGGTCAAGGGTTTAATTTAATTTTAAGAGATCTTGAAAAATTAAATAATCTTATTTCCAATAATCTTAGGTTGGGTTTAACTATAAAAGATTCTAATATTCCAAAAGACTTATCGGATAGTAGAAAGCCAGAAAACTTATTAATGGGATTAGGAATAGACACAACAAGAGAATTTTTTAAGAGCAACAAATATTTAGATCCAATAAAGGAAAATATGTTAAATAATTTTTCCAAATCAAAATTATTAAAAGAGATTACGAAAAGAATTGCAAACCTAGGTTTAAACTAATGAATATTTTCGCTTTGTCTTCTGGCAGAGGCCCATGTGGTATAGCTATTATAAGAATGTCGGGCCCAGACACTTTAAGTGTATGTAAGCTAATTTCAAAAGAAAAAATAATTAAAGAAAATGAGATAAACCTATGTAAATTTTTTGACCCAAGCAATGGTGCTATTATTGATCCAGAAGCTTTAATTTTGTGGTTTCCTAAGCCAAATAGTTTTACAGGTGACGATTTAGCAGAATTTCATGTTCATGGAAGCAACGCAATTATAAGCTATTTTCTTAAAGTACTATCTAGGCAAAAAAACTGCAGAATGGCCGAACCAGGAGAATTCACAAAAAAAGCTTTTCAAAATAATAAAATTGACCTTCTAAAAGCCGAGAGTATTGGGGATTTAATACACTCTGAAACCGAACTACAAAGAAAACAATCGGTAAATTTAGTTAATGGACAGGCCTCAAAATATTATGATGATTTAAGATCAAAATTAATAAAATCCCTATCTTTCATCGAGGCCAAAATAGATTTTAGTGAAGATGATCTACCTGACAATGTTCTGAAAGAAGCTCATAAAAACATAAAATTAATACACAGTGATATCAGTAAGATTATAAATGATAACAAGGTAGGAGAAAAAATCAGGGAAGGATTTAGAGTCTCAATTATTGGAGAAACAAATGTTGGTAAATCATCATTATTAAATTTGCTATCGAAAAGAGAGGTAGCAATAGTTTCAGATGAAGCTGGAACAACTAGAGATGTTATAGAGACATATCTAAACTTGGATGGTTATCCAGTTATTCTGGCAGATACAGCCGGGATTAGAGATTCAAAGAATGATGTTGAAAAAAAAGGAATATCATTAGCGTTAAGTAAATTTAAAGAGGCCGATCTAAATATTCTAGTAGTTGATAATTCAAAAAAAGAAATTAGCGATAAAATAAAGTCTATGATTAATGAAGACACAATAATTTTATTGAATAAATCTGATGTTCAAGCCCAAGAAAGTCATAAATTTAATACTGACAGTATTTTAGCCTCAGTTAAAAATAATAAAAATATTGATAAACTAATAAATCTTATTAAAAAAAAATTAAGTAAGAAATATTCATCGAATAATAATATTTTAATTACAAGAGAAAGGCATAGAGTTAAATTAAAAGAATGTTTGAATGAAATAGATAAATTTCTCAAAAAAGATCAAAATAAAGATCTCGAGTTAGCTGCAGAGGATCTAAGAATGGCTACACGTCATTTAGGTAGTATAGTTGGCAAAGTAGATGTGGAAGAAATTCTTGGATCTATTTTTAAGGACTTCTGTATAGGTAAATAAAATAGCTCTTGTATTATTAATTAAGAGCGTTACATTCTTCTCATGGCTAAAGAAAGCTATGATATTGTAGTTATAGGTGGTGGACATGCTGGATGTGAGGCTGCTGCAGCTTCTGCTAGAATGGGCGTCAATACTGCACTTTTTACACATAAAATTGAGACTATTGGGGAGATGTCCTGCAATCCAGCCATAGGAGGACTTGGTAAAGGGCATTTGGTTCGAGAAATTGATGCGCTAGACGGTGTAATGGGAGTTGTTTCTGACAAATCAGGTATTCAGTTTCGATTATTGAATAGAAGTAGAGGTCCAGCAGTTAGAGGACCACGAACACAATCCGACAGAGCACTTTACAAAAAGCACATGCAAAAAATCTTACTAAATTATAAAAACTTAACTGTAGTAGCCGACCCTGTAATAAAATTTTTGTTTAATGATAATCAAGTTATAGGTTTCGTATGTCAAAGTGGGAAGGAGATAAGATGTAAGGAACTTATTTTGACGACTGGAACATTTTTAAACGGTCTAATCCATATAGGTGAAACACAAATCCCAGCAGGAAGATATGACGAAAAACCATCTACTGGACTAAGCGAACAACTTGCTAGATTTAAAATGAAAATAGGTAGACTTAAAACTGGCACTCCTCCTAGGTTGGACGGCTCAACAATTAATTATGACGATCTAGAAATGCAGCCCGCTGATGATAATCCTTACTTCTTTTCTTTTTTAACAACTAAATTAGAGAACAAACAAATTTCATGTGGCATGACATATACAAATGATGAAGTTCATAAAATTATTAGTGATAATATTAATAGGAGTGCTATGTACTCTGGCAACATCAAAGGTGTCGGACCTAGATATTGTCCCTCGATAGAAGATAAGATTGTAAAGTTTAAAGAAAAACACAAACATCAAATTTTTTTAGAACCCGAAGGATTAAATGACAATACTGTTTACCCAAATGGTATATCTACTTCTTTACCAGAAGAAGTCCAACTTAAAATATTAAGTAAAATCAAGGGTTTAGAGGGTGTTAGAATGAAAAGAGCAGGGTATGCTATAGAGTATGATTATGTAGATCCTAGGGAGCTAAATCCAACGCTTGAAACTAAAAAAATTAAATCTTTATTTTTAGCGGGACAAATAAATGGGACTACTGGGTATGAAGAAGCAGCTGCTCAGGGGTTAATTGCGGGTATTAATGCGGCGCTAAAAATTTTAAAAAAAGAAGAATTTATTTTAGACAGATCGGAGTCATACATTGGAGTAATGATCGATGATCTAATTACGAAAGGTGTTTCTGAACCATATCGTATGTTTACTTCTAGAGCCGAATATAGATTATCTTTAAGAGCTGATAATGCAGATCAAAGATTAACTCCATCAGGTATAAAAATAAATTGTGTGGGTAAAAACAGATCAAAGGTATTTTTAGATAAACAAAAAAAATTAACAAGCATTTTAGATTATCTTAAATCAAATTTTATATCTCCAAATGAGGCAAGTAAGTATGAAATAAAAATTGCTCAAGATGGCGTCAAAAGATCCGGTATAGAGTTAATGGCTCAGCGAAATCTAAATATGGCAAAACTAAGGCAGATATGGCCTATGCTACCATCGTTTGGTACTGACTTAGATGACCAAGTTGAAATGGATGCTCATTACTCTGGCTACCTCAAAAGACAGTCTCATGATATAGCTGCATTTAAAAAAGATGAAGGTATTAAAATACCTGATAAGATTGATTACGATATATTTAGTGGATTATCTAACGAGATTAAATCTAAGTTGAAGACAATAAAGCCTAAAACTTTAGGCCAAGCCTTAAGAATTGATGGTGTTACTCCAGCTGCAGCTATAATATTATTAGGATATATCAAATCTACAAAGAAAAGGGCCTCAGCTTGATAAGTGAGACCAATGTAAAAAAAATACTTTTTGAAAATCTTAAATTTGATAAGCTTAAAATAAAAAAATTAGACGATTTTGTCAAAAATCTTCTTATTTTTAATAAAAAACATAATTTAATATCAAAGAAAACCGAAAAATCAATTTGGGATAGACATATTCTTGATAGTGCCCAATTAGTGAAATTTATTAATCCCAAAATTTGTAATAGTATAGCAGATTTAGGTACTGGGGGAGGTTTTCCAGGTATTATTTTAGCTATCTTTTTTAATAATTTCAATTTTCACGTGAAACTTTATGAAAAGTCACCTTTAAAGTGCTTATTTCTTAATGATATCGTCAATATAATTAAAATTAATGCGATAATTATTAATAATGATATAAATAATGAAAAAATTGACTCAAACTATGTTGTTTGTAGAGCATTTAAGAAAATACCCCAAATATTGAATATTTCACGTGAAAAATGCATTAAAAGGCATAAACTAATACTAATGAGAGGAAGAAGTGCACAAGAAGAGCTAAAAAAAGCTTTTAAGGAACAAAATTATAGGTATAGATTAGAAAAAAGCATAACAGATAGTGAGTCGAAGATAGTTATTATCGATGTAAAGAAAAAATGAGAAAGCCAAACATAATTGCTGTGATAAATCAAAAGGGTGGAGTAGGCAAAACCACAACAGTTATAAATTTGGCAGCATCACTGTCCATTATGGGTCAAAATAATTTAATAATAGATTTAGACCCACAAGGTAATGCTACCACGGGATTAGGCAAATCTAATAATGATGACGAGAACAACATTTATAAATTATTAATTAAAGAAATTGAATTAAACAATGCATTACAAACTACAGCTTTTGAAAAATTAGATTTAATAGGTTCAAATGTTAACTTGTCTGGTTTAGAAGTTGAAACCGCTAACGAGGAAAATCGAGCCTTTATCCTGAAAGAAATCTTGGAAAAAGATTCTAATTTAATTAGTAAGTACAATAATATTTTTATAGATTGTCCACCATCTTTAAGTCTGCTAACAATTATGGCTCTAGTTTCTTCACATGAAATTTTAGTTCCATTGCAAACTGAATTCTTTGCTTTGGAAGGTATAACGCAACTTGTCAAAACAATAGATAGAATTAAGGTTAATTTGAATCCTACTTTAAATGTAAGAGGAATTTTACTTACCATGTTTGATAAGAGAAACAAACTATCATCACAAGTAGATAAGGAAGCTAGAAATTATTTTAAAGAAAAGGTTTACGCATCAGTGATACCAAGAAATGTAAGATTGTCAGAAGCCCCATCACATGGTCAACCATGCGTAACTTACGATAAATCATGTAGTGGAAGTAAAGCTTATTTAAAATTAGCAAAAGAATTTATTATTCAAAAAGATAACTTTGGTAGTGCCGCGTGAATTCAAAAAAAAAAGGCTTAGGAAAAGGTTTGTCCGCACTGTTTGGTGACCAAAAAAAAGACCAAAATACTAATAAAAAGGCGGAGAATTTAACGAAAGCTCTGATTGGAGATTTAGCTCGTAATAAATATCAACCAAGGACAATTTTCGACGACGAGAAACTAAAAGAACTTTCTGCCTCAATAAAAAAAAATGGTATTATACAGCCAATAGCAGTAAGAAAAAGCAAATCATCAAAAGAGACATATGAAATAGTTGCTGGCGAAAGAAGATGGCTTGCTGCACAAAAAGCAGGATTGCATGAAGTACCTATAACTATATTAGATCTCAACGATAGTGAGACATTAGAAGTAGCCATAGTTGAAAACATTCAGAGGGAAGATCTAAATATTATAGAGGAAGCGAAAGGTTATAAAAGATTACACGAAGAATTTGGGTATGATCAAGATAAGATAGCTAAGTTCATGTCTAAAAGTAGAAGTCATGTAAGCAATACTTTAAGGTTATTAAATTTACCTAAAGATATTATATCTATGTTAGAACAAGGAGAGCTCACAGCAGGCCAGGCTCGTCCTCTTATAGGGATGCCTAATGCTTCCTCTATTGCTGAAGAAATTGTTGCAAAAAAACTATCTGCTAGATCGATTGAAAATTTAAAAAAAAGAAAAGAGAAATCTTTTACTGTTGATCCAAATATATTTGAAGTACAACGCGAACTTGAAAGGGTATTGGGTTATCGTATTCAAATTGTAAATAAAAAAAATAATTCAGGAAAGCTAGTCGTTGAGTATAAAAATTTAGACCAATTGGAATATATTTCAAATTTACTCAAAAATAAGTCCAAGTCGTAGAGCAAATATTATTTAAGGAGTTTTTAATTAGTGTAAGCCCATTCACGTTAGAATTTGTTTTCATCATTTTATCTATTTTGCCTAAATACTTAACTGCCTCTAGAACGCTTGATTTATCCCATTTATTCATCATTTTTTTATAGATAGGCTTGTCTTTCCAAAATATTGGAGGTTTAATAGTGTCCACAGCATTATCTAAATTAACGTTTTTGTTAACCAGATTAAATATATCTAAAAGTTTTAATAATCTTGTGTTTATAGAGTTAAAATATATATAAGCATCTTCTTTTATAAAAACAAAATCATTTAGTAAATTGTTCAATTTTAACTTATTTTTAGTTAGAACAGCGTCTCTGATATCATTAAAAATCTCGTTAGTATCTGATCTTAGAAGTATCTCTAATTCATTTTCGTCTATTTTGTTTTTATCAAAATAAGTTTTAATTTTTATAATGTTGCTTATTAATTTTGTTCTATCCAAATTACAAAATCCAACAATCATCCTAATATGGTTATCATTTATATTAGTAAATTCTTTAAGGTTGTTGATGGCTAACTTTTTTAAAGTAACTTCATTGTCCTGATAACAAGCAACTGCTATTGCTGTTTTATCTTTTTCAAAAAGATTTCGTAAGGTTGATTTTTTATCCAATATATCAGAGAAGAGTATAATATTTTTATGATACTTATCACTCATCAAATATTCAATATTTTTTGTGATTTTATCATTTGCTTGATTGACAAAAATTATTTTTTCCTTACTAAACAATGACTCATTTTTTGCTTCGTTTATTAAAATATCTTTATTTTTACTGAAATCTTCGTCATAAAGATTTAGAATCTCAATCCCTTTATATTTTTTTTTGATTTTAAATTTTAAGTGATCTTTTAATCCATTGTTTTCGCCATAAAAAAGGGCAAATTTGTGTTTATCGATCGTGTCTATATTATTTTCTATTTGGTAACTTTTAATGATCATCTATTTAAACTTAATTTTCAAATCCTCCATTATTTGATCAACAGTTTGATCGATTAAAGTATTATAAGCATTTTTTTCATTTTCTTTTGTATCGGCGTATCTTTTTACTACTTCATATACAAAGTCATTTGAATACAATTTAGCTATGCTTTCATCACCATCTTTGTTTCTTACTACAGTTTGTGCCTTTAATCCTAATTGATATTTTGTTACTTTATTTTGAAGATTTTTTTCAGCCACATCTTTTGTTTTTTTTAGATCTATAATTATGTTTAAAGGATTAGCTCCAGATTTAACAAAATTATTTTTTAATTTCTTCTTAATCAAAAATGCTGCTCTTTTTTCACCTGATATAGTTATTTCATTTATGTAAAAATCTTGGTTAGAGGAGTTAATTTTTTGATATGAGCAGTTATTTAATAGTAATAAAAGTACAATTAATAAGCAGTTCCATTTTTTTTTCATTACTTTATTTCAATTATAAAATTAATAATTTTGTTTTTTACAAATATTGTTTTTTTAATTTTATTATTTGCTAAATTTCTGCTCATTTTCACATTTTTTTTACAAATTTCAACTACATCATTTTGGTTAATGTTTTTTTCTACTTCCAGAATTGTTTTTGTTCTACCATTCAATTGTACTGCTATCTTAATTTTTTCTTTATCTATCAATTTTTTGTCCACAGCAGGCCATTTTGAAACATTATTAGTTCCAAGTAATTCAAGGCATTCATGAGCAAGGTGCGGTGTAAATGGAATAAGAATTTTCATGACTTTAATTATATTATTTTTCATACATTTATTACTTATTTTTTTATTTAAATATTCATTAAAAAGATTATAAAGTTCGTATACACACGCAATAACAACATTTAAATTAAAATTTTCGATTAGATTTGTTATCCTAAAAATATAAGAATTAATCTTAAGCTCAAAATCTTCGTCCAAATCGTCTTGAGATTCTTTTCTATCAATAATTAAAAGATTTAAATTATAAATTTTTTGAAGAAATTTATAAGCAGCATTTACACCTTGGTTTGACCATTGAACATCTTTTTCTGGGGGACTATCTGACAAAATAAACCATCTTACAGCGTCGGCACCGTAAGATTTTATCATGCTTTCCGGATCTATAATATTTTTTTTTGATTTTGACATCGACTCTGAAGATCCAACTATAACTTTTGATTGATCATCTTTTTTAATAAAATTACCATCATCATCTTTTTCAATTTCATCTGGACTAAGCCATTTGCCATTAGAGTCTTTATAAGTTTCATGACAAACCATACCTTGTGTAAATAGACCCTTAAAAGGTTCGGTATATTTTATTTTCGTGTCATTTTTTTTTAGAGCTCTCATAAAAAATCTCGAATACAATAAGTGCAATATTGCATGTTCTACTCCACCAATATATTGATCAACTGGCATCCAATAATTTACTTTATCTAAGTCGAAAGCCGACTCCTCTTTTTTTGGGGAACAAAATCTCAAGAAATACCAAGAAGAGTCAACAAATGTATCCAAGGTATCAGTTTCTCTTATGGCAGGTTTTCCAGATATCTTATCTTTAGTAAATTTCCAGGATTTATGATGGTCTAATGGATTACCATTTGTCTTTAAGTCAATGTCTTTTGGGAGTTTAATTGGTAATTCATTTTTTTCGACCGGCTTTATAGTGCCATTTTCTAGGTGTATCATCGGAATTGGACAACCCCAATATCTTTGTCTAGATATCCCCCAATCTCTTAATCTGTAGGAAACTTTCTTACTTCCGATTTTTAGATTTTCTATTTTTTGAATTATTTTTACTTTGGCAGATTCTACGTTCATATTATTTAAGAAATCTGAATTTACTAAAATTCCATCTCCAGTATATGCTTCTTTAAGATTATTAAAATTTTTAGGTTGTTTCTTATTTTCAGCAACTACCTCAGTGATTTTCAAATTATATTTTTTTGCAAAATCAAAGTCTCTTTGATCGTGCGCTGGACAACCAAATATTGCGCCAGTTCCATAATCCATTAATATAAAATTTGCTACAAATACGGGCAGTTTATGGTTTTTTTTAAAAGGATGGTCACAAAATAATTTTGTTTCAAAACCAATTTTGTCAGCATTTGCTAGCGCCTCTTCGGTGGTGCCTGTTTTAGAACATTCTTCTTTGAATTTGATAAATTTGTCATTATTTGAAAATTTTGTGCATAAAGGATGATCTACAGATATGGCAATAAATGACGCTCCAAAAATCGTGTCAGGTCTTGTTGTAAAGATTTTTATTTTTTTTACTGAGTCGGAAAGTTTAAAATCGATTTCACAACCTACTGATTTTCCAATCCAGTTTTTTTGCATGTTTTTTACTTTTTCTGGCCAATTATCCAAAATATCTAAACCACTAAGCAATTCTTCAGAAAACTTTGTAATGTCAAAAAACCATTGATATAGCTTCTTTCTTTCAACTATGGCCCCAGATCTCCAACCACGACCATTTACTACTTGCTCATTAGCTAAAACGGTTTTTTCTATAGGATCCCAATTGACGTAATTCTCTTTTCTTTTTACAAAACCACGATGATAAAAATCTATAAAAATTTCTTGTTGATGTTTGTAATATTTTTCATCACAAGTAGAAATTTCTAAATCCCAATCAATTGAGAGACCCATTAATTTAAGTTGTCTTTTCATTTCTGCAATATTCTTCTCCGTCCATTCTCTTGGATGCAAATTATTTTCTTTGGCAGCATTTTCAGCTGGTAAACCAAATGCATCCCAACCCATCGGATGTAAAACATTGAATCCATTTAAGAATTTAAATCGGGCTATAACGTCTCCTATAGTATAATTTCTTACGTGTCCCATATGTATTTTTCCTGATGGGTAGGGAAACATTTCTAGGCAATAAAATTTTTTTGCTGTCTTATTATTGTATAATTTATTCTTTTCGAAAACTGTTTGCCATTTTTTTTCAATAGCTTGAAAATTAAGTCTTTCCATACAATCTAAAAATTAATTATTCTTTTGTTGTTTTTCTAAAAGGCTTGCTTCCTTTAAAATTGATGCTACTAATTCTTCCTGAATACGAGATTTAAAAACTTCGACTTTACATGACTCATTGACTGAACATTGCTTCCTATGCACTGTAACTTTCACACTGTTAGTTTGGACTTTATTAGATAGAAATCTTACTGTAATTTTTAAAGCTTGTTTATTATTAGAATTGTCCGTGTACCAATCTGAAATTATCATTCCTCCTGAATAATCAACAGTTGTTAACGGTAAAAAATCTAGAATATCTAATGTAGCTCTCCACAGAGGATTTGAAGTACTAAACTCATAGTTTGTTCCTTTACCGTCTTTTCCTATTATAGAACCTAAACTTACTCCACGACCTTCCTTAACATTTTTTTTTGCTCTTTCAGGTCCAGAAATTGGTACTTGTCTAGTATCAACTTTCTTAAAAAAACCTTTTCCGCAAGAAGAAGTTAAGAAAAAAACAGATAAAAGAGTTGCTAAAATGATAAATTTTATGTTCATAAATGTAAGATACAACGGATAATAGCATTAGTAATCAATAATCCAATAAAATTGAGTAAAATGGGGCTTTTTTATATGTGGTATTTTTACCACACTAATAAAGAGAATTCATTGATATAGTAGGTTTTAATACAAATTAAGCTTAAAAACATAGATAAATCTACTGTTAATTATAATTAACGTTTTAACAAAAGGAGAAACAATGAATAAATTAACAAAACTATTGTTCTCAGTTATTTCTTCAGTGATGCTAGTTACATCAGCTTATGCTGGTGACTTTGCAGTGACAGGTGGTGTAAAAACTACTTACACAATCTTAAGTAATAGCGGAACAACTGGAACACACGGTGTTGGTAAAGGACTTGGAATATCAAATGAGTTCTCACTATCAGCTTCTGGTGAACTAGACAACGGTATGACATGGTCATATGCTCAAGATATCGATGGTGCTACAGTACAGGATGATGCAAATCTTTCATTCGGAACTGACTACGGTACTTTCAAAATTTGTATATCTGAGTGTGGACTATCTACAAAATATGCGTTTGACAATTCTGCATACGGTGTAGGTTCTGATAACGGTTACGGTGGTGGAGCTGCTTCAACAACTACAATGCAGTATGGAAACAACATCAGCGGTTCAAACAACGTTCAGTACCATGCTCCAGCAGACCTGTTACCATTAGGAATGACTTTCAAAGTTGGAACGACTCCAGGTGGATACGGTGGAACAGCAAATGACTCATCTCACTCAGTAGTAGGAACAAAATCAACTGGTGATATGACTCAATACGCTGTTACAATGGCGCCAATTGATGGTTTAACATTATCAGGTTCATACTATGAATTTGATGCTATGGGTAACCAAGATGCTAGACAAACTAAAGAAGGTGGTTCTTTAGCATTTAATTATTCAATGGGTCCAGTATCATTCGGTTATGGTGAAACAAAACACGCACCAGCACAAAGAATGAACAACGCAGTAGCAACTCAATTAGTACAACACTATGAAAACGAAGCATATTCAGTTGGATTTGCAGTAAATGATGCTTTATCTGTATCATACACTGCAGAGAGCTCAGAGAAACAATCTAGAGCTATCTCTAACACTAACGTTACAACAAGAGGTGACGTAGAAATGGATATCGATACAATAGATGTAGCTTACACGATGGGTGGTATGACTTTATCACTATCTAACTCTGAAACATCTAATGCTTCATACACATCAGGTGACGATGTAACAGAAACAATCGTTGCTATGTCATTAGCGTTCTAATTAGTTAGTTAGAATTAAAATTTAAAAAAGCCGGTTAATAAATTTAGCCGGCTTTTTTTTTATTGCAGATAAAAAAGCTATAGAATTACTCTTAACCATTTTAAGTTTTGATAGATTATTAATGTTAATACCCCCTAATGGAATTATTTCAACTGGAGTCCTTTTTGCTATTGTGTTAAATTTTGTGATACCTAAAAACCCTTTCTTAGATAAATAGCTTGTTTGAAAGAGTCTAGATACCAATATTTTTTGGCACCCTTGTTTTAATTTAATGACTATTTCTTTATGATTATGTGCAGATCCAATTATCTCGTAGAAAAAATGCTTATATCTTATTAAACTTAAATCTTTATTATGAGCAGATATATAGAGCCCATCTGCTTTGACCTTGGTGAGCATTAAGGTGTTATTTGCTATAAAAAACTTTATTCCTTTTCTTCTACATAATTTAGCGTAATTTTTAATCTGAGCTATGCTTTCTTTGGAATCTTCATTCCTATAAATAATAACCAATTTGTATCTAGTTTTAACTAAATCTAAATTAAATGATCTAGTATTCTCTAGAAATAAATAGTATTTTTTTTTAAAAATAAACATATGAATATAATAGACAGTTTTAATCAAATTAAACAGAAAATTGAAAATTCTAGAACAGAAATTATTGCTGTCAGTAAAACTTTCACTCTAGACCATATTAAGCCTTTAATACAGCACGGCCATAAACATTTTGGTGAAAATAAAGTTCAAGAGGCCGAGAAAAAATGGAAAAACATTAAAAGTTCAAATAATATAAAACTTCACATGATAGGATCATTGCAATCTAATAAGGCCAAAAAAGCAATTGAACTATTTGATTATATTCATTCTCTAGATAGCGAAAAACTTGCAAAAGAATTAGATAAAAGGGAAAAGCAATTAAAAAAAAAATTAAGTTATTTTATACAAGTGAATTTAGGATCAGAGGAACAAAAAGGTGGAATAGAAATTGATAATTTAGATAATTTTTTTAAATTTGTAACAAAAGAAACAAGTTTATCCGTCATTGGTTTGATGGCCATTCCGCCGAATGACACTAATTATGAAAGATACTTCTCGCAAATATCAAATTTGAATAAAAAATTTGAATTTAATCAATTGAGCATTGGAATGTCGAATGATTACATGACGGCTATAAAGTATGGCGCATCATTTGTGAGAATAGGGAGCGCTATTTTTGGTCCTAGATCCTAAGATATTGTTATATAGCTTTTCTTAGTAATGCTTGCAATTATATCTATGATGTTTTTTTTTGAGACAGCAATACATCCTAATGTAGGAGAATAATTTCTTTTTGCAACATGCATGAAAATTGCACTCCCTTTATTTTTTTTTGTTGGATTAATATTATAATTAATAACCACTATAATATCGTAAATGTTATTTGATTTATAAAGTTTTTCGGCTTTATATTTAAATGGAAGTTTTACAAATCTATTATATTTTTTAGACCTGATATCGTCGCACCATCCAAAATCTTTTTTGATAGGTATAGTTTTTAATCTTGATTTTATTTTTACTCTGTCTTTCCTATAGAATATGTATTTTAGTTTAAATTTACCTTTGGGTGTACATTTATCCCCTTCTTTTTTTTTATTGGTAATTCCTCTTTTACCAATTGCACATTTTACCTTATAATCTTTAAAATAAAGGCATTTGTTTTTTAAAAGGATATTCATGGTTGATAAAAAAAATATCATTTTAGCTATAGGAAATAAAGAATTTAATAAAACCTTAATTGAGTTGAAAGAATATTTCAGTTTTACTTTAGAAATATCTGATGATTTTTCAAAAGAGGACCTAAAGAGCAAATATCATGGCTATATAATTCATGAAGATATTTTTAAAAATCCAAATTTAAATAGCATACTCGATGACAACACATCAAATAAAGTAATTTGTTATGAGAGAGATAACAAAATTATCAAAAGAGATTACGAAAAGATTTATTTACCAGCTTCATTGGAGCATATAAACACAATAGTCATTAATAATATTATTAAAAAAAAATTTAAATATAATTCTTCAGTAAAAGTTTTAGATTATATATTAGACAAAAATTTAAGAAAATTAATGAAAGATCAAAAATCATTAGAGTTAACAGAAAAGGAAATTGATTTAATATTACTCTTAAGCAAGAATTTTTTTACAAAAAAAAAGGAGATCTTATCTAGGATTTGGAACTATTCAGACGAAGCAGATACCCATACTGTTGAAACACATATTTATAGATTGAGAAAAAAGGTTAAAAAAATATTTGATGATGAAACTTTCATTAAAAATGAAAAAGAAGGTTATAAAATTTGAAAAAGAGAAATAAATTTGCAAAAGAATTAAAGACTCCAAAATATCGCTCTAGAATTGTTAAACCTAAGAAAGGCAAAGGTAGTTTTACAAGAATTAAGAAAAATAAATATTTACAATGAAATTAATTATAAAAATTTTATAATCTGGCTCCAACCTGCTGAATAATTCTAGCAGATAGATCCGTCCCCTTTTCTAAACTTTCTTTTAAATCAAAATTGTTTATATAACCGTGTAAAAATCCAGCAGCGAATAAATCACCAGCTCCAGTTAAATCTTTTATTTTTAAATCTTTCTTGGCGTTTGCCTCTATGACTTTTTTGTTTTGAATTGCTATCGCCCCATTTTCACCTCGAGTAACAACTACTAATTTTTTAATACTTTTTGCAAAATCAATAACATCGTTTAAATTTTTAGCACCTATCAATGTAGTTATTTCTTGTTCATTTGCAAAAGTAACTGTTAATTTATTCTTAACTAATTCCAAGAAATATTCTTTGTGTCTTTCTACACAAAATAAATCAGAAAGTGACATTGCAGATTTTTTTGAATTTTTTATTGCCTTATTAAAAGCTTTTTGTGGATCACCTTTGTCCCACAAATATCCCTCTAAAAATGTTAAATCACATTGCTTAATCATTTTTTCATCTATATCTTTTTCATTTATTTTTCCCGCGACACCTAAAAAAGTACACATTGTTCTTTCTGAGTCTGGTGTTACTAAAATTAGACAAGTTCCAGTTGGAATTTTTTCTTGTTTTATATTGTAATGAAATTTAACGTTTTCTTTAATTAGTCCTGCAGAATATTTTTTTCCTAAATCGTCATTATTTACTTTGCCAATGAAACCAACCTTATTACCTAGTTGTGATAGGCCAACAATTGAGTTTGCAACTGATCCACCTGATATTGTTTTTTCTATTTTTAAATTACCAAGAAGTTTCTTAAACTCCAACTCATCAACTAACTTCATTGTGCTCTTAGTTAAGCCGTTGTTAGTTAAAAAACTCTCCTCAACTTTACAAATTACATCTACAATTGCATTTCCTATACCTAGAATTCTCATATCAAGCCTTTTTTGTCATAAATTTCTTTTTTCTATTTGGGTAACAGCTTTTACAAATTTTGCAAGAAATACCGAAACAATCTCGAGCCTTACAATATTCTCTACCATACCAAATTATTTGAAGATGAAGTTTATTCCAGTTTTTCTTAGGAAATATATTTTTTAAATCCTTCTCTGTTTGAATAACATTCTTACCATTAGTTAATCCCCATCTTTGCGCTAAACGATGTATATGAGTATCAACTGGAAATGCTGGAAGACCAAATCCTTGAGACATAACAACACTAGCTGTTTTGTGACCTACGCCAGGAAGTTCTTCAAGGTCACTATAATTATTTGGAACTTTACCATTGTATTTTTCCATTAGAGTTTTAGATAAATAGTAAATACTTTTGGCTTTGACTCTAAATATACCAATCCTTTTGATTAGTCTTTCAATTTTTTTTCTACCTAATTTTACAAAATGTTTAGGATGATTGTATTTGGGGTAAATTTCCTTTGTAACATTATTAACATTCACATCGGTACATTGAGCTGATAGTAGAACTGAAACTAACAATGTAAAAGTGTTTTTATAATTTAGAGGTATAGGAACTTTAGGATATGTCTTATTCAATATTTTTTGAATAATTTTAGATTTTCTCTTATTATTCACTTGAAATCTAACAGGTCGCGCATTGAATAGAGGCCAGGTTTCTTACGCATTAACCATTTTGAGGCAATCAAAGCCCCCTCAGAGTATAGTGCTCTATCAAATGATTCATGATTTAATTTAATTATTTCTTTACCGCTTGAAAAACTAACTTCGTGCTCACCTATGACCTTACCTTTTCTAACGGAATTAAAATTAATTTTTTTACCAAAAGGAAATGATTTTTTGTTTAGATATTTCTTGCCGATTAAATTGTAAAAGTTTTTTTTCCTACCATCAGCAATACCCTTACCCAACATAAGCGCAGTTCCAGACGGGTAATCTATCTTATTTTTATGATGAATCTCATAAACCTTAGTTAAAAACTTTGAGCCTAAAGATTTAGAAGCTATTTCTGTTAAATACATTAAAAGATTAACCCCTAAACTCATATTACCAGCTTTAAGAATTGGAATTCTTTTTGAAATATTTTTAATTATGTTTTCTTCTTTTTTATTAAAACCAGTCGTTCCAATTACAACTCTCTTTTTTAATTTTGATGCAATTTTTAAAACTTCTAAGGTGCATTTCGGCACTGTGAAATCTATTATTACATTAGAACTCTTAAATGCTTTTTCTGAATTAAGAGTTAGTTGTATTCCAGATAATTTTTTAGAGACTTTTTTGTTTTCAGTTAATGCAGTTAGTTTAAAATCTCTATTTTGTTTTGTAGACCTAATGAGTTGTTGACCCATTCTTCCTAGACATCCAGTAATTGCAATTTTAATTTTTCTCATTAAATAAGATTTATAATTACAACAATAATAACAACAATTACAGCCCAAATAGATATATTTTTCATGAATTGTTTTAATCTATTATTGGTACTTAAAAATGATGGTAAAACTAAAAATAATACTGCAATTAAAAAAATTGCTGATATCATTTCTTGAGTAAACATTAATAATTAGGAATTTTTCCAGAATTTTTTTGCCCTATCAAAAAAGCTTTTAATAATTGGGCTTGATTTATCAGTCTCTAATTTTTTAAATTCTTCTAAAAGTTCGCGCTGTTTCGAGCTTAGATTTGAGGGAATTTCTGTTATAATTTTAATATATAAATCTCCATAGCCATTTCCTCGAAGCAAAGGCATGCCCTTGCCTCTTAATCTCAGCTGCTTACCATGTTGTGTTCCAGATGGAATTTTGATTTTTGCTCTTCCACCATCAATTGATGGTACTTCAACAGATGTACCCAAAGCAGCATCTGTAAAAGTTATTGGTAATTCGAAATATAGATGTTCATCGGATCTTTTAAAAATACTATGGTTATCAATAGAGATAAATAAATATAAGTCACCCGTCGCCCCTCCCTTGCTTCCAGCTTCACCCTTGCCTGACACTCTAATTCTTGTTCCATCATCTACGCCCTTTGGTATCTTCACAGAAACACTCTCTTTGGCTTGGGTTTTCCCGTTTCCTCTGCATTGTCTACATGGATTGCCGATAGTTTCACCATAACCACTACATTCAGGACAGGTTTGTTGAATTGTAAAAAAACCTTGATTTGATCTAACTTTACCTCGTCCATTGCAATAATTACATGTTTTGGGTTTCGATCCTGGCTCTGAACCTTGTCCGGTACACCTAGAGCATTTTTTATATGTTGTGTAATTTACTTTTTTGTTGAGCCCTGAGTATGCATCTTCTAGACTAATAGAAACATCATATCTTAAATCGTTTCCTCTATTAGAACCTCTTCTTGATGATCCTCTTCTACCACCAAAAATATCGTCACCAAAAAAATCTTCAAAAATATCTGAAAAAGATGATCCAAAATCAAAATTACCAAATCCTTGATTTCCTCCACCTTCAAACGCTGCATGTCCAAACTGATCATAATTAGTCTTTCTTTTATCATCGGATAATACATGGTAGGCTTCACTAGCTTCTTTAAACTTTTCCTCTGAGGATTTGTCACCTTTGTTCTTATCTGGGTGGTGCTTTAAAGCTAATTTACGGTAAGCTTTCTTTATCTCATCTTTTGATGCAGTTTTGGAAATGCCTAAGATTTCATAATAATCTCTTTTTGCCACAAGAAATTGCTCCTTTTTTTATCTTAGGCGCTTTTTTCTTTATCGTCTTTTACGTCTTCAAAATCAGCGTCGACAACATTTTCTTTGTCTTTCCCTTTATCGTTAGGATCTTTTTTGTCATCTTTAGGTTGGTCTTTTTGTTGGCTTTTATAAACAGCTTCACCTAGTTTCATAGAAACTTGTATTAAATTTTGAGTCTTTTTCTTTATGTCTTCAATATCATTACCTTTTAAGGCTTCTTTTAAATCTGAAACTCCTGTTTCAATAGACTTCTTCTCTTCAGCGGAGATTTTATCTCCATGTTCTTTTAAGCTTTTCTCTGTTGAAAATACTATGCTATCGGCTTGATTTCTTGCATCTACAGAGTCCCTTTTCTTTTTGTCAGCTTCTTTGTTTGCCTCTGCGTCTTTTACCATTTTATTGATCTCTTCGTCTGATAAACCTCCTGATGCCTGAATCTGTATTTTTTGTTCTTTACCAGTACCCTTATCTTTAGCTGAAACACTTACTATCCCATTTGCATCAATATCAAACGTAACCTCAATTTGTGGAGTGCCTCTAGCAGCTGGAGGAATACCCACTAATTCAAAATTTCCTAAAAGCTTGTTATCAGCAGCCATTTCCCTTTCACCTTGTAAAACTCTGATGGATACAGCAGGTTGATTGTCCTCAGCAGTTGAGAAGACCTGACTTTTTTTTGTTGGTATAGTAGTGTTTTTGTCTATAAGTTTTGTAGACACGCCCCCTAATGTTTCAATGCCCAATGAAAGTGGAGTTACATCTAACAATAAAACATCTTTTACATCACCTTGTAATACACCTGCTTGAATTGCTGCGCCCATTGCAACAACTTCATCTGGATTGACACTTTTATTTGGTTCTTTGCCAAAAAAGTTTTTAACTGTCTCTATAATTTTGGGCATTCTTGTCATTCCACCAACTAATACTATTTCATTAATTTCAGCTGCAGAGAAACCTGAATCTTTCAAGGCCGTTTTGCAAGGGCTAAGAGTTCTTTCAATCAAACCTTGAACCAATGCTTCTAATTTAGCTCTAGTAAATTTTAAATTTAAGTGTTTAGGACCTGATTTGTCGGCAGTAATAAATGGAAGATTTATTTCAGTTTGTGTAGCAGAAGAAAGCTCAATTTTAGCTTTTTCAGCCGCTTCTTTTAATCTTTGTAGCGCAAGTTTATCTGATTTTAAATTTATTCCATTGTCTTTTTTAAATTCTCCAGCTAAATATTCGACTATAGTGTCGTCAAAATCCTCTCCACCTAAAAATGTGTCTCCATTTGTAGATTTAACTTCAAAAACACCGTCACCAATTTCTAGAATAGAAATATCAAAAGTTCCGCCACCGAGATCATAAACAGCAATTTTTTTTCCACCTTTTTTATCTAATCCATAAGCAAGTGATGCAGCTGTTGGTTCATTTATAATTCTTAAAACTTCTAGACCAGCTATTTTCCCAGCATCTTTTGTTGCTTGTCTTTGTGAGTCGTTAAAATAAGCTGGCACTGTAATAACCGCCTTAGTAACAGCTTGTCCTAAATATTTTTCTGCTGTCTCTTTCATTTTCTGCAGAACAAAAGCTGATATTTGTGACGGTGAATATTTTTTTCCTTTTCCTTCTACCCATGCATCACCGTTATCTGACTTTGATATTTTATATGGAACTTTGGTTATATCTTTTTGAACAGATGGTCCATCAAATTTTCTTCCGATCAGTCTTTTTACAGCAAATATTGTATCTTCAGGATTTGTTACCGCTTGTCTTTTTGCTGGTTGTCCAACTAACTTTTCTTCTTTTTCCAAAAAAGCTACTACAGAAGGAGTTGTTCTAGCTCCTTCAGCATTCTCTAAAACTTTAGCTTGTGTTCCGTCCATAATAGCAACACAAGAATTTGTTGTTCCTAAATCTATTCCTATAACTCTGCTCATAATTTTCCTTTATTAGTAGTTTTTATATGGGGTCTAAAAATTATTCTACAAGTCATGTTTCTAGTTTTTTTTCTTGTTTTTTGTATCTTTTTTCTTAGAAATACCGACAAATGAGGGTCTTAGCAGTCTCTCACCAAACATAAAGCCAGATTGAATTTCTTGAATAATAGTTCCTGGCTCTACCTTATCATCTTCAATTTCAAGCATCGCTTGATGAAAATTTGGGTCAAATTTTTTGTTTAAACATTCTATCTTTATGATTTTATTCTTTTCAAAAGTTGAAATTAGATCCTTTTCAATTATTTCGAAATTTTTTAAAAACTTTTCGAATTCTTTGCTTTTTGTTAAAACTTCATCTTCGGACATTGACTTTTTTGCTCTTTGTAAATTATCTAACAAAGTTAAAATTTCTCTAGCAAAATTAAATCCACCAAAGTCGAACGCTTCTTTAACTTCTTTTTCAAATCTTCTTCTTTGATTTTCCGAATTTGCTAATGCTCTAAGAAGCTTTTCCTCTGATGATTTTAATTTCTCTTCAATGGATTGATCTGTATTTTCTTTAATAGGTTCTTCTTCAGATAATTGCTTATTGTCTTTATTAATAGGTTTGTCTTTGTTAGATTCGCTCATACACATTTATATAATATGGAAAAATAGAATTACTAGAGCAGAATGATAAAAAAAAACATACTATTAATTGGCACCCATAATGACGGAAAATTTAAAGAAATAAGCAAATTAATTAGTAAAAAATTAAAAAAAATCTCGCCAAAAAGTTTAAATATTAAAGCTCCTAAAGAAACAGGCAAAACTTTTAAATCTAATTCCGAACTTAAAGCTAATTTTTTTTATAAAAAATCAAACTTAGTTTCTTTATCAGATGACTCAGGCTTAGAGATCAAATGTTTAAAAAATAGACCTGGAATCTATTCTGCTCGATGGGCAAAAAAGTATGGAAGTTTCAATAAAGCTATGAAAGTAATATTAAAAAAAATAAAAAAAAAAAGAAATAGAAATGCTAGATTTGTGTGCAGTCTTTCCATTAAGTTAAGTAATAATAAAATTGTTACTTCAATCGGAACAATTTCAGGACATATCTCAAGCAGAATAATTGGAACCAAGGGATTTGGTTATGATCCGATCTTTGTACCTAATGGCTCTAAAATTACTTTTGGGCAAATGAATCTTCAAAAAAAAATGAAAATTGATCATAGAAGTATAGCCTTTAAAAAATTAAAAAAAAAATTAAAACTTTTTAAATTTTTTATTTGATACTTTATAAATATCAAGTTCTTGCAAAAATTGACCATTCTTAAAATTAAAAGTCCCTATTTTGCCTTTTATTCTGTCTTTGATTACAAAATCTTTGAGAGAATCTATTTTATTGTCATTTTTTTTCCAAACGTAATAAATCAAACCCAAGGCATCATAAGTCAAAATAGTAATTTCACTTGGATTTGTTCCAAATACTTTTGAAAATTTATCTTTATATTTAATAAAATTTTTTTGATTAATTGATGGGTAATATAAAGTTTTAATTGAATTCTCCAAAAAAATACTTTTATCAAACCACTGATTTACAGTTGTTATTAGAACGTCTGATTGATCTACGTCAACAAACACTAAAGATGTTAAAACACTTTTAAGACTATTCCCAAAATCAATAATTATAACAGAGTCAAAATTAATTTTACCAATTGTATATCTTTGTTCCAATTTTTTTAGTTCAATTTTTGAGGCTTCATCGTCTTTATTCTCAAGCATTTTTACTCTAGATTGTAAGTTTATCTTTCTTTGTTTATAATTTGTAAGTTTTTCTATATCTCCAGTTAATTTTTTAGGGTCAGGATCATATTTAAAAACTTTATAGTTACTTAATTGTAAATTACTTAATTTTGAGTCAATCAAATCAGTATATTCATTTTTTGGATATAAAATTATTGTTTTAGTTTTCTTTTGTTTCTTTATGAATTCTGTAATTGCTTTAATTTGTGATTCTAAACTAATACCGATGCTAATAATGTTATTTTGAATTTTTGGATCAGTATTTGAAGGGGAAATAAAAACCAAGTCGCTATATTTCTTAATTTTTGGAAAGTCTTTGTAATTAATTGGGCCAATTATTACTTTTACATCCTCATCTTTTAATTGCTCTATAGAATTTATTAGCAACTCTTCATTGTTAGATCCCGAGTCCCTTGGCAGTATAGTGATGCTGTCATCGCCTATTTCACTCAAAGCTAATTGAAGAGAGAGCATTATAGATTGACCTAAATCTTTATATTCTCCACTAAAAGGCGCCAATAAGCCAACCTTGAGTATTTTGTTTTTCTCATCAGCCAAAGAGTATGAATTAATGAAAATTAACAAATATGATATAAATATTATGAAAAACTTAAACATAAATGGAATCTCTATTAAAAGGTTTATACATTGTTTCCACACCCATTGGAAATTTAGAAGATATTACTTTTAGGGCGATAAAAACTTTAAAAAAATCTGATTTTATCCTTTGTGAGGATACGAGACACTCATTAAAATTATTAAATAATTTTGACATAAAAAATAAATTAATCCCTTATCATAAGTTTAATGAAAAGAAATCCGTTAAGAAAATCATAAGATATTTAAATGAGGGCAAAATTTTGTCTTTAATATCTGATGCGGGTACACCGGTTCTATCAGATCCTGGAAATATTATTATAAATGAGTGTATAAAGGAAAATATTAATATCTTTGTTGTTCCTGGGCCGTCATCGGTAACTGCAGCTATGAGCTTATCAGGTTTTGGAGAAAAATTCACATTTCATGGTTTTCTTCCTAAAACTGAGAATGAACTAGAAAAAAACTTAAAAAAATTGAAAAATGATAAATATTCTTTAATATTTTTTACTCCTGCAATTAAAATAAATTTTTATATAAAGTTTTTTAAAAAATATTTCTCTGGCAGAAACATTTTTATTGCTCGCGAAATGACAAAAAAACATGAAACCTATTATAGAGATAATATAGATAAAATTGTTATGTTTGATATTCCGCTTAAAGGTGAATTGACGATTGTTATTTCCCCTAAAATTAAAAAGGACTTACCAACAAGCAACTATAGCAAAATTGAAAAACAAGTTAAAAAATACGCCAAAAAAAGCTATACGGTTAAAGATATAATAAAATTAATAACAAAAAAAAATAATGTACCAAAAAAAATTATATATAATTTCTACTTAAAATATAAAAAATGAGATTATTTTTATCAATATCAATCATAATAATTTTTCTTTTAGGTTGTTCTCCTGCAACTCGGTTTGGTGCTGGCGTTGATATTACATTTGATCCTAGAACAATTGGAATGCAAATAGATGATACAATTATGCAAAAAAATCTTGTAGCCAGACTATCTTTGAATGAAAAAAAATATTTTATTAATATTCAAGTTGAGGTTTTGGATGGAAGAATATTCTTATCAGGCAAGGTTGATGATCCAGAGGAAAAGATAAAAATAACAAAGTTAGCATGGGAAACAAAGGGAGTCAGAGAGGTTAAAAATGCGATTACAATTAAAGGTAATTCAAATTTTAAAAGTACCGCAAAAGATATTTTAATTACCAGTCAACTTAGAACAGCCTTAATATTAAATAAAATAACCAAATCAAGAAATTATACTTTAGAGACAATTAACAGAAAAATATATATTTTTGGTATTGCAATGGACGATGATGAAAAAAAGGAAGTGATATCTGAAGCAAATAAAATATATGATGTGGAGGAAATTATACCATCTATATATCTCGCAAATGAACTAAGTAGAAATAAACTTTAGTCCTTATTATAATCAATCACATCTGCCGAATATGCTGCAATAGACGCTAAATTTAAGATGTCAGAAGTGCTTGATCTTAATGGCGCCACCTCAATAGGCAAATCTAATCCAATTAAAAGTGGACCAATTAATTTAGCGCCCCCAAATGATTTCATAAGTTTTGTAGATATAGCTGCGCTGTGTAAAGCAGGCATGATTAAAATGTTTGCTTTTCCTACAATTTTTGAAAATGGATAAATATCTTGATAAATAGGATTTAAAGCAACGTCAGGCTGCATTTCCCCATCGAAGTCAAAATCCACTTTTTCTTCCTTTAAAATTTCTATTGCATCTCTCACATGCTTAGTATTTCTAGAAATAGGTTTTCCAAAAGTTGAGTGGGATAAAAAAGCTACTTTGGGATCAAAACCAAAAAGCTTTGATACTCTTACACAAGATTTAGAAATTTCTACTAACCTTTCTGAGGAAGGGAAATCCTCAACGTTTGTATCAGCAACTAGGACTGTACGACCTTTAAAAATGATCATTGTCATTCCAAAAATTGGTTCACCCTTTCTAGCATCGCAAACATGTTTTAATTTTTCAACTGAAGCTGCATAATGTCTAATATTTCCTGTGACCATTGCATCAGCATCATTACAGGCCACCATTGAAGAACCAAAGGCTATTCTATCGTTACGAACCAATCTATCAACGTCCCTTTCTAATTGACCGGTTCGTTGAAGTTTTTTGTATAAATATTTTGAATATTTATCTCGCTTTTGTTTATCGGTTGAATTTATTATTTCTATCTTGAAATTATCATCAAGTCCTATTTTATTTAAAGCTTCTTTTACCCTTTTTTCATTTCCTATTACAATTGGCTGACCAAGCTTATTTTTTCCAAATTCAATTGCAGCCTTTAACATATTCTCATCTTCACCTTCGGCAAATACAACTCTCTTTGGACTTTTTTTTACTTTGGAGTTAATTCCTTGCATTAAAGACATTGACGGATCTAACCTAGCTGATAATTGATCTTTATAATTTTCTAAGTCATCTATTTTTTTTCTTGCTACACCACTTTTTATCGCTGCGTCGGCTACAGCTGCTGGAATTCTTCTAACTAGCCTAGGATCAAAAGTAGAAGGTATAATATAATTTTTTCCGTATTTAGGTCTATCCCCACCATAAGCGGAAACAACTTCATCAGGCACATCTTCTCTTGCTAGTAAAGCAATTGCGTTGGCAGCAGCTACTTTCATTTCATCATTTATTACTTTAGCTCTCACATCCAAGGCACCTCTAAATATATAGGGAAAACCAATCAAATTATTTACTTGATTTGGATAATCTGATCTACCTGTCGCAATTATCACATCGTCTCGCACTTCATTAATTATTTCAGGTTTAATTTCTGGGTCAGGGTTGGCACAAGCAAACACTATTGGGTTTTTCGCCATTGATTTAATCATATTACGATTTACTACATCTTTAGCTGACAGACCTAAAAAAACATCTGCCCCTTTCATTGCATCTTCTAAAGTTCTAAATTTTGTATCAATAGCATGAGCAGATTTAAATTGATCGACTTTATCTCGTCCTTTGTAAATTACACCCTTTCTATCACACATAATCACATTTTCATTTTTGACCCCAATTTTTTTAAATAAATTTGTACAAGCTATTGCTGAAGCACCCGCACCATTAACAACTATTTTAACTTCTCCAATATTTTTTTTAGAGATATCCAAAGCATTAATTAATGCAGCAGTAGTTATAATTGCAGTTCCATGTTGGTCGTCATGGAACACTGGTATATCTAAAATTTCTTTAAGTTTTTGTTCAATTATAAAACAATCAGGAGCTGCTATGTCCTCTAAATTAATACCACCGAAGGTACCCGCAATGTTTTTTATTGTAGAAATTATTTCTTCTGTGTTTTTATTGTCTATCTCAATATCTATAGAGTCGATATCTGCGAATCTTTTAAATAAAACAGCCTTTCCTTCCATGACTGGCTTAGAAGCAAGTGATCCTAGATTTCCCAAACCAAGAATTGCTGAGCCATTACTTATTACAGCTACTAAATTTCCTTTTGATGTATAATCATATGCTTTTGACGCGTCTTTAGAAATTTCTTTTACTGGAGCTGCTACTCCAGGGGAATATGCAAGAGATAAATCTCGTTTAGAAATTAGAGGTTTTGATGAATTAACCTCAATTTTGCCAGACTTATTACCTATATGAAAATCTAAGGCCTCTTTATCTGTATAATGATCAATTTTTGATTTTTTTGTCATTGGATTTTGAGTATGTAATATATAATTAAATATATCACTGATAATTTTGTCTTAAATATGAATATATTGTCTTCTGCCACCGTATTTAGTTTTTATACCATGTTGAGCCGAGTTCTTGGTTATTTTAGGGACATTTTAATAGCTTTTTTTTTAGGTTCATCAATATATGCCGACGCATTTTTTGTTGCATTTAGACTGCCAAACACTTTTAGAAGATTATTTGCAGAGGGAACTTTTAACGCTGCGTTTATTCCAAGTTATACATCACAAAAAGTGAGAGGTAAATTTGTTGCGAAGAAATTTGCCGATGAAGTCTTATCACTCTTAACCCTCGCCCTATTGATAGTAATTCTTGTAGTTGAAATTTTTACACCTTTTGTAGTTTACATAATTGCTCCTGGTTTTGTAGGCGATAACTTAAAGTTCGATATTGCAGTCGAGTTTACCAGAATAACTTTTCCATTCTTGGCATTCGTTAGTTTGTCATCTTTTTTTGCAGGAATACTAAATTCAGAAAATAAATTTGCAGCTGCAGCTGCTGCTCCAATACTTTTAAATATTATTATGATTTTGTCCTTGGTGTTATCTTATTTTCTAAAGTTAGATTATGCCTTAAACTTATCATATGCTGTTTCTTTAGCAGGTTTAATACAATTAATATTTTTAATATTTATATCTTTAAAATACTATAAACCCTCTATTGTTATTAAGAGAAAAATTGGGAAAAAAGTAAAATTTTTTTTAAAAAAACTTTTACCAAGCATTTTTTCATCTGGTGTTACTCAAATAAATATTTTAATTGGAACTATTATAGCCTCTTTTCAAGCAGGAGCCGTATCATACTTATATTATGCAGATAGGATTTATCAAATAAATCTTGCTGTTGCTGGCATAGCGGTTAGTACTGTCTCTTTGCCAATGTTAAGTCGACTTATCAAATCTAAAAAAATTAATAAGATGAATAAACTACAAAATCGATCTTTAGAATTATCTGTGTTATTGTCATTACCTGCTGCAGCTGCATTAGTTATTGGTTCAGACGAAATAGTTAACGCATTATTTGGTTATGGATCTTTTAGTGAAAATGATATCAAAATGACATCAATGGCATTAAAGTATTTTGGATACGGTATACCAGCTTTTGCGGTATTAAAAATATTTGCCAACTTCTTCTTTGCTAGAGACAATACTTTAACACCTTTTAGAGTTTCACTAATAATAGTAATAATAAATCTAATTATAAGTGTAATGTTTTTTCGAGAAGTTGGATTTATTATAATTCCTATAGCTACTACGTTCTCATCATGGATCGGTGTTGGTTATTATTTGTTTATTTTATTCAATAAGAATTATTTTAAAATAGAATCCATCGTATATAGAAATCTGTTTAAAATAACTTTATCCACCTCAATAATGTCCTATATTTTTTATCAAAGTATCAATTATTTTAGTGAAAATTTAGCATATACAAGCAATTATAAAATTCTATATTTATTAATTATAGTAATCTTTACTGCTATAATGTATTTTTTTATTTGTTATTTATTTAAAGTATTAAATATTAAAAAATTTAAAGCAGATTAATATGAGCAAAAAACTAGTATTTTCAGGAGTACAACCAACAGGCAATCTTCATTTGGGAAACTATCTAGGTGCTTTAAAAAGTTTTGTATCTCTTCAAAAAAAAATGGATTGTCTTTATTGTGTCGTAGATTTACATGCCATTACTACATTTCAAGATCCCAAAGAGCTGAATTCAAATATTTTGGAAACTACTGCTGCTTTTTTAGCTTCAGGACTAGATGCGAAAAAAAGCATTATATTTAATCAATCATCTGTTAGCGGTCATGCTGAACTAGCTTGGATTTTAAATTGTGTTTGCAGAGTTGGTTGGCTTAATCGAATGACACAATTTAAAGATAAAGCAGGCAAGGATAAAGAGAAAGCCAGTGTGGGGTTATATATATATCCGAATTTAATGGCTGCAGATATTTTGCTATATAAAGCAACTCATGTACCAGTAGGGGCAGATCAGAAACAACATTTAGAGCTCTCCAGAGATATTGCCCAGAAGTTCAATAACGATTTCAAGGTCGATAATTTTTTTCCTTTACCAGAACCCTTGATACAAAAAAATATTTCAAGAATAATGAGTTTAAGAGATGGAACAAAAAAAATGAGTAAGTCAGAAGACTCCGATTATTCAAGAATTAATCTAAAAGATAGTGCTGACGAAATAGTAAAAAAAATTAAAAAAGCTAAAACTGATACCGATCCAATTACTGATAACATTAAAGATTACGAAAAAAGACCTGAGGCTTTAAATTTATTAAGTATATATTCAGAATTATCAGAACAAGAAATTCAGAAAACAATTACTGAATTTGCTGGTAAAAATTTTTCTTTTTTTAAAAATCAATTATCAGAAAAGTTAGTTGAGACAATTAGTCCGATAGGATCAAATATTGCTAAATTATTAAACGATAAAAAACACCTAGAAGATGTATTAAAAAAAGGCACAGAAAAAGCTTATATTATAGCTGAGGAAAACCTAAAAAAGATACGTGAAATAGTGGGATTTGTGTAATATAAATGTTCTACAATGATACAAGTAGAACAGACACCAAATCCAGATTCTTTAAAATTTTTATCTCAAAAAATTTTATCAAAAGTTGGTACAGAGGAATTTAGAAAAACCAACCTAAGTAATATAAATATTCCATTTGTAAAGGAAATCTTAAGCTTCGCTGGCATTGAATTAATATTGATTTCTGATAATTTTTTAACTGTAAAAAAAGAAAAAAACGTTTCATGGGATAGCTTAAAACCAATGGTTATTTCTCATTTAAATGATTATTTAGAAAAAAATAATGAACCAATTTTATTTAGTAAATCAGAAAATAACAATCCCGACGAAAATGAGACCATATCTAAAATTAAGGAAGTATTAAATACTAAAATAAGACCCGCTGTTGCTAGAGACGGTGGAGATATTAAATTTAAATCTTTCAGCGGGGGAGTTGTAAAAGTTGAGCTGCAAGGAGCGTGCTCTGGATGTCCCAGCTCACTTATGACTTTAAAACAAGGCGTACAGAATTTATTGAAACATTATGTTAAAGAAGTAAATTCAGTCGAGGCGGTCTAAATGAAAAAAAATATTAGCTACAGTTTACAGAACTTTAAAATTATTCGAAGAGTCGGGTATTATAGAAAGACACGATTTTAAAGAAGGAAAATCAAGATACGAACCTTCAACAGATCAACATCACGATCATTTAATCGATGTTAACACAGGCGATATAATAGAATTCGTAGATAAAGATATTGAGGAATTACAAAACCGTATTGCAAAAAAACTTGGTTATAAACTTGTAGATCATAAACTTGAACTTTATGGATCTAAAATCAAAAAATAATTTGAAAAAAAATATTTTTATAAAAACATTTGGCTGTCAAATGAATGAATATGATAGCAACCGAATTTTAGATATTACGAAACAAATAAATTATTATCCTACGAAAAATCGGAGCAAAGCTGATTGCTTAATAATTAATACTTGTCACATTAGAGAAAAAGCAACAGATAAAGTATTTCACGACATTGGAAGAATTAAAAAAGAATTTTCACAAAAAAGGAAACCTATTTTGATAATTGCAGGCTGTGTTGCCCAAGCTGAAGGTGATTTATTATTAAGAAAAGAAAAATATGTTGATGCCGTCGTAGGCCCTCAGTCTTATCACAAAATAAATGAGATCATCATGAGTGTTGAGAAAAATAATGAGACAATTGAAAAAGCTGATTTTGCAGCTATTGAAAAATTTAATTTTCTTGACTCAATAGAAAATTCAAATAAGAAAATTTCAACACTTTTAACTATCCAAGAAGGATGTGATAAATTTTGTAAGTTTTGTGTTGTTCCTTATACTAGAGGTCCAGAATACTCTAGAGATTTTGATAAGATTATAAGCGAAGCAAATCATCTCGTTTCAAATGGTGTCAGAGAAATTACGCTACTTGGTCAGAATGTAAATGCTTACGAGAGAGATAACAAAAAAATTTCTGATTTAATAAAAGAATTGGAAGGTATAAAAAAATTAAAAAGAATAAGATATACCACATCACATCCTAAAGATTTAACAGACGACCTAATAGAGGTCCACAAAAATTGTGAAAAATTAATGCCAGTATTACATTTACCAATTCAATCTGGCTCAGATAGGATTTTGAAGAAAATGAATAGAAAACATACAATAAAAGAGTACTTAGAAAAAATTGAAAAACTAAAAAAAATTAAATCAAACATTCAATTCACAAGTGACTTTATAATTGGATACCCGGGTGAAACTGATAATGATTTCTTACTTTCTTGTGAGCTATTAAAAAAGATCAAATTTATAAATGTTTACTCTTATATTTTTAGCCCAAGACCTGGTACGCCCGCAGATAATTTAGATTTAATTGATCATTTAACTGCAAAAAATAGACTTTATATTTTTCAAAATATAGCAAGTGAAATTAAAGAAAATTATAAAAAAGACTTAATAAATATTAAAACTAAAACTTTGTTTGAAAATGAGATTAGTAAAAATAAATATTTTGGTAGAGATGAGTATATGAATCCAGTGGTTGTTGAAAGTAAAATAGATATTGTTGGTCAAATAAAAAATGTGCTAATATCTGATTTTAGCAAACAAACTATCTACGGTAAGATTTCAAAAGAGGAAAAAAATATCGCAGCATAATATGTCAATTTTAGAAAACTCTGAGCAGCATTATAGTTTAAAACGTGTAGACAAAGAAACAATTAACATTAAAGTTTTTAGTAATGATATCTTATTAGCTGTGCTAGGTGAGTTTAATAAAAATGCTAGAGAGCTTGAAAATTTAACGAAAACTAAAATTTATTTTAGGGGAAACTCAATAACTGTTAAGGGAGAGAAAGAAAATATATTAAAAGTATCTTCTGCAATCAAGTTCTTAATAAGCAAGTATATTAAAACTAACATTATAGAGAATCAAGATATTAGACAATCAGTAAAAAAAAATGATTATTCTGATAGAAAAGATAATATACACAATCTAGATCAACTAATTAAGACTCCAAAAAAATCAGTCATAGCTAGATCAAAAAAACAATCTGAATACATAAAAGCATTAAAAGAAAATGACATAACAATCGCACTAGGTCCAGCTGGAACAGGAAAAAGTTTTCTTGCTGTATCAGTAGCCATAACAATGCTTATGGAGAAAAAGGTTGAAAGAGTTATCTTATCAAGACCAGCAGTAGAGGCTGGTGAAAAATTAGGCTTTCTACCAGGAGATATGAAAGAAAAGGTAGATCCATATTTAAGACCTTTATATGATGCATTATACGACCTTTTTGGATACGAAAAGATTAATAAAAAGATTGAGTCCGGAGAAATAGAAATAGCCCCATTAGCATTTATGAGAGGAAGAACTTTAAAAAATTCATTTGCAATTTTAGATGAAGCCCAAAATGCAACAACAACTCAAATTAAAATGTTTTTAACAAGAATAGGTGAGAACTCAAAATTGGTCGTTAATGGTGACCCGTCACAAGTTGATTTAATTAATAAATCTCAATCGGGTTTAGTACAAACAAAAAAAATTTTAAGTAAAATAAAAGAGATAAAAATAATAGAATTTGATCACAAAGATGTTGTGAGACATCCTTTAGTTACTAAAATTATACAAGCATTCAAAAAAAAATTTGATGATAAAAATTAATGTTATTGTCAAAAACAAATCTTGGGATAAACACTTAAACAATCCAAAAAAATATTTGGAAAAAAAAGTAAAAAAACTGAACAAAAAAATTGCTTTATTTAAAAAAACTAGTTTCTATATTACAATGTTATTATCTGGTGAAAAGGATATCAGGTATTTGAATAAAAAATTTAGAAAAAAAAATTCTTCTTCTGATGTTCTATCATTTCCTTTTTATGAAAAAAAAGATTTATTAAATCTTATAAATAAAAAAGAAAAAATTTATCTTGGAGATATTATACTTAACTTTGAAAAGATAAAAAAAAATCTAGATAAAAAAAACTTTATTAATAGATTTGATGAGCTGTGGGTACATTCTATTTTGCATTTATATGGCTACAAACACTCCAAAGATAAAGATTATAAAAAAATGAATAAATTAGAAAAAAATATTTTAAGTGAAATTAATGAAAGTTTTACAAACTATTAGAAGTAGTAGGACATTATTGGTATTATTAACACCTTTACTACTAGGAAGTTTATCAGTTTTTAGTTTTGCTCCATTTAATTTTACACTTATTAACTTCTTTATCTTTCCTGCGTTATTTTTATTATTGAGTGATATCAATAAGCGATCAAAAAATATTTATAGAAAAAAACCCTATCTAACCAACCTTTTTTTTGCAGGTTATTTTTTTGGATTTGGTTTTTTTTTAACTGGCACTTATTGGATTTCTAATTCGCTTAAATTCGATGAAACTTTTCAGAGTCTCATTCCGTTGACGATAGTTGCCATACCTGCATTTCTAGGGATATTTTATGGAATATCTTCGATTATTTGTGGTCCATTTTTAAAAAGAAATTTAGGTTCCGTAATGTTATTTATCGGAGCATTTTCTTTTATAGATTATATTAGATCTAAAATTTTCTCAGGATTTCCTTGGAATTTATGGGGGTACAGCTGGTCTTGGTTTACAGAAATTTTACAAATTTTAAACCCTATAGGCTTATTTGCATTTAATCTATTAAGTGTTACTTTCTTCACAATACCTGTAATTCTTTCTTTTACAACATCACAAAAAAAAATTGTAGTAATTTCCTGCGCAATTTTTTTATTTTTTTCAAATTATATTTATGGAAATTATACAATTAATAACAACTTTAAAGAATTAAAAAATGTAAATAAAGAAAATTATATAAATTTTAAAATAATCTCACCTAATTTTGAATTAAAGTACAATTTAAGTACCGAAGAGATCGAAAAAAGAATTCTTTTATTAATAAGATATAGCGATCCTGAAAAGGAAAAGAAAACTATTTTTATCTGGCCCGAAGGTGCAATATCTGGAAGTTATTTAAAAGATTTAGAAAATTACAAACATCATATAAAAAAAAATTTTTCCGATAAACATATAATAATATTTGGAACAAACACACTAGACAAAAAAGATGATTTATTTTTTAATAGCTTAATAGCTATTGATAATAATTTCGAAAAAATTTTTCAGTACAACAAAATAAAATTAGTACCATTTGGAGAATATCTACCAATACCCAAATTCTTTGAAACAATAGGACTTAAAAAGATTACAGAGGGATATGGTTCTTTTAGTAAGGGAAATAATAATAAAGTTTTTTCTTTTAGCAATACTCAGATAATTCCATTAATATGTTATGAAATAATATTTCCTGAACTGCTACAAAAGACCAATCTATCAAAAAAAATAGTTTTAAATTTATCTGAAGATGCATGGTTTGGAAATTCAATAGGTCCCTATCAACATTTTGCTAAAACAATATTTAGAGCTATCGAGAGCAATTCTTTTGTTGTCAGATCAGCAAATAAGGGTATTACTGCATTTGTTAACAATAATGGGCAAGTTATCAAAAGCCTAAAAATCAATGAAACTGGTAATTTAGAATACAAAATACCAATTGCAAAAAAACAAACAAAAAACAAAAATGATTTGATATTTTTTATGCTTTTAATTACATATATTTTAATCTTTATAACTTTAAAAAAAAATGACTAAACAAAATTATTTATTTACTAGTGAGTCTGTTTCTGAAGGCCATCCAGATAAAGTATGCGATCGTATATCTGATATGGTTGTAGACTCTTATTTATCTATAGACCCATTCGCTAGAGTAGCCTGCGAAACACTAACAACGACTAATAAAGTGGTGTTAGCAGGAGAAGTCAGAGGCCCTGATATCAAAAGCGATGATATAATTTCAAAAGTTAGGGAGTGTATAAAGGATATTGGATATGACCAAAAAGGTTTTTCATGGAAAGAAAGTACAAAAATAGAAACCTATTTACATTCGCAGTCTACTGACATCGCAATGGGTGTAGACTCTAAGGACAACAAAGATGAAGGTGCGGGTGATCAAGGCATAATGTTTGGATATGCTTGTAAAGAAACTGATGATTTAATGCCAGCACCAATTTATTTTTCACACAAGATTTTAAGACTAATGGCGCATGATAGAAAGTCAGGAGTATTAAAGGGAATTGAACCTGACTCCAAAAGTCAAGTTACCATGGAATATAATAATGGGATACCTAATAAAGTAACATCAATAGTTATATCAACACAACATTCTCCCGATTTAAATCAGGACCAAGTTAGAGAAGCAATTTTTCCATACATTAAAAAATCTATCCCAGAAAAATTTTTAAAAGAAATATCAGAAAAAGAAATTTATATTAATCCTACTGGTAAATTTGTTATAGGTGGACCAGATGGTGATACAGGTTTAACTGGAAGAAAAATAATAGTTGATACTTATGGTGGTGCAGCTCCTCACGGCGGTGGTGCTTTTTCTGGAAAAGACCCAACAAAAGTTGATAGATCTGCTGCATACGTCTCAAGATATTTGGCCAAAAATATTGTCGCTTCTAATATTGCAAATAAATGTTTGATTCAGCTATCGTACGCAATTGGAGTTTCAAAACCTTTATCAATTTTTATAAAACTTGATGAGGATAACAATGACAAAGTTGAAGAGGTAAGAAAAATCATAGATAAAAATTTTGATCTATCACCAAGAGGAATCAGAGAATTATTAAATCTAAATAAGCCAATTTACGAGATAACATCTTCATATGGTCATTTCGGCAGAAAGCCCACAGATAATGGAGAGTTTTCTTGGGAAAAAACTGATAAATCATCATTATTTAAATTGTAATCTTGAAAAAAGGTTAAATATTTATTAAATATAGTTAAAATTATGTAATTTCAAAAATGGGCATTTGCCCATTTTTTTTTGGAGGTTTAAAATGTTAAATCGTGGACTAGACAAACTTGAATTGCTTCGCATTGTTGAGGCTGTAGCAAATGAAAAATCTATAGATAAAGATATTGTTATCGGATCAATGGAAAGCGCAATACAAAAAGCTGCGCTTACAAAGTTTGGTCATAATAACGAAATTTTAGTGAAAATAGATAGAGAAACAGGAAACATAAGCATACAAAAAGTTTTAGAAATTGTAGAGAACGTTGAGGACCCAAGTAGAGAAATATCTGTCGGTCAAGCAAATACATTAAATGAGAACCAAGTAGAAAATGACTATAAAATTGGTGACAAAATTTATGAAGACCTACCTCAAATTGATTTTGGTAGAATAGCTGCACAAAGTGCTAAACAAGTAATAAACATAAGAGTAAGAGAAGCAGAAAAAAATAGACAATATGATGACTTCATAGATAAACAAGGTTTAATTTTAAGTGGTATTATAAAAAGACTAGAATATGGAAATGTAATTGTTGATCTTGGTAAAGCCGAAGGTGTTATTAAAAAAGATGAGTTAATACCTAGAGAAATTTTAAAAACAGGTGATAGAGTTAAGGCATATTGCTATGAGGTAAAGAAAGAGTTAAAAGGCCATCAGATATTTTTATCAAGAGCTCACCCTCAGTTTTTAGCTAAATTATTTTTTCAAGAAGTTCCAGAAATATACGAAGGTATAATTGAGATAAAATCTGTCGCAAGAGATCCAGGCAGTAGAGCTAAAATTTGTGTTTACTCAAAGGATACATCAATTGATCCCGTAGGAGCTTGTGTGGGTATGAGAGGCAGTAGAGTACAAACTATTGTGAACGAATTACATGGAGAAAAAATTGATATTATAAAATGGACTGAAGATTTGCCAACTTTAATATCAGAATCTCTTTCACCAGCTGAAATTCAGAAGGTTTTAATTGATCAAAATAATAAAAAAATCGATGTCATATTAAGTGAAGAAAATCTTAGTAAAGCAATAGGAAGAAGAGGACAAAATGTTAGACTTGCCTCAAAGTTAACTAATTATGAAATTGATATTCTTACAGACAAAGAAGATTCTGATAGACGGCAAGCAGAATTTAAAGATAGAACAGAAAGTCTGATTAAAAATCTTGAAGTTGACGAAACACTTGGTCAGCTATTAGTTTCTGAGGGTTTTCAGAGTATTGAGGAAATTTCACAAGCTAATCCAGAAGATATCTCAAAGATCGAAGCTATAGATGAGGATACAGCTCAAGAACTTATTAAACGTTCAAAAGAAAGTTTAGTAAAAGTTCAGGAAGAGATTTCAAAGAAGTTAATTGAATTAGGTGTTGAAGACACGCTTATAAATTTAAAAGGTATGACGCAAGGAATGTTAGTTACGTTAGGCCAAAAGAACATAAAAAAACTACAGGATTTTGCTGATCTCTCTACTGATGAATTAGTGGGCGGATATGATGAAGTAAAAGGAAAAAAAATCAAAATAGATGGTTATTTGGAGGAATTTTCATTGACTAGAGAAGAAGCGGATCAACTAATAATGTCCGCAAGAAATATAGTTTTTAAATAAATATGGATAATAAAGATAAAAAGAAAACGTTGACGATATCTTCAGGCTTTAAGAAAAAGATTGACACTAAGTCGTTTCAAAAAAATGAGGGAAAAAAATCTTTCTCAGTGATCAAAGATAAGAAAAAAAATTTTAAAAACAATCGAAGCTTTAATAAATCCACTTTCAGTCCTACCCAATTTAATCAAGGAGAAAATAAAAATAAAAGTTTTGCTAGAAAATTTGCTGAGCAACAAGCAACTAAGGCGTTTATAAAGAAAGAAGAAAAACCCTCTGGAAAAAGTAAGTTAAAATTAAAAACACCAATTGATAAAAGAGATTTCAAGCTAACTGTCTCAAGAGCTCTTAATGTTGAGGAAATAGAGATCAAACAAAGAAGTTTAGCATCAGTTAAAAGAGCTAGACTTAAGGAAAAGAAAAGCAGTACAGATACAGAAGAAAAAAAGGAATATAAAAAAGTTATTAAAGAAGTTAAAATTCCTGAGCAGATTACTATCCAAGAACTTTCCAATAGAATGGCTGAAAAATCAAGCGATATCATTAAATTTCTTTTAAACATGAAAGTTATAGCAACTATTAATCATACGATTGATAAAGATACGGCTGAATATATTGTTAAAGAGTTCGGTCACAAACCGTTAATAGAAGAAGCACCTTCAAAAGAAATTAATAAAATAAAAAAAATGAGTGGTAAAATAGAAAAAAGACCTCCTGTTGTAACTATTATGGGACACGTTGATCATGGAAAAACTTCTTTATTGGATGCTTTGAGAAAATCAAATGTTGTTTCAGATGAGCACGGCGGTATTACTCAGCATATTGGAGCATATCAAGTTATGACTGAAAAAAATCAATTAATAACATTTATAGATACTCCGGGCCACGCTGCATTTACTGAAATGAGAGCAAGAGGATCAAAAATTACTGATATAGTTGTCTTAGTAGTAGCTGCGGATGACGGAATAAAACCTCAAACCGTAGAGGCAATTAAACACGCAAAAGCAGCGAAAGTTCCAATAATTGTAGCAATTAATAAGTGTGATCTGCCATCAAAAAATATTACTCAAATTAAAAATGATTTGATGCGATATGAACTTGTGGCGGAGGACTTGAGTGGCGACACATTATTTGTTGAGGTTTCAGCAACTAAAAAAACTAATCTTGATAAACTTAAGGAAAGTATTTTGCTACAAGCTGAATTACTGGATTTAAAAGCTTCACTTACAGACAAGGCGAGTGGAGTAGTTGTAGAATCAAAAATTGACAAAGGTAAAGGACCTGTTTCGACAATTTTAGTTTCAAACGGGAAACTAAATAAAGGAGATTTTTTTATTTGTGGAAAAACATGGGGTAAGATTAGAGCGATGATTGACCACGAAGGTAGAGTTATCGAAAAAGCATTACCGTCAATGCCAGTAGAGATACTTGGTATGAATGATACAACATTTGCCGGCGCAGAATTTTTAGTGACAGAAAATGAAGATGAAGCTAAAGAAATATCAAATTTCAAAAAAGAAAAATTATCAAGCACAAAAATTTTATCAAATGATAAATCAAAACTTTTTGATAAAGAGGAAGAAAAAAATGAACTTAATATTATTATTAAATCAGATGTACATGGATCAAGTGAAGCTTTAAAGATGGCTATTGACAAAATTCAACATCCAGAGGTTAAAACCAAAATTATTCTCTCCGATATTGGAATGATAAATGAAACTGACGTATCTTTAGCAAAGGCCTCAGAGGCTGTATTGATAGGTTTTAACATCAAACCAAACAGAGAGGCAAAAAAAATTGCAGAAGACCAAAATATTGAGATAAAATATTTTAATATAATATATGAAGCTATAGAATACGTTGAAAAAAGACTTTCCGGCTTACTTGAACCTGACACTAAAGAAAATTTATTAGGATCAGCTGAGGTGCAAAAAATATTTAAAATATCAAAATTTGGGAAAATTGCGGGATCTAAAGTTATCGATGGTGAAATTAAAAACAAATCTAAGGCAAGAATAGTAAGGGATGGAAATGTAATTTACGAAGGTGAGATACAAAGTATTTTTAGAGAAAAAAATGCAGTGAAAGAAGTCAAGAATGGACTAGAATGCGGAATAAGCCTAAAAGACTTTATGGATTTTAAAGAAAGAGATATTATCGAATCCTTCATTGTGGAAAAAATTGAAAGGTCGATTTAATGATGAGCGACATCTCAAATAAAAGTTTTTCACAAAGACAATTAAGAGTAGGAGAGCTTGTAAAACAAAGTATAGGTGAAATTTTCATAAAGAATGAAACTAAAATTACCTCTTTTAATTCTAAGTTTATAACTGTAACAGAGGTTAGAATGACTCCTGATCTTAAAACAGCAAGAGTTTATGTTATTCCCCTTGGAGGCGCAGATATGAAGCAAATAGTAAGCGTCTTGACTGCTAACTCTCATCTTGTTAGAAAAGCATTATCTAAAAAACTTGATTTAAAGTTTTTACCAAAACTGCACTTTGTAGAAGATAAATCTTTTGAATATGCAGAGAAAATTGAAAAACTAATCAAAGAAAATAGAAAAAATGATACAGAAAAAAAAAGATTTAATTAAAACTTTAGCAATCAACTCAAAGGACGTTGGTTCAGCAGAGATCCAAATAGGTTTGCTCAGTAATAAGATACAAAAACTATCTGATCATTTTAAGAAATTTAAAAAAGACAAACATTCTACAATGGGTTTAGCTAAATCGGTTAATAAAAGAAAAAAATTGCTAAGCTATTTAAAAAGAAAAAAACCGAAGTCTTATGAGAAAATAATAAAACAACTAAATTTAAGGAAATAATGTTCAAAATACATAAAGAAGAAATCGAAATAAATGGAAAAAAAATCTCATTAGAAACAGGAAAAGTTGCAAGGCAAGCAGATGGAGCTGTTATCGCTACTTGTGGTGAAACAGTAGTTATTGCAACAGCGGTTGGTGCAAAAAAAGTTAATGAAGGACAAGACTATTTTCCTTTGTCAGTAAATTATCAAGAAAAATTTTATGCAGCAGGTAAAATTCCTGGTGGGTATTTTAAAAGAGAAGCTAGACCAACAGAGTCCGAGACATTAATTTCAAGACTAATTGACAGGCCAATAAGACCATTATTTCCCTCTGGTTTTATGAACGAAGTCCAAGTTTTACCTACCGTATTGTCATATGATGGAGAAAATCATCCAGATATATTATCGATAATTGCCTCTTCCGCAGCTTTAGCAATATCAGGTTTACCTTTTCAAGGACCAATAGGTGCTAGCAGAGTAGGATTTAAAGATGATAAATTTTTGTTAAATCCTTCACCAGAAGAGTTAAAAGAGTCAAAACTAGACTTAGTCGTAGCTGGAACTAAAGATGCAGTTTTAATGGTGGAGTCCGAAACATCTGGTTTGTCTGAAAAAATAATGTTGGATGCTGTAAAATTTGGTCATTCAAATTTTGTTCCTATAATTAAAGCTATTGAGAATTTAAGCAAAAAAGCTGGGAAACCTAAGTGGGAAATAGAAGAATTAGATCATTCAAATATAAAAAAACAAATAGCTAAAAGTTTTGAAGAATCTCTAAGAAAAGCATTTAAAGAAGTTGATAAGAAAAAAAGGTCTACATCAATTTCAGAAATTGATGCAAAATGTAAAGAAATGTTTGCTGAAGACGATAATGTAACTGAAAACCAGGCCATGGCTCAATTAAAATCTTTAGAAAAAGATATTGTGAGAACAGCAATATTAAAAGATAAAAAAAGAATTGATGGCAGGGGTCTTGCAGATGTTAGAAAAATTCAGTGTGAAGTTGGTTTACTACCTAGGGCTCATGGCTCAGCTTTATTTACAAGAGGTGAAACCCAAGCTTTAGTTGTAACTACATTAGGTATGTCTGATGATGAGCAAAGATTAGAGAGCCTAGACGGAATGCAAAGGTCTAACTTTATGCTACATTACAATTTTCCACCATTTTCCGTGGGTGAGTGTGGAAGAATAGGAACAGGTAGAAGAGAGATAGGTCATGGAAAATTAGCTTGGAGAGCTATAAATTCCTCATTACCAAAAAAAGAAAATTTCCCTTATACTTTAAGAGTAGTTTCAGAAATTACAGAGTCTAATGGTTCTTCTTCTATGGCAACAGTCTGTGGAACTTCGCTGTCATTGATGGATGCTGGTGTTCCAATAAAGGAACCTGTAGCTGGTATTGCAATGGGACTTATAAAAGAGGGTGATAATTTTTCCGTTTTATCAGACATTTTGGGAGATGAAGATCATCTAGGTGATATGGATTTTAAGGTTGCTGGGACTAAAGATGGAATAACTTCTTTGCAAATGGATATTAAAATAACTGGTATTACATTTGAAATAATGGAAAAGGCCTTAAATCAAGCGAAAGAAGGTAGAGAACATATTTTAGGAGAAATGAATAAAGCTATAAAATCATCTAGAAAAGAATTTTCAAAACACACTCCTAAAATGGAAACTTTAAAGGTAGACAAAAAAGATATTGCAACAGTAATTGGAAAAGGTGGAGCAACTATCAGAGAAATTGTTGAAACATCAGGAGCCAAGGTAGATGTAAAAGATACTGGCGAGGTTACGGTAGCAGCACCAGATGAAAAATCAAGAAGTAAAGCGATTGAAATTATTAAGAGTTTAATTGCCAAACCAGAAGTAGGCAAGATTTACAAAGGTAAAGTTGTAAAAATAATGGAATTTGGTGCATTTGTTAATTTTCTAGGCAAGCAGGATGGATTAGTTCATATTTCTGAATTAGCTGGAAAAAGAGTAGCAAAAGTAACAGATGTAGTAAAAGAAGGTGATGAAGTTTCAGTCAAGGTTCTCGGGTTTGATCGTGGAAAAGTTAAACTTTCTATTAAACAAGCAGTAGCTTAAGTTTATCAAATTTTATATTCGAAGTTTTGAGTATCTTGATTTACTTGTAGTTCTACTGCCCCGTTTCTTAAATGAAAATTTCTGGCCATATCAGTTAATGGCGATAGCGTAACCAATCTATTTAAATGGTTTGATTTTTTTATTTTTTTAAACACTTCCTTTACGATGAGTTTTCCTCCGCCTTTCTTTTTAGACCAAACAGTGTAGGCAATAGCTATTTTACCAACTCTTTGATCTCTCCTAATACTTTGTAAATGAGCATCTTTAGTCATCAAATCTAATTCTTTTACATTTTTGGGAATTTCGTTAGTAAAACCAAAACACATTATTGCGCAAATTTCATTTTTATATTTTACACCAAATATTTTTCGACCATAACTTGTTCTAAAATTATTATCTAAGTCAGGTCTAACTGGATCTTCTTTAGTGTCACAGGATTTAAGCTCGATTAATTCTGCTCCTTTAATCCAATCGAAAAAATCCTCAAATTTTTCTTTTACTTTTTTATTTAATTCTTTCATAATTATAATTTTAAACTTTTTAAGTTATTTTGGCTTTACTAATAATGCATTTTAGTGATGTGATTCTCGCAAGTTAAGTTATATTTTTTGGATCTGGCATACCTACTTTGTTATATCCAGCATCAACATAGTGTATTTCTCCAGTAACTCCGCTTGCCAAATTACTTAACAAGTATAACGCTGAATTACCTACATCATGAATATCAACGTTTCTTTTTAAAAAAGAATGATCCTCATTCCATTTGTACAAAAATTTTGCATCACCAATAGCAGATGCAGCTAAGGTTTTAATTGGTCCAGCACTTATAGCATTTACTCTTATTTTCTTTTGTCCTAGATCTCTAGCTAAATATTTTACACTAGCCTCTAAGGCAGATTTACAAATTCCCATAACATTGTAGTTAGGAATTGCTTTATTAGACTCATAAGTGAGAGTTAATAAACTACCACCATTTTTCATTATTTTAGAGGCTTCTTTAGAAATTTCTGTAAAGGAAAAACAAGAGATAAGCATACTTCTAAGAAAATTTTCTCTTGTTGTATTTAAATATTCACCAGATAATTCAGATTTATCAGAAAAAGCGACTGCGTGAACCACAAAATCAATTTCACCCCATTTAGATTTTATATCTTCAAAAAGTTTTTTTACTTCTTCTTTTTTTTCAACATCACAACTAAAAGTAACTTTTGAATTCAGCTTTTCAGCTAAAGGTAAAACTCTTTTTTTTAGTGCATCACCTAAATATGTAAAAGCTAGTTCAGCACCCGCTTCTGCAAGTTTTTGGGAAATTCCCCATGCAATTGACCTTTCATTTGCAACACCCATTATTAATCCTTTTTTACCTTTCATTAAACTCATAATTATACTTTCTCAAAAATTAAAGCAGCATTTGTGCCACCGAAACCAAAACTGTTAGACATTACTGCATTAAGTGAAACTCCTTTTTCAGTTTTTGTTACTATTGGAAATTTTTTAGCTTCCTCATCCATTTCATTAATATTAGCTGAACCAGTGATAAAATTATTCTTCATCATGATTAAACAATAAATAGCTTCATGTACAGATGCAGCTCCCAACGGATGTCCCGATAAAGATTTTGTAGAACTAATTTTAGGAATCTTGTCTCCAAAGGTTTTTTGAACAGCATTTAGTTCGGTTATATCTCCCACTGGAGTTGATGTGCCATGAGTATTTATATAGTCAATTTTATTTTTAGAGGTAGCCATGGCCATTTGCATGCATCTCACAGCGCCTTCACCAGATGGCGCCACCATGTCATAACCATCAGATGTTGCTCCATAACCAGTTAATTCGCCATAAATTTTTGCTCCTCTAGCTTTTGCATGTTCATATTCTTCAAGTACCAAAACTCCAGCTCCGCCAGCAATAACAAACCCATCTCTATTTTTATCATAAGCTCGTGAAGCAGTATTAGGTTTATCGTTATATTTTGAGGACAATGCAGTCATGGCATCGAACATTGCTGTCATAGCCCAATGAACTTCCTCACTTCCACCCGCGAAAATGATATCTTGTTTTCCCATTTGAATTAGTTCCATCGCGTTTCCGATACAATGCCCACTAGTTGCACAAGCTGAACTCATCGTATAATTGGTGCCTTTAATCTTAAAAGGTACTGCAAGTGTTGCTGAAGCTGTGCTGCCCATTGTTCTAGGTACTATAAACGGTCCCATTAATTTTGGAGTTTTAGCTCTTGTTTTATCTGCAGCGAGAATAACATTTTCAATAGATGGTCCACCCGAACCCATTATAATTCCGGTCTTAAAATTACTTACTTGATTTTCCTCTAAACCAGAGTCAGAAATTGCTTCTTTCATAGCAATATAATTGTACGCTGATCCGGACCCCATAAATCTTATAGTTTTCCTGTCAACAAAATCGGACAATTTAATATTTGGTTTGCCATGAACATGGCTTTTAAGATTATGTTCTTTATACTCTTCAGCAAAAGAAATACCTGATTTTGAATTAAGTAGTGATTGATAAACCTCCTCTTGATTATTACCAAGACAAGAAACTATACCAAGACCTGTAATTACCACTCTTCTCATGATTTAAACAAACCTACCTTCAAGTTTTCTGCTACGTAAATTACTTTTCCATCAGCATCTAATGTGCCATTAGCCAATCCTACTACAGCGCCCTCCTTTTTTAAAATTCTTTTTATATTAATTTTATAAGTAGCTATCTTAATTTTTTTTAATACTTCACCAGTAAATTTAACTGTGCTTACTCCTAAAGCCCTTCCTTTTCCTGGCTCTCCAGTCCAACCAAGGTAAAAGCCAACTAATTGCCACATAGCGTCTAATCCAAGACATCCAGGCATTACAGGATCATTTTGAAAATGACATTTAAAAAACCAAAGATCATCTTTAATGTCTAATTCCGCTTCTAAATATCCTCGTTGGAAAGATCCAGTATTATTTTCAATTTTTGTAATTCTATCAAACATGAGCATCGGAGGAAGAGGTAATTTTGCATTTCCTTCTCCAAAAAGAATACCATTTCCACAGTCAATTAAATCTTGATAATTATAACTATTTTTTTGCTTCATTTTAAGAATATGGTTTTACTTGATTAAAGTAGGTAATTATATATAAATAGTTTAGAATTATAAAGTAAACAAAATCAATGATTATCAGTAATAATTTAAAAATGTACGTCCAAAAACTAAGATCATCAAATCTTAGACCCACAAAACAGCGGCTAAAAATTTGTCAGTTTTTATTCAATAGAGAAAAAACTTTTCATTTTACAGTTGAGACATTAAATAAAAAAATAAATAAAAATAAAGGTATGAAAGTTTCTTTAGCAACAATCTATAATACAGTCGAAGCATTTACTAGCGCTGGGTATTTAAAAGAAATTTTAACTAGTAAAAATAAAAGTTATTATGATACGAACACTAAGTCGCACCATCACTTTTACGATGAAGGAAGCAAAGAACTTACTGATATTCATTATAGCCAAATAAAATTAAGCAAGGTTCCGACTCCTCCAAAAGGTAAAAAAATCAAAAATCTCGAAGTTGTAATCAGAATTCAAAAATAATTATCTTTATTGACTTTCTAGTTTAGAATTATTATAAACTATAGATCCGAATAATTATGAGTACAGAATTTAAAAAAAATGGAAATAGCAAATGCCCCGTGATGCACGGTGGAATTACAAAAGCGGGCGAGTCCAACACTGCAAGACTTTGGCCAAATAGTATAAATTTAGATATTTTGCATCAACATGACACCAAAACTAACCCTCTCCCAGGATTTAACTACAGGAGAGAAGTAAAGAAATTAAATTTTAAAGCTTTAAAAAAAGATTTGCTCAAATTAATGACCGATAGCCAAGAGTGGTGGCCAGCAGACTTAGGAAGCTACACTGGCTTAATGGTAAGATTGACTTGGCATCAAGTAGGAACTTACAGAGAATTTGATGGTAGACCAAATGTTGGTTCTCACAGGTTTTCTCCACAAGATTCTTGGCCGGACAATACAAATTTAGATAAAGCTAGACGTCTTCTTTGGCCGATTAAAAAGAAATATGGAAATAAATTAAGTTGGTCAGACTTAATGGTTCTAGCTGGAACTATGGCCTATGAAAAAGCAGGATTTAAAACTTTTGGTTTTTCATTTGGTAGGGAAGATATATGGGGACCTGAAAAGGATGTTTATTGGGGCAAAGAAACAGTTCCGTTAGCTGTCAATAGATATGGTGATCCGCAAGATCGTTCTTCTCTAGAGGCTCCACTTGCAGCATCACATTTTCAACTTGTTTATGTAAATCCTGAGGGCGTAGAGGGTAAACCAGATCCAGTAAGAACAGCGATGGACGTTCGAGAAACTTTTGGAAGAATGGGAATGAATGATGTAGAAACAGCAGCACTTACTGTTGGCGGCCACTCTATAGGTAGAGCCCATGGTAATGGTGATCCAGCTAATTTAGGTCCAGAACCCGCAGGAGCTGATATTCACGAACAAGGATTCGGATGGAATCAGAAAAACGGAACTGGAGTTAATCAAATTACCTCTGGTCTTGAAGGAGCCTGGACAACTAATCCTGATAAATGGGACCATCAGTACCTGGATCTTTTACTAAATTACGAGTGGGAAAGTAAAAAAAGTCCTGCTGGAGCATGGCAGTGGGAACCTGTAAATCTTGAAGAAGAAAAGAAACCAGTTGACCTAGGCGATCCTACAAAAAAAGCGAGACTAATGTTCACTGACGCAGACATGGCTATGGCTATGGATCCAGAATACAGAAAAATTTCAGAAAGATTTTACAAAGACCCTAAATTTTTTGAGGACTCATTTGCTAGAGCCTGGTTTAAACTAACCCATAGAACAATGGGAAATAAAGAAAATTATATTGGTCCTTGGGCGCCTAAAGAAGATCTTCTTTGGCAAGGTAATGTTAACTCTCCAAAAAAGAAGTATAACGTAGCTAAAGTTAAAAAAATGATTGCAGCTAGCAAACTAAGCTCAAGTGATCTAATCACAACAGCTTGGGATAGCGCTAGAACTTATAGAGGAACCGATAAAAGAGGAGGAGCTAATGGGGCAAGAATTCGCTTAGCACCTATGAAGGATTGGGAAGCTAATGAGCCCAAAAAACTCTCTAAAATATTAAAAGTTTTAGAGGTTATAGCAAAAAAAACGGGTGCGACAGTTGCTGACACAATTATCCTTGGAGGAAATGTAGGGCTTGAAAAAGCAATAAAAAAAGCTGGCTCTAAAGTGAAAGTTCCATTTTATCCTGGGAGAGGAGACTGTTCTCAGGAGCAAACGGAAATTAAGAATTTCAAGTGGCTAGAACCATTGCATGATGGATTTAGAAATTATGTAAAATCAGATTATTCAGTGATGCCTGAGGAGCTTTTATTAGAGCGCGCTTCTTTGATGGGGCTCACCGCTCAAGAAATGACCTGTTTGGTTGGAGGAATGAGAGTGTTAGGAACAAACCATGAGACTGCTAAAAACAAAGGTGTATTTACTGATAAAGTCGGAACTTTAACAAATGATTTCTTTATCAATTTGGTTGATATGAAATATACTTGGAAACCAACAGGTAAAAACTCTTACGATATTATTAATCGTAAAACAAATAAAGTTAAGTTTACCGCATCCAGAGCGGATTTAGTGTTTGGCTCTAACTCGATACTTCGATCTTATTCCGAGGTATATGCTCAAGACGATAATAAAGAAAAATTTGTAAAAGATTTTGTTACTGTATGGACGAAAATAATGAATGCTGACAGAGCAAATTTAAAAAAATTCCATTAATATGACTGAATTTACACAAGGCATACATGGCGCCGCCAAAAGAATTTATGAGAATAATAAAGGCTCACTCTTACGAACACTAGTATATACGATTGGTCACTTTGCTATCGCAATTACAGTTTTAATGCTAGTAGCAGACGTTTCATTTGCCATTGCTTTAACAGACGCTATAGTAGAACCATTAGCCAACACAGTTTGGTATTTTTTGTTAGATAAATTTTGGGCATCAAAATTATCAAAATAGCTTGAAGTTATAATCTTCCCCAAAGTGCTTCTTTTTTAATCCATCCCTTGTAAGAACCAGTTTTGATTTTACACCACTTCTCCTTACATTTTGAAATGATGCACAATCTTCCTTTTAAAATTTTAGCTTGCGGCTTTGAGTAAATAGTTGGTCTATTAAATAATATTGTCTCATCAATAACAGTAATTGCAGCTTTTTTTTTAGATAATTGAGAAAGATGTATCCAACCCGTGTTATTGTCGTGGTCGCGAACTTTTCTAAAATTATCTAGTTTGTCTTGTATGAGTACAGGTAAATATTTTTTCTGATAAATAATTTTGATAGGATATTCAAATGAAGGACCTAGTCTTAAATTTACTTCGTTATTTCTTAATGTTAAAAAATATTCATCACTAGAGTAAGAATTCGTGCTAAACGTTAATAAAACAATAATCAACAATCTTAACATTTATTAATACAATTTTTATTTTTTTGAATTTTGGCTTTTCTAAAATTCATTTTTTTAGAGTCAAAAATTAAAAATTTTGATTCTAGATCAGAATTAAAATTTAATATTGTATTTAACACTTCATTGGCCTGCAATGTTCCAAGTATACCTGTTAAAGGGGGAATCACACCCTCCGTTTCACAGTTATAATTTATTTCTGGTATATCAGGCATAAAACATCTGTAGCAAGGTATTTTTTTTTTAAAGTTAAATTTAAAAAGATGTCCATCAAATCCACTAACAGCCGCAGATATTAAAACTTTATTTTGCTTTAAACAAAAATCATTAATTAACAATCTACTTTCAAAGTTATCAGTGCCATCACAGATTATATCATAATTGCTAAAAATTTTATTTATATTTTTCTTATCAAGTTTGAGTTTATAAATATTAAGACTAATTTTAGTATTAAGTTTTCTTATTCTTCTCCGTGCAACTTCAACTTTGAATTTTCCTAAGTCTTTCTGAGTGTATAAAATTTGTCTATTTAAATTAGACAATTCTACCTTGTCATTGTCTACTATGCCTAAATTGCCTACACCAAGGCTTGCTAAGTAAATTGATAAAGGGCATCCCAACCCACCCATGCCAACTATTAGAATTTTTGAAGAAAATATTTTTTTTTGTCCAATAATACCAAATTTTTTAAGAATAATTTGTTTTGAATATTTTTTATAATCAGAGGTAGAAATTTTATTTTTAAACACCTGTTGAACCGAATCCTCCCTTTCCTCTGTCCGTAGCATCTAAATCTTGAACTTCTTCTATGCTAGCTTTAATAACTGGGCAAAGAACCATTTGGGCAATTCTTAAACCGTCTGTTATTTCAAAATTGTTATTCCCTAAATTTATTAAAATAACCTTAATTTCACCTCGATAATCAGAGTCTATTGTTCCAGGGCTATTTAATACTGATATTGAATTTTTTGCAGCTAAACCTGATCGAGGTCGTATCTGTATTTCATAGTTTTTTTCAATCGCTACAGCAATTCCAGTAGGAACTATATATTTCTCACCAGGTTTAATTATTATTTTTTTTTCTAAACAAGCTGAAATATCCAAACCAGACGCTCCATCAGTTTCATATTTGGGTATTTTTGCTTTTTTTGATATCTTTTTAATTAAAATTTTTGTCATCAACTAATAATCTTTTAATTATTTTTTCAGCTATGACTGTAGCAATAAAACTTTTTTTACTTTTTTTAATTTTTTCAACATTTCCTTTTTGATCAATAATTGAAACTTCATTGTAATCAGCATTAAAACCCACTCCTTTTTGCGAGATATCATTAGCGATAATAAAATCGCTATTTTTTTCCCTCAATTTTTTAATTGAATTTTGTATTAAGTTGTCTGTTTCAGCGGAAAAACCAATTACTATTTTGGGCCTGTGTTTATTGTTTTTTCCTAAAAATTCTAAAATATCATACGTTTTTACAAGATTAAGACTTTTAAAATTCGAACCTTTTTTAAGCTTTTTATTAATAAACTTTTTTGGTTTAAAGTCAGCTACAGCCGCTGAACATACGACAATATCAGCAGGTAAATGTTTCTTTACAGCTAAGAACATATCTTCAGCTGATTTTACATTAACTATTTTTATACCATTTAAAGGTTGCATATTGGTTGGTCCCAAAATTAAAGTTGTTTTTATCCCAGCTTTACTTAAAGCCAAAGCAACTTCACAACCTTGTTTTCCACTTGACTCGTTTGATAAATATCTTATCGGATCTATATATTCTCTTGTTGGTCCAGCTGTCACAATTGCGCTAAAATTATTTTTTTTTAAAATATTTTTATTATTGAAATAATCTCTTATTACACCGAATATCTCTTTAGGACTTGACATTTTCCCATCTCCATACTCTCCACATGCCATCTCACCTTTGATAGGCCCTATAAATTTATAGCCATATCCCTTAAGTGTTTCACAATTACTTCTTGTTGCAGCATGTGACCACATTCTAACGTTCATTGCTGGCACAAGAAAAACATCTTTATTAGACGCCAAGATTAAAGTCGAAGCCAAGTCATCTGCTTTTCCATAACTTAATTTACTAATAAAATTTGCAGTTGTTGGTATCACTAATATTAAATCTGCCCATCTTGATAGTGATATATGATCTATTTCAGCTTCGTTAGTTTTGTCGAAAATATCTTCATAAACCTTCCCACCGGTTAGAGAAATTAATGACAGTGGTGTTACAAATTCTTTTCCACTTTTTGTTAAAACAGTTTTTAGTTCATAATTATTTTTCTTTAATAATCTTACCAAATCCAAAGCTTTGTAAGCAGAAATGCCTCCACCAACAATTAATAATATTTTCTTTTTAATTTCCATTTTATTATTAAAATACTAATAGGCTCACAATTACAACACTTAATATAGAAATTATAACATTATTTCTAAAGTTTTTTATCTTTATTTTTTCAAGTTGCAATGAACTGGATCCATTGCTTGATATATTTAATTTGCCTTCAGCAATCAATTGAAGAGCGTAATTTGCTTGGTCCATAATTTTGGGGAAGTCAGGAATTCTTTTTAAAATTTCTGAGGATGTATCAATAGCGCTGGTTATCTTAGCCTCTGGTCCTTTTAAATTTTCTAACCAATTTTGTAAAATTGGTTTTGAAACATTCCAAATATTAGTTTCAGGATAGAGTCTTCTGGCAACTCCTTCAACTACTACCATTGTTTTTTGTAATAAAATTAATTGTGTTTGCGTAGGCATATTAAATTTTTCTGTTATTTCAAACAGCTGTGCTAATAAATTTCCTCCTGAAATATCTTTAATATTTTGTCCAAATATCGGCTCACCTACAGACCTTAATGCTTGAGCAAATTCCTCTTTTGAAGCTGTTTTAGGCACTAAACCTGCTTGAAAATGAACCTCGGCTACTTTCACATAATCTCTTTGTATAAATCCGTACAAAATTTCAGCTAAATATTTTTTATTATTCTTATCGAGTCTTCCCATTATTCCAAAATCAACTGGAACAATATTTCCATCATTATCGACAAAAAGATTGCCTTGATGCATATCAGCATGAAAAAAACCATCTCTTACCGCTTGTCGTAAAAAATGTTGAATTAAATTCTGAGCTACACTTTTGAGATTTATTTCTTTACTCCTTAAAGTATCAAGCTCTCTAATTGAAACACCGTTAACCCTGTCTAATGTTAAAACTTTTTTGGAGGTATATGGCCAATAAATTTTTGGAACTTTAAATCCTTTATCATTTATAGTATTTTCATATAGTTCATTAGCAGCTGCGGCCTCAAATCTTAAATCCATTTCAATATTAGTTATTTCTCTCAATAAATGAACGACTTCAACTAATTTCAATCGTCTTGCTTTTTTAATAAATGTTTCAATAATTGATGCAAAAAGCATTAAAGCATCTAACTCTTCATTAAAAACTTTTTCAATATTAGGTCTTAAAATTTTAATAGCTATTTCCTTATTATTTCCATCAGATTTAATTTTCGCAAAATGGACTTGCGCTATTGATGCTGCAGCAATTGGTTTTGATAATTCAATTATATCATCGTATTGTTTTTGACCTATTTCATTTTTTAAAATCTGTTTTGCCTTTTCCATTTCAAAGGGAGGTAGCCGGTCTTGTAATTTCTCCAAGTCATTAGCTAATTCTTTTCCAATTATATCTGGTCTTGTTGCAAGAAATTGTCCCAACTTAATAAAAGTGGTTCCCATACCTTCTAAAGCATCACATAGTTTTTCCCCTCTTGTTTTTGAGTTATTTTCCTTTTTTTTAACTGATCCTACTGACAGCAATTCAAAAAAAATTTTTAAAAAAAATGGAATTTTATAGATTTGATCAATCGTATCGAGCGCACCAGATGAAGCTAATTTCCTTGCAATTTTGAATAGCTGTATCAATCTACCTATCATTTAAATTTTCCAACCAGTATGAATTGCAGCTATTCCATTTGATAGATTTCTAAATTCAACCTTAGAAAAATTATTAGAGATCATTTTATCTACAAGTTCTTCTTGACTGTAAAATTCTTCAATACTTTTTATTAAATAACTGTATGATGCTTTGCTGCCTGTAACTAATTTACCTATAGATGGTATTATTTTGCTGTAATTTCTATAAGCGGAATTTAAAAATTCGTTTTCTACTTTCGAGAATTCTAAGCAAAAAAATCTACCTCCCGTTTTTAAAACACGATACGCCTCTTTTAAAGAATTATCAATATCGTTAACGTTTCTAATACCAAAACTAATAAAATAAATATCAAAAATTTCACTATCAAATGGTAATTTTTCAGCATACGCATTAAACCATTTTATATTAGAATATTTTTTTAATCTTTTTTTTCCCTCATTTAGCATTTTGATATTTGGCTCTGCACAGTAAATCTCACATTTATTACCTGTATTCTGCGAACATAATTTTGAAATATCACCAGTCCCGGCACCTACGTCAATAACTTTACTATTTCTAGAAGGCTTTGCCCAATCTATAAGGTTCTTTTTCCAAATTCTATGAATGCCAAACGACATTATATCATTCATCAAATCGTAATTATTGTAAACATCATTAAAAACACTATTGACTAGTTTGGATTTTTCACCTTTATTAATTTCCATATTTAAATTATATGCCAGAATTACCAGAAGTTGAAGTTGTTAAAAAGTCACTAAAAAAAAGAATAAATAAATTAAAATTCACTAATGTATCGATTATTAACAAAAAACTAAGATACGAAATTGACAAAAGATATATTAAAAAAATAATTGGTCGCAATATCAACAATATTAAAAGAAGATCAAAAAATATTATATTTAATTTAGATAACGGCGAAAGTATAATTTTTCACCTGGGTATGACTGGTAAACTAACAATTATTGATGGAAAAAAAAAAATAATTAAGACAAGTTTCTATTATGATCAAGACAAATTAGATGAAAAACACGATCATGTTATTTTCTTTATGAATAGAGGTGTAAAGTTAATTTACAATGATGTAAGAAAATTTGGCTATATTAAAATAATTAAGACTAATAATATTAATCAATCAAATCATTTCAGCAAATTAGGTCCAGAGCCTTTCGCAAATTCTTTAAATATTGAGTACTTTAAAAAAATTAAAAAAAAACGTCAAAATATTAAAATTAAAGATTTGTTAATGGATCAAAAATTCATAGCTGGACTTGGTAATATTTACGTTAATGAGATTCTTTTTTTAAGTAAGATTAACCCTAAAAAAAAAGTGCGAAACTTAAGAAAAAAAGACATGGTAAATATAATCAAGTTTTCAAGGTCCGTCTTAAAAAAGGCCATTAAATTTGGGGGATCATCAATTAAAGATTTTAGTAGTTCAGATGGAAAATCTGGCAAGTTCCAATTATTTTTTAACGTTTACGGAAAGCACGGTAAAAATTGTAGCCGCAGAGGTTGTAGAGCGACAATACAAAGAGTAAAAATATCCAATAGATCGACTTTTTTTTGCAATTTATGCCAAAAATATTAAGTTGACCGTTAAATTGTTGGCATATATACACTCTTGCAGCAATGCCTAATACTAAATCAGCCATAAGAAGAGTGAGAAGAGTTAAAAGACAGACCTCTGTAAACAAAATCCGTAAGAGTAAATTTAAATCTGCTGTAAAACATATGGAAACTTTAATCAAAAAAGGTGATAAGAAAAAAGCTAAAGATTACTTTCCAAAATTTCAATCAATTCTAATGCAGGTTGCTAAGACTGGCATTGCAAACAAAAAAACTGCAGCTAGAAAAATTTCAAAAATATCAAAAAAAATCTAAACTAGTTTGATAACAATTTAAAGTTGTTTAATTAAAATTTCATTTAGCTCATGTAGTTTAAAAAACTAAATATAGAATAATTTTCTTTTTGAAGTTGTAATTATTTCTCAAGATTTCTATCTCAGCGTTAAGTCTACAACCAAATCAAAGATATAAATTTTTTTTAATTTCTATCAGAGCGCTAAGTCTACAACCAAAATTAATTTATTTTCAAAAAAAAAAATAAATTTGTTGAAAAATAATTAATTATAATGTTGTTTAGATTAATTTACTTTTTTATCATGACAAACAAATCGATTAATCAAAAGAATATTTTTGTTTCCGAAGAAGAGAAAACATTAAATTGGCCTGAATTACAAAGCACATTAAAAAAAAATTTTGGAGAAGAAATTTATTCTAGTTGGTTAAAAAATATTACTTTAGAGAAAGAATTTAACGACTATCTCGTTTTAGGTGTCCCAACCAGATTTTTCAGAGATTGGATTGTCTCAAGGTACTTAGATAAAATATTAGAGATAGTCAAAGAGTTTAAATTGAGCTTAAGTAGGATTGAATTCAAGATAATTGAAGAACATAAACCAGTCAAAAATGATCAATTCAAAATTGATGATTTTACAAAAGTTTCAGAAATTAAAGACTCTATATTAAACTACAACAGACTTAATTCAAATTTAAGTTTTACAAATTTTGTTCAGGGGACAAGTAATGAAGTAGCATTGTCTTATTCAAAAAAAGTTTGTGAACACACGTCAAGATATAATCCACTATACATTTATGGAGGAGTAGGTTTAGGTAAAACGCACCTATTAAATGCTATAGGATTAAAGCTTCAAGATGAAAATGAGGTCATGTTTATATCCGCTGAGAGATTTATGTATCACTTTATTAAATCAATAAAAAAAAATGATATGGTTAATTTTAAAGATTTTTTTAGAAAATCTTCAGTCTTTATCATAGATGATGTGCAATTTTTAAGAGGAAAGGAAAGTCTTCAAGAGGAATTTTTTCATACTTTTAATAGCCTATTAGAAAAAGGCTCACAAATTATTGTATCGGCTGATAGACCTCCAATGAAGTTAGATCGAGTGCAAGAAAGAATAAAATCTAGATTATCAGGGGGATTAATTGTTGATATAGACGTTCCTGATTTGGAATTGAAAAAAAACATTGTGAAGAGAAAAATTAACGATATTCAAACCCAATTTAAAGAAAACATAAATATTAGTGATGAAGTGATTCACTATATTTCTAGCGAAGCAAAAACCAACATTAGAGAGTTACTAGGTGTTCTCAATAGAATAATTGCCTTCGGAAGAATACATAAACGAGTTTTAAATATTAATGATTGTAGAAATATTTTAAAAGATGTTTTTAATCAAATAAACGTAATTACTATAGATAAAATACAAAATGCAGTATCTAATTATTTTAATATTTCATTAACGGATATGTTGTCGCAAAGAAGATCAAGACCATTAGCTAGACCAAGGCAAGTTGCAATGTATTTATCAAAAAAAATGACTACAAGATCACTGCCAGAGATTGGAAGAAGATTTGCTAACAGAGATCATACAACTGTAATACACGCAGTTAAAACAATTACAAAATTATCAGAGAGTGATGAAGAGATGAAGAAAAATTTAATTCAAATAAAAGGTTTATTGCTCGAAAATTAAGATTAATGCAGTTCATAATAAAAAGAGACATTCTACTTAAATCTTTAAATTTTGTTCAAGGAGTTGTTGAAAAAAAAAATACTTTACCTATCTTATCAAATGTTTTATTAAGCGCAAAAAATGGAAAATTGGAAGTTGTTGCGACAGATTTAGATATAATTTTTTTTGACGAAATAAACGATGTCAAAATAATTGCTGAGGGGGATACAACTACTTCAGCTAACGTTTTGTATGATATTTTAAGAAAAATACCTGCAAATTCTGATGTAGACTTTAAATTAAAATCAGAGAATAAGTTGAGTATAAAATCTGATAATTCCGATTTTAATTTGCTTTGCTTACCATCTAATACTTATCCAACTTTTGAAGATAATTTTGGAACAGAAAAAATTGAAGTTAAAAAAAATAAATTTTTGTCATTGTTAAATAAAACTAAAATTTCAATCTCTAATGATGACACACGTCATTATCTTAATGGTGTATTTTTACATATAACACAAAGTAACGACAAAACTTTACTTACTGGGGTCGCAACAGATAGTCATAGGCTGTCTTCCAGTAGTCTCGAAATACCAAACTTAAAAAATTTTTCCTCTATCATAATTCCTAGAAAAGCTGTTTTCCAAATTTGTGCAATGATGGCAGAAATTGATGCACCACTATTTATTCAAACGAGTGATTCTAAGATCAAATTTAAATTAGGAAAAATTGAGTTAATTTCGAAAGTAATAGACGGAAAATTCCCCGACTATCAAAAAGTTGTACCCAAAGACAACAATAAAACACTAGTAGTACAAGCAAAAGACTTTATAAATTCTGTAGAAAAAGTTACCTCTGTTTCTTTAGATAGAAAAGAAGGTGTCAAATTAGAAATTACTAAAGGAAAAGTAAAATTATCGGTCAATAGTACTAATTCTGGCGATGGTAATGATATTTTAAACGCTGTTTATAAAGATGATGATTTGACCATAGGATTTAATTCGAAATACCTTCTTGACATAGCATCAGAAGTGGAAGATCAAAATCTTGTACTTAATTTGAAAGACCCAACTTCTCCTGTCTTAATTCAAGATAAATCTGATATAAATAGTTATTACGTTATAATGCCGATGAAAATATAAAAAATTTGATTTTTTAAATTAATTTTTTTTTTTCAATTAAAACTGTTGGTATTAATCATTAATAGCGGGATACCTTTTAGCCTGATTGTAACTTGTTCAAAAAAAATGATATAATAATTTATATTTAAAATTAAATGCCAAAAAATAATACAGAAAATTTCAATAGTTCTTATGATGCAGAGTCAATAAAAGTCTTAAAGGGTCTTGAAGCTGTAAGAAAAAGGCCTGGTATGTATATTGGAGACACAGATGATGGAACAGGATTGCATCACATGGTCTTCGAAGTGGTTGATAATTCAATAGACGAGGCTCTTGGAGGGTATTGTAAAAACATAAATGTTTATATCCGTAAGGATAATACAATAACCGTAGAAGACGATGGTAGAGGTATCCCAGTTGATTTACACAAATCTGAAAAAATGTCTGCAGCTGAAGTAATAATGACCCAACTACACGCAGGAGGAAAATTTGACCATAACTCATATAAAGTTTCGGGAGGTTTGCATGGAGTAGGAGTGTCCGTTGTTAATGCATTATCTGAAAAATTAAAATTAAACATTTTCAGAGATGGTCACGAGTACTTTGTAGAGTTTCAAAATGGAAAACCAATTAAACCATTAAAAAAAATTGGAAAAACAAAAAAAAGAGGAACAAAAATAACCTTTTTGCCCTCAAAAGAAATTTTTTCGTCAATCAAATTTAGTTCTTCAATTCTACAAAAGAGAATGCGGGAGTTAGCTTTCTTAAATAAAGGAATTAATCTCATTCTAGTAGATCAAACAAATGCTAAAGAAAAAAAGTATGAGAACAAATACGAAGGTGGTATACTTGAATTTGTTCAATTCATTAACCAAAAAAAACCTATTTTACAGAATAAAAACGAAAAAGCTGTTTTTAAAAAACCGATATATATTTCTTCAAACAAAAATGATATAGGCGTTGAGTGTTCCCTTGAGTGGAACGCTGGGTATTCTGAAGAAGTTTTGGCTTTTACAAACAACATTCATCAAAAAGATGGCGGAACGCATTTGCTCGGGTTTAGAAGTGCGCTTACAAGAATAATTAATAAGTATTCAAATGAACACAATAAAAGAAATAAAATTACGTTATCTGGTGAGGACATAAAAGAAGGACTTACAGTAGTTCTATCAATAAAAATGCCAGATCCAAAATTTTCATCTCAAACAAAAGATAAATTAGTATCTTCAGAAGTTAGAAATATTGTTGAAAATGTTATTAACGATAAAGTTTCAGTTTGGTTTGACCAAAATCCATCAATAATAAGAAATGTTTTAGAAAAGATTACCCAAGCGGCTATTGCGAGAGATGTTGCGAGAAAGGCTAGAGACAATATAAGAAGGAAAGGTAGCTTCGAAATCACTGGATTGCCAGGCAAATTAGCAGATTGTCAAATATCAAAAAAAGAGGGTACAGAATTATACATTGTCGAAGGAGACTCAGCTGGTGGTTCAGCTAAGCAGGGAAGAAATAGAGAGTTTCAGGCTGTGTTACCGCTTAGAGGAAAAATTCTAAATACTTATGTAAAAAATAAAAGTAAAGTTAATGGCAATGGAAATGATTATGCCACAAAAGCTTTATCTAAAATGATGTCATCAAGTGAAATTGTAACCCTAATTAATGCTCTGGGCACAGGTTCAAAAGATTTTGATATTGAAGATTTAAGATACGAAAAAATAGTTATAATGACAGATGCTGATGTTGACGGATCGCATATTAGAACTTTGCTTCTAACTTTTTTTAACAATTATCCATTTAACCAATTAATAGAGAATGGAAATCTTTATTTAGCCCAACCGCCACTCTTTAAAGTCACAAAATCTGGAAAAGGAATTTATATTAAAGATGAGAAAGAACTAGAAAAATATATTATTGAGAATTCAAATGAGAATATAAAAAAAAATAAGATAAATTCAAAAGAGTTTAAAAAAATAATTGATGAGGAAAGACAAAAATTATCCATACAAAGATTCAAAGGATTAGGTGAAATGAACCCAGATGAACTATGGGAAACCACGCTAAACCCAGATAACAGAATCTTATTGAAAGTACAATATTCAAACGGGACTAAGGAAAAATCGAAAGAAGACCAAAAGATTATTGGAATTTTAATGGGAGATGAGGTGGCTCCAAGAAAAGAATTCATTACAAGCAATGCATTAGACGTAGCTAATTTAGATATTTAAGTTAAATGAATTTGTCTACTCTTTTTAGACTGGAAGAAAACTTAAATTTAGATAAAAGAACTTTAGTATTTCTGCGATGGCTTGCTATTTTTGGTCAATTAATATCAGTTAATCTAGTTTATTTTATCTTAGATTTAAGTTTTCCAGTATTTGAATGTCATTTAATCATTTTATTTGGTCTGCTTACTAATGTATTTCTTCAATTTAAAATAAGAGATACGCAATTAAAAGATCTTTATTCAACTTCATTTTTAATTTACGACATAATTCAATTAAGCTTGTTGTTATATTTAACAGGGGGGATTTTTAATCCATTTTCAATTTTAATTATTGTGCCGACTATAGTTTCATCAACTTTTTTAAGTATGGGTAGTACAATAATTTTGGGTTCATCAACAATATTATTTTTGTTCATATTAACTTTCTTTCACTTACCGTTACCTGGAATGGAAGAATATGTATTATCTTTTCCAAACTATTATGTTACTGGCATCTTAATTTCTTTAATTATCGGATTAATTTTTTTAAGTTATTTTGGTATCAGATTTGCAGGAGAAACAAAAAAAAGATCAGAAGCATTAAATAAACTACAACAAATTTTAGCTAAAGAATATGAGTTGGAATCCTTAGGTGGTCAGGCCGCTGCTGCAGCTCATTCCTTAGGCACACCTTTAGCAACAATATCAGTCGTCTCCAAAGAATTAAGAAAGGAGATTGGAAATAATTCAAAATTTACAAAGGATTTAGACTTATTAATTAGTCAAACTAAAAGATGTAGTGAAATATTAAAAAAAATCTCTCAAAAAAAAATTATTAGTGATCAATTTTTTAGCAAAATGAATGTTGAAGATTTACTTGAAGAGATCATTAAATCATTTAAAGAGTCTTCTGAAAAGTTAATCAATTTAAATACTGAAAAATATATCAACTTAATAAATATTAAAAGATCGCCGGAGCTAGTTTATGGTTTAAGAAATTTCATCGGAAATGCTGTAAAATTTTCTAACAAAAACATTTTGATTTCGATAGATAGTGATAATATTAATTTAAAAATTAATATTGAAGATGATGGCCCAGGTTTTCCTGAAGATATTATCAGAAGTCTAGGAGAACCTTATATTAAGTCTAAGGACAAAAATTTTCAAAATAATGGAGGTTTAGGCCTTGGAACTTTTTTAGGTAAAACACTGTTAGAAAGACAGTCAGCTATTATTACTTTCAGCAATATGAGTAAATTAAAAGGAGCGAAAGTCGAGATTAAGTGGCGAATAAATGATCTTAATATTTCTTCTTAAATTCAAATATATAAGATAGCATTTTGTAAGCTAATTTAGCTGTTAAAAAATTGTAAGAATTGAAACCTTTGATCGGTGAAAGCTCATTTATATCTGCTCCAATAATATTAGATACTGAACAAATTTTTTTGATTATCGGCATTACATCGTCCCAGAACATCCCCCCTGGTTCTGGAGTGCCTGTAGCAGGCATTAGACTTGAATCAAATCCATCAACATCAAAAGTAATATAAACATTTTTATTTTTAAAAATGTTCTTAATCTTAGAAAGATTCCAATATTTTTTATCTTTCGCCCAAAAAATTTTTATTCTATCTTTATTTTTACTCAAAAAGACCATTTCTTCTTTGCATAAATTTCGTATCCCAAAAGAGATTACCCTCACATTTTTGTAGTCTAGACACCTTCTGATTGCTGTCGCATGTGAAAATTTTTCTTTGTTATAAACTGAGCGTAAATCAGCGTGTGCATCAAAATGTAATATATATATTACTTTATATTTATTAATAAAAGGTTTGATAGCTCCTCTTGTTAATGAATGTTCACCACCTAATACAAGCGGAAACAATTTTTTTGAGATTATATTTTTATTAATTTCTGATAGCTGATTTAAAGCATCTATTATATTATTTTTAATACTAAAATATTTTAAAGTTCTAATACCTATTTTTTTGTATGGTTCTTTATTCAATTCTTCGTCATATAGCTCAACTTGATGAGAAGCCTTTATTATCTCTTTTGGTGCGTTTTTTGTTCCTTTGCCGTATGAGACTGTTTTTTCCATTCCAAAAGGAACTATCACAACTCTATCCTTTATATTGGTCGAGGCATCGTAGCCTAAAAAACCATCTTTTTGTTTTAGAAATTTCATTTAGCTGAAAATTTTTGCGAATTCTCTTTTATCTCTTTTTTTCCAATTTTGTCTGTGGTATGCATCGCTAGCTATTAGAGGTAATACGCTTGTTGCTTCAGCAAAAACCATTTGTTCCTTTGAAATATCTACTTTTCCCCAAGAGCTAGCCTCCTTAAGAGTGGAGCTACTACAAGCACCGTCTCTTGTGTCGGCGACAGTTATTTGAACGGCGTATTTATGCATGTCAACCTTTTTACCTAATAATTCAGCACATACAACCGTGTCTTGAACAAAGTTTTTTGGAACTCCGCCACCTATCATTAATAATCCTGACTGTTTTGATCTAAGTTTAATCTCTGTTAATTCTCTAAATTCTCTTATCGAGTCTATTGTTAAATGTTTTTTAGGATTTTGTTCTTGATGCATAACAAGCCCAAACCCTGCTGAGCTATCTGTGAATGCAGGACAAAAAATAGGAACATTGTTGTTAAAGGCAGTTTCAATCAAAGAGTCCTTTTTTTTTGAATTTTTTTTGAGATATCTCCCCATTTCAAATATGAATTCTCTTGATGTGTATGTTTTAGGTTCTAAAGAATTTGCTATGTCACAAATTTTTTGATCACAAGCTTGAAGCTCATCTTCATCGATATAAGTGTCATAGATCCTATCAATGTAATTATCTCTTAATTTGCTATCGTTTTCAAATTGCGAGCCTTGATAATGTTTGAAACCTAGAGCTTCAAAAAAATCCATATCTACAATTGATGCTCCAGTTGCAACGATAGCATCTACCATATTGTATTTAACCAGGTCAGAGTACAACTTCATGCATCCACCAGCTGAGGTTGAACCTGCTAAAGTCAGAAAAATTGAGCAGGATTTGTCCTGAATCATTTCATTAAAAATTTTTGATGCATTAGCTGTATCTCTGGAGGTAAAGGACATCTTTCCCATTGAGTTGATAATCTCCCGAGCATCAAATTTAGTAATATCAATATGCTCAACAGGTTTATTTAAAAAAGATTTTTTATTATGTCCTTTTCCAGGACTATTTTTTTTATTCATCAAGCAACTAAGTAATTAATTTTACCTGCATTATCATACAGTGACATTATAGGCTTGTCATTAAGCTCAACGATTGTATTTGAGTAAAACCCATTAAATTTAGTTCTAAATGTTAGTCCATAAGCTCCTAATTGACCTAATTCAATGTAATCACCCTCTTTAACATTATTTGGTAATAAAAAAGGACCTTTCATAAAATCTAGACTGTCACAAGTTGGCCCATAAAATTGAAATGCTGTAATTTTTTTTGATTGTACTCTTCCGTTTGTAATTAATTTTGAAGGTAATATAAAATTTGGAACACCGGCGTCAAATAAAGAGCCATAAGTCCCATCATTAATGTATAATTTATTTTTTTTTCTTAAATTAACTTTAACAATAGTTGATCCGCTTTCAGCCACTAAGGCTCTCCCAGGTTCACAGATTATTTCTGGAAGCTTTTCTAATTTTAAATGGCCTAAACCTAATTTAATTTCATTAATATAATTTTCAAGAGGCTCAGGTCTTAGATCAGGATAAATTGATGGAAATCCACCTCCAACATTTATTGTATCAGGAATTATTTTTGTTTTTTTTATTATATTTGAAATTTCTTTTAAACTTTTTGAGAATGAAATTTTGTGCATACATTGAGAACCAACATGAAAACTTATACCTAATTTTTTTGCATGTTGTTTACATAGTCTGACTAAACCAATCGCCTCACCAGAGATCGCACCAAACTTTCTCGATAAATCTAGTTCTGCATGTTCATTCGACACTGCAACTCGAACAAATAAATTTAAATCTTTTGCATTATTAGTTGACTCTAATATTTTCAATAATTCATCTTTTGTATCTAAAGAAAAATCTCTGACATTATAGCTAAAGTACGCCTCTGAAATATCATCTCTTGATTTAATAGGATGCATAAAGAAAAGTTTTGATTTGTGGCTTAATTTTTTTATTGTTTTTACTTCATCGATTGATGCAACATCAAAACGATCTATACCATTATTAATAATATTTTTTAGAACGTATTCGTTTGGATTAGTTTTAACTGCGTACAAAATTTTACCAGGGAACTTCTCCTTAAAAAACTTTATCGCGTTTTTAATGGCAGATGGACGTATACAGTAAATTGGTTTTACCGGTTTAAGTGTGTTAACTAGTTCGTTAACGTTACTAAATTTTTCCATTTCATGTGTCCCTCGTTTATTCACACAAAAGAGTTTTCAAAAAATTTATAAAAAACTCTTATTTGATGGCATTTATGGTTTTTTTTACCTTATGTAAAGCAAAAAATGCATAGCAAGTATGTTTAAAAGCTCTTCTTGATGGTTGAAATATCTATTCAAACACCCATATATAAACTCATGAGGAAGACGAATTTTCAAACACAACAATTAAATTTAAGTGATTTTCAGGATAAATCACTGTTAATACTGGACGATGACGACCCTTTAAGAGGTAGATTATCAAGAGCTATGGAAAAAAAGGGTTTTATCGTAAAAGAGGCGAAAACAGTTAGTGAAGGCCTACAAGTTGTAAAGAAAACACCACCAAATTTCGCCGTAATTGATCTTAGATTAGAAGATGGTAATGGATTAGACGTTGTTAAGGAGCTTTCTAAAAACAGGCCAGATTGCAGAACCGTGATGTTAACTGGATACGGTAATTTGCCGACTGCAGTTGCTGCCGTCAAAGCTGGGGCTATAGATTATATTGCTAAACCTGTAGACGCAGATGACGTTGAATCAGCATTATTGGCATCTCCAGAATCCAAAGCAAAACCGCCAGAGAACCCAATGTCAGCAGATAGGGTTAAGTGGGAACATATTCATAGGGTATTTGAGCTTTGCAATAGGAATGTATCTGAGACCGCTAGAAGACTGAAAATGCACAGACGTACTTTACAGAGAATCTTATCTAAGAGATCTCCTAGGTAATTTTAAATCAATTTTTTTATAGACTTAATCTTTTCACTCATCACAGTTATTAGGAACGCCAACAATGCAACTTTAAAAAGTTCAGCTAGCCAAAATGGTTTAAGACCCAACTCTAATATTGGCTTGTCCCAACCAATTAAAACTCCAAGCCATAATATTCCGAATAAATATATGACACTTACACTTAAAACTAATTTTGAAAAATTTTTAACTATATTATTGCTGTAATTAAATAATCCGCTAATCATTGCAGCAAAAATAAAGCCAATAAGATATCCCATTGTAGGACCTACAAAATAAACTATCCCAATTCCTTTTTCTGGAGTTCCAGAGAATACTGGTAAACCAAATATACCTTCGAATAAGTAGAAAGCGATTATTGAAGCTCCCAGTCTCCATCCGAAACAAACTCCAATTAAAAGAACCACAAATGTTTGCATCGTCATTGGCACTGGGTAGAATGGTATTTTTATTTTAGAGGAAATAGCTAATATTACTGTGCTAAAAAGAATGACTAAAAAATATTTAATTATTTTTATATATTTAAAATTTTTAACTAATTCCATTATTTAAATTTACCTCTATTTTAAGAAATAATCTAGTTTTTTATTAATTGTAGAAAAACGTCTTCAAGGTCCCCATCATCAATTGAAATATCAAGTATTTTAAGGTTATTTTTTTTGAGAAAACTTATCAAATTTTCAAAATCAATCATATCTTTTTCATAGCTCACCGAAATATATTGGTTAGAAATAATTGAGAACTTTATATTAGGCATTGAAAGACTTATATTTTTATTAAATTTTTCCAACTTAAATAAAATTTTTTTAGTTTTAATTCTTTCTAAAAGTTTTTTTGTAGTGTCTAAAGCTATCAAATCTCCTTTGTTTATAATTGCTATTCTACTACACATTTCTTGAGCTTCAGATAAATAATGAGTTGTAAGAATAATTGTTACACCAATTTTATTTAGTTCTTTAACGTTTTCCCATAAGTTTTTCCTTAATTCTACATCAACGCCAGCGGTTGGTTCATCTAAAACAAGAATAGGAGGCTGATGCACCATTGCTTTAGCAATCAAAAGTCTTCTTTTCATACCACCTGAAAGGTTTCTTGAATAGCTGTTAGCCTCTTTATCTAAAGAAACTAGTTTTAAAATTGTTTCAGTTATTTTTTCTTTGTTTTTAATGCCATAAAGACCAGCTTGTAAATCTAATAATTTTTTTGGGCTGAAAAATGCATCCAGATTTACCTCTTGAGGTACAATTCCAATTGATGCTCTAACTTGTCTAGGGTTTTTATCGAGGTCAAAACCCCAAACATTAACTTTGCCAGATGATTTTATAACAGTGCCTGCCAATATACTCAAAAATGTAGTTTTACCAGCACCGTTCGGACCCAATAAACCAAAAATTTCTCCCTGCTTTACATCAAGAGTGATATTTCTAAGTGCATTAATTTTGGGAGTTTTTTTTTCACTATCAAGATAAATTTTTGATAGGTTTTCAACAGATAAAGCAATTTTCATCATAAAATTTTAATATAACATAAAATTAGGTAATATAGGTTATGAGCAAAATTAAAAAGACAGATCATTTTTATTTAATTGATGGCTCTGGTTATATTTTTAGAGCTTATTATGCATTGCCACCCCTTTCAAGAAAAAGTGATGGCTTGCCTACAGGAGCAGTAAGTGGTTTTTGTTCTATGCTTTTTAAATTACTTGAAGATGCAAGAGCAGACGACAGCAAACAAAAACCTACTCATTTTGCTGTGATTTTTGACTCTGCCAGAAAAAATTTTAGAAATGAAATATATAAAGAGTATAAGGCAAATCGTAGCGAGGCACCTGATGACTTAGCTCCTCAATTTGAGTACATCAGAAAATCTGTAAAGGCATTTAATTTGCCCTCAATTGAACTTTTGAATTATGAAGCTGACGATTTAATTGCAACTTATGTAAAACAAATTTCTAATCTTGGTGCAAAAGTAACTGTAATATCTTCTGATAAAGATCTCATGCAGTTAGTCTCAAAAGATATTAGATTATATGATCCAATGAAAAGTAAAGTAATAGGTGAAAAAGAAGTATTAGAAAAATTTGGAGTAAAACCCAACCAAGTGGTTGATGTACAATCTTTAGCGGGCGACTCTTCAGACAATATACCTGGTGTACCTGGCATAGGAATAAAAACTGCAGCAGAATTAATACAAAAGTATAAAAATCTTGATACTTTATTAAAAAATGCTACAGAAATAAAACAAAATAAGAGGAGGGAAACATTAATACAGAATAAAGATCAAGCAATTTTAAGCAGAAAATTAGTAACTCTTAAAGACGATGTTCCTATAAAAGATGAGCTTAGCAGTTTTCTTTTAAAAGATGTAAATAAAGAAAATTTATTTAACTTTTTAAGGGAGATGGAATTTAATAGATTACTAAGTCAAGCGATTAGCTTTTATGGAGATGATAAAAAAAATTATGAAAAGCAATCAACTAAAAACAATAAATTTTCTAAAGTAAATACTGATCTCTATAAAAATATACTTAATGAAAAAGATCTTGATAATTTAGTAAAAAAATTAAATGAGGAATCCATTATTTCTATAGATACAGAAACTACTTCCCTGGATCCTATGGTAGCAGATTTAGTAGGAATATCTTTTGCATGTGGTGACAATGAAGCTTATTACATACCAATATCTCATAAGAAAGTAGAAAATTTAAATAAGGACATTGTGATTAAAAAAATTAAAAAAATTCTTGAAGATCCAAGTATTAAAAAAGTAGGTCAAAATATAAAATACGATTTAATCATTTTAAAAAAATATGGCTTAGAAATTAAGCCAATAGAGGATACAATGTTAATTTCATACACCCTAGATGCTGGTAATAATCGACATAACATGGATACACTTTCAGAACTACATCTGGGACATAAAACAATTTCATTCAAAGAAGTTGTTGGAACAGGAAAAAAACAATTAAATTTTTCAGATGTAGATTTAAAAGTAGCAACAAAATATGCTGGCGAAGATGCTGATATAACACTTCGTTTGTACAATCTTTTGAACGAAAGGTTAATCAATGAAAAACTTACAAAGATTTACGACAATTTCGAAAAACCTATGGTTAACATATTATCACAGTTAGAAACTAATGGGATTAAAGTAGATCCACAATATTTAAAAAAATTATCTAAAAAATTTGAAGTACGATTAAAGGAGAAAGAAAAAGAGATTTATAAAATTTCAGGTAAAAAATTTAATATAGGCTCTCCTAAACAACTAGGAGAAATTATCTATAATGATTTAAAAATCGCTAAATTAAAAAAAACAAAAAAAGGTAGCCTAGCAACTAGTGCTAAGATTTTAGAAGATTTAGCATCCTCTGGTCATAAATTTCCAAAATTAGTATTAGAATGGAGACAAGATTCAAAACTAAAAAGCACCTATACTGATGCTTTACAAGATCATATTAATATATCAACTAAAAGAGTTCACAGCTCATTTTTATTGGCTGCAACCAATACTGGCAGGCTAGCTTCAAGTGATCCAAATCTACAAAATATTCCAATAAAAACTAATGATGGCAAAGAAATTAGAAAAGCATTTGTTGCGGAAAAAGATAATATTCTAATTTCAGCAGACTATAATCAGATTGAAATGAGAATACTTGCTGATATGGCCGATGTTAAAGAATTAAAAAAAGCATTTAAGAATAATCAAGACATACACTCTTTAACCGCGAGCCAAGTTTTTGGTGTACCTTTAGACAAAGTTAAAGAGGAACTTAGAAGAAAAGCGAAAGCAATTAACTTTGGTATTATTTATGGAATTACACAATATGGTTTGGCAAAACAAATTTCAGTATCAAATCAAGAGGCACAAGATTTTATAAATGAATACTTTAAAAAATTTCCGGAAATAAAAGACTATATGAGTACCACAATAAAATTTTGTAGAAAAAATGGATTTGTTAACAATATATTTGGCAGAAGAATCCATTTAAGAGGAATTAATGATAAAAATTTTAGCATCAGATCTTTTCAGGAGCGTGCAGCCATTAATGCGCCAATCCAAGGCTCTGCTGCAGACATCATAAGACTTGCAATGATAGAAATTGATAAAAAAACTAATGAAGAAAAAAAAATTAGTGCAAAAATGCTTCTTCAGATACATGACGAATTAGTTTTTGAAAGTTCTTTAAAAGATCAAAAAAATAACGAAAAATTGATAAGAAAAGCCATGACATCTGTTTCATCCTCAGACTATCATATGTTTTCAATTCCATTGGAAGTGAATGTAAATTCAGGATATAATTGGGGTGAAGCCCACTAATAAATACTTTGTGGCCTAAATTTTGACAATTTGATAATGAAAATTTAAATATGGGTAATACAATAGCATTAGTAGATGATGATAGAAATCTTTTAACAAGTATAAGTATCGCTTTAGAAAGAGAGGGCTTCAAAGTCCAAACTTATATCGATGGAGAGACTGCTTTAATAGGACTAACTAGAAATCCACCTGATCTTGCAATCTTAGATATTAAAATGCCAAGACTAGATGGAGAAGAATTATTAAAAAAAATTAGAAAAAAAATGTCAATTCCAATAATTTTTTTAACTTCTAAGGATGAGGAAGTGGATGAACTATTGGGTCTTAAACTTGGAGCAGATGATTTCGTAAAAAAATCTGGCGGCTTTTCAATGAAAGTTTTGATAGAAAGGATAAGAGTACAATTAAGAAAAAAAACAGAAAAAAATGAAGATACAAAAAATATTATTTCTCACGGAAAGTTAAAACTTGATCCATCCCAACTCGAATGCGAATGGAATGGTCAGGCACTTCCAGATAAATTAACTACAACAGAATTTTTAATAGTAAAAGAGTTAGCAAAGAGACCTGGAGTCATAAAGGAAAGGGCCCATCTTATGGATATTGCTTACAAAGAAAACACTGAGATTGAAGATAGAACTATTGATAGCCATGTAAAAAGGATTAGGAAAAAATTTAAAAAAGTTGATGAAAAATTCTCAGCAATTGAAACTAGGTATGGAAGTGGATATAGATGGAATGTTAGTTAATGAAAAAAAAGAAAACATCCTCAATACTAAGAAAGTTTTTACTTTTTAATTTATCGATTTTTTCTATTCTAGGACTGTTTACACTTTTCTACTTGAAGGCTATACAGCCGAATCTTGTAAAAAAAACTTCCTCAAGTCATTTCATTATTATTAAGAATACATCTGATCATATTGAAAGATTAGGAATATCATTTAACAAAAAAAGTATTAATCAATTTCTATTATCGACAAGATTTTTATTTCAGGGTTTGGATAGAGTGCAATTTTTCTCAGTTGATGGAAATTTAATTGGTGACACTAATATTCTAGATTTAGACTCTAGTGTTTTTCAAAGATCAGACGCGGTTATCGAGGAAGGTGCCGTTGAAAAAGTGGTAGAAAATAAACTTAAAAATTCAAAAATTTCTTCAGAAAACTCAATTAGAGAAATAATTAGTAAAAAATATAAGGATCAACCTATTACAATTGAGAATGAGATAAACAATTCTTTCTTTGTAAGCACAATTAGTGAAGTAATAATAGATAGTAGTAGAGTTGGTTTCATAATGGTGACTAATGAAGCTAACGATATTCTTATCGCCGTTAAAGAGAGAAAAGATTTTATAATAAGAACAGTATTAGCTATAGCTTTAGTAATATTAATTTTCTCATTATTTTTAAATAAATATATTTTAAAACCAATAGGGTTTTTAGTTTCTTTCACAGAATCTATTAAAAATAAATCAGACCAAAACATTGATATACGGAAATTTTTTGTGAGAGAAGATGAAGTTGGTAAATTAACCAAATCAATTGATGAGATGACAAAAGAACTTCAAAAAAGAACCAAGCGGGCTGAGACTTTTTCAACAGATCTAGCTCATGAAATAAGAAATCCATTAGCTTCATTAAAGGGAGCTTCAGAGCTTCTGGACAAGAGCGATAAACAAAATGACAGAGAAAAATTATTAGAAATAATCAATCATGATGTGGAAAGAATTGAAAGATTAATTACAGATTACTCCCAAATGCTTAAAGATGAAGCGTCTCTTTCTAGTGAAAAGATGTCCAAAGTTAATTTAATGAAAATAATCTTAAATGTTGTTGACGATTTTCGACAAGACCTGAAAAATCAAAATAAAAATATTAAAATTTTAACAAATCTAAAAGGTAAAAAAGAAAAAAATTTTTTTATTATAGGAATAGAAAATAGATTAGAACAAGTTATAGCTAATTTATTAGATAACGCTATTTCTTTTAGTGAAAACAATCAAATGATCGAAATTGAACTTACGGAAACATCAAATAATTTTGTAATGACAATTAGAGATCAAGGCCCTGGATTTGCAGAAGCTTCTCCTCAAAAAATATTTAAGAGATTTTATAGTAATAGACCTACAAACTTTGGTGAACATTCAGGATTAGGGTTAAATATTGCTAAAAACATTGTAGAACTTCATAAAGGTGCAATAGCTGCGTCAAATAGATTAAACCAAAAAGGAGCCCAGATAGAAGTATTACTACCGAAAATTTAATTTTAGTTCACTCTTGATAAGGGTAGTTTATATTGTTAAAAACCCTAAAATAATGTCAGAAGATTTTAAAGTAAAAGATATTTCACAAGCAGAATTTGGTAGGAAAGAAATTTCTTTAGCCGAAACAGAAATGCCAGGATTAATGGCTCTTCGTAAAGAGTATAAAAGTTCAAAGCCCTTAAAAGGTGCAAAAATACTTGGTTGTTTGCATATGACAATACAAACTGCTGTTTTAATTGAGACCTTAGTAGACCTGGGCGCAGAAGTAAGATGGTCTTCATGTAATATATTTTCAACTCAAGATCACGCAGCTGCGGCTATAGCAAAATCTGGTATACCTGTTTTTGCTTGGAAGGGAGAAACAGAGAAAGAATATTGGTGGTGTGTGAGACAAACTATCGAGGGAAAAAAAAGCTGGAAGCCCAATATGATATTAGATGATGGTGGTGACCTCACGGCATTAATGCATAAAGATTATAAGAATTTATTAAAAGATATTAAAGGCGTATCCGAAGAGACAACAACTGGAGTACTAGCTTTAAAAAAAATGGAAAAAAATAAAGAATTATTAATACCCGCTATAAACGTCAATGACTCAGTTACCAAATCAAAATTTGATAATTTATATGGCTGTAGGGAAAGTTTAACTGATGGCATAAAAAGAGCTACAGATGTGATGATGTCAGGAAAGGTAGCTATCGTTGCTGGTTTCGGAGATGTTGGTAAAGGTAGTGCAGCATCATTGAGACAAGCAGGAGCCAGAGTAATGATTACAGAAACAGATCCAATATGCGCACTTCAAGCTGCGATGGAAGGATATGAAGTAGTTTTAATGGATGAGGCCATAAAGAACGCTGATATAATTGTTACGGCAACTGGCAACAAAGATATTGTTACTGCAGATCACATGAGAAATATGAAAGACAGAGCGATCTTATGTAATATTGGACACTTTGATAACGAAATACAAGTTGAGGCTTTAAAGAATTATAAGTGGGATGAAATTAAGCCGCAAGTTCATGAAATTGAGCTGCCAAGTAAAAAAAGAATAATTTTGCTAGCTGAGGGCCGTTTAGTAAATTTAGGTTGCGCAACAGGACACCCGAGCTTCGTGATGAGCGCATCTTTTACTAATCAAGTGATAGCACAAATAGAGTTATGGAACAATTCAAGTAAATACGAAAACAAAGTTTATGTTTTACCTAAACATTTAGATGAAAAAGTAGCAATGCTGCATTTAGAAAAAGTTGGAGCAAAACTAACCAAAATGTCAAAAGAACAAGCAGACTATATTAGCGTTAAACCATCAGGACCTTTTAAACCAGATACTTATCGCTACTAGATTAGTAGCTAATGATTATTAAATCTTTAGATCATCTTAAATCAATATCAAATAAAATCGCAGAAAAAGTATCAAATGGTGATTATATTTTCTTAATAGGAGAAATTGGAGTAGGTAAAACGACTTTTACAAGAAATTTTATTAATTATTTACAAAAGAAAAAAGGGGTAAAGCAAACAGAAGTTTTGAGCCCCACTTTCAATTTGTTGTATGAATATGAAATAAAAAATTTAAAAGTGATGCACTACGATCTCTATAGAATTAAAACAAGCAGGGAGTTGGACGAACTTGGTATATTTAATGAAAATGTTAGAAGTATAAAAATTATTGAATGGCCAGAATTGGTTAAAACAAAAGTAAAAAATAGACTAGAAATTTATTTAAGTTATTCTGATAGAGATAATGAGAGAAAATTAAGCATTTTAGGGCATCACAAATGGAAACATTATAATGAAAATAAACTATAAATTAAAAAAGATTTCTGGAGATGCATCTTTTAGAGAGTTTTATCGAGTAAAAAAAAACAACAAGACATCAATTATAGTTTTTGCAAAAAAAGAACAGTATAAAAATTTAATTGTCTATTCATTTGTAAATAAAATTTTAAATAGTCACAACATTCCATCTCCTAAACTGCTAAAAAATTATTATAAAGATAATATGATAGAAATTACAGATTTAGGTGATAAATCTTTCTATGATTATATTAAAGATAAAAAAAATAAGTTTAAAGATTATAAAAGATTAATTGAATTAATCGTCAAACTGCAAAAGATCAAACTTAAAAATCAGTATTATTATAATGGAAAAAAAATTAAATTTTCAAAATATACACTTCGCAATTTACATAAAGAGTCTGATTTATTTTTTGATTGGTATCTAAAATATTATTTCAAAAATTTAAATCTTAGGAAAATAAAAAAAATATTTAAGAAAGAATTAAACAATATTTATAAAAAACTTTATTTTAAAAACAATTATTTTACACATAGAGATTTTCATGCATCAAACATTATGATTACTAATAAAAGACTTAGTCTTATTGACAGCCAAGATGCGATAATAGGTAATCCTTTGTATGATGTTGCATCATTAATTGATGATGTCAGGATTAAAATGCCTAAAAATTTACAAGATAATTTATTTCAGCATTATATGAAGAAATCAAAATTTAAAGCCAAAGATCAAACGTACTTCAAAAATGATTTTGATATCTTATCTGTCCAAAGGAATTTAAAAATACTTGGAATTTTCGTGCGACTATATAAAAGAGATAAAAAACCTTATTATCTTAAATATTTACCTCACACTTGGACGCTTATTGAAAAAAGAATTAAAAATCCTATTTTTAATAAGTTGAAGATATTATTAAAAAAACATCTGCCTCTAAAAAAATTAAAAAAGATTAAAATATGAAAATTAAACATGGTATGATTTTAGCAGCTGGATTAGGAAAGAGAATGTATCCGATTACTTTAAAAACCCCGAAACCGTTAATTCAAATAGGGAAAAAGAATTTATTAGAGAGAGCTATAGATTTATTAATCAATCATGGTATTGAGGAAATAGCTATAAATGTGCACCATCTGTCTGATCAAATAAAAGATTTTATTTATAATAAAAAATTTAAAGCAAAAATTACTATTTCTGAAGAACAGGACCAACTACTTGATACTGGAGGTGGAATCCTTCACGCTACCAGAAATTTTCAAAAACCTTTTATTGCAATAAATCCCGACACTTTATGGAACAATGATTACTGTAGTGAATTAAAGGACTTAGAGGATCTTTATTTTAGAGAGAAAAAAATTTGTTTATTGTTAGTTAGTAAAAATTTGAGCTTTGATAGTTCTTTTAAGGGAGATTTTAATCTTGATAATGGCTTAGTTAGTAGAGGTAATAAAAATGAATTCATTTTTACAGGTCTTCAAATTTTAGATCAAAGTGTCTTTAGTAACGTAAAAGATAAAATATTTTCCATGAACAAAATCTGGGACTACTTGATTGAGAATAAATCTTTAGTTGGAAATGAAAGTAAGCAAAGGTTTTATCACTTAAATACAAAAGAAATGTATAATAAAATATCTAATTTAAAAATTACTGATTAAAGATAATAGTTTTAGCTCTGGATTTATCTAAATAATAACATTTTTCAATTTTAAGATTGGTATCAAATTCAATTACTAGGGGATTGCCAGTCGGAATTTCTAATTCATTTATTTTTTTATCAGAAATCTTAAATAAATATTTACATAGTGCTCTGAGTGAATTTCCGTGAGCCGATATTAAAACGTTTTTATTTTCCTTAATATGTTTTTGAATTTCATTTTCATAATAAGGTATGACTCGTTTATAAGAATCTTTTAAAGATTCTGTAAAAGGTATCATGCCCAAAGGTATACTTGCATTTAAAGGACTAAACAAAGAATGATTTTTGTCACTTTCAGCCATTGGCGGTGGCCGTGTATCCCAAGATCTTCTATATTTTTTAAACTGCTCTTCACCAATTTTCTTTTTTGTTTCTTCTTTATTTAACCCTGTTAAAGACCCATAATGTCTTTCATTTAATTCCCAAGAAGTATTAAATTTAAGATCTAGGCCGTTTTCTTTAAGTATAGTGGTAAGAGTTTTAATAGCCCTTTTTAAAAAAGATGTGTAAGAAACGTCTATTTTTATGTCTAGATTTTTAATTAATCTTCCAGACATCTGAGCTTCTAAAACTCCTTTTTTAGATAAGTCAACATCTACCCATCCAGTAAATCTATTTTCCGCATTCCATATGCTTTGACCGTGTCTCGTTAAAATTAATTTGCTCATAATAGATAAATATCAGATATTATGTAATATTAAACTTATAATGAAAAATAATGTCTTAAAGTTGATTAAATATCTTTACTACTTCTCTTTAATAGCTTTGCTCATTCTATATTTGTTCCCAGGTAGTCTTATTGGATATTTTTTTTATGGAGATTTTGGTAAACAACCTAACCTAATACCTAATCCTACAGGGACTTCTATTAACCATGCTCTAGCTTTTTTATATTTATCGATAATTTGTTTAATTGGATACAGTAGGGATAAAAGTTTTTTTCGAACTATTATTTTTTTAATATTATTATCAATAATTTTAGAATTATTTCATTATTTAATACCAAACAGATCTTTTGAATTTTTAGATCTTTTTGCTAATCTATTTGGAACTGTGTTAGGAATATTAATGATTATTATTTATAAAAAATATCAAAAGATCAAATGAAAAAGCTAAACTTGATTTTATCTATAATATTAATATTATTTCTATTTTCTTTTGGCACATATTCACAAGAATCATCTGATCCCGACAGCTACGGAAGTTCATACGTTAAAGGAAATGCAAAAGTTGTAGATGGAGACACTATTGTAATTAAAAATTTAAGAATAAGACTTTTTGGAATTGATGCTCCAGAGAAAAATCAAATTTGTAAAATAAATTCAAAGGCTTATAATTGTGGGCATACTTCAACGGAAGCACTGAAAATTCTTATTAATGGCCATAGAGTTCTATGTCAATGGAAAAATCTTGATGTCTATGGTCGACCCTTAGCAATTTGTAGAGTCCCGGGAAGAATGGAGGGGTCTACAATTGTTTTAAATGCAATGATGGTTATCACAGGAAATGCCGTGGCTTATAAAAAATATTCTAAAAAATATTTAGATAGTGAGAATAGCGCAAAAGAAAGTAAGATAGGAATTTGGCGAGGAGAATTTGATATGCCGTGGGATTGGAGAAGAAAATATAAATGATTTATAATCATTAAGTGATTCGTAAAACAAAATTTTATTTATTAATTTTATTATTCCTAGTTACTGCCTGCTCTTCTATTCCAAAAAATACTCAAAATAGCTGTGCAATCTTTGAAGAAAGGTATCTCTGGTACAAACATGCTAAAACTTCTTATGAGAAATGGGGAGCACCCATTCATCTTCAACTAGCTTTTGTAAAAAAAGAGAGTGATTTCAATTGGTTAGCTAAACCGCCTAGGACAAAATTATTCAAAGTCATTCCTTTCAAAAGACCTTCAAGTTCATTTGGATACTCTCAAGCAGTAGAGGGAACTTGGAGACAATATAAAAAAGAAACTAACAATCCATTAGCAACGCGTGCTCGTTTTAAAGACTCGGTTGATTTTATAGGATGGTATATTAATAAAACTTCCAAGATATTAAAAATTTCTAAGAAAGACGCTTATAGACAGTATCTAGCTTATTATAAAGGTTGGGGTGACTACAAAAATTATTCAAAAGATAAAAATGCTATAATATATGCTAAGTCTGTTAAAGATATGGCAAATAAATATAGAAAACAACTTACTCTTTGTAAAAAAAATCTAGACAAAAATAAATATATTATTTTTTAAGTTGTTTATTTAACTCAATCTCTACAGCATCAATTCTTTGAGTATTTTTTCCAATGATAGAATAGATGGTTGGAATAACATACAAAGTAAAAAATGTTGAAAACAACATTCCTCCGAATATTGTAATTCCAACTGTTAATCTGCTAGCAGCTCCTGGTCCTGATCCAAGAATTAAAGGCAGTACCCCAATTATTGTGGAAAGACTTGTCATTAAGATTGGTCGAAATCTAATTGATGCAGCTTCTATAATTGATTGCTCCAAATTTTTTCCTTCTTTTCTCAATTGATTTGCAAACTCTACAATCAAAATCCCATTTTTTGCAGATAAACCTATTAATATTATTAAAGCTATTTGACTATAGATATTTAAAGAGGAACCTACTACCAATATACCTAACAATCCTCCTAGAATTGCTAAGGGAACTGTAAGCATAATAGTTAGAGGATGTCTCCAACTTTCAAATTGAGCACACATAGCTAAATATGCAGTGACCAATGCTAAAACAAAAATAACATATAATTCAGTGTTGGTCTTTTTGTATTCTTCGCTCTCACCTTTGTAAGCTATCCGAGCTTCAGGAGTATTATTTTCGACAACTTTTACCAAAAAATTCAAAGCCTCATCCAATGAGTAATCACCAACTAATCTAGCTGAAATAGTTACCGCCTTTTGTCTGTTATATCTTGATAAGAAAGGAGACTGACCTTCTTCATTGTATTTTATAAGATTTGCTACTGATACTAATTTCCCGTTATTGTTTGACCTAACAAAAACTTTACTAATACTATCAGGCTCTTGTCTATCTTTAATGTCTCCTTGTAGAATAATGGAATATTCTTTACCCTCTCTTGTAAAATTTGTAACTCTTTTAGAGCCAAAAATAGTTTCTATCGTTCTACCTATATCCTCCGTTGACACACCCAAATCAGCAGCTTTTTTTTGATCAATTTGGACATTAAGTTGAGGCTTATTTAAATCAAAATCATCTTGGATTGATGTTAATCCTGTGTTTTTTCTAGCCTCTTTTTTTATAATGTTTTTCCACTCTATGAGTTGATCATAAGTATTTCCTAAAATCACAAATTGAACTGGACTTTCAACACCTCCCGTTCTTATTCCTTGAGGCATTATTGGAAACGCTAAAACTCCTGGAACTTTTGAAATTTTTCCAAAAGACTCTCTCATTATCTTAACTCCATGACGATCTCTTTCACTCCATGGTTCCAAAAGAACTATTATGAAACCACTGTTTACCTGTTTTGCTGATTTTCCGAATCCTGGCACCCGCAATATTAATTTCCTGTATTCTCCGTCACCAACGCTAGGTAATAGAAGATTCTCAATATCTTCTGCTTTAGATTTTGTAAAATTGAACCCTGAACCTTGAGGGGCTTTCACTATTACAAAAAATGCGCCTCTATCCTCTGGAGCAATTAATTCTTTTGGAGTGTAATTAAATAAAAAAATAGTAAGAGACAGTACAATTCCCAAAAAAGAAATTATTATTTTTCTTTTTCTTATCCAATTTATTAAAGACTGTTTATAAACTGATGTTATATTTTTTAAAAATCTTTCGAATTTAATGACAATTTTAGATTTATTCATACTTTTCTTTAAAACCTTACTGCCAATCATTGGGCTTAAAGATAGTGCTACAAAACTTGAGATAACTACAGCAGAGGCTAGAGTGATAGCTGTTTGAGTGAATAAAACACCAGTTATTCCTTTAATAAATATTAAAGGTACAAAGACTGCTACCAAAACCACTGTGGTAGCAATTATTGCAAAAGATACTTGTTTCGCACCTTTATAAGCTGCTACAAGAGGTGTATCCCCTAGCTCTATTCTCCTTACAATATTCTCGAGCATTACTATTGCGTCATCAACAACGATACCAATAGCCAAAACTAATGCCATTAACGTAAAAAGATTTATAGAGAAATCAAAAAAGTATATCGATAAAAATGTTGATATTAAAGAAACTGGCAAGGCTATCAAGGGCACTACTAACGCTCTTATATTTCCAAGAAACAAATAAATAATTATTGTTACCAATATGAGTGCAATAAATAAAGTTTTATAAACTTCTTTTATTGCTGCTTTAATATAGTTACTTCTGTCAAAAGACACTTCTAAAGATGTTCCAGGAGGTAAGCTTGGCCTTACTTCATTTATTTTTTCTTTAATCCCATCCGCAACTTTAATAGTATTAGCATCTGATTGTTGGTAAATGCCAATACCAACAACTTGCTTACCATTACCTTTAAATAAAGTTCTTGTTGACTCTGCACCTAATTCAACTCTAGCTACATCAGAAAGAGTTATAATTGAGCCGTCACGTGCTCTTTTGAGAGGTAGTTTTTTATAGCTTTCTAAATTATTATAAGCCTTGTCTAACTTTATTGTTAAATCTACATCTTTAGATTCGATTCTTCCTGCGGGGAATTCAACATTTTCTTTTCTTAAAACCGCTTCAACTTCTTGTGTTGTTAAGTCTCTAGCTGCAAGAGCTATAGGATCTAACCAAACTCTTAAAGAAAGTTCTCTTTCACCTCCTAAACGAACTCTGCCAACACCCTCAACTGTAGAAAATAAATCTGTAAGATATCTATCTGCATAATCCGTTAATTCTAAATCTGTCATGGCATCTGAATTGAAAGAGAGCCACATGGTTGTCCTCATGCCAGCGCTTTGCTTAAATATCTCAGGTTGTTCTGCTCCATCAGGAAGATTATCCAAAACTCTAGAGACCGAACTTCTGACATCATTGGCAACATCATCTAAATCTAAATTGTTCTCAAAAGTAAGAGTTATTCTTGAACTCTCATCTTCGCTGAAAGAGTCTATAGTTTCTAAACCAGGTGTTCCTCCTACAAAATCTTCAATTTTTTGAGTTATTTGAGTATCTACAATTTCAGCTGAAGCGCCTTTATACTCAGTTTGTATAGTTACAACAGGTGGCTGAACATCAGGTAATTCATCAGTGGGAATTTCTTTGAAGGTGAACAATCCAAAAATAACCAATATAAGACTCATCACCGAAGCTACAACTGGTCTTTTTATAGATAAATCAGTTAAAAACATTTTATTTGGTATTTAAAATTTTTACTTTCGCTTTATCTCTAACTTTTGATACTCCTTCAGAAATGACTAAATCCCCTTCATTAATGCCGGATAAAACAGAAATTTTTCCAAAATTTCTGTTTCCAGTTTTAATGATTCTTTTTTCAACAATGTTATTATTAACAATGTAAACAAAAGATGTGTTTCCCTGAATGGTAACTGCACTTTCAGGAACTCCAATTTGAACAACCTCATCATAAATTATTTTTACCGTCATTAATTGACCTGGTATTATTTCAAAATTTTTATTATTTACTAAAATTCTTGCTAATATTGATCTAGTTGAAGGATCTATTCTAGAACTTGTTGATGAAACCTTGCCCTTAAAAATTTTTGTAGGAAAAGCTGAACTTGTAATTTCAGCTTTCAAACCTTGTTTTAGTATTCCTACGAAACTCTCAGGTATTTTGATATCAATTACAATTTTTTTTAAATCATCTAAGGTAATTATTAAACTATCAGAGCCAAGAACTCCTTGAGCAATTTCTCTTTTACCAAGTTTGCCCTCGAAGTCAGCGACTATACTATTACTGTTTTTTAAAGCAGCAATTACTTCTCCTTTTTTTACAAACCTATTTTCTATTCTTAAGTTACCAGCAACATCCTCTTTTTTTATTCTGTAAGTTTTAGAATTTTGGGCTATTGCAGTTCCAAATGTTTCAATACTTTTATAAAATCGTGATTGTTCGACCTGTTTTACAATTACACCTGGCGCAGGTCTCACACTGAATTTTTTTTTAAAATGCAAACCAATAAAATGCCTTGCGGTAATTACCACTATAATTGCAATTAAAAAAATTATTATAAAAGTTTTTATTTTAGTTGATGTTTTCATATTATTTGAGTCCGTATTCAGCCCAAGAACCATCATAAATAATCGGCAATTTGTTATTCATAACAGCACTAGCTAGACCTAAGACACAGGCTGTTATACCACTTCCGCAGCTAAAAGCTAATTTTTCGTTAAGATTAATGTCATGGCTTAAAAATACTTTCTTCAATTCATTTTTTTTCTTAAAAGTGTTGTTTTCTGAATTAATGACATTTAAATATGGAAGATTTTTTGAACCCTGAATATTTCCTTTTTTCAAATTCTTTCTTGGCTCATCAACTAAACCTTTAAATCTTTTTTCACCCCTAGCATCAACTAAGCAAAAATCTCTTTTTTTTATATTTTTTTTAATTTGTTCTAAATCTAGTATTAATCCTTTTTTTGTTGAGGCTGTATAATTTGTTTGCGTTAAATTTGTGCTATCAGTAGTAAGCGGTCTTTTCTCCAAATTCCATTTTTTTAAACCACCATCTAAAACTGATACTAAATTTGTATTGTGTCCGAAATATAAGAATGTAAACCAACACCTACTAGCACTTAATACGTCAGAATTATCATAAACTATTACATGATCATTATTTTGAATTCCAAGGTTAGAAACTATTTTTTCCCACTCACTTTTTGTTGGAAGCATGTGAGGAAGAGAAACATTTTGATTTGAGTTCTTATCTAAATCAAAAAAAATCGAATTTTCAATATGTCCATGCTCATATTCTTTAAGGGCATTTCTATTAGAATTGGGCAAATGCCATGTAGCATCAAGTATTTTTACTTTATCTATGTTCTCTGCTAGCCAATCAGTTGATTTTAAAGGGTTCATCTTTGATTTTTTTCTATGTATTTTTGATGATATTCTTCCGCTTTACAATAGTTTTTAATTGGAGAAATATTAGTTTCAATTTTATTATTATAAATTTTATTAAATTTATCTTTTATTTTAACTGCTAAATCTCTTTGCTCATCGTTTTCATAAAATATTTCACTTCTATACTGTGTACCAACGTCTGGAAATTGCATATCTTTTTGGGTTGGGTCATGTAATTTAAAAAATAGTTCTAAAATTTTTTCAATGGATATTATATTTGTATCAAATGATAATTTTATTACTTCTGCGTGACCCGTGTTTCCTTGGCAAACCTCTTCGTACGTTACTTTTGATTTATAACCTCCAGCATATCCCACTTCAGTTGCTAATATACCTTTAATATTTTTAAATTGCTCTTCTGGTTTCCAAAAACAGCCCATTCCAAAGTAAATTTTTTGCATAAATAATTTTATATGTTATGAAGTAATGAGGATAATAAATTGCTCACTAAAAATCAAATAGGCGTATTGTACATGGTAGGAAGTGTTGTTTGCTTTTCTATAATGGATATCTGCGTAAAATGGCTTGATTATTATCCTGTCGGGCAGGTTTTATTTTTAAGATTTTTTATTGGTTTTATTCCTATTTTTTTCATAATACCAAAAGACAAATTATTAAATTTCTATAAAACATCAAGACCCGGTCTTCATGCGTTCCGCGCTTTTACTGGTGCAGCCGCAATCATTGCATTATTTATTGGATTAAGAGAATTACCTTTAGCGGACGTAGTTTCTCTAACATTTGGAGGACCAATATTTGTCACCGTTGCCTCAATTTTCTTTTTGTCTGAGAAAGTTGGAATAAAAAGATGGTCAGCAGTATTTTTAGGCTTTATTGGAATGTTGTTAATTGTTCAGCCAGCTTTTGTAGATTTAAATTTTTACTACATCACACCGATAATTTTTTGTATTTTCTTTGCTTGTGTAGCTATAAGCGTTAGATCTTTATCTAAAACTGAACCAAATTACAGAATTGCATTTTACTTTACTTTTCTTTGCTCAATATTAGGTATAGCAACTATCTTTAAAGGAGATTGGGTTTTACCAACTAAAATAGATTTAGTAATTTTTATTTTAATGGGTTTGTGTGGTAGCATTGCCAACTTATTGCTTACTCAAAGCTACAGATTAGCAGAGGCGTCCCTAGTAACTCCCATAAAATATCTAAGTTTAGTTTTTGCAATAGTGTTCGGCTTTTTAATTTGGAGTGAAATACCAAAATTGTTAACACTTTTTGGTGCTTTACTAGTCATAACTAGCTCCCTTATAATTTTCATGAGAGAAAACAAACTCAAAAAACAAATTATAAACCCAAGATCATGAGTAAACCACCGAGGTACTGGACTAAAGCCAAAAAAATACTATCTAAAAAAGACAAAGTAATGGCTAGACTCATTTTAAATTATAAAGATGGATCATTGATAACTAGAAATGATGTGTTTTTCTCATTATGTAAAAGCATAATTGGTCAACAAATAAGTGTAGCTGCAGCTAATTCGGTCTTTTTAAAATTTAAAAAAAAATGTAACGGAAAAATAAATCCTAAAACTGTTAATAAATTATCTATATCAAGTCTAAAAAGTTGTGGGTTAAGCAGACAAAAAACTAAAGGAATTAAAGAATTAGCAAAAAAAACCTTAAATAAAGAATTTAACCCAAGATTAATCAAAAACATGAATGATGAAGAGGCTATAGAGTATTTATCAAAGCTAAGACAAATAGGTAGATGGTCAGCAGAAATGATATTATTATTTACATTTAATAGATCAAATATTTGGCCATTACAAGATATAGGTCTTCTTAGAGCAATATCAAACAACTACAAAAAAAAATATTTTCCACCGAAAACTTTTTTAAATGAACTTTATAAAAGATTTAGTCCTTATTGTTCTGTTGCAACTTGGTACCTTTGGAGATCAATAGACGATGAACCAATACAGTATTAAGCACCCTCAATCGTTTGATGTTGTCTTACAGCGTAGCCTTTTAAAATCGAGTGAGCATCATGATATTCTTTTGAATTGTAAAAAGAATTCGCTTCATCATAAGATGGAAATTCTATTACAACGGTCCTGGGCGATTTTTCGCCCTCATTATTTATAGACTTTCCTCCTCGAATTAAAAATTTACCTTTATACTTTTCAACTGCTGCTCTAGCTTTAGCGGCATATTCTTTAAGCTTTTCCTCATTATCAATACTTTTATAAACACAAACTACATAACCTTTCATTTACAACTCCTTAAAAATAAATTAATTTTTTCTATGGCTAATAAACTAATCATAGATTGGAAAGAGTATAATCTAATAGTGGAGAAGCTTGCAATACAGATTCATGATAGTGGGTTCAAACCAGATATACTTATAGGTATAATGAGAGGTGGTGCTCCAATAATAGATGTTTTAAGCAGAGTATTTAAGCTAAAGTGTGCCTATTTAGCCGTTGAGTCATATTCAGGTAAAAATATTGAGGATAAACAAGGAGAATTAGTTTTTTCTAGAGAACTTAGCTCGACAGTTCAAGACATGAGCGGAAACATTTTACTTTGCGATGATTTATCCGACACTGGAGTAACCTTGAATAGAAGTATAGATTGGTTAAAAAAATATCCACTCTTAAAAGGTAAAATTAAGTCAATTAAAACAGCCGTTTTGTGGAAAAAAGCGGACTCAACTTTTGAACCAGATTTTTGTGCACAAAGATTAAAAAACAGTCCGTGGATAGTCCAGCCATTTGAAAAGTACGAAGAAATAAGAATAGAAGATTTAAAAAAAAATCATACTTAAAAGGGCCAGCTTAACTGGCCCTTTATATTTTAAGAATATATTGCTAAATTAATTCCACTTAGAACAGCAACAACCCACATCGCAGGGGAAATACTTGAAAACTTTCCAGTGAAAATTTTTATTAATGCATAACCAACAAAAGCCAAAGCAATACCATTTGAAATAGAGTACGTTAATGGCATAGCCAGCATACAGATTATTGCTGGTGCTGTCTCAGATATATCTTTCCAATCAATATCAACAATATTTTTGACGAATAAAAGTGCAACAAAAATTAGTGCTGCGCCGTCAACTTGTTTCGGAATCGCAAGAAATAGAGGTGATAAAAATATGCAGAATATAAACAACACTCCAACCACTAAGGGCACCATACCTGTACGCCCGCCTTCTTTGACACCTGCCCCAGACTCTACATATGATGTTACAGTCGATGTACCAACCATTGCTCCTGCAACTGTAGCGACGCTGTCTGCTAAAAGAGCTTTATCGATATCCTTTACTTTTCCTTTGTTGTCTGTTTTTCCTGCAACATTAGCAACAGATACCAAAGTACCCATTGAGTCGAATATATCCACGAAAAACAAAGTAAAAACTACAGTCATCATACCCGCACTTAAAGCTTTTGAAAGATCAAAGGTCATAAAGTGTTTCATCTCTGGCAAACTTAGAGAGAACACTCCTTGAAATGCAGAAAAGTTAGCATTTTGTGCCTCTGCTGGAATAAAAATCCATGAAGCAGCAGTCCAAAACACCATAGATATAATAATACTTCCTTTAACATTAAGTCTATCTAAAACAATCATGGTTACTAATGCAGCTAAACCAAATAAAACAAAAAGATCTTTTAGACTTCCTAATTTTATTAGGGTTGGACTGTCATCATTAACTGATAATCCCATAATTTGAAATCCAATCACAGCTAGAAACATTCCAATTCCAGCCCCAATACCAAGTTTTAAACTTTTAGGAATTGAATTAATAATCCAAGCTCGCAATGGTGTTACCGATGCAATCACAAACAATACGCCTGCAACAAATACAGCTCCTAGAGCTTCTGCTGGTGAATAGCCTAATGCTCCACACACAACGAATCCTATGAAACCATTTAAACCCATACCGCTTGAAAGAGCCACAGGCCAGGATCGCGCCCAAAATGCCATGATACCACATCCAATCGCGGTTGCGATAATCGTAGCTAAAAAAACCGAACCTTTGTCAAAACCTCCTGCACTTAAAATCATAGGATTTAATGCAAGGATGTAGGCCATGGTAAGAAAAGTCGCGGTTCCACCTCTAATTTCAGTTTTAAAATTAGTTTTATGTTCTCTATATTTAAAATATTTATCCATCATATGAAAATTCCTCCTGATAGTGTAATTACAATGATTCTTTGTATAAATCCCTGAAAATGTATCATAAATTAAAAATTACAACCTATGAGAAATATTTCTGTTTATAAAATTGATGTATATTCTACACTTGGTTGAAAATGAAAATTGTTTTTATATTAATTTTTTTATTTTTAAGTTTAGCTTCGTGCCAAACGGTTACAAAAAAGATTGATGAAAAAGTTTCAGAAGAAGAGGCTCAACTAAGCCAATGGTTAAATAGGTCTGAAGAGGCATTAAAAATAGAATTTGGTAAACCAGATAAGATTGATTTTAAAAATAATTCAAGAAATAGGTTTTATATTTATACAAAAGAAAAGTTAAAGATAAAATGCGAGAGAATTTTTGAAATCAGCCCAGAAAATAAAGTGGTAGGTTTTACAAGCAAAAACTGTTTTTAATGACAGGATTTATTAAATTTTTTAAGCCTCCAATAATTATAAGGCCAAGGTGTTAAAAACCCTACCATCAGCATTATAGGAATAACCCACCATACTAGTTTTGCAGAACCTACAATTAGGTAGTCTGTCAAGTTCATCGCCACTTCCATAGAAACCATGCTGATAAGTGACATCCCACAAGCGATTTTAAATGCTTCTATTAATTTAAATTTTTGCCTAAATAAAATTATAGTCTCAAGAATGATAGAAGTTATTATTCCATTAATTATAGCTATTAGCATTACTAAAAAAACTGATAACGAGTGAGGAGTTATCTGGAAATAATAAATAGTTCCAAAGTCACCTATAGAACATCCAATGAGACACCATAAAGTATTATACGCACTTTTGGACCAAGTAGTTTTACAAAACCAATCAAATTTTCTAGTTATTTCCATATTTCAAGTTTACTTGCGGAGCAATCTCCGCAAGTAAGGTAAACTTATTTAATTTCAATAAGTCTTTTTTTCTTCATTTCTGGTATGATTTTTTCACAAGAAATAGTTAACAAACCATCTTTTAGCTCAGCACCATTTACTTTTACATCATCTGCAATTGTAAATGATCTAGCAAAAGATCTTTGCGATATTCCTCGATGAATAACTTCATCACCGTCTTTTTCTTCAGTTCTTTTAACGTCTTTTGTCTTAATGGTTAAAAGATTATCTTCATATTCAACTTCAACATCATCTTTGTTAAAGCCAGCAACTGCTACTTCAATAGCATACTTATCTTTGCCTGCTTTTCGGATGTTATATGGCGGGTAATTACTTTGTACTACACTGCCATTCCCTAACATAGACTCGAACTGATCAAACATATCATCGAAGCCAACGCTAAAAGGTCTAAGTGAATTAAAGATCGACAGATCCTTACTTGTCATATTTCCTCCTTTTGTTAGCAAGGTTTAATGTCAGCCCCATTTGGCGACCGACATAGTTGATATGGGAATTATTTTTTCTTTTTCAAGATTGTTATTTCAAAATTTTGGCAGATTTTAAAATAAAAGAGTATTCTTCTGCCAGTTCTGTGATCGCATTGTCGCGCCCAGACATTCCTCCATGACCTGCCGCTTCCATTTTACATTTCAGTAATTGATTATTATTATCAGTTTTTAAATCTCTTAACTTTGCAATATATTTAACTGGTTCGGAATAAAGTACGCGATTATCAAACAGAGAAGTTGTTACAAGCATCGGCGGATAATCTTTCTTCTCAAGATTATTATAAGGAGCGTAAGATAAAATATAATCAAAATACTCTTTACTTTTTATTGGATTTCCCCACATCTCCCATTCACCTGGTGTTAATGGTAATTTTTCATTTAACATTGTTGTCATTGTGTCTACAAACGGAACCAACAAAAGCATTCCAAAAAATAAATCTGGTGCCATATTCGCCACCGCTCCACCTGTTAGACCACCTGCAGAACCTCCATAAAAACAAATTCCGCCTTTGTATGTGTATCTTTGTTCTATAAGGTGATTTGCACAAGCTATATAATCTAAAAAAGTATTTTTTTTAAATTTCTTTTTACCTTTTTGATGATGATTATCGCCTAAATCCCCGCCGCCTCTAACATGAGCTATGGCAAAAGTTATTCCTCTATCAATTAAACAAAACCTTGAGGCACTAAATGATGGAGAGATACTATGTTTGTATGCTCCGTAGGCATATAAAAGAATTTTTGAACTTCCGTCTTGCTTTGCTGTTTTTAATCTAACTAAACTAATAGGTATCATTTGACCATCATGAGACTCTGCCTTTATCCTTTCAACAACATATTTCTCGGGATTATGTCCTGATGGAATTTCTGTCTCTTTAACTAATTTTTTTTCCTTTGAGATAATGTCATACTCGTAAACTCTTCCTGGGGTAGCCATACTCTCCCAACCAACTCTTATCATTGTAGTGTTAGTGTCCTTTTGCATTAAAGAAACTCCAGGAACTCCTATAGCTTCATCGGAAATTTTAATTTCCTCTTCTATATTAGTTTTTATATTTCTTACATAAAGTTTTGGTATAGCATCAGACTTTTCTGACCTTAGAATATAGTCGTCTAAAAATTCAAATCCACCAATAACAGTATCTTTTTTAGCAGGGATGAAAACTTCTAATTTATCTATTTGATCGGTCTTACATCTTAGTACTTTATAATCTCTAGCTTCTTCATTTGTATGCACGTAAAAATAACCCTGCCAAGAGTCCACAGAATAACGAACATCATTTTTTCTTTTTTGAAAAAGTGTAGGATTAATTTCTTTAGCATCTGTGGGGAAAAAATATTCTTCAGTTGTGATGTGATCAGAAGTCCCAATAATGAAATATTTTTCATCTGAGGTAATTCCAATGCTACAAGTAAAGGTCTCATCTTTTTCTTCAAAAATAAGCTGATCTTGATCGGCCAAAGTTCCAATCACGTGTTTAAATATTTGTCTTGGTCTGTGATATTGATCTAATTTTGAATAAAAAAAACTTTTATTATCTAATGCCCAAGTAACACTGCCACTAGTATTCTCAATAATGTCTCTTTCGTTTTTGCCTGTTCTAAGATCCCTCAAATAAATAGTGTAATATTCAGAACCTTTTAAGTCTAGAGAGTATGCAATAAAGTTATCACAATAAGATGTGCTTACCGTGCCAACCCCAAAATATTCTGAACCAGATTTTTTCTTTTCTAAATCACCATCAAAAAAAACTTCTTCAGGTTTAGAACCATCAATGAGTTGCCTCATTCTTTTACCATAATTTCCTTTAGCTTCTGTCTTAAACCAGTAGTAATATCTTTTATCTTTATATTTTAACCCAGTATCATCTAATTTTATTTTACCTTTAATTTCGTTGAAAAGATTTTTTTGTAAATCTTTAACATCCTTAAAATATTCTTCAGTTAATAAGTTATTTTCCTCAATGTATTTCTTTACATCAGGATGCAATTTGTTTGGGTTTTTTAAGACATCTAAAATATCAGGTTGATCAACCCATGAATAATGGTCTTCTAAAGTAGTATTGTGATACCTTTTCTCGCTCTTTATTTTCTTTAATTCTGGTATATTCATAATATAAAATTTATATGAACTGGTTCTTAATTGGAATTATCATTTTTGTCATTATTTATTTGTTTTTAAATTGGTTTGCAAAAACAAGTACTAAAAAAATTGCCCAATTTTTAAAAAGATTAGCCATTATAATATCAGTCGTTCTAGCAGCAATTTTAGCCATAGGGGGTAAATATATATTTTCATTGCCTTTTTTATTAATTCTTTTGAGCGGATTGAAAATAAAAGGTTTTACGGCTTTACAATTATTCCAACTCTGGAGGCTTATTCAAGTTCTCAGAACCTCAGGAAGGTTTGGAAATAAAAGCTCACAAGCAACCACAAGTATGTCTACTGAGGAAAGCTATAAAATTTTAGGCTTAAAAAAGGGCTGTTCAAAAGAAGACGTTTTAAAAACTGCAGCTAAATTACAAAAAAAAATTCATCCAGACATGAATCGAGATGTAGATTCAATGCGTTTAAGCCAGTTAGTCAATGAAGCAAAAGAGAAAATTATTAAAACTGATTTTAGTTAAACTAAAAAACTCTTAGCTTTTTTTAATACTTTTTCAAAAGAAATATTATCTTTTCCTAATGTGTCATGCGTTGTACTTTCAACTGTTTCTCCCTCAGGTACAATTGGATAAATATTTTTTGAATAACCACTGTAAGCGTACGCAGGAGAATCTGTAAATATTCCAATAGTTTTAATTCCTAATGCGGCACCTAAATGCATAAAAGAAGTATCACAAGATACACATAAATTACAATTTTTTATTATAGGTAAAATTTTAGCTATTTTAAGATGATCTAAACTAATACAATCACTACTAATTTCCGAATTTTTGATTTTATCAATAATCTTAAAATCTTCCTGCCCCGCCGCAATAAAAAATTTACAATTTTTGAATCTTTTTAATTCAACGGCTAACTTTATAAAATTTTCAACATCCCATCTTTTTGTACTACCTGATGCTGACACACCTAAAATAATATTTTTAGTTTGTTCATCTATGTTGTAGGATTTCTTTGCTTTAATTACGTCATCTTCTTTTATTGATAAATGAGGCTCAGTAGATAGAACTTTCCCAACATATGTCTCCGTAAAAACTTTTGCTGTTTGAAATATTATATCTTTAGAAGTAAAAAGAGGATATTGGTATATACCCTTTATTCCAGCAAAAATAGCAAGAAGCTTGTATCTAATAGATCCATTAAATATATATACCTTATCGAATTTTCTTCTTTTAATTTCTTTTGATAATTTAAAAAATCCTGAAATTCCATCATTAGTAGAATCTAAATTTATAATCTCATCCAAAAAATTTTCTTCTTTAAATAACTCTGATGATTTTGATGTTTTTTTTGCCAATAAAGAAATTTTAACGTTATTTTTTTGAGCGATAGCCTTCAGATAAGGTAAAAATATAAGCATATCACCTATCCCATATCTTTGCTGTATAACAAGAACTTTCATTTTGAAATATATTATTATAACTTAGACATATAAATTTAGGTAAGATTATGATGAAAAATGGTGTTTATGCAGCAACTCTCAGTGTTTTGGATGAAAATGGTTCATTAAATATTGATGAAACAATATCTCATGCTGAAAAAATAATTAAGGAGGGTTTGCATGGAGTTTTCTTTTTTGGCTCTACTGGACAAAGCCAATTAATTTCAATGTCTGAAAAAAAAGAACTAGTATCAAAGCTTCCATTGAGCAAATTTAAAAAGAATTTTCACTTAGGCACTGGTTTCAATTCATTAAAAGAAACAATAGAATTTATCAAGTACTCAATAGAATATGATTTCCAAAACTTTCTAATCATGCCACCCGCATATTATAAAGGTAATACTGAAGCTGGAGTTTTTGAATTTTATTCAAAAATAATCAAAAATATTCCTAAAGTGAAAATTATTTTATATAATTTCGAAAAATTGAGTGGCTTTAAGTTTGAAATAAATTTTGTTAAAAAATTAGTTAATGCATTTCCCAAAAATATTATTGGATGTAAAGACTCCACTTATAACTTGTATGAGAATCTTAAGATTAAAGATTTTTTGATTTTTCCAGGAGACGAGTCTAAATTGCTTAAAGGTCTTGAAATCGGTTGTTCTGGATGTATATCTGCTATCGCAAATGTTACACACAAATTGGCAAGAGAAGTTTTTGATAATTTTGAAAAAAATAAACCACAAACTTCTAATGAAAAATTAATTATGGTAAGACACATTTTTGATAATTATAACTTAATTTCAAGTTTACACAGTTTCATGTCTACTAAAAATCCAAAATTTAAAAACTTATTACCACCTTTAACATTATTAAACTCAAAGGATACTAAAGAATTATTAAAAAAACTTGAAAATTTAAAATTTAGTATTAATAAAAATATTGCAGCTTAAACATGATTTTAGCAAAAGTTCTCAATAAAATTTATAAAGAAGATGGAATAATACTTGTTGATCCTCAAAAACAAAAATACATTATTGGTAATCCAAGACCTAATAAGCCTATAACTTTAAAACTTTTAAAAGAAAACTTAAAATATAAACTACTGATAGATCCGGAATTTTTTTTCCCTGAAGCCTATATGGCCAACGAAATTAAAATTGAAAACGCTTCATTACACGAGTTTTTAATGGAATTTGCTAAAAATTTAGGCAGAAATGAAATAAACAATTTAAGTAAAGTGGTGAAAAAAATTTATGGAGTATGGAGATATTTATCTAATTTTAATACTATATTAAAATCAAAACTAGACATCTCTCATCACTACGACCTCGGGGGAGAAAAAGGAGAAAAGTTATATGACATTATGCTTGATAAAACAGTGAGACAATACAGTTGTGCTTATTTTAAAGAGGACACAAAAACTTTAGAAGAAGCTCAAGAAAATAAATTAAACCATATAATAAAAAAATTAGGTATTAAAACAGGAGACAAAATTTTAGATATCGGTTCAGGTTGGGGAACCGCCGCAGCTTATATAGCTAAGAAAACTGGTTGCGAAGTTACAGGTGTTACTTTAAGTAAAAATCAGTACGAGTATAGTCTTAAAAATGCAAAAAAATTAAATTTAGACAATCAATTAAATTTTGAGCTAAAAGACTATAGAGAATTAGAAGGTAAATTCGACAAAATTTACTCAGTCGGGATGGTAGAGCATTGCTCTTTAAAATACTATAAAACTTTTTTTAAAAAAATAAACTCTTTGCTTAAAGAAAATGGTACATTTCTTTTACACACAATTGGAGTAGTAGATGCTCCTTCAAGTCCCTCACGTTGGATAAATTATAGAATTTTTCCAGGAGGCAGATGCCCAAGTTATAGTCAATTAATCAAACCAATTGAAAAAACAGGCCTCATTGTCTCTGATAGTGAGACTTTAATAAGACACTATGACAAAACTCTTGAGGCATGGCTTGAGAGATTTTTAGCAAAAAGAAATGAAGTAAAGGATTTATTTGACGAAAAATTTTGCAAAATGTGGGAATATTACCTATCTAGCTGTTCTGCAGCGTTTAGGTATAGGGACTTAGTGGTTTTTCAATTACAAATTGTGAAAAACTTTAATATAGCTCGACCTACAAGAGACTATATATATTCATAAAAACTGATATTTAATTAATATCGGTATGAAAAAAAAGAAAAAGAGTAAAAAAAGAAAATTCTTTAAAACCAAGAAAAAAACCAACAAAAAAGTCAAATATAAAAAGGGCTCAAAAACTAGAAAGAAAAAGTTTTTAAAAAAAAAGAGAAAAATCAAAACTAAAAAAAAGAATAGAAAGAATAGAAAAATTTCTTTTAAGAAAAAACATTCTTTTTCTAAGGAGACATTCAGAAAAATAATCAGATTTAGGGAAAAATTAAGACCCAAATTTAAATTTAATTTTAACATAGATCGAACTCTGCAAAACTTTTTTCAAAGAATTTCTGACAAGATAGAAAGTTTCAAAAAAGTTATTGAAGAGGAGAGAGAAAGAAAAAAACAAGAGGAAATTAAGAAAATGAAGAAAGAAAAAGATGAAATAATAAAAAGAGAAAAGCAGTTAAAACAATATGAATTTAAGATGAAAAAAGAAGAATTTAAAAATGAGATAAAAATTCAAAAAGAGAGAAAATTAGATATTAAGAAATTCATTAGAGAAGAGCAAGCACAGTTAAGGAAAGAACAAGCAGAAAAACAAAGGTTATTTTACGAAAAAATAAAATTAGAAAAGAAAATAGAACAATTTAGAAAAAGAGAATCTCAAGAGATTATTCAATTAGAAAAAATAGTCTTGAAACAAGAAAGAGAAAATTATTTAGAGGTTCAGGAAAGAATAGAAAAAATTAAACAAAAATATCAGGCTATAAGAGATCAAAAAATTAGAGAAAGAATTGAACAACTTGGTATAGAAGTTTCTGAAAGTGATACTAGGTCAGAACTTCTTGAAAAAGAGAGACAGTTTAATCTTGCAAGAGAAAAAATTGAAAATAATCTTGAGAGTTTCTATAGATGTATGACGTCTTGCGTATTTTCTTTAAATCGAAAATGGCTTCCAAAAAAAATGTCATTACTTAGGGTGAAAGATCTTAGATATGAGTCATCAGAAATATTTATTAAATCTGACGAAGAATCTGACGAAAATTGGTTAATACTTGTCTATTTAAAAAATAATGAACCAAATTCTAATATTGTTGTTGAGGATAAAACAAATCCTCAAAATAATTTTTCTGAAGAATACAAATCAAATGAAGTTTTTAGATTCTCGGACTCTTTAGTAGACTCTTTGACACAAATGATTGATAGAGAATATAAAAAGAAATTGAATTAATTAAGTATGTCATTAAGCCTAGATATCTGACCAATATTAAAAATTTTTAAATCTTCTTTACTAAAACCAAAATTTTCTACATTTTTTTGAAGACGTTTTCGAGGTTCATTAATCTGTCCATCAGAATTTTGACCCTCTAGTCCTAATATAAAACTTCCATAATGCATTGGAATTATTTTTTTTGCCTTTAAATCTTTTGCTGCTTGCAACGCCTCCTCAGGATTTGTATGGAAAATACTTTTATCCTTGACGCCAGAAACGGCATCAAAGTTATAGGCCCCAGCATTAATAAAGAAAATATCGACACCTCCAAATTTTTCTCCCATCATTTTGTAAATATTCGAATAACCTGTATCACATGCAAAAAATATTTTTTTTCCTTTATAATTTATCAAAAAACTTCCCCACAAAGCTTTATCGGTCGCTCCTGGACCAAAGGGCAGAGCGCTCCGCTTATTCCAATGTTGACTTGGTGTTAAAGTAATTGATAAATCTCTATTAATTTGCACAGTGTCAAACCAATCAAGCTCTTTTATATCTTTAAAATTATTTTTTTTAAAATATGATCCATTATTTAAAGGAACAAGGACCTTGGCTGATTTGTAAGGAAAATTTCGAATATCACTTATACTAAGATGATCATAGTGCAGATGGGAATTTAACCACAAATCAATTTTTGGAAGTTGATCAAGCTCTAACGCTGGAGGGGTATAACGTTTTGGTCCTAAAAAGAGTGGGCCAGCATTTGGGGCAGTAATTAAATCAGTTACAATAGTAGTTGAACCTAGTTTAATTATAAAACTTGCATGATTGATCCAAAGGATAAAATCCTCATTTTTGTATTTCTCAAGATTTTCTAAAACAGTTTTTCTTGGTACAACAAAATCTTGCGGGACAATTACATTAATATTTTTCTTTGCCTCTCTAAATTTTTTGTAGGACCATTTAAAATTTTTGTTTCTTTCAGGAGCGCCTTGATAGTTTCTGAATTTTTTAAATTTTCCATTTTCATATACATGATGATAAGGTTTTTCGGCCATGGCACTAATTGAAAATGATATATTTAAGATTACAAAATAAACTAAAAACAATCTCATTAATTCTTTTTATTAGTTCTTGTTTTATCATTAATCTTGTTACCATAATCTTTAATTTTATCCCATTCACTTGAGCTTTTTGACGCTTTCTCACTTTTCTTACTTATAACTAAAGGTAATAATATGAGAATTATAAAAATGATTATACAAGATATAATAAGGGGTAATTTCATTTACCCCTTATTATCATATTTTTATTTTATTTCTAATTATTTTAGCCTTTTAAACAATTTTCTTTATTAACTCTTTCGTGGAAGGTATCCAGACTATCTTTTGAAACAAACCAAATTACGCTAGATTCTTGGACTTGTTTTGCATCTGCTTGAGTGCATTTCTCACCAAAGAAAATCTTTGAGGTTTTTCCACCAGCACAGTTTGTTAATAGAAAAAGTAAAGCTATGATTGATAATGTTTTCATAATTATTTGTTTAAAGTCAGATTTGGTAGATTGGTTGTCATAAAAATGTTCAAAATAAGAAAGAAATTTAAGCAAGTTGAAGTTGTACAAATAAGAACATATATTCATCTGATGGATCATAAATATAAAGTGAGAATATATTACGAGGACACAGATGCCGGAGGAGTGGTATTTTACGCTAATTATTTTAAATTTACTGAAAGGGCTAGAACAGAACTTATTTATGAAAAATTAAAACTTAAACATCTTGAGCTTAAAGATAAATTTGATGTCATTTTTGTAGTAAAATCATTATCATCTAAATATATCGCTCCAGCTAAATTTGAGGATGATTTAATAGTTGTTTCAAAAATAATAGAAAAAAGCCCTGTTAGACTTGTTCTTGAGCAAAATATAGAAAAAGCTAATAAATTGATTTTTAAGTCCACAATAGAACTTGCGGTTGTTTCTTCACAAGGTAAAATTACCAAATTACCAGACGATCTTTTATCTTTAATTTAATCTTTTAATTGCTCTATTGTAATTTTCATAAAAATTGTTAAAAATATTCTGTGAAAGCAAATTCTCCAAATAAAGTAGCTATTATTATGGGTAGTAAAAGTGATTACCCTGTCATGAAAGAATGTGAACAAATTTTAAAAAAATTTGGTATTAAACATGATGTATTAATTATAAGCGCTCATAGAACACCAGATAGACTTTTTAAATTTGCAAAAAATGCTCATAAAAATTACTCGGTTATTTGTGCAGGAGCAGGACGCGCAGCTCACTTAGCAGGGATGTGCGCATCTTTAACTAAAATTCCAGTTATAGGAGTTCCAATTAAAGATAAAAAGACAGATGGAATCTCGGCATTATTTTCCTCCGCCGAGATGCCGAGTGGAATTCCAGTGGCTACAACGGCTATTAACGGAGCTCTTAATGCTGGACTATTGGCAATTTCTATTATCGCTTTACAAGACAAAAAGGTGAGAATTAAGCTTGAAAACTTCAGAGCAATACAAACAAAATCAGTAAAAAAAAGACCAAGGTAAATGTCAAAATCTATTTGTTTAGGAGTAATTGGTGGGGGTCAACTAGGTTCACTTTTGTGTTCTGCTGCTAAAAAATTAAAAATAAAAACAGTTGTACTTTCAGACAGTAAAGAGGCGCCAGCACAACATTTCTGTGATCAATTTATTTATAGTAAATATGATAGTAATAAAAAAGTGCAAGAGTTTATTAATAAAGTTGATGTTGTAACCTATGAGTTTGAAAATATACCTGTAGATTTTTTAAATCTCATTCAAAAAGAAAAAAAAGTATTACCCTCTCCTAAAATAAATAAAATTGCTCAAAACAGAAAACTTGAGAAGACTTTTGTTAATGAACTAGGAATTAATACGACAGACTGGGTTTACATTAAGTCAGCAGAAGATATAAAGAAAAATCAACACCTTTTACCTGGAATACTTAAATCTAATACCTTAGGTTATGATGGAAAAGGTCAGTTTGTTCTGAATTCTCTGGATGATATTAAACAAGATTGGTGTTTTACTAACGATTATATTCTTGAAAAAAAAGTAGACTTAAAAAAAGAAATTTCAGTTGTTATTGCTAGATATGCAGACGGGACAATGACAAATTATGAGCCAATAGAAAATGTCCATCAAAATCAAATTTTATTTAAGTCAAAAATACCAGCTGATATTAATGATAAGATATTCAAAAAGGCTATTTCAAATGCAAAAAAAATATCTGAAAAATTTAATTATGTGGGTGTATTAACAGTAGAATATTTTATTACTGAAAAAGATGAACTCTTAGTAAATGAGCTGGCACCTCGTTTTCATAATTCAGGGCATTTGACCATCGATGCTTTCAACCAGTCGCAATTTAGCTTACATGTTTCATGTGTATGTAATTTAGGCTCGAAACCAATTGGTAAAATATCTAATGCAGAAATGTATAATATTTTAGGTTCTGAAATTCTTGAATACAGAAAAAAGACATTTAAAAAAAATGAATTTTTTTATGATTATTTAAAGAAGGAACCTAGACAGGGAAGAAAAATGGGACATCTTACGATATTAAAGAATTAACTATTGAACTGTTATTCTAAACATTTTCCTATCACCATTAAAGGCAGTTGCTGCATGTAACATAGAACGATTTGACCAAAGAGCAATATCACCCTTTTTCCAACCAAAACTATATGAAAAATTTTCATTTATTTGGTGAGAAGATAAAAAACTTATCAATTCTTCTTGCTCAGAGCTCAAATTAACTATTCCAACAACATGACCTGGAGAACAATAAATTGTTTTTCTGCCATCAATAGATTGCACTAATTTATGCTCAGATTTTATTTCTTTTATTTCGCTAGTCCCGTGATCTGCCATCCTTAATTTTCGTGTTTGAGCTATTTTTCCTTGAGATGAAAAAATACCTTTTAAGTTTTCAATTTTTTGTTTTATTTCTTCTGGCAAAGCCTCGTATGCAAGAAATTGATTGTAAAACAATGTATTTCCTTTTCCCTCCTCTTCAGGCACTTCAACAGCCTGTAAAAAAGTGAACTTTGGCGGGCTTTCCAAGTATGAAGAATCAGTGTGAGGCCCCTCACCAAAACTTTTTCCAGTATCAGTTTTTTTTCTTTCAATAACGTAAATGTCTTTAAAATCTTTATGGGGTTTAAGCATAGGATATTTAGCTGGGATTCCAAAATTTGATGAAAAATTTATATATTCTTTCGGACTTAAACTTTGATTTTTAAAAAAAAGCACTCCGTATTTATTAAGCAGTTTTTTTATTTCATCTATTTGTTCTTTTTTTACTTCTTTTAAATTAGTGTAAATAAAACATCCTACTTTATTGTCTGTTGGTTCAAATTCTATTTTTGACATGTAAAATTGTAAACTAAATTATATCAATCTGGCAATGGGTTAATTAGTTCTTTGAAATTATTTTTTGGGTTATTAATTTCAAGCCCGATTTGATAAAAATTGAGATCTGGTGGTTTTATAGATTGTAAAATTTCTTGGGCATTATTTCTAAGATTTAAATAGTCATTAATTTTTGATTGATTAATTATCAATGGTTGGCGGTGGTGAATCTTAGAATTTTCACCATCAGCCTCTCTTGTAATTATACTAAACTGATTGTTCTCAAATACTCCAGCAAAATACATTAAATCATTATCATCTTTTAATTTAAAACAATAAGGAACTTTTTTATTTTCCTCAGATTTTGACCACTCATAAAAATAGCTACATGGTATCAATAATCTATTTGTTGAAATTAATCTTTTAAAATATGGTTTAACTAAACTTTCCAATCTAGTGTTATGCAAAGGTCTAAACCCCTCTTTGTCCTTTGCCCAACTTGGAAAAATACTCCAACTCCCAAGCTCTAAAGCTCTTCCATTACTGTATTTTTTTATAACAGCAGCCTCTTGCCCTGGACTTATATTGAAATTATCGATGTTATCTACTTTTCCAATTACAGTTTTAACAATATCTGAAGTTGCTTTTATTATATTAGTTTGTGCAAATCTTCCACACATTTGAAATCTATTTTACGAATTCTTTTATACGCTCTATCGTGCTTTTTTTTGGGCCTTCATATTTAATCGAATATGAATTTGACGTAGTCAAAACTTCAACACCTTTTGTAAATATAAAAATAAAAAATATTATGAAAAAAACTACAAATATTTTTGCAGGATTATAGTTCCCTGTTTCAAAAACACTTTTTTTCTCAACATTTGCTTTATGAAAAAATTTAAAAGTAATGTAAACAGCAATTATTAAACCAATGTGTGCAAGTATAACGCCTGGCCCACCCCCAAATAAAACTTGTTAAGCTAAATACGTATAAACTAAAAACAGTTGACCATACAAAAGATAATACTATTAAAATTTGAAGCCTTACGGTTTTTGGAAGAGATCTTAAATCATTCTTGCTATCGTCAAACATTATGTTTGCTGTTTCGACCATCCAATTTTTTAAACTTTCCATAATTGATTTATATACTTTTTATATTGAAAATAAAATTCATAATTTTCTTGCCAAATTTCTTACTCTCCTCATATGCTTTTCAAATTTTTCCTGCGACATTCCAGGCAAAACTTCATAAAATCTAATATAACTTGTCCTCATTCCTCCAAGCTTTAAAACTCCAGCTTTAATTCTTCTGAAAGGAATATTTTGAAACCATGTCTGGATACTAAACCAATTGCCACCATAACTCATACTCATTATTGCTCTCTTATTTTTCATAGCACCTGCAACTGGATAACCCCAATTACCAACTAATCTTTTAAATGAAAAAAAAAATTTTGGAGCGAGTGTGATGTCAATGAAATTTTCCATGATCGCAGTTGCCCTTAAGTTATAACAAGGTGAAATCATAAATAATACGTCACTTTTAACTAACCTTTTTCTGTAATCTAAAATTTGCTCACTAGGTTCAGAACCGTCATAATAGGGTATAGGTTTTTCTTCATGCAAATTAATTAAATCAATTTCGTGACCCAGTTTTTCTGCCTCCTCAATAAATGTATCTCTTATTGAAGCATTAAAACAACTTTTTGTATTATGATGACCGTAAACAATAAATATTCTACTCATTTAATTTTTTTAAAATAATTAATAATCTCTTCTACTCTAATAAATTTAACACCAAAGATAAATCCTAAACCAGCTCCATACCAGACAGCCCCAGCTAAACCATATCCGTCTATGCTTATATCTACTTCATAATAGACTTGTATTTTTCTCACAAAATAATAGAAAATTAAAGCCCCAATTATTCCGTTGATAAAAAAAAATTTATTTATCTTCCTCACTTTCAACTTTATCCTTCCAAAAAAATATGCCAGTTCCTCCACCTATTAGAATTGCCGATACTATCCAAGCCGATTCGTGTTTTACAAATATGGTAATTACGCCAGCTAAAACTAAAAGTATGCCTAAATGTCTATTTTTCATCATTTATCTTTTATTGACATGTATCAATGTTATACAATAGAATTAGCTTACCATCCACATGGTCAGAAAGTGGCTCATCTACATGAGTTAAAAGTAGGTTGAATAAACTAACAAGGAGAATGTATGGACAGACATACAAAACTGTTAAAAGAATTCAGCCGAAGCAAAACACAGGCTGAACTCTTAAATAAATTAAATAAATCCAGAAAAGCCATTAACACTGGAAACTCAGGCACTTTTGGCTATAGGTTAAAAGAAGGTACGAATGCTGGAAAAGTTCTTAAACATTTAAAAAAGACTTCAGATAATATTTAACTCTTGTAGGGGTAGCAGCCAGCTACCCCTCAAAAATTAATTTTCCAAACCTCATCTTGTACTTCGTGAGATGATATAACTAAGTTAGATATACATATAGATATAAGTAATTAGGGCATTATTTACTAATTTGTATTTTTCGAAAAGACGTATATCTTACGAATCATGGAAAAATATTTAATTATTTTAAACTTTTTCGTTCTTTTTGCTTTAATTGCGGTAGTTTTCTTAATTTTAAAGAATAATAGAGAAAAAAAAGAGAGAGAAATTCGAGAAAATGAGAGTTTTAAAAATGAAAACGACAAATTTGAGGAATTGAAAAGGACTGTTTCAGAAAGATTAGAAAACGTTTCAAATTCTTACAATACCTTTTCAAACAAAATTACCAAAGATATTACTGACTCTTTTACTAGATATGAGAAAGACGTCAAAAATTTCAATGAAAAAGTTCAAAACATGAATGAAGTTCAATCTAATCTTACCAAAATTTTTTCCAATGTTAAAAAATTTGGAACAGCAGCTGAATTTTCTTTAGCTTCTCTTTTAAAAGATTTATTAGCCCCAAGTCAGTATGTTCCTAACGCAAAAATAAAATCTGATAGTCAAGGAACAGTTGAATTTGCAATTAAATTACCTAAGAATATTTTAGTAGCAGTAGACTCTTTTTTTCCTGCAGCAATTTTAGAAAGAATAAAAGACGCCGATGAAACAGATAATAAAAAATTTTCGGCTGATGCTAGACAAGAGCTAGCTGATGCCATAGATGAAAAGGCAGAAAAAATTAGTAAAAAATATATAGAGCCACCAAAAACAACACCTTTTGGCGTTCTATATTTGCCTACTGAGAGTTTATTTTACGAAGTTTGTAATCACAGACATAAAAAAACCAAAGAGCCTTTACTTCAAACTCTTCAAAGGGAATACAATATTATGGTTCTTGGACCTACTACTTTATCAGTATTTCTACAAAGTTTACATATGGGATTTGATACACTTCAAGTTCAAGTAAAAAGTAAAAAAATCTACGAGGACCTACAAAAGTTAAGGTATAATTTTAATAATCATATGAAAGTTATTGAAGAAATTTATAAATATACAAATCTGTCGTTAAAAAAAATTGAAGAAGCAGGAAAATCAGGAAGATCAATTACCAATGTTTTAGAAAATGTTCAAGAACCAGAAGCAATTGATGTATCTCCAGAAAAAAATACCAATAATTTAAAAGTTTTAAAATAATGGCCAACTTCGTTTTCTACGATCTAGAGACATCGGATAGTTCTTTGAATTTTTCTCAAGTATTAGAGGCCAGCTTTATAATTTGTAATGATAATTTAGATGAAGTAAAAAGAGCCTCCTTTTATTCTAGAATAAATAAAACGCAAATACCACATCCAGGCGCTCTATTGACAAATGGCATAAGTATAAAAAGATTAAAAGAAACAAATCTATCAGAATATGAAATGGTAAAACAAATTTTCAAGTTTTTTGAAAATTCGGGAAAATTAATTTTTATGGGTTGGAACTCATCAAATTTTGACCGTAATATTTGTAGAGCTACCTTTTGGAGAAGTTTAGAGAGACCTTATTTGATGAATACTAATGGAAATTCAGAAGCTGATCTCTTACACATAGCTAGAGCATCTCATTTATATTATCCTGGTGTCATTAAGACGGGTACAACTAAAAAAAACAATCCTGAATTTAAACTGACAAGTATTTCAAAAGCCAACAATATTAAACACGAATTTAAACATTCTGCAGAGTCAGATACGCTTGCTACACTTTTAACAGCTCGTTTAATAAAACAAAAAGCTCCTGCGTTATGGCAATCCTCATTTTTAACAACTAGCAAAAACGATGTCTTATCTATTTTAAAAAAAGAGTTAATGTGTATTTCTACAGAAAATTATGGAGGGGGACCTAAAGGTCATTTGGTAACTTACATTTCACAACATCCTATTTATGGCTATCCTCTTGCAATAGACTTACGCCATGATGTAGATACTTTTTTAGATATAAATACAGACCAATTAAGAGACTTACTTAAATCAAAGCCAAAGCCGATAAGAACAATAAAGCATTCAGCTCATCCAATAATAATGAACCCTTCATTTATTCAAAATATTGAACCCTATAACGCAATTGGGATGGAAAAATTAATCGAGAGAGCAAAAAAAATAAAAGAAAATAAAAATCTTGCTGAAAGACTATCGATAATTAAAAAGGAGGAGGTAGAAGAAAAAAATCAAAGTAATCAGCTTGATAAATATGTTGAGGAGACCATCTACAAAGGTGGCTTTCCAAATGCTAAAGATAACCTAAATATTCAAAAATTTAACCAGGCAAATAATTGGAACGATAAATTAAAGTTAAAAGATATATTCGAAGATGAAAGATATAGCTATCTTGCGAATAGATTAATTTTTGAGAACAACCCCGAGATTTTGAGTAAAAGTGACTACAAAAAAATTCATTCTCATTTTGCCGAAAACTTTTTAGCTACAGAAAAAAAACCTTTTACAACTATACCTAGTGCTTTTAAAGCTGTAGATGACTTGAGGAACGAGCATTCTAAAGATGAAAAAAAATTGTCTCAATTAGAGGAAATCAATACTTATTTACAAGAACTTCAAAAATTTTATGAAGCAGCTTAAGAAATATAAAATCAACAGTTGACTTTAAAAAAAAAAATAACTATCTAAATTCTATGGCTGAACTAATACAAATTACTGACAACAACTATGAAAAAGAAATTCATCAAAGCAACGACATCTGGTGCGTAACATTTAGTGCGCTTTCCTTTTGCCAGCCTTGTAAAATGCTTCATCCCGTGATTGAGTCCATAGCCAAAAATAACAAAGTTCCAGGCGTCAAATTTGGTGTAGTTGCAACGGAAGATACTGGTTTAAATTTTTCAACTATGATGAATGTGAGAGGGGTGCCAACATCTCACGTTATGAAAGGTAACAAGATTTTAGGTACAAAAGTTGGCTTCGTAGAAGAATCTAAATTTATTGAATTTGTAAAAACTACAGTAGAAGAAAATAAGAGTTAGTTTTTGTTCAATATAGATCCAGCGGCGTATAAACTGCCAAATGCTACAATAAGTTTTTTTTCATTGCTACTTATTTTTCTTAAAGCATCTTTAAAATTATAAGCTGTATCTGAGACAATTTTGTTCTTAACAGCGATCCTATTCAGTTTGCCAGGAGACTCAGAACCATTTTCATTTTCGATTGGCACAGTAACAATTTTTTGGAACACATTTTTTAATTCTTTAATAAATAAATCTGGCTCTTTATTTTTAGTCATCGACCAAATACCATATTTAGGTAATTTTATAGTTTTAAGATAGTTATATAAGTTAAGGGCATCCGCTGGTGCATGAGCTCCATCAATCATTATCAATTCATTTTTGTGCAACATTTTTTTAATCCTGCCTTTTTTTAAATAATTAAATCGCCCAGGAAAAGTTAAACTTGGTATAGTTTTTTCTATTATCTTTTTACTTATTTTTAAATCTAAGGCTATTTTAATAGCATGAGATATATTTTGAAACATTCCTACTGAATGTACATTCCTAGTATTAAGTTTAATTTTTATTTTTTTATCTTGATAATAATAATGTTTATTTTTTTTTATTAATTTCCATGATTTTGGATAATGAATTTTACTTTTATTTTTTTTTAAATGGCCCTTAATTTTCTTTAATACATAGGGCGTTTGTTTTCCTATGTATATGTTTGTAAAATGACTTAAATATCCAACATCTTCTTTGATTATTTCATTAAGAGTTTTCTTTTTTAGGAATATCTTATGTTGAAGGTTAATATTAGTTACTATTTGAGCTAAGGGAAAATCAAAGATATTCGAACAATCATGCTTCCAAAGAGCCCCCGTTTCTAAAATAAAGTAATCAACATCAAGCTTGGAAGCATTAATTATGTAAACTAAAGTAAGAACTTCATACACGGTCAAGGGTATTTTTAATTTTTCAATTTTTTTTATGGTATCTTTTATTTCTTTATAAGTTAAATATCTGTTTCCCATATAAAATCTCTCTCTAACATCTTGAAGAGATGGAGAAATATAAGTTGAGACAGTTTGATTATTAGCTTCTATAAAACTTTTTAATGCCCATAACGTAGTAAATTTTCCTGACTCCCCGAGCACATTAATAACATTATTAAGTTTTCTTTCTGGGTTTCCTAATAAACTTAAAGCTAGTTTGATCCTTTTAAGACCAAATTTTACCGATTTGTTAAATAATTTGTGATTAAGAAGCTGTTTGTATAGATTTATCGACTGAGACATTCGATTGTTTATCTTTAGCTTCTGCTTTTTTCAATAAGACATTTAATAATGTGCCTATCGTAGAATTTAAATATTTTCTCTCAACTATAAGATCAATTTGACCTTTGTTTTTTTGAAATTGTGACGTTCCAAAATCTTCGGGTAAAGTCTCTTTAATTGTTTGTTGGACGACGCGAGCCCCGGCAAAACTAATGTTACGAACATTAGCTTCTGATATTTGGAAATCCCCTAAAGATGCCCAACTTGCAAGAGCGCCTCCAGTACTTGGTTCAGTAAGAACAACTATGAAAGGAATGTTCTCTTTTTTTAATTCATTAACTCCTAAAACCGATCTAGCCATTTGGGAAAGTCCACCTGCTGTTGATTCCATGAGTCTGGCGCCCCCACTTGTGCAAAAAAATATTAAAGGTTGTTTATTTTCTATAGAATAATTACAAGCATATAAAAAAGCTTCACCAAAATGTTGGCCCATGGAACCCCCAATGAATCTGAAGTCCATACTTCCAACTGTGCATTTAACACCCCTTACATAACCTGATGCTATCAACGCAGTATCTCTTTGATTGGTTAATTTTCTGGCAGCTTCTAATCTATCTTTATAACTTTTTTTATCTTTAAATCCTATCACATCATCGACAGGGTTTGGCGTTTCTAAGATTGTATAATTTTTTGAGTCAAAAAAAGTATCAAATCTTTGTAAACAAGATAATTTGTGATGGTCACCACATTTAGGACAACAGAAAAAATTTTTTTCTAAATCTTCTTTTAAAATTAAATTTTTGCACAAACAAGTAGTCCAAAGAGTATCATCGCTCTCTGAAGATTTTTTTTTAAAGATCGACTTAATTTTTGGTTTAAGAAATCGCGAAATCCAATTCAAGATATTTTCCTTTTTAATTTTTTTATCATTTTATTTAACATTAAGGCAGGATTTTGTCTATTCTTAATTGAATTAGTAATTGCATTACAAAGCGTTGACCCGATTACAACACCATCAGCAGATTTAAAGGACTTAATAGTCTTATTTGTTATTCCAAATCCTATAACTAAATTTTTTTTTGAATTTATTCTTTTAATATCGTTATAATTTTTTAATATTTTTTTCGGAGAGACATTTAATTTACTGCCTGTTGTTCCCAATATACTGATTAAATAATTCATTGAGTGTGAGTTTTTAATAATTTTTCTCATTCGATCTTTAGTTGTAGTCGGCGACAAAAGTTGAACGAAAACTATAGACTTTTTCTTACATTTTTTTGCAAATATTTGGTTTTCTGGCCATGGCAAATCAACGCAAATAATTCCACTCACACCAGCTTTTTTACAATCTTTTAAAAAATTATTTTCTCCATATTGAAAGATCATGTTGTAATACCCCATAAGAATTATAGGTTTTTTAATCGTTTTTTTAAAATTTTTAACTATATGAAAAACGTCTTTCATTTTAAAACCATTTTTAATTGCTCTATAAGAGCTAGTTTGGATTTTCCCCCCGTCCCCAATTGGAGTCGAGTGAGGGAAGCCAAGCTCTAGTATGTCAGCGTATTTTCCTAGTGATTTTAAAATCTCTAAAGATTTTTTTTTGCTTGGATCAGAAGCTACAATATATGAAACAAGAGCAGGTCTTTTTTCTTTTTTACAATTCTCGAAAGCTAACTGAATTTCTGATTTCATTCTGTGTAATAACCAAGTTTACTTTTAATTATATCTGCGTCTTTAAGACTTGAACCGCAACTATTTATACATAATACTGTATCCTTACTTAACTTAGGAGCAATTTTGATACACTCAGCGAAGGCGTGGCATGGCTCTAGTGAAGGAGAAATATTTTCGAATTTAGTGACAAGTTTATAGGCGTTAAGTGCTTCTTCGTCGGTAGCAGATGTATATCTAGCTCTCTTTGCATCTTTTAAAAAACAATGAATGGCAGAGACGCCAGGATAATCAAGCCCAGCAGAAATAGACTCAGTTTCTCCAATTTGACCATCTTTATCTTGAATTACATACTGAGCTGAACCATGAAGTATTCCAATTTTTGATCCATTAGTTAAAGGTGCTGCATGTTTCTTTGATTTTTTACTTCCACCAGCCTCTACACCTATTAATTCAACTTGTTTTTTGTCGTAATCAATAAACTCATTCCAAAAACCTAGAGCAGAACTGCCTCCACCAATACAATTGAGAAGTTTTAATTTTCGTGGAATTTTTCCAAACTCATCTTTAATTTGAACTAATAGTTCTCTGGAGATTTGAGATGCACTCCAAGCACAGATTCTAATCCAGACGGCCGGTCCAACAGCACTTCCAACTACTAGATGAGTGGAATCACAGTTTGCTACAAAATATCTCATACATTCAGAAACAGCATCAACGAGAGTCTGACTTCCAGTGGTTACAGGAATAACTTCTGCACCATATTTTTTCATAACGTCGACATTTTTTTTCTGGCGCTTTATGTCAACTAAGCCCATAAATATTTTTACTTTCAACCCTAACATTTTTCCAACCATGGCCGTATTTTTTCCATTCATGCCTGCACCTGTGTCTGTGCAGACACTTTTTTTGCCTGCATATTTTGCCATAAGACAATGAACCAAAACATTATAAACTTTATGGGCTGTTCCTGGATTTTCAGATACGACTTTTGCCCATATTTGTGCGCCTCCCAAATAATTAGTTAAATTTTGGAGCTTAATAAAAGGAGTCGGTGCTCCAACATAGTTTTTGAAGTAATAGTCTCTTTCTTTAATAAAACTTTTATTTTTTCTTAATTTTTCAAATAATCTATTTAGATCATCAATGGGTTTTTTTAAAGTTTCTGGTACAAAATTTCCTCCAAATTTACCACCCCACATAAAATTTTTGTCATATTGATCTATTAAAGGAATACCTTTTTTAATTTTCATCATTAATCTTTTTTATATGTGTTACAAAATCTATAATCTTACTTATATCTTTTACTTTATTTGTTTCCAATGCTCCAGATACATCAACAATATCAGCTAAATTGATCAAATCTTTCAATTTTTGAATGGTAATATTGCCAGCTATCATTTTTTTACCATTGAATGGAATAGACTTAATTAAATTATAATCCCAGCTTAAACTTTTTTCATAACCGGAACTGTCCCAAAGTATAATGTCGGCACTATTTTTGACTTTTTCATAGTTTTGGACATCTTCTTTATTTTTGACCTGAATTGTTGCAATGATCTTTTTATTAAAATCTTTTTTTATTTGAAAGATTTGATCATCATTATAATTTCCATACAATTGAAAATAGTCTAAGTTAAGTTTAGAAAATTTCTCTAATTCTTTTTTACTAGGCTGAACAAGCACACCAACAAACTTTGATTTTTTTTTATCAAGATTAGTTAACTTATTAGCCAATTCGTTATTTATGTATCGATGACTTTTTGGAAAATTTAAAATAAATCCGCAAAAATCAACACCATTATTAATACAAGTTTCAACTTCGCTTGGTCTTGAAAGACCACAAATTTTTAATTTCATCGATTTAGTTTAATGAATTTACTAATTTTATAAAATTTCTTTTAATATTGCCCTTTGTGATGGGTCTTCCTATTACAATTGCAGTAGCACCATTTTTGAAAGCATCAGATGGTGATAAAACTCTTTTTTGGTCTTGTTTTTTTTTATCAAGCCTAATTCCTGGCGTTATTATTTCCATACCTTTACAAATTTTTTTTACAACTTTTATTTCATGTGCTGAACAAACTATACCATCCAATTTTGCTTTTTTAGCCAATTTGGCTTGAGAGACAACAATGTTATTAATTTTTCTATTAAAACCTATTTCTTTAATTGATTTACTTGATAAGCTGGTCAAAACAGTAACTCCTATAATTTTGATCTTTCTATTTATTATTCTGGATATACTTTTGACCTTTTTTACCATTTCATATCCCCCATTCATATGAACTGTTAAGTAATTAATATTTTTTAAATCTTTTAAAGATTTTATTGCACCTACTGCTGTATTAGGAATATCGTTTAATTTAAGATCTAAAAATATAGGGATCCTATTAAATTTTGATATCAAATTTCTTCCGTCTTTTGAATAAAAAAATTCCAAACCAAACTTATAATATATTTTATAATTTTTTGCCTTTAATTTTGTACTAGATATTATTTTTTTGACTCTAGTTTTATTTTTTGTGTCTAAGGCAATGAAAATTTTTCTCATTTTATTTATTTATTAATTCTTTAAGTCTTTTACTTGCTCTAAATCTTAATTTTCTTTTTTCAGGCACATAAATTATCTTACCAGATCTTGGATCTATGGCATTCCTTTTCTCTTTAATTTTTTTTAAAAAAAAGGTACCAAATGATCTAATTTCAACAGGCCGGTCTTTAGTTAATGCTTGTTTAATATTATCAACAAAACAGTCAAATATTTCTTCAAGGATTTTAGTATCTAAATGAGGATTTTTTTCTTTAAGTTTCTTTATTATTTCAATTTTTGACAATTATTTTTCTTTTTTCTTATTGTCTTTTTTTCTACCTAAAGCTTTTTCAAAAATACCTTTTAGCGTTGCGCCTGATTTAGTCGCTCCAGCACCAAACTTAGCCACAAGACTCTTCTCTTCATCAATCTGTGCTGCCTTAACACTTAATTTTATTTTTCTTTTTTCTATATCAAGTTCAGTTAGTTTTGCGTCTAAAGCATTTCCAGGAGAAAACACTTCTGGTCGTGCGTCCGCTGAGGTTTTGGCTAAATCACCTTTTTTAATTGAAACAATTAGTTTTTTCTCGTTATCTATACTTACTTTTACTCCAGTTTTCATAACTTCATGAACTCGAGTAGTTATTATATCTCCAACTTTTTTATTGTTATCTTTAAACCAGTCTAATGGATCTTTATCCAGAGCTCTTTTAGAAAATCTAATTTTCTCGTCTTTTAATTCTATTATTTTTACTTCAATTATGTCATTTTTTTTAAAGTTATTTAAATTATCTTGTTTTTCATCAAAACTAATTTCTTTATAGTGAAGCATTCCGACAAGGCCAGAGTCTAATTCACAAAAAAGAGCTTTGTCAGTGATATTTTTTATTTTAACTTTTACCTTTTTGCCCAATGAATCGTTTACTTTATTCCAAGGATTGTCCAGAGTTTCTTTGTAAGAGAGTGATATTCTTTTCGCCTCTTTATCAATATTAATAATTTTAACTTTAATTTTTTGAGATGGAGATAAAACTTTGCTTGGTTGTACATTTCTATTCTGCCATGACAACTCAGAAACATGAATAAGCCCCTCTACATTTTCTTCCAATTTTACAAACACCCCATAATCTACGAGCTTCGTACATGTACCCTCGTAAATTTCACCAATCTTAAATTTTTTAGATAAGTTTTCGTATGGATCTTCTGTTAATGCCTTTATAGAAGCTGAAACTCTATTAGTAGTTTTATCAATTTTTGTTATTTTTACTTTTAGTTTTTGACCAATTGAAACCATGTCCGAAGGTTGCTTTACTCTCCCATAACTTAAGTCGCTTACATGAAGTAAAGCGTCTATACCATTAATATCTAAAAAAATCCCCCACTGTGTTGTAGCTTTCACTCTAGCATCTTCTACAATATCTCCTTCATTAAGATTTTTAAGTGCCTCTGATATTTCGGCATTTTTACTTTTTTCTAGGACAGCTCTTCGACTTGTGCAAAGGTTACCCCTCTTGCGATCTATCCTTGTAGCTATTACCTTTATCGGAACATTCATTAAATGGTCAATTTTTTTTAAAGGCCTTACATCAATTTGTGAAGAAGGCATAAAAGTTGGTAGTCCATCTACAGTACAAACATAACCCCCTTTTACTTTACCAGTTATATACCCTGTAACTTCTTCTTGTGTTTCGAAAACTTTTTCCATTTTTTTCCAAGCAACCATTCGCTTTGCTTTTTCTCTTGATATAACTATTTCACCTTTAAAACTTTCAATTCTCTCAAGGTAAACATCAACTGTTGATCCAACTTTAAGATTTTTTAACTCATCATCATTTTTAAATTCTTCAATAGGTATCATAGCCTCCATCTTTAGTTTTGCATCTGCAATAATAAATTTTGGAGTTATTTCTGTTACCACTGCTTTAATTATTTCGCCTTCTTTAACTTTTCTTTCTTTAAAGTCTTCATTAAGAAGAGACTCGAATTCCTTATATTTTGGATTTGAATTAGCGCTTTGTTTTCTTTGTTGTTCAGTTGCCATATTTTCTTTTTACTTTAATATCAATATGTTTTGACATTTTTATTACCATTTCTTTTATACTCATTTTACCGGTCTGGATTTCTAACGCATCTCTAACTTTGAGTAAAGGACTATGTTTCCTTTTTTTATCCTTTATATTTCTCATTTTGATTGATTTTTTTACTTCAGATAACGTTATGTTTGGGTTATTTTTTTTTAATTCTTTAAATCTTCTTTTAGAAGCATTAGCTAAATCGCATGTAAAAAAGAACTTTACATCGGCATTAGGAATAATTTTAGTTGAGATGTCGCGACCCTCAATAATACACCTATTATTATTATGTGCGAAAGAAATTTGAAATGACTTTAATATGTCTCTAATTTTTTTAATTTTTGCAATTTCAGAAGTGTACATTGAAATTTTCTGATCGTGTAATTTTAATTTTTCAATTTTTTTTAAATTTATATTTTTGAATTTTTTTTTAAGATATAGAAATTTATTTTTAGATTTATTATTTATTAATAAATAAGCCGCATATCTGTATAATATTCCGGATGATAAAAATTTTAATCTATATTTTTTTGAAATAAGTTTTGCACCTGTTGTTTTGCCACTAGCTGCACCTCCATCACAACTAATAACTAGTTTGTTATTTTTTTTTGATCTCAAATATTCCCCCTAAATATCTCAAAGTTTTTAAAAAACTAGGTGAAGATGTTCTAACTGTTTCGAAGTTATTAATTTTCGCGCTAATACCAGTTGATAAAGCTAAAACTGCTGCTGTCATACATATTCTATGATCTCCTAAATTTGGGACAATTATTCTTTTTTTTGAACTATTAAGAATTGTTTTACCAAAAATTGTTAGTTTACCCTTTTTAAAACTAGATCTTACTCCAATTTGTTTTAAAATTTTTTGCATTTCTACAATTCTATTACTTTCCTTATTTACTAAATCACTTATACCAACAAATGAAGAATTTCCTTTAATTAGAGAAGCCATAACAAACAACAAAGGATACTCATCGGTGGTATTTAAATAATACTCTTTCGAGGCATTTATGGGTTTTAATTTACTACTTTGCACAAAAATATCACCAACAATTTCATTATTAGTTTTTTTAATATTTTTAAATTTAATTAAAGCTCCATTTTTTTTAAGAAGTTTGTAAAAACCTATTCTTTTTGGATTCAATCCAACATTTTTTATAAGTAGTGATGATTTTTTGCTCATTAGAGTTATTGCTGTAAAAAAAGCTGCTGATGACGGATCTCCAGGTACTTTAAGATTTAAATTTTTTAATTGTTCTTTACCGTTGACATTAATGACCGTCTGATTATTTTTTTTAGTTAATAATAAATTTTTATTATTTTTCAGCATGTTTTCAGTATGATCGCGGCTAAAAAATTTTTCATTAATAGTTGTTTTGCCAAAAGAGTTTAAGCCAGCTAAAATCACAGCACTCTTTAATTGTGCTGAAACCCCTGAATTATAATTAATACCTAGTGGAATAGCTGAAGAAGTAAAAATTAACGGAAAGGTGAATTTTTTTTTTGGATAAAAATCTGCACCAAACGAAGACATTAAATCGATGAGTTTTTTCATACTTCTTTTGTTTAAAGAATGATCACCGATTAATCTAACTTTAATATTAGGCGTAGAAGTTAAAATTCCAGTCAAAAGTCGAGCCAACGTTCCGGAATTACCAAAATGGAGAATACTTTTTCTATTTGCATAAAGGGACCCTAAACCTTTACCATAAACTTTATATTCACCTGAATTAATTTTTTCTATTTTAACACCAAGTTTTCGCAGACAAGAAATTGCTGAAAAAACATCTTCCGATTCTAAAACATTTTTGGCACAAGAGATATTTTGACAAATAGACCCAATTAAAAAAAATCTTATCGAAATAGATTTATCGCTGTCAACTTTTATTGATTTATTAAAACTCTTTATCGATTTTGAAATTACTAATGAAAACTTTTTAAAAGCCATTAATTAGATGAATACTGATTACCAAAGTACAACTGAATCGCTTTAGAGGATTTTAGTATTTCACTAGGAGTTCCATCAGCTATAATTGTTTGTTCGCCTAAAACGTAAGCTCTATCAACGATATCAAATAGATTTCTCACTTGGTGATCAGTTATTAAAATAGAGCACCCATAAGATTGTATTTTTAAAATATATTTTTGAATATCTTGGACTACTATAGGGTCTAAAGCCGCCATAGGTTCATCGAGAAGTATAACCTTTGGTTTATTAATCATAATTCTTGCCATCATTAATCTTCTTACTTCACCACCTGATAGCACGTTACTATTCAATGATCTTAAATGCTGTAGGTTAAATTCATCCAAAAGTTTTTCCGTTACTCTTCTTTGTTCTTCAGTATTTTTTATTGAAAGTTGGCAAATACCAAGAAGATTGTCATACACAGACATATTAAAAACACTTCTTTGTTGACTCAAGTACCCTAAGCCCAACTTAGTTCTCTCATGTATCGGTATTTCAGATATATCTTTATTGCTAATAATAATTTTCCCTTTATCAGCAATATGTTGACCGATGATAATATTATACAAAGTAGATTTTCCAGATCCATTAGGCCCCAGCAATCCAACTATTTCACCTGGGTACATATCTATAGAAATTTTTTTAAGTATAGGTCTACCATCAAAAGATTTACTAACATCTTTTAATTCAAATATAGGTTTATTCTTTTTAAATTTTATTATTCTAAATCCCTTTTTCATTTTTTTAAATTTACATTTACTTGGTTCTCGTTGTACATTGAAATATCCAAAGTTTGTTTTGCAATATTCAATACTAAAATATCAGAAGAAAAATTTCCATCTAAACTTTTCCCCTCTACGTTTCCGTAAATATTTATTATCTTCTTAAGATTAAAATAGTCAAGATTATCAGAATAAATTATATTTTCTGCCTGAGTAACCTTAACATTTTCTCTAAACTCCATATCGTTAGTCTTGTTATTATAAGTTCCCTTATCACCGTAAACATTCAGTTCTTTTCCATCTTTAAAATAAAAAATTGCATTCATGCCGGCCATTTTGATTAGTTCGGGTTTATCTTTTTCAAAAGTGGCAAAATCAGATTTTAAAAGATATCGATTACCGTTTGCGTCGATTCCTCTGTACTCAACGTTTTCAAAGAAATTTTCCTGAGCTTCTTCTTGATTGGTTATATCACTTGATATTTCTGATGTTGTTCTCAAATCGTTTTGATCGTTTCCTTTGTAGTAGAAAATGTATGCAAGGATTATTGCAATAGTTGTTAATATTATTTGAATTATTAATAATCTTTTTTTTCTATAACTCATTTTATACCGTGTTGTAATATGGAGTGTATATGCACTATTCCTTTAAGGTCTTTTAATTTGTGCTTACTATTTAAATTTTTTTCTGACGTGACTAATAAACTTGTTATTCTATGTTTATTCATTAGTGATAGAGCTAGAGAAGCTGTAGAATTTTCAGATATAAATTTGGGTCTTGTGTTCATATGTTTTTTTAAACTATCGTTCTTGGTGTTATACTTTAAACTTCTTCTAGTATCTCCATCCGTCAATAGTCCAACTACTTTATTTTTATCTGTTATTACAACAAGTCCAAGTTTGTGCTTCGTAATCTTTTTGGAAGCTGATTGGATGCTATTATTAATTTTAATTCTTGGAATTTTTTTACCAGAAAGCATGATATCTTTTACTAATAATAATGTTTGACCAATATTGCCACCTGGATGAAAAACTTTAAACCTTTCTTTGGAGAATTTAATTTTACTCATTAATGCAACGGCTAAACAGTCTCCTAATAGTAAAGTAATACTTGTGCTTGATGTAGGAACCATTCCTGTTGGATCAGCTTCTTTTACTTTTGGAATTAGTATTTTAATATCACTTGCTTGTAGTAAAACACTATCAGGTTTCGAGGCCATACCAATTACTTTAATATTAAATCTATTTGCGTATTTTAACATATTCGATAGCTCAGTTGTGTTGCCTGAATATGAAAACACTAGCAATAAATCTTTTTTATCAATTTGTCCAAGATCACCATGATTAGCTTCACTAGGACTTAAAAAAAAAGATGATACACCCACTGAAGATAGCGTTGCTGAGATTTTCCTAGCTATTAGTCCTGACTTACCAACACCAGCGCATATTACTTTGCCCTTACATGAGTAAATTGAATCTACGGCCCTTTTAAAAGAATAGTTAAATACTTTATTAATTTTTTTCAATTCTGAAATTTGCTTTTCTGCAGACTTTTTTGCTAATTTTATATAATTATTTTTTTTCATCAATGTTCGAAAATATCAAATCTAAAACCGTTCTGATCTAACTCTACTCTTGTATCTAAAAAACCCATACATTTTTTGAACAAATCCATTCTTTTTTCTCTAATCAACATTTTTTCTAACTGAGATTTAATTTTGTGTAAATAAATTACATCGTTAGCAGCATATTCCAATTGTTTATCGCTCAACTCTTCTATATCTTTATTCCAATCACTGCTACCATATCTTTTATCTAAACTTTTATTACAAAACTCTCTAACGAGATCTTTGAGCCCATGATTTGAGTCATACGTTCTTATAATTTTACTAGCAATTTTCGTGCAAAAAATATTTCTCAATTTACATTTAAAAAAATACTCTAAGGCACTTTTATCAAATCTAAGGAAATGACCTATTTTTAAGATTTTTTCATTTTCTAAGAGTGATACTAAGTTAGGAGCTTTATAATTATTTCTATCTGGCTGAATAATATAAACCTCTCCATCTTTTTCGCACAGTTGAACCAGACTAAGTTTATCTCTCTCCGGAATTTTTAGTCCTGTCGCTTCACAATCAAGCGATATGGATCCTTTAAATGAATTAGCTATTTTGGGAGTAATGTCGCCTTTTATTCTATGAATTTTTACCATATTATCTAACTACCATGAACAATTACAAAATAGCAACTATCCTAGGTGGAGGTGGATTTATAGGACGATATTGCGTTAGAAATTTGGCGAATAAACAATTTAGATGCATTATACCGACTAGAAAAGCCTTTCAAAAGGGCTACCTCAAGACCCAAGCCCCACCTGGTTACGTTGAACTAATTGACTTTAATTCAAATAACTTTGACAAAATAGAGGAAGCTATCAGTAATTCAGACGCTGTAATTAATTTAATAGGCATTTTATATGAAAACAGAAAACAAAAATTCTCAAAAATACACTCCGATATTCCAGATATTATTTCAAGATTATGCGAAAAACATAAAGTAAAAAAATATATTCATGTTTCGGCGATTGGATCTAACAAAGATTCAAAGTCTGCATACCAAAGATCTAAATTTGCAGGAGAAGAAAAATCTCTTATGAACTTTAAAAATACAGTAATTTTAAGACCAAGTGTTGTATGTGGGCCAGAAGATAACTTCACCAACCTATTTGCTAAATTGAGCTTTTCACCAATAATTCCAATTGTTGGCATAAATTACAAGTTTCAACCAATAATGGTCACAGATGTAGCTGATGCTATAGTTAAAGCTATTGGGATAAAAAATAATGAGGGAAAAATTTATGAATTAGGTGGTCCCAAAATTATAAGTTTTGGTGACATGGTAAAATCAATTATGGAAACTATTGGAAAAAAAAGATTTGTGATAGGAATGCCAATGTCTATCGCAAAAATACAAAGTACACTTTTAAGCTTATTACCTTTTCCTCCCATATTAACAAGAGACCAATGTGAAATTTTAACTGAAGCAGACAACGTAGTATCAAACAACAAATTAGATATAAAAGATTTAAATATAAATCCAAAAGACGTAGAGGAAAAAATGTCTACTTGGTTATACCGCTACCGTTCTGGCGGTCAATTCGCAAAGGTTAAGTAATATAATTAATGGAAAATTTATTTAACTTTTTCCTAAAGGTTGTAACAACATTACTTATAGAAGAAGCTCTGGTTTTTTTCCCTTTAATATTTTTATTTTTTTTCTCTATTTTTACTTTTAAGCATAAAAAAAATTTAAATTTATTCTTAAAAGGACTGATTTATTTTTTTCCAATAATATACATTTTTTACGTATATTCTTATCTTCCAGATTATTTTTCATCCCTAGGCCAAGATTCTCTATTAGAAGCGAAATATCCTGATTTTGGCGAAGTTGTTTTTTTTCTCAAAAGTTTTTTCATGTCACTTTTTGATCCTGAAATTTTTAAAAGAAATAGATTTTGGTTGGTATTATTAAGCTCTATAATTAGTTCACTATCATTATTTATAATTTTCCAAATTTATTATAATAAGAATAAACTACTAATTACCTACTACAATAAATTTTTTAATTATTCATTCTTATTTGTTTCATTAATAGTCCTTGGTTCATTTGCAAATTTAGCATTAATAAGTATTAATTCTGGAAAAGAATTAAAAAAATACGAGAAAGAGTTTAAAGAAGATTTATCTAATTATTCTGTTCATCGCAAAAAAAAGGATGATCTAATTGTAGTAACGTACATCGGAGAAAGCACAACTCCATTAAACATGCAAGTTTATGGATATCCATTTGATAACACCCCCTGGTTAAAATCAAAATCTAAAGATAAGAATTTTCTGTTGTTTAGCAATGTTTATGCTACCGCAACCCATACAGCTCCGTCATTAATAGATGCTTTATCAATTTGTACAAAAAATTGCGATAGCTTTAGCTTAATTGAAAAAAAACATATCGCCTTAACTGATATTGGAACTGCATTAGATATAGAAACTCAACTCTATAGTACCCAAGGTAGTCTAGGAGGTCATAATCTTGCATCAAAGTTGGTTTTAGACACTAATATTAAATTTCATCAAGAAAGCAAGGAAGAAAAATTACTAGGCAACCGATACGCTCCCAAAATAAAAGATAAAGAATTCTTTGATAAAAATTATTGCAAAAATGATAAAGTTTTTAGGAACAATAAACCAAATTTAATTTTTTTACATTCTTATGCTGGTCACGGTCTTTATGGTGGATATTCAGGATATATAGACAAAGGAATTAAATTTTCATATCCAAATTATATTAATAAAAATAATTTATTAGGAAAAAATTCTTCAAATTTTAACTTGTTAAAAGAATATGACACTGCAATAAAATATATTGATCAGTCTTTAGAAAAAACCGTTAATTGTACATTTGCTAAAGCAAAGTTAAACAATAGACCTGCTGTTTTTATTTATTTTTCAGATCACGGAGAGTCACCTGCCTCTGGTAGAGGCCACGACTCAGCAAGACTTACTTATGAAATGCTACACGTTCCTTTTATAATTATATTTAATGAAAAAGCATATAATCTTTACAAAGACAAAATCGAATTTTTAAATAAGATTAAAAATGATAATGCATCACTTAATATATTGACTGATATAGTTTTGTACTTATTGGAAATTGATCTTATTTCAAATAGTGATAAAAAATTAAATTATAATCATCAAGAGTTTTTATCATTAAAAACAAAAAGCCTTCTTAAAAGAGAACTTCTAAATAATGAGAAAAAGGAGACCGTTACCTTTTGGAATTCCAGATCACTAGCCAAAAATTTAAGCAATGATGATCTAAAAAATCAAGATACAAGTATTTCTTTATGGCAAATTAATAATTATTTAAAATCAAAAAAATTGTCAGATACCAAGAAAATCCAAAATTTACTATGCCAACACCGAGCTAATTCATTTGTATTGCAATTTAAAGCATCTATATCGATAGGCTGTTTTGAGACTGATATCTATTATCTTAAAGATAAGACGTTATCTACTCATGGTTTAAAAATTGATACAAATTTAATTTTTGATGATTTTTTAAAGTCTAATTATGGAAAAAATACAGTTTGGATGGACTCAAAAAATCTAAATAAAGTCAATAATTGCGGCTATGCAAAAAATTGGCTTAATAAATATTCTAATAAATTTGAAAGTTTATTAATAGAAATACCAACTAGTTCTTTAGACAGTGTTAATGATATGGATTGGGTAAACTGTATTAAATCAATTGACTCAATGACAAACATTGAAGTTGGATATTATATGAATACAACTTTATTAAAAAAATGCTCTAATGATAGAAAAAAAAAATTAGCCGACTCTTTAAATTGTAAAAAACTTAATAACGATACAATGAAAGTTTTAAATACTACAAATATAAATTCTATTACGTTTGACTATAAAGCTGGCCATATAGCTGTAGAAAATGATCAAGATTTTAATAATTTAAAATGGCATACCTGGCACGTTGACTCTGTAAATGATATCGAAAAACTAATTAAAAGAAAAAGTACCGGTATAATTCTTCTAAAAAACAATAAACATCTAGATAATTTAAATTAATAATTAAGGTATTAATAAATTTAAAAACTTTTACTTCGTGGTCGCTTTTTAGAAGTTTAATAACTTCATTAATTAAACTCAAATTTTTACCGCCAGAGGCATTTAAATTTACTATAACTGAAAATTTTAAATTTTTTTTCATAAATTTTTATTTTAGATCAAAAATCTTTTAAATAAAACTTACACTTAGTTTGAAAATTCAGTATATTAAATATATGAAAGATATAAGTTTATTTTCAGGATATATTTATTTAACTCTTGCAATCATTACAGGTATTGCCACTAACGGTTTTTTAAAAACTACAGAAAGTTTTACTAAGCTTACACCTACACTTTTTTGTATTTCAAGTATTGTTGTTTGTATTTTTTGTTTATCTAGAGCAATGACAATAATTCCAGTTGGATTTACTTATGCGACCTACGGAGCATTAACGATAACCGCAGTTACATTATTTGGAATATTTAAATATAATCAAACCCCAAACCTTTATGGAACTGTTGGATTAATCTTAATTGTTTCAGGAGTAATACTTTTAAACCTTTTTGGTGAATTAAAATAAACCCCTGATTTTTAGGATCAGGGGCATTTAATTTCTATATAAACTAATTATTTAAAGATGCTGCGATAGGCTCTTTATTATTTTTGCTAGCTTTTTTTTCAGCAATTTTTTTCTCGAGACTAGCTATCTTTAGTTCAACCTTTGATAGTTTTTTTTGTTTAGTGCTTATTTTATTTTTAAGCTTATCGATTGATTTTAGTATTTTCTTTTTCTTTTTTTCGTTTTTTTTCAATTTTTTTTTCATATTGTTCCTCCAAAACTTAAAAATCTTAGAACAGTTTTAAAAAGTTTTCAAATGAAATTTAGAAAAACCTTTTAAACTAAAAGTTGAAAAAAAATTTAGAAAATTTTACGGAACTAATAAATTGATAAACCTGTCTGTTTTTTGAATTTCAAGACTGTTTACGTAACCACAATTTTCACCGTCAACCTGAGATAGAACTTTATTGTTAACACCATTTATTTTTAATCTGTCCAGTTCTTTTTTGATCACACTTTTTGCTGAACCTAAGTCACCCTTAGTCAATATTAACCAAACATAGTAAAGCAATTTTATTCTGGTTAGGTCTTTAAATATGTAAGCCACTATCTTGTTTTCAAATATATTTGTATCGTTTGTAATAGAATGGGGACCAGCATAGTATTTTGAATTAGTACATAAAATCCAATCAGCCATTATTTTTTCATTTTCTAACTCAACCTCCATTTTATTATTCTTTAAAAATAAAAAATGCTGAAAACCTTTAAAAGCAAAAATTACTTTTCCGAGATACTTTTTAATATTTGTATTTATGGACTCAACAATTCTAGAGTCAAAACCTACACCAGCCATTAAGAAAAAATACTTATCATTTATTTTTGCTAATGAAATTTTCTTATGATTATCTGATACGAGGACATTGTAAATCTCCTCAGCCTTTTTCTTAATTTGAGTTTCTATTTGCAGAATATTTGCAGTACCTGCAGGTATGTATCCAACTAATTTGTCTTTTAAATTGTCACTTTTAAACATTTCATTGATACCAAAGCAAACACTTCCGTCACCTCCAGCAAATACTAATCGATCAAATTGTTTATTAGACAATTCTTTAAACACTTTTCTCGCATGTTCTTCACTTTGAGTTTTAAAAAGTTCTACAGTGTGATTTTTCTCTAGAAGATAAATGACCTTATTAATTAACTTAAGTTTTCTACCGCCTGCTGCATTGGCGTTGAATATAACTGCAAAATTTAGTTTCTTAATCATTTTTTAACAATTCTGTAACATTTATATGATTCAACTGTTACTAGAGATTCGTTTTATTAAATTTATGGAAACAATTCAAACAAAATCTAAAGGAAAAATTTTAAATTATAAAAGCATTTTTATAAGTGATGTTCATTTAGGACACAGAAAAAGTTCTGCAAATAAGCTACTTGAATTTTATAAGCATTCAAAATCAGAAAATTTATATCTCGTAGGTGACATTATTGATATATGGGCTTTGAAAAATAATTTTTATTGGCCTCAGGAACATAATGACGTTATTCAAAAAACCTTAAGAAAAGCAAGACACGGAACAAAAGTAAAATATATAATTGGTAATCATGATGACGTTTTTAGAAAATTTTTACCACTTCATTTTGGTGGTATCGAAGTTATAAACCGCTGCTTACATGTTTCAAGTGATAATAAAAAATATATAGTAGTACACGGCGATGCATGGGACGGTGTAATGAAATATGCACCTTGGTTATCAAAAGTTGGAGCAGTAGCATACAGCTTTCTGTTAGAATTTAATGTAGTAATAAATTTCATCAGAAGATTATTCAAAAAGCCAAATTGGTCTTTAGCAAAATATCTAAAACATAAAGTTAAAAATGCAGTTAAGTATATTGGTGACTATGAAAAGACCTTAGCAAATTACGCAAAGAAGAAAAAAGCTGATGGTATTATATGTGGTCATATACATCATGCTGCAAACCAAAATCTTGATGGAATAAATTACCTAAACTGTGGCGACTGGGTTGAGGGAGCAACACTTTTAGTTGAGCATTTTGATGGTAGAATGGAAGTTATAGATTGGGACAAAATAAGAGAAGAAGTTGTAAATTACGAACCATATTTAAAAATCGTTAATAAATAATCCATGAGAATATTAATAGTCACAGGAGCTTGCAAAGAACAGGTAATAAATGGTGTAGTGAGAACCCTTGAACAATTAAAAGAAGAATTAAAAAAACTTGGGCATACTGTTAACTTTATAACTCCAGTAAATTTTTTGACTGTTCCGTTGCCTAAATATAATGATATTAAAATTGCTTTAAATGTATGGCCTAAAGTTGGAAGAATGATTCAAAAAGAGTTAGAATTTGCTAAAAAAAATAAAGAAAAGTTAGTTATCCATATAGCCACAGAAGATACGCTGGGTTACTTTGCAAGAAGATATTGTTTAAAAAATAATTTAAAATTTACAACCAGTTACCACACGTCTTTCGATAAATATATTAAACTTTACGCACCTTTTATACCTATTAAAATACCTCAAAAATTTCTCAAAAACTTTCACTCAGCCGCTTACAAAACTTTAGTAACTACAAAATCAATGAAAGAGGATTTAAAAAAAATTGGTTTTGATCCAGAAAAACTCACTGTTTGGACACGAGGGGCCAATCATGGAGCATTTAAAAACCCCAGGCGCATTAATTTAGAATATAAAAGACCTATTTGGCTATATGTAGGTAGAGTTTCCATTGAGAAAAATATTAGAGCTTTTCTTAATCTTGATCTAGAAGGAACTAAAATTGTAGTAGGAAAGGGGCCAGATTTAAAAAAATTAAAACAAGAATTTCCTAATGTCATTTTTAAAGGCGAGAAAACAAATGGTGAGTTAGCATCTTACTTTGCATCAGCAGATGTTTTTGTTATGCCGAGCTTAACAGATACTTTTGGTATAGTTATTATTGAAGGTTTACAATGCGGAACACCTGTTGCAGCCTATCCAGTTACAGGTCCAAAAGATATTTTAGAGGGAACGAATGGTGGTGTTTTAAATAAAGATTTAAAAGTAGCCGCTCTAGAAGCTTTAAAATTAAATAGAGACGATTGTAAAGAAATAGCTAAAAAATATACTTGGGAGAACTGTGCTAAAATATTTTTAGCTAACACTGCACCTAATTGACCTCTATATTTTGCATAATTTAAAGTTTAAGTTATAATTTCATATTTATATGAAGCAATTCTTATAAATGTTTTAGGAAAACTTAAACAATGATGACATTATTATTTTTATCGCTAGCTGCAATTATTTCAATCGTTGTTATTCTAGTTTCTGCAAAATTCATCAAGGCCGGATTTGATGCCAGAAGTGAAGTTAGAGATCAAAAACAAACTGAAAATTTATATCAAGAAGTTCAAGATATTACCAACGAAGATATTGAGGACGACCCTCAGAAAGGAGCAATATTAAATCAATTAGATGATTATTTAATAATTTTAGATAAATATAAAAATATAAAGTATTTAAATCCAAGCGCTAAAAATAAATTTGGCAAAGAAAGTCTTGGTAAACATATTGCTACAATATTAAGAGTTCCTGATCTGCTACAAAATATTGATTTAGTTGTAAATAAAAGAAAAACTATTAATATGGATTTAGAGTTGAGTCAGCCTTCCTTTCAATTTTTTAAAGTTTATATCATGATCGGCGAAAGTATTTTTTCTGATGATCCAGATACCATAAATCTTTTTTTAAAAGATTATACTGAAATTGTAAAAGCACAAAAATTCAAATCAGATTTTGTAGCAAATGTTAGTCATGAATTAAAAACTCCATTAGTATCGATCAAAGGGTTTTTAGAAACCATAAATGGGCATGCAAAAAATGATCCTGAAGCTCAAAAAAAGTTTATACCAATAATGTTAGAACAAGCTGACAGAATGGAAAATTTGATAAAAGATTTATTGTCATTAAGCAAAATTGAACTTGAAGAACATATTCAACCACAGGATAAAGTTAATTTAAAAGAAATTTTTAATTCTGTAGAAGATATTCATCAAAATAAATTACTCAACTTTAAATTCACCAATAAGATACAATCTGATTTTTTTGTTAAAGGAAACTTTGAAGCTTTGGTAGATATTTTTTCTAATTTAATAGACAACAGCATTAAGTATTCAGAAAATAAAAAATCTATAGAAATTAAAATTGAAAAAGGTGATGGAAAGTTATTAAATAATTCTTATAAAATTTCTATTTCTGACCAAGGAATTGGAATACCGGCAGAACATATTTCTAGAATAACAGAAAGATTTTATAGAGTTGATGCCAAAAAAAGTAGAGAGGTAGGAGGCACAGGACTTGGCCTTGCGATTTGTCGTCATAGAATCATTCAACATAGAGGAGAATTGGAAATTAAAAGTAAAGTTGGTGAAGGGACACAAATATCAGTACATTTACCAGTTTTTTAGTATTCAATTAAAACGTGTAATTTGGTATAATAATCAAATTATGATCAATAAAATAAAACAATTATTTTTTATATTTTTGATTTTATTATCTTTAAATTCATTTGTAAAAGCTGAACAACAGATTGAAAAAATTTTAAAAAATCAAACTTTAACAGTATTTGATTTAGGATTGTTAAGACTAAAAGATGATCTTAAAGCAGTTGTCCCATTTATAGACATAAGAGAATTTAAATATTTGCCAGCAAATATTTATACTGAGGCTCTTTATTCCTCAACAGCTGACCAAATTTTATTAATTGTATCAGTGCCAATGGAGAGAAATTTAAATAAAAAATCTTACATGGCTGATTCGATCACATGTAGAAAAATATACACGTCTGTTAAGGAAAACTTGTTAAATAGTGAAGGATATTCAAACACAACTTACCGTAGAGCCGTATCATATTTAACTAATATTTTTACACCTCCAAGCAAATGGGCGAGCTGGAGAAATGATGAAAGATTAAGTAAACAGCTCGTGGAGTTCGTAAAGCTAGAAATTACTTTGAAACCTACTAGTAAATATGCAGTGTTAAATAAAGTAAGACCCTTTACTTGCGAAGGTAACCTAGCTTCATCTTATGAGGACGTGAAAATAACAAGAAGATTCAACTAATACGGAATCAACTAAAAAGTTACTTTTTTAACATATCTGTAACAAATTCTTAATACAAACGAGTCCTATCAAGTCTAAAAAATTATCGTTTGTTAATTAATTAATAAATATAACAGAGAGGAAAATATGAAAAAACTAACAATCGCTTTAGCTTCATTATTAACGATGTTAATCGTTACTTCTGCTCAAGCTAGAGATCAAATTAAAATAGTTGGTTCTTCAACAGTATTCCCATATGCAACAATTGTTGCAGAAAGATTTGGTTCATCTGGAAAATTTAAGACTCCAGTAATTGAATCTACAGGAACTGGTGGTGGAGCAAAACTATTCTGCGCAGGAGTTGGTGCAGAACATCCAGATATAACTAATGCTTCTAGAGCTATGAAAGCTAAAGAGTATGCGCTATGTCAAAAAAATGGTGTTAACGAAATTGTGGAGATTACAGTAGGTAACGATGGTATCACTCTTGCATTTTCTAAAGATCAAAAACCAGTAAACTTTACAAAAAAACAATTATGGGCAGCATTAGCAAAAGAAGTTGCTAAAGATGGTAAACTTGTACCAAACCCATATAAAAAGTGGAGCGACATCGATCCTTCATTACCAAATTATGATATCAAAATCATGGTTCCACCAGGAACATCTGGAACTAGGGATGCTTGGAACTCATTAGTAATGAAAAAAGGTATTGATGATGCATCAAAAGCTGCTGGTGCAAAATATAAAGCATTAAGAGAAGACGGTGCTGCAATTGAAGTAGGTGAAAATGACTCACTTATTATTCAAAAATTAGCTGCGGACAAAGAAATGTTTGGTTTCTTTGGGTTCAGTTATTTCTTAGCTGCAAAAGATAAATTGCAAGCTGCAAGTATCGAAGGTGGTCAACCAAGCTTAAGCTCTATTCAAGACTATAGCTACGCTGTTGCTAGACCTTTATTCTTCTACGTTAAAAAGGCTCACGTAGGCGTAATTCCTGGTTTACACGAATTCGTAAAAGAATTCACAGGTAAAAAGTCTATTGGTAAAAAAGGCTACTTAACTGATATCGGTTTAGTTCCATTAGATGGTAAGTTATACAAGACATCTAGAACTAATGCTGTTAAATTAGTAAATATGCCGCCTAAAAAGTAATTTTACTTTTTAAAAAATTAAAAGGGGGTTTCGGCCCCCTTTTTTTAACTGGAGCTTGAAAAATGAATTTAGTTCTTATAAGTCTTATTCTACTTTTAGGTTTCTCCAGCTATTATTTTGGTAGAAAAAAAGCAACAATTATTCAATCTTCACAAAGACTAACAGCACTTCCAAAATTTTATGGTTATTATCTTGCGATTTGGTGCGCAGCACCGGCACTTATAATTTTTTCTTTATGGTCAGTGTTTGAACCAACAATAGTAAAAAATTTTATTTTAGCAGATTATTTGGATCAAAATTTAACTAAGAATGAGCTTCAACTTATTTATACAAAAGTAAAGGCTTTAGCATTAGGAACGTATACAGGAGATATTAATAATTTTTTAGATAATTCTGCAGGTAAATACATCCAAATTAAAAATATGGCTAATAACGCTAAGATCGTAATTGTCTTAGCAGCTTTAATTTTATCATTAAGCTATGCTTATCAATCTATTAAAAAGAATAACAGAATGAGGGAACCAGTAGAAATATTTTTAAAATGGGTTTTATTTACAGCTTCTTTGGCAGCAGTTCTTGTAACAATAGGAATTGTATTTTCACTTTTGTTTGAAGCCATAAGATTTTTTCAATCCGTCAGGATATTTGATTTCATTTTTGGAACACATTGGTATCCGGCAAAAACATTTGTGAGAGATGGTCAACCAGATCCTGAATTAATGAAAGATGCATTTGGAGCGGTACCATTATTTGCTGGAACTTTTTTCATTGCATTTATAGCAATGTGTGTAGCAATCCCAGTTGGGTTGTTAAGCGGAATTTATCTCGCAGAGTATGCAACAAGAAAAGTTAGAAAATATGCTAAGCCTATAATTGAAATTTTAGCAGGTATCCCAACCGTAGTATATGGATTTTTTGCTGCCCTCACTGTAGGTCCCTTCGTAAAAGAAATTGGAAATTCTTTAGGATTAGAAGTTTCATCAGAAAGTGCACTTGCAGCAGGAGCTGTTATGGGGGTTATGATAATCCCTTTTATATCAAGTTTAAGCGATGACGTTATATCAGCAGTTCCACAAAATTTAAGGGATGGAAGTTATGCGATGGGTGCTACGAAATCAGAGACTATTAAGAAAGTTATATTTCCTGCAGCATTACCGGGGATAGTCGGATCTATTTTACTTGCTGTTTCCAGAGCAGTCGGTGAGACTATGATCGTAGTGATGGCATCTGGATTAGCTGCAAATTTAACAGCCAACCCTTTAGAGTCCACGTCTACTATTACAGCTCAAATAGTAGTTATACTTATTGGCGACCAACAATTTGGAGATCCAAAAACTCAGGCAGCTTTTGCCTTAGGAATATCTTTATTTGTAGTAACACTTTTTTTAAATGTTATTGCTTTAACAGTTGTGAAAAAATATAGGGAAAAATATGAATGAGGCTAAGAGAAAACTCTTAAATAAACGTTACAGGGCAGAAGCAAATTTTAAATTATTTGGACAAATTGCAATAGGTTTAGCTCTGCTATTTTTAGCTGTTTTTATGTATAAAATTTTTTCAAAAGGTTACACAGCTTTCCAAAAAACATGGATTGTTACGGAAGTTCATTACGATAAAGAATTAATGTTAATTGAGACAGATAATCCGAGCTTAGAAGATTTGGAGAACGCCGATTATTATGACATAGCCTACAAATCAATGACTCGTTTAGATCCCTCTCTTCCTGAGGAAGACGATCGTCAACTTATTCAAATGGTGGCATTTACCTATGAACAAGAAGTTAAAAATCATCTTTTAAAAAATCCAAGTCTTCTAGGAAAAATAGTTCCTATAAGATTAACGGCTTCAGATGATTTAGACCAAGTCCATAAAGGAAATTATCCTCGTGATATTCCAGAGGAAGATAGAAGAGTTAATGATTATCAATTGAAAATATATGACATGTTGAATGAGAGAGGTGATATTTTATCAAAATTCAATTTAAGCTTTTTCACTAATCCAGACTCTAGAGAAGCCGAACTAGCTGGTATAGCAAGTTCGTTTATGGGAACAGTATTTAGTATTTTAGTATGTTTAGCTTTTTCTTTTCCCATTGCAGTTTTAGCAGCAATATATTTAGAGGAATTTGCCCCTAAAAATAAGTTTACTGATTTTATCGAGGTTAATATAAACAACTTAGCTGCTGTACCATCAATAGTTTTTGGTCTTTTAGGTTTAGGGGTTTTATTAGCAGTATTTAATTTGCCAAGATCAACACCTTTAGTTGGAGGAATAACCTTATCCTTAATGACACTTCCCACAATTATTATTGCTGCGCGGGCTTCTTTAAAAGCAGTTCCCCCAAGTATAAGAGAGGCTGCTTTAGCGATGGGAGCAAGTAACATGCAGACAACGATGCATCACACTGTACCTCTTTCAATGCCCGGTACTCTTTCAGGCACTATTATTGGATTGGCACAAGCTCTTGGAGAAACAGCACCGCTTATACTTATAGGTATGGTTGCTTTTGTAAACACTATCCCAGGCACTCCTGTAGACCCAGCTGCAAGTTTGCCCGTTCAAATTTACATTTGGAGTGAATCAGCAGAAAGAGGGTTTGTTGAAAAAGTAAGTGCTTGTATAATGGTTTTACTTGGATTTTTAATATTGATGAATTTAGCGGCTCAGATTATAAGACATAAATTTGAGAGGAAATGGAACTAACATGACAAAGATAAGCGCAAAAAATGTAAATGTTTTTTATGGCTCTAAGCAGGCTTTGTTCGATGTTTCACTAGATATAATGGATAAAGAAGTGACTGCTTTAATCGGTCCATCAGGATGTGGAAAGTCAACTTTTCTAAGATGTTTAAATAGAATGAATGATGTAATAGATATTTGTAAAGTTGAAGGAAGCATTAAAATGGATGAATTGGAACTCAATTCGAGAAAACTGGACGTTGTAAGACTAAGAGAGAATGTAGGTATGGTGTTTCAAAAACCAAATCCATTTCCAAAAACAATTTATGAAAACGTCTCTTATGGACCTACAATTCATGGTATGGCTCAATCTAAAAGTGAATTAGATCAGATTGTTGAGATGAGTTTAAAAAAAGCCGCTCTTTGGGAAGAGGTAAAAGACAGATTAGATGAAATTGGCACTGGTTTATCAGGAGGTCAACAACAAAGATTATGTATAGCTAGGGCTATTTCAGTTAGTCCGGAAGTGATTTTAATGGACGAACCTTGCTCAGCTCTAGATCCTATAGCTACTGCTCAAATTGAAGAATTAATTGATGATTTAAAAAAAGAACACACAATAGTGATAGTTACCCACTCGATGTCTCAAGCAGCAAGGGTATCTCAAAAAACAGGTTTCTTCCACCTCGGAAAACTTATAGAATTTGGCGATACAGAAAAAATATTTAAAAATCCTGACAACCAACAAACTCAGGATTATATTACAGGAAGGTTTGGTTAATGAGTGAAAAACCACATATAGTAAAATCTTACGAAGAACAGCTGCAACTCTTGAAGGATACTATAGTCAAAATGGGAGCAAGTGTTGAAAAACAGCTTGAACAAACAATTCAATCATTAGTAAAAAAAGATACTTCTTTAGCAGACAAGTCTATAAAAGATGATGAAAAAACAGATAAATACGAACTCCATATCGAAGAACAAGTCGTAAATTTAATTGCCTTAAGACAGCCGATGGCGATAGATTTAAGAGAGACAGTTGTTGCTTTAAAAGTTTCATCTGATTTAGAAAGAATAGGCGATCTAGCAAAAAATATTTCTAAAAGAACTCTAAAAGTTGGAACCGATTTACCAAGTGATATTATTAAAAATTTGGAGATAGCCGGTCTTAAAGCGGCCAAGCAAGTAAATTCTGTCCTTAATGCTTATCTACATAGAGCAAAAGATACCGCTGAAAATGTTTGGAATTCAGATGAGGAGATAGACCAATTGACCAATACAAATATGGAGGCCGCTATAAAACATTTAGAAAAAAAGAAAGAGGATATAAATAAAATAACGCAATTACTTTTCATGTTAAAAAATATTGAGAGAATTGGTGATCATGCCACTAATATCGCTGAACAAGTTTACTTTTTAATTACCGGCGACTATCTCGAAGGAGAAAGACCGAAAGGTTAGAATGAAGGCAAATCTATTCATAGTAGAAGATGAAATGCCAATAGTAACTTTATTAAAGTACAATCTAGAAAAAGAAGGACACAAAGTAAATTATGCTTTAAATGGAGAAGATGCCATTCGAAGTATTAAAGATCAAAATCCGGACCTAATATTATTAGATTGGATGCTTCCAGACATTTCAGGAATAGAAGTTTGTAGAAATTTGAAGAGAATTAATTTACTTAAAAATATTCCAATAATTATGCTTACGGCTAAGGGAGAAGAAGAAGATAAATTGAAGGGTTTTAAAACAGGCGCTGATGATTATGTTACAAAACCATTTAGTCAGAAAGAATTAATTGCTAGAGTAAACGCATTATTGAAACGTGCTAAACCAAATGCGGTTGAGGACGTGGTTATTTTTGAAGACTTAAAAGTTGATCGAGCGCAAAAAAGAGTTTTTAGAGGAGAAAAAGAAGTTGAGCTAGGTCCTACGGAGTTTAAGCTTATAGATTTCTTAATTAAAAATCCTAAAAGAGTTTACTCCAGAGAACAACTTTTAAATAATGTTTGGGGTGATAATGTTTATGTGGAGTCCAGAACAATTGATGTCCATATTAGAAGAGTAAGAAAAGCAATAAATATTGACGGAAAAAAAGATTTAATTAGAACCGTAAGGTCTTCAGGATATTCTTTAGATGGTTAAATGTCTTTAGGGCGAATAAAATTTGTAATTTTCCCGCCTAAATCTAAATCTTTCCAAGATTTAAATTTAAACTCAAACTCCGCAACAGCAGCTGTAGAAAATTTATGACACATGTCTTTATAAAAATTTGAATTTTGGTTTAGACAAATTTTGCTACAGAAATCCTTAATTGATGGCATATGGTTGATTAACAGTAAACTTTTATATTTATCATCTACTTTTTTTATTATCTTTAAAATCTCGATTTCTGAAGTATTATACAATTCTTTTAACTTTAAAATTTTTGCTTTTTCTGCTGGCCCATTTAGATAACTAAGTGTTTCCAATGTTCTTTTAGAAGATGAAGTTAAAATTAAATCAAAAAATATTTTATTTTTAACAAATCTTTCACAAATCTTTTTTGAACTTTCAATACCTCTTTTGTTTAAAGGTCTTTCAAAATCTACTAAATCCGGGAAATCCCAACTAGATTTAGCGTGTCTCATAGCATATAATTTAAACATATTTTTTAATTTTATGTCAAAAATAGATTTAACAAAAGCATTGTCTTCAGAGCAGCAGCTAATCAATAGAGAAATTTCTTGGCTACAATTTAATGACCGAGTTTTGGAAGAGTCTAAAAATGTTAAAAACCCTCTTTTTGAGAGAGTTAAATTTTTATCAATTGCTGGAACTAATCTTGACGAATTTTTTATGGTAAGAGTTGCAGGATTATATAATCAAATAAAAGACGATTTTGATCAATTAAGCGCAGATGGTTTAACTTCAGAAGAACAATTATCTAGAGTAGTTTTAAAAACTAAAGATTTATTAATAAAACAAAACGACTCATTTAAACAACTTTTAAATGAACTAAAAAAAGAGAAAATCTATTTAAAAAAAATAAAAGATTTGGATAAAAAATCCATAGATTTTTTAAGAGATTATTTTAATGAAACCGTCTATCCAGTGATTACACCTACAGCGATCGACCCCTCTCATCCCTTTCCCTTTATTGCCAATAAAGGACAAGCAATTTTGATGAAACTAGAAAAAGTAAAAAACAAAAGAAATTTAAATGTGATTATTGTTATACCTAGGGCTCTTCCAAAGTTTATAGATATAGATGGACAATCTGATCAATTCATCACGATAGAAGATTTAATAAGTTACTTTTCTGAAAGTATATTTCCTGAGCACGAACTTGTATCATTTCTTCCTTTTAAAATTATTAGAGATAGCGACATAGAGATAGATGACGAAGCTGAAGATCTTGTAAGGTACTTTGAAAAGGCGATTAAAAAAAGAAGAAGAGGTAGTATCGTTAAATTAGAAATTCTTAAAGGATCAAGCAATAATTTAAAAGATTTTCTCAGTAAAAAATTAGATGTGTCAGACGAACACGTCTATGAAGTAGAGGGAATAGTTGGAATTCAAGATATAGATGAAATCTGTAAGAAAAAATCTCCACACTTAAGATTTAAAAAATTTAACCCAAGACCTGTAGAAAGATTAGAAGAATTTAATCATAAATTTTTTTCAGCAATCAAATCCAAAGATTTTGTTGTTCATCATCCATTTGAAACATTTGATGTTGTTATTCAATTTTTAGAGACTGCAGCTAAGGATGAAAAAGTAATTGCTATTAAACAAACTCTTTATAGAACAACTCCTGACTCTCCGATAGTGAAAGCTTTAATTGCGGCTGCTGAAAATGGAAAAGCAGTTACAGCAGTTGTTGAAATCAAAGCTAGATTTGATGAAGAAAAAAATATTGAATTATCCCGTAAACTAGAAAAAGCAGGTGTTCAGATTGTTTATGGATTTGCAAAATATAAAACGCATGCAAAAGCTAGTTTAGTTTTAAGAAAAGAAAAAGGAAAAACTAAAACCTACGTTCATCTAGGAACAGGAAATTATCATCCTATTAACGCAAAAATCTATACAGATTTATCTCTATTTTCTTCTGATCCACTAATAGCGAAGGATGTTGAAAAATTCTTTACTTTTGTTACTGGTTACGCAAAGCCTAGCAAGCTAAATAAAATTATATTATCTCCAATTAATTCAAGACTATTCCTAGAGAAACAAATAGATAACGAAATTAGCAATTCTTTAAAAGGAAAAGATGCTGAAATATGGGCTAAAATGAATTCATTGGTAGATCCACAAATAATTAAAAAATTTTATGAGGCATCTTGTAAAGGAGTGAAAATAAAATTATCTGTTAGGGGCGTTTGTTGTTTAAGGCCTGGAGTTAAAGGTTTATCTGAAAATATCGAGGTTAAAAGTATTATTGGAAGGTTTTTGGAGCACTCTAGAATATATTGTTTTGCTAATGGTTCTCCTATGCCAAGTAGGCAAAATTTAGTATATATTGGATCAGCTGATTTGATGCCTAGAAATTTAGATAGAAGAGTAGAAATTTTGGTCCCAATAGAAAACAATACTGTTCATGAACAGATTTTAGATCAAATTATGGTTGCTAATTTTCTTGATAACTCTCAAAGCTGGCATTTAGATAGCTTAGGGAATTATCATAAGGGAAAACCACTTTTAATGAAAAAAGCCTTTTCAGCTCATAATTATTTTATGAGTTATCCAAGCTTATCAGGTCGAGGAAAATCTATAATGAAAATGAAACCTGAAATATTAAGAATTATTAAATGAAATCAGAATTTAAAAATCTTTTTAAAATTCAGTCTAGTAAAAAGTCTAAACAAGCCATAATAGATCTTGGATCAAATTCAGTAAGAATGCTCATATATGACGATTTTAAAATTTCTCCAATTCCAGTATTTAATGAAAAAGCAGTCTGCAAACTTGGAAAGAATTTAGATAAATCAAAAAAATTAAACCCAGATGGAATTAAAAGCTCTTTAAAAGTTTTAAATAGATTTAAAGAAATTTTAGATATCTCAGGAGTTCTAGATTTAGAAATTATTGCAACTGCAGCTTTTAGAGAGGCTACTGATGCAAGTGAATTTTTAGAAGAAATTAAAAGAATATTTGATAAAAAGCCACTAGTATTATCTGGTGAGGAAGAAGCAAGAACATCAGCTAATGGTGTAATGGTAGGATTTGATGAAGTAGATGGACTAGTTGCAGATTTAGGAGGTGGAAGTTTAGAACTTGCCAGAGTTTCTAAAAATCAAATTTTTGAAACAACTTCTTTACCTCTTGGAGTATTAAGACTTGAAAATAATCCTATTATAAAAAAGAGAAATTTAGGAAAATATGTTAAAAAACTTTTAAAAGATGAAAAATGGCTTTTTAAAAAGAAATTTAAAAATATTTATTTAGTAGGAGGGACTTGGAGGTCATTATTTAAATATCATCTTTTTAAAGAACAACATCCATTACATATTTTGCATCAATATAAGTTAACTAAAGACTCAGCGGTTAAATACTTAAACAAAATTTCAAAATTTAACAAATCTTCTCTGAAATCAATGGAATATATTACTAAATCTAGAACTCCCTACTTACCTTTTAGTTCCATAATTCTCAACGAAATAATTGAAGCAGCAAGTCCTTCAAAAGTTATTTGTTCGATAAGTGGATTAAGGGAAGGACATATGAATACAATTATAAATCATGGAATGAGTGAGGATGAAATTTTTAAATTAAAAACTGATGGTATATCTTTTAAAAAAGGGGACTATGGAAAAAGTTTTGAGAAATATTTTAATTTTATTTCACCATTATTTGAAGACAATGAATATTTTAATCGAAGATTACTAACCTTAGCTTGTATCCTAAGTAAAATGGATTGGGGTTTGGGCGCTTTTCAAAAAGCAGAGCTAGTTTTTATGGAAGTGTTAAACACTCCACTGCTAAAACTAGAACATAGAGATAGAGTAAAAGTTGCATCAGCAAGCTTTTGGAGACATTGTGGTTTAAAATACAATCCGAATTATCAGTTTCTAAGCATCTTAAATAACAACGAAATTTTATCCTCAAAGCAAGTAGGATCTGCTTTACGGTTAGCTGAGTCACTTACAAGTATGTCTTCTTTGTTATTAGATGAATTTAAAATTTATAAAAGAAATAAGACTATTTTTTTGAAAATACCCAACAATCACAGCGATATAGTCTCAAAACAAGTAACAAAAAGACTTAAAAATCTAGCAAGCGAGATGAATGTCGATTCTAATATTATTTATTCTTAAAAATTAATAAATATTTAACTTAATTTAAATATTTTTTTAGCAATCCTATATTAATGATTGTTTAACAGTCTCCCAACTGTGTTTGTTAATTAATTAGCCCAAGGTATCTTTATTGCCTTGGGCTACCCTCAAACTATAAAATATCTTTTTCTGAGTGATTTATCTTTTGTTAAGAAATAAAATTCTGACGATCTTGTAAGCAATATATCCGCCTAAAACTTCAGCTAAAATGTAACTCGGTGTATTGATAAAGTTTATCCCAGTAAACGTGTCTGTAAAGGTTCTGGCTATAGCAACTGCGGGATTAGCAAAAGAAGTAGAAGACGTAAACCAATATCCAGCCGAAATAAATGCCCCAACAGATGATGCGACTACAATTTTTCCACTTTTAATTGTTCCAAAAATAATAAAAATTAATCCAAAAGTCGCAATTATTTCAGCAGTAAAAATATTTATGCCGGGCCTCATTTTTCTGGAAAGTTCAATTATACTTTGATCAAACATAAAGTTTGCAAGCATTACTCCCAACATACAACCTAAAATCTGTGCTGTATAATAATTTATTAAATCTTTTCTTTTCGTTTTGCCCGCAAAAAACATACATGTTGTAACGACTGGATTGAAATGTGCTCCAGAAACATCCGCAAGACTTGCAATAAGAACAAATAAACCGGCACCTGTTGCCAATGTATTTGCAATTAACATTAAAGCAGTATCATTAGTTAAATTTTCAGCCATAATCCCTGAGCCTACGATGATCATCACTAAGAAAGCACAACCTATAAATTCAGCTAAAAAAATTTTATTACGCATCTTTAATCCAATCTTCTATTTTTTTTTCAATTATGTTGTAAGTGTTAGCAATTATTGAATTTATTTCATCATCGCTTTTAGCTTTTTGAATTTTTACAACGGGATCATCCAAATCCCAGTGGATTATTTTATCTTTTTCAGGCCATACAGGACAAACCTCATTATTTGCATTCGAACAAACTGTAAATACCTGGTAAAATTTTATATCGTTTTTTAAAAAATCATTAAAATTTTTTGAATAATAACCAGATAGATCAAAGTTTCTGTTTTCAAGAAATTTCTTTACATGTTCATTTATTTTTCCAGATGGTTTGCTACCAGCACTAAAAGCTTTAAATTTTTTTTTATATTTATTGTCCATAATTGTTTCTGCAATAATACTTCTTGCTGAGTTTCCAGTACAAACAAAAAGTATATTTTTCATTTAAAAAATACCCTGGCTATAAGAATATTTTATTATTCCAGCAATCATTATAGGTATTTGTAGTGAAAAATTCATTAGCAATGGATTGTCCTTAGTTATCTTACCGACAATTGTCCATCCAATAATTCCTAAACCGTGTGGCACCATACTGTAAGGATAATAATCTAAATAAAAAGTTAATATTCCAAACAATGTTAAAACTGTGCTTATCCACTTCAAATATTTGATTGATATGACCATTTTTTACCTCCTTTCAAGTTTATTATAGAATTGTTAAGATTTTATGAATTAGGCCGAAGATTTAACTTTTTTCTCAATAAATTCTGGTACTTCATCATCCTTATCCAGAACATCCTCTTTTTGACCCTTAGGTTGAAACGCATATAAAATGTGTAATTTACAATATGGAAATTCTTCTTCGGGTTTTCTACCGCAAAAATAAAAACTTTCTTCATTTGGATGACCTATTGGCCATTTACACGTATCTTCAGATAATTCTTCTAAAGATTTAGGGTTTTCAGGTTCAAAGTTTTTATCAAGTAATATTGATTGAAATTTTTGTTTTCTCGTTAGCGGTTGTTGAGAAGGTCTTCTCTGGATTTTATTTTGACCTGAACTAGTTCCTGAAGTATGTGAACTTTTAGAAGGAGCTCTAGCTTCTAAATTTAATCTATGGGCTTTTCCAATTACCGCATTCCTTGTTGTGTCTCCAAGCATCTCAGCAATTTGACTAGCGGTATGACCTTTTTTCCAAAGTTCCTTTAATTTTTGTACTTTTTCGTCAGTCCAGCTCATAATTCAACTTATACTATATATAGTAGATTAGTAAAATATATTTACAGTATTTAGTGTTTGTAGGGCTTTTTCAAACATAAAAAGCCTATAGTCTGAGGGTAACTAGAGTTTTACACAGTTTTTTCATAATTTAAAGTTATAAGACTATTGATGGTTGAAATATCTGGAAAATATAAAATTGGAACAAGAAGATTTGGTCTAGTAAATTGGATAGGTGCTTGGACGCTTTATAAAAAAGAAGTGTTAAGATTTCTTATTGTTTGGATACAAACACTATTTTCTCCACTCATCACATCTCTTTTATTTCTATCGGTATTATCTTTAGCAATAGGTAATGATAGAGGAGATGTTTTAGGCGTACCGTTTATTGTTTTTCTTGCGCCAGGTTTAATAGCAATGCAAATCATTCAACAAGCTTTTTCCCATTCATCATCTTCATTTATGATAGGAAAAATTCAAGGGAATATTGTAGATTTAGTTTATGCTCCTTTATCTGCTGGTGAGGTTACTTTAGCTGTAACACTTGCTTCTGTCACAAGAAGTGTATTTATTGCGTTTATTTCAATTTGTGTATTTTATTTATTTATTGATTTTGAAATTAAGAATTTTTTTACTTTGATAGCCTTTACTTTTTTATCTGCTTTTTCTCTTGGAGCTTTAGGAATAATCGCAGGACTTTGGGCAGAAAAATTTGATCACATGGCTACAGTCACTAACTTTGTTATAATTCCTTTATCTTTTTTATCGGGTACTTTTTACTCAATAGAAAGACTGCCAGAGACATTACAAATCATAAGTAAAGCAAATCCTTTTTTCTATATGATAGATGGTTTCAGATATAGTTTTTTAGGGCAATCAGATGGCTCTATTTTTTTTGGACTAATTTATTTATCGATCTCAAGTTTATTAATTTGGTTTATTGCTTATATGTTGTATAAAAAAGGATACAAAATTAAATCTTAAAAATGAGTGCTATTTTAAAAACATACAACAGAAAAAAAATATCTTTTAAGAGAGGTAAGGGCTCTTTTCTTTACTCACATAATGGAAAAAAATATTTAGATTTCGTTCAAGGTATTGCTGTAAATAGTTTAGGACATAGCCATCCTCATTTGATTAAAGCTGTCAATTCACAAGTAAAAAAACTTTGGCATGTATCTAATGCCTTTAATATTCCTGAGCAGGAAAAACTTGCAAAAAGATTAACTCAGAAAACCTTTGCAAACTTTGTTGCGTTTCAAAATTCAGGAGCAGAAGCGACTGAACTAGCAATAAAAATAGCAAGGAAATATTTTCACTCTAAAGGAAAGCCTAATAAAAATAGAATTCTTTGTATAAATAATAGTTTTCACGGAAGAACTTTGGCAACAATCTTTGCAAGTAATAGCAAAAAAATGACCGAGGGTTTTGGTCCAAAAGTGACAGGTTTTGATCATTTTACATTTGGAAATCATAAAGATTTAGAAAAAAAAATTACAAAAAAAACTGCAGCTATAATGGTTGAAACAATAATGGGTGAGGGCGGAATAAAAGTTATTCCAGATTTTTGCCTAAAGGGTCTTAGAAAACTTTGTAATAAGAAAAAAATACTTTTAATTTTAGATGAAGTTCAATGTGGAGTAGGAAGATCAGGTAAATTTTTTGCTTTTGAGTACGCAAACATAAAGCCAGATATAGTACCAATTGCTAAGGGTATAGGCGGTGGATTTCCAATTGGTGCGTGTTTAGTAAACAAAAAAGTTGCATCTACAATGAAACCAGGCTCTCATGGCACAACATTCGGGGGAAATCCTCTTGCTATGAGTGTTGGAAATGCTGTTTTAGACGTAATTTTTAAAAAGAACTTTTTAAAAAATGTCAGAAGTATTAGTAAATATTTTAAAACAAAATTAAATATTATTCACATTCAAAATCAAAAAGTAATAAAAGAAGTAAGAGGAACTGGTTTATTACTAGGATTACAGCTTAAAGTAAATCAAGCAAAATTTATAGAAAAATTAATGAAAGAAAAATTACTGACGATAAGAGCTGCTGAAAACGTAGTGAGAATATTGCCTCCATTGAACGTCTCAAAAAAAGAAATTGATCAAGCAGTGACAATTATAAATAAAGTATGTAAAAGTTATAAATGAAAAACTTTTTAAATATTGCTGATCATTCTTCTTCTCTACTCAGAAATATAATCGAGGAGGCAAAAGAAAGAAAACTCAAAAGAGAAGTTCAGAATAAATCTTCTACAGACGCAGATAAACCTTTAGATGGAAAATCAATGATAATGATTTTTGAAAAACCGTCGACAAGAACAAGAATATCCTTTGATTTGGCAATAAAACAATTAGGCGGTTCTTCTACGATTTTAAATCCTGATGGAATACATTATGGCAAAGGAGATGAAAGCTTAAAAGATACTGCCAGAGTTTTATCTGAATATGCAGACATACTAATGATAAGAACTTCTTCTCATAAAAATCTTGAGGAATTTTCTAAGTATTCAAAGATACCTGTGATAAATGGATTATCGGATCAAAGTCACCCATGTCAGGTTATGTCAGATATTTTAACTTTTGAGGAAAATAATGGAAATATAGAGGGAAAAACTATCTCATGGATAGGTGATGGCAATAATAATATGTCTAATTCCTACATAGAGGCATCAGTGAAATTTAAATTTAACTTAAAAATTGGATGCCCAAAAAAATACAGTCCAAATTTAAAATTGTTAAAGTGGGCAAAAAAAAATAATGCAAAGATTCTTGTAACAAAAGATCCAAGAGAAGCGGCGAAAGATGCAGATTGTATTATGACTGACAAGTGGGTTTCTATGAATGATAAAGTAAATAAAAAAGCTAAAAAAAAATCATTGAAAGATTATCAAGTCAATAAAAAAATAATGAAATTGGCAAAAGGTGAGTGTATATTTATGCATTGTCTTCCTGTTGGTAGAGGCGAGGAAGTTACAGATGATATTATTGATGGAAAAAAATCAGTGGTATGGGAACAAGCTTCAAATAGAGTTCACGCTCAAAAAAGTATTATTAAGTGGTGTTTGAATTAAGGTAGAGCTTTCGGGCTTGAACTTTTTGAGTTCATATAAAGAATTACTGAAGCTCGATCTTTTTCTTTTCTTAACCCTGCAAAAGCCATTTTAGTTCCTTTAATATAGGCTTGAGGTTTGATTAGGTATAAATTCATTTCTTCAAATGACCAATTTTTAGCGTAAGCAACCATAGCTTTGGAATAATTGTAATCAGAAACTGATCCAGCTTTTCTTCCTATGACTCCCCAAAGATTAGGACCTATTTTATTTTTGCCATCCACAGCGATCATGTGGCATGCTGTACATTTTTTAAAAACTTTTTCACCATGGGCTAAGTCCCCCATAGCTAAAAGGGCTTTTATATCGACGGCTTCAACAACTTTTTGGACTTCTGTTGATTTGCCCTCTTTATCATCGCTAGCTTCGATTCCTTCTACTTTGTAAGCAGAAACTTTTGGCTTTTCGTTATAAAAAAGTACATCTGCAAGTTTTCCAATCCCAATTATGATAAGGGCTGTAAGTAATATTGAGGCAATAATTTTATTTATTTCAAAACTATCCATATCTTGATAAGTATTTAAAACATATAACATGACTTTAAATAAAAAACTCTAAATTAAAATGTTTTTTTGCGTCTTTTTAGCCGCATAAATATATGACTGACAACGCTATTATCATCCCAACTAGACTTGAAGCTACGAGACTCCCAAACAAGCCTCTTAAAAAAATAAACGGCAAAGAAATGATACTACATGTTTATGATGCTGCAAAAAAAGCAAATTGCGGCGAGGTCATTGTCGCCACTCCAAATGATCAGATACACGATTTAATTATTTCAAACCAAGGCATTTGTATTAAAACAAAACCTGATCATAAAACAGGCACCGACAGAATTTTTGAAGTTTTTGATAAATTCCTGAAAAGAAAACCAAAAATTATAACAAATTTACAAGGAGATATGCCTAATATTAAACCTGAAAATATAAAGACTCTCACAGACTATATGACTAAAAATTTATGTGATATAGCAACTCTATCTAGTAAATTTAAAGATCAAGCGGAAATAAATGACATTAATAATGTAAAAGTTCTAACAAATAAGAGTTTACAAGATAATAAATTCAATGAGGCAATTGATTTTTTTAGAAGTGGCCAGATTAAAAAAGATAAATATATTTACCATCATATTGGAATTTATGCCTTTACTAAAGAAGCTTTAGTGAGGTATGTAAGTCTAGAGCAAACAAAAAAAGAATTAAATAGAAACTTAGAACAACTTAGGGCTCTCGATGCTAATATGAAAATCCATGTTGGATATACTTCTTCAGCACCATTAAGCGTTGATACAGAGGAGGATTTAGAAAACATTCAAAAGATAATGAAATAATATGAAAAAAACAAAAATAGCATTCCAAGGTGAATTAGGCGCATATTCTCATATCGCTGTTCAAGAGGTATTTAAAGACTGCGAAATAAAAACTTGTGCTACTTTCGAAGAGACTTTTAAAGTTGCACACGACCATGAAGATTATAAGATCATTATCCCGCTTGAAAATTCTCTAGCAGGACGAGTAGCCGATATACATTATTTATTACCAAAATATAAACTTCAAATTCATGCAGAACATTTTCAAAAAGTAGAACATAATCTTCTTGGCAAGAAAAACGCTAGTTTAAATGATATTAAATATGTAAGAAGTCATGCACAAGCTATAGGTCAATGCCAAAAAATAATTTTGAAAAATAAATATAAAACAGTTATTTCAGCTGATACCGCAGGTTCCGCTAAAGATTTAGCCGATGGTAAAGATAAATCTATTGCTGCTATAGCATCAAAACTTTCTGCTGAAATTTATAAATTAAAAATTTTAAAAGAAAATATAGAAGATGAGAAAGGAAATGTTACAAGATTTTTGATAATGGGTAAAAATGTGGAACAACCTGAACTAATTAAAGGTAATAAATATATTACAACATGCATCTTCAGATTAAAAAGTGAACCAGCCGCATTGTACAAATCGCTCGGAGGATTTGCTACGAATCAAGTTAATATGACCAAACTAGAAAGTTTTTCAGTGAAAAATACTTTTGCTCAAACAAACTTCTATCTAGACTTTGAGGGCCATCTTGATGAAAAACCTGTTCAAAACGCTATGGAGGAACTTGGTTTTCATACAGAGAGTTTAGATATTTTAGGGGTATATAAAGCCTCCAAATTTAGGGAAAATTAGTCCACAAAAATTAATTCAACACTTGTAGTATTCAAAACTATCTTGGTATAATCATATTGAGGTTGGCATCAGGTGGATGTTTCATTAACCCGGTCAGGTCTGAAAAGAAGCAGCCGTCGTGAAAATTATTCAGGTTGTTGCCTGCCTCTTTGAAATGGATAGAAATAAAATATTAGCTTTAAAATATAGACCTCAAGAATTTGGTGATCTCATTGGTCAAGAAGTTATGGCAAGAACGATTACAAATGCCATTAAAATAGGCAAGACCCCAAACGCATATTTATTAACTGGAATAAGAGGTGTTGGCAAAACAACTACGGCAAGATTAATAGCAAAAGCACTTAACTGTGAAAAAAATACATCAAAAGTAAAATGTTCTAAAGAAAGCCCGTGTAGCATATGTAAAGAAATTTCCAATTCAAATAATATTGATGTTCTTGAAATGGATGCAGCTTCTAAAACAGGTATTGATGATGTTAGGGAATTAATAGAAAATTCAAAATATAGCCCATCAGTGGCAAAGTATAAAATTTTTATAATAGATGAAGTTCATATGCTTTCAAAACAAGCTTTTAATGGATTACTTAAGACTTTAGAGGAGCCGCCTCCGAGCTTAAAATTTGTTTTAGCAACCACTGAAGTAAGAAAAATTCCTGTAACCATTATTTCAAGATGCCAAAGATTTGATCTAAAAAGGGTAAGTTTAAAAGAAATATTTGATCATTTGAAAAAGATTGCCACAAGCGAAAAAGGAAAAATTTCAGACGAGGCTATTAAGATTATCTCCCAAGTTTCTGAGGGATCAGTAAGAGATGCCATATCATTATTAGATAGATCTTTGATCTTTCAAGGCATCAATCAGAAAGATCAAATAGAGGACTCAGATGTAAGAGAAATGTTAGGATTAGCAGATAAAGGCGAAATTATTAGTTTATTGAATGAGATATTTAAAGCAAATAAAAAAAATGCTTTCAGTAAAATTACTCAATTAATTAATAAAGGCATAGACCCTAAAAATTTTCTTAATGACATTCTTGATATCTTAAACTTAGTTTCAAGACAAATAAGCTTGGGCAATATTGAAAATGATAAGTTATTACCTGAGAGCCAAATTAAATCTATTTTTGAAATGTCCAAAAATTTAGAAATAGAAGACATAGGTCTTTTTTGGCAATTTACTCTAAAAACCTTGGACGACTTAAAAATAATTGGAGATGAAAATATTGCTTTAGAAATGTATGTTTTACAGTTAATTCACTTAAAAGAGATCAAACCATCTCAAGATAATACTGGTAATTTAAATGAAAATATAAATGGAAGAGTTGATGGCCCAAATGAAAAAAGTATAAATGATTTAATCGATAATTCTAAAACAAAAATTAAAAGTCAGTTAAAAAATACTGATCAAGTAAAAACTAAATCAGTAAGTGAACCGATTAATGAAAGTTCATACGGTAAATTAAAGATTAATACCTATAAAGATCTAGTCGATTTAGCAAATAAAGAAAACGAGATAGAATTAAAGTATGATCTCGAAAGAAATGTTAATTTAGTAAGTTTTAGGAATGGAAAAATAGATATAAGTTTCAATGAAAAACTAAATAAGAATTTCACAAAAAATTTGACAACTAAATTAATGCAATGGACTGGTGAACGATGGATTATTTCACTTAGTCAGAATGATGGAGAAAAGACTTTGTACCAAAAAAAATCTGAGGAAAAAATTGATAAAATCAATAAAGCTTTAGAAATGAAAGAAGTTAAATCATTATTAAATCAATTTGATGATGCAAAACTAGTTGATATCGAAAAAGATGAGGCCTAAATGACTAATTTTAATGACATGCTTCAAAAAGCAAAAGAAATGCAAACAAAAATGAAAAAAATTCAAGATGATCTTAAAAAAATTGAAGTCGAAGGTGTTTCAGGCGGCAATCTAGTTAAAGTTGTTTTGTCAGGTGATTATGAAATAAAATCTATTAATGTCAGTGATGAAGCAAAAAATGAGTCACAAAATATAATAAATGATTTAATTATAGCTGCTTATAATAATGCAAAAAGTAATCTCAAAAAGAAATCATCTGAAGAAATATCCAAAGTTACCGGCGGTATTGGCTTACCTTTTGATATGAAATTCCCTTTTTAATGGATAATAATATTTTAGAAATTGAAGAACTAATTAAGCAATTTTCAAAGTTGCCAGGCTTAGGCCCCAAATCTGCTAAAAGGATAATCTTAAAATTAATTGATAATAAAGACGCTATGGTAAAACCTTTGGCAAAGTCACTGGCTAATGTTTATAAAAGTGTGGTTAGATGCAACAGCTGTGGTAATTTGAAAACAATAAGCAATAAATGTATTTGTGAAACAGATAAAAATTACGATAAAATTTGTGTAGTTGAAAATTTAGCTGATATGTGGGTTATAGACTCGGCAAATATTTATAAAGGCCATTATCATATTTTAGGTGGCACTATCAGTTCTGGTGGAAGCTTAAATCAAAAAAATTTGCTAATAGATTCGTTAGTTCAGAGAGTCAAAAAAAATAACTTAAAAGAGGTAATAATTGCAACAAGTGCCACAGTTGAGGGTCAGACAACAGCTCATTACATTGAAGACATGATAAAAAATAATAAAATTAAGATTACTAAACTTGCCCAAGGTCTTCCAGTTGGTGGAGAAATCGAACAACTTGATGATGGAACTTTATTTTCAGCTTTTAGGAATCGTACTCCGGTAAATTCTAAATAGATTTGTTTTCTAACCTTTTTTTATGAAGAAGGGGCTCCGTATAGCCTGAAGGTTGATCTTTGCCATCAAATACTAAGCTACATGCTGCTGAGAAAGCTATAGAATTATCAAAATCTGGTGACATCGGTTTATAGTTTTTGTCAGCTTTATTTTGTTGGTCAACAATTTTAGCCATTTTTTTCATAACATCCATAACTTGGTCTTTCGTGCAAATGTCGTGATGTAACCAATTAGCCATATGTTGTGATGAGATTCTAAGAGTGGCCCTATCTTCCATAAGCCCTATATTATTTATATCAGGAACTTTGGAACAACCAACACCTTGATCAATCCATCGCACTACGTAACCCAAAATTCCTTGTGCATTGTTTTCTAGCTCTTTATTAATATCGTCTTTTGACCAATTGGGTCTATCAGCCAGAGGAATTGTTAAAATATCAGCAATATTTGCTTGAGATCTATCTTTAATTTTTGACTGAATTTTAAAGACATCAACTTTGTGGTAATGCATTGAGTGTAACGTCGCTGCTGTTGGTGAGGGCACCCAAGCACAATTAGCACCCGATTTAGGATGATTTATTTTTTGAGACATCATATTGCTCATTTGATCTGGCATCGCCCACATTCCTTTTCCTATTTGTGCTTTTCCTGACAATCCACATTTTAATCCAATATCTACATTCCAGTCTTCATATGCGTTTAACCATTTAGATTTTTTCATTTCACCTTTTAAAATCATCGGTCCTATTTCAAAAGAGGTGTGTATTTCATCGCCAGTTCTATCTAAAAAACCTGTATTAATAAAAACAATTCTTTCCTTAACTTGCCTTATACACTCTTTTAAATTAATCGTTGTTCTTCTTTCTTCATCCATAATTCCAACTTTAAGTGTATTTTTTTTCAAATTAAGCGCCTCTTCAACATTTTCAAAAAGAGTATTAGTAAAAGCGACTTCTTTTGGCCCATGCATCTTTGGTTTAACTATGTAAATAGAACTTGTTCTTGAATTTTTTTTATTTTTTAAATCATGCATTGCACATAACACGCTTATAAAACAATCCATGATCCCTTCAGGAATTTCAGTGCCATCTTTTAATAATATTGAAGGGTTAGTCATTAAATGACCAACGTTTCTGGTTAATAATAAAGCTCTACCATGTAATTTGAAATTTTTACCTTTAACATCAATATAATTTCTATCCTCATTTAATTTTCTTATAAATTCTTTTCCATTCTTTTTCATTTTTATTTGTAAATTGCCCTTCATTATTCCAAGCCAATTACTGTAACATTTAATTTTATCTTGAGAGTCTACAGCTGCAACGGAATCTTCATTATCAACTATTGTAGAAATAGCAGACTCCATTATGACGTCACTTATATTAGCCTTATCAGCTTTCCCAATCTCACTCTTTGGATCAATCATAATTTCAACATGGAGATTATTGTTTTTTAGCAGTACAGAGTTAGGAGAATTTTTCTGCCCCGTGTATCCCACGAGTTGACTAGCGTTTTTCAATGAAAGATTACTGATAGAAATATTTTCTAGTGTGTTCCAAGTTCCATTGGTCAAGGGAAAAACTTCGTCTAAGAATTGCCTGACATATTTAATAACTTTTAATCCTCTTTTTGGATTATAAGTTTTTGATTTCTCTGCTTCTCCATCGTCTGAAATAACATCTGTCCCATACAAACAATCGTATAAGCTGCCCCACCTCGCATTTGCAGCGTTTAAAGCATATCTAGCGTTATCAACTGGAACCACTAATTGCGGCCCAGCAATGGAGGCGATCTCGTCATCAACATTTTTTGTCATGACTTTAAAATCCTCTTTTTCTTCAACTATATAGTTTATTGATCTCAAGAACTCTTTATATTCTTTATTGTCAAAACTTTTGCCTTTATTTTTTTTATGCCATTCATCTATTTTTTTTTGAATTATATCTCTTTCATTTAGTAATGATTTATTTATTGGCGCTAATTTGTTAGCAACCCTGCTAAAATTTTTCCAAAAGTTTTCACTGGTAATTCCAATTCCGGGAATCACCTCTTTATTGATAAAATTAACTAAATTCTCATCAACACTTAAATTTTCTATTTTAATTTTTTTCATAGCACCAAAAACCCCTTCTGTATTGGCACCTGAGAGATTTACTCCTTCGGTGAGAAACATTCTCTTTCCAGAATATATTAACACACGGTCCTTTTGCCTGAGAGTTTCCGGGGTGGTTGCTCCTTCGGCGCTGTACTATTACAGTCTCTCCCGTAAATTTAACCTATCTTGGACGACTATAAAATTAATGTCAATTAGTATATTAAACGCTCAAAAATTATTTAAATTCTAATAAAGCGCGAATTATGATAATATCAAACGTCTATGAAAAATTACTTAGAATTTGAGAAAGAAATTAAAAACCTAGAAACTGAAATGGATAAATTAAAGAGTCCATTTGGGAAAGATGGTATCACTGAAGTAGATACAAATAAAATCAAAGTTACAGAAGAAGAAATTAATTCTAAATTAAAATCTATCTATTCAAACCTAAATAGCTGGCAAAAGACTTTGGTAGCAAGGCATGAAGATAGACCAAGAGCAAATTTTTACATTAAAAATATATTTTCTAGTTTTACTCCATTATCTGGAGATAGATATTTTGGAGATGATAAATCAGTAACCGCTGGATTTGGATTAATTGGTAAAAAGTCAGTTTTAATTATAGGCCAAGAAAAAGGCGAAGATTTAAATAGCAGAATTGAGAAAAATTTTGGAATGATGAGTCCTGAAGGTTATAGAAAATGTATTAGGTTAATGATGTTGGCAAATAGATTCAAAATTCCAATTATTACTTTTGTTGATACTCCTGGTGCGTATCCAGGAATAGGCGCTGAACAAAGAGGACAAGCATCAGCGATTGCTCATTCTATTGAGTGCGGTATGTCACTGACAGTCCCAACAATATCAATTATCATAGGAGAAGGTGGTTCAGGCGGAGCTATAGCTTTAGCATCTTCGAATAAAGTTATTATGCTTGAAAATTCAATTTACTCTGTAATTTCTCCAGAAGGATGCGCGTCTATTTTGTGGAGAGACCCTGGAAAATCATTGGAAGCAGCTGAAGCGATGAAATTATCCGCACAAGACTTATTAAAATTAGGTGTAATCGACGAAATAGTTGAAGAACCAGTGGGGGGCGCGCATAGAAATTACGATCAAATTGCAATTAATGTAAAAGAGTCAATTTTGAGAAATCTAGATTTTTTTGAAAAAATGTCGAAAGATCAGATTTACGAACACAGAAAAAATAAATTTCTAAAAATAGGTAGAGAAAAAGGTTTTATTACTTCATCGTCGTCTAATGACAAAGGGCTGGTTTACAATCAATCACTTTTAGAAAAAGTCAGAATACTTTTATCTGAGAAAAAGTATTTATTAGGCTCATTTATAATTATCATAATTGTCTCATTATTGGTTCTGACACAATAATTATTGTTGCAAAAATGCTATTTTGGTCTCTTTTGGTGAAAATTCTTTAAACTAATCTTGACAATTATCTTACAAATCTGTTTAAGGAGGTTAAATTAGCTTATGCTAATAAATGTTAAACAAAGTGAGGAAAAGTAAATAATGAGTACACTAAAAGGTAAAGTAAAGTGGTTCAATGGCACTAAAGGTTATGGTTTCATTGAAAGAGAAGACAAAGAGAAAGACGTGTTCGTTCACTCTTCAGCTGTAAGAGAAGCTGGTTTAAAATATTTAAACGAAGGTGATGAATTAACGTTTGAAGTGGAGAGCACGGAAAAAGGTCCTGCTGCAGTTAAATTGCAGAAAACATCTTAATTCTAAATTTTCCAAATCGTAAATTAGCGGGACTAAGGCTATAATGTTGAAGTCCCGTTAATTAACCCTTGAAATTGACACAATTATTTCTTAAATAGACAGCAATGAATAAGAAAAACACATTTCAATTTTACTCACATTCTCACAGAATGCACGCTAGGCTATTGCTTAGCTAATAATCAAAAATATATAAATTTAATTAAAATTAAGATAAAAATAATAGGGATGCAGCAGTAGCTCAGTTGGTTAGAGCACTAGTTTGTGGAACTAGGGGTCGGTGGTTCGAATCCACCCTGCTGTACCAAACAATGACAAAAGATAAAAACTACAAACCTTCTAAAGAACTTCCATTGGGTTTTGTAGACAGGCAAGAAAAAGAATTATTAGTACGTGATTTTATAATTTCTAATATTAAAGAAGTTATGATCAAGTATGGTTTTCAATACCTTGAAACTCCAAGCTTTGAGTATTCAGATAGTATTGGAAAATTTTTACCAGATAAGGATAGACCAGATGAAGGTGTTTTTTCATTTAAAGATGAAAATAAATGGTTGTCTTTGAGATATGATCTTACAGCACCACTAGCAAGGTATGTTGCAAAAAATTACTTAGAAATTTCCAAACCATTTAAAAGATATCAGCTAGGAACTGTTTGGAGAAATGAAAAACCTGGTCCTGGGAGATTTAGAGAATTTTTACAATTTGATGCTGACTTTGTAGGCACTAAAAGTTTACAAGCAGATGCTGAATTATGTGTGATGATTTCAGAAATTCTTGAAAAGTGCGGCCTAGCTAAATCAGATTATATTATAAAAATTTCATCAAGAAAAATTACTGAAGAATTATTTAAAAAGATAAACGTAAAAGATAATCAGCAAAAGCTTACTGCTTTAAGAGCTTTGGATAAAATTGATAGACTTGGCTGGAATGGAGTAAAAGAACTATTAGGCAAAGGTAGAAAAGATAAATCTGGAGATTTCACAAAAGGTGCAAATTTAAAAATCAAGGAAATTGAATTAATAGAAGAAACGCTCAAAAATAATTCACCTGAAACAGAAGATCTTGTTGAGATATTAAATATTTTTAAAGATTACAATTTCAAAAATTTTCAATTTGATCCATCAATTATTAGAGGGCTAGAATATTATACTGGTGCAATTTTTGAGGTAAATTTAAAATTTGATGTAACAAACAATAAAGGGCAAGTAATTCAATTTGGTTCTATAGGAGGTGGGGGGAGATATGATAATTTAGTAAACAATTTTGGTAAATATGATGCGCCTGCTACAGGTATATCAATCGGGTTAGATCGATTAGTTTATGCCTTGATGCAGAAGAAAGAATTTAAAGTAAAACAATCTAAACCTATAGTGATTTGTTTTTTTGATAAAAGTTCAATGAAAGAATACATAAACGTACTTACAATATTAAGAAGAGCTGGGATTAGTGCGGAAATTTATCCTGGAGAAAGTAAATTAAAAAAACAAATGGAGTATGCAAATAAAATTAAATCTCCAGCAGTCATTCTATATGGTGAGAATGAAATAAAATCAGGAAAACCGACCTTGAGAAATCTGGGCACAGGTGATGAAAAATCAATTGAAACTAAAGAATTAGCTAATGAAATCAAAAAAATTATCTGAAATTATAATAAAAATTTTTAAGAATAATGGTTTTGTTTTAACTGAACCTGATGTTCTATTAGACTCAGATTACATTATTGAAAGGTCTGGAGAAAAATTTAGAAGTTCAATGCTTACTTTTGATAGAGAAGATGGAAAAACTATGTGCTTAAGACCAGATTTAACAGTAGCTTCATGCATAAGTTACCTACAAAAAAGAACTTCCTCAAAAATTTGTTACTCTGGTCAAGCTTATAGAAGATCAGGAATTAAAGGCTCTGACTTTATCAATAACCAATTAGGAATAGAAATTTTAGGTTCAAAAAATCAAACTCAAGACGATTTTAAGGTTATAAGTACAATTTTGAGTTCAGCAAAAAAGATAAAAAGAAAAAAAATTCAAATTAAAGTCGGAGACGTAAATTTATTTAAGAGTTTAATTAATGCTCTAGATATGCCTGAAAGATGGAAACTAAGACTAATCAGACATTTTTGGAGACCAAGTTATTTTGAAGAGCTTTTAAAAAGATTGGAAAAAAATACAGATATTGATGCAGTAACTTTTGACGCAGACAAAAAAAAATTTTATGAGATGAAAAAATTAGATCAAGATAAAGTAATTGCTGGAAGATCAATTTCGGAAATTTTAAAAAGATTCGATAAAAAGATAAAAGATCCAAGATCTTTTGTTGATGGAAAAAAAATTGTAAAAATTATTAAATCTTTTTTAAAAATTAATTGTAAACTTTCAAAAATTGATGAAGAGTTATTAGATTTTGCAAAAAAAAATAATCTTAAAAAAAATATATTTAGAAATTTTAAATCTATTCTTAATCTAAAAAAACTTAATCAAAATATTGTTTTTATTGCCAATTTTGGCAGAGATGTAGAATATTATACTGGAATTGTATTTGAAGTATTCTCAGGTAAAAAGGAAATCGCTAGAGGCGGCCGTTACGATGATTTACTTAAAAGTTTGGGTGCTAAAAAGAATATCCCTGCTGTTGGAGCAGCCATTAATTTAAAAAATATATGAAAGATTTAATTACCATAGGTCTACCAAGTAAAGGTCGATTAAAAGACAAAGCAATATCATTTTTTAATAATAGAGGACTTAAGATTTTACAAAGTGAAAAAGCAAGAAATTATTTTGGGACTATTGAAAATACACCCAACATTAAGATTATATTTCTCCACGCTAAGGAAATTATTCAAAGATTAGGAGATGGAACTTTAGACATAGGTGTATCCGGGTTAGATCTGCTAAAAGAGTCTGATAAAAATTTACAGAATAAAATAAATGTTCAAAAAAAACTTGATTTTGGTAATGCTAACCTGGTAATTGCAGTACCGGACGACTGGATAGACGTACAGACAATTGCTGATCTTGAAGAGGTATCATTTGATATTAGATCTAAAAGAAATGCCAGATTAAGAGTAGCAACGAAATATCCAAATTTAACTAATGATTTTTTAATTTCCAAAGGCGTTACTCAATATAGATTGATACCTAGTCTTGGTGCTACAGAAACTTATCCATTTATAGGTTCATCAGAAATAATTACTGATATTACTTCTACAGGTAAAACTTTAGCTGATAATAATTTAAGAGTTCTTAAAGATGGATTGATACTTAATTCAAGAGCATGTTTGTTTATTGCAAAAAAAAAGGCTACTAAATTGCAGCCTTTTTTAAAATCTTTGGGTAGGTGAAATTACATTCGCCTACATTCGCATTCCTAGTGCGCCGATACTCGCTTATTTAAGAACTTCATTGAAAACTTCATTGTGAAAACCCTCTAATTTAAAAGCAAGTTAAAAGATGACTTCATTGAAAGGAGGGGTTAGGTTTTGTTTATGGATATAGATATTAATTTTAATTTTTATTCTGACACGCCTAAAGGAAAGGATCCTGATTCATATAGCGAAACTCTAAGAAAATATCACCAGTTTCTTTGGAGTAAATCTTTGCCAAATGGATCAATTTTTAAATTAGATATTAAAACACCTAAAATTTTACATCATAAATCAAATTTAGGAGAGTTTTTTTTGTCAAGCGATTCACTTGCCCACGATTATAGTAAATGGAAAAGAACAGAAAATATTATTAAACAAATTCCTAAAAAGGAAATAGAATCTTTCTATAATCTTGGTTGTACTATTGGAGGATACATAATTTTTCCTTCTAATAGAGTTGATGATAAAATGACAATTAATGGTTCTCGTGGAATAAATAGTAAGATTAAAGATCGATTTGATTTAACACTTGAATGTATAAAAAGATTTTATCTAAATGAAAATAGTCCATTAACTGAAACTTTAAATAGATATAGGTCTTTTTTTGAACTATTTAACAATTTTGAAGGATATGTAGATTTTTTTCTTCTTCAAGATTTGGTTAAAGAAAAATACTCTAAAATTAGTTATTTTTTACCATTTAATAATTTTCAAAATTCACCTATTCCAAATGATATAGTAGATTACAAATTGTATAGAAAAAATATGATTGAATTTATTAATAAAAGAAATCAAAGAATCAAAAAATTTAGAATTATTTGAAAAAAATTTGAAAGTTAATTTCAGTGAGAAGTGTTAAGATCAAATATGGAAAATGGTAAAAAAATTTCAGAAAAAGTTTTAAAGATTAAAGGAATTATTGAAACTAAAGAATACAAAATAAAAGAATTACAAAACTTTTATAACAATATTAACAATTCAAAAGAAATTTCTGAATATGAAAAGGAATTTTTAACAGAGATAGTTGAAAAAAAAATTAGAGTTGAATTTCCTAGTAAAGCAAAAAAAATACTTGGTGGTAAAAGTGAAAAAGCAAAAGAATTACTCGGGGAAGTAATGGTTGATTTACTTAAAGAATTTAATTGGTCAAACAATGAGGTTAAAACAAAGGTTAAAGCAGGCGGAAGCATGATTAGTGGCAAAGAGTTCGTATGTCATTATATTTCTTATAAAAATGACAAGGGTTATTCTACTGCTATAGCGTATATTCAAAAAACTCCGGAAGAAGACCCATACTTAGAAGTTCATTATAGAAAAGTAGGAAAAGATTTCGAGCAAGATAAAGAAGAAAAGATATTTCCAATTCAGTTAAGAGAGGAAGCGGTAACTCTTTATAAAACCTACCTTTCAAAAACTATATTATCAAATGTATGAATGAAACAGACTATAAATCATTGTCAATTAATGAATTGGTCAAAAAAATTTCTCCATCTTCTCCAGTTATAGAGGAACTAATTAAAAGGGGAGTAATTAGGAACAGGAATTACACAGGTAACATCGGAGAATATTTTGCTATAGATTTTTTCAACAATTTTAATTCTGAAATTTATACAAAAACAAAAGATTTACCAAAACTTTTAAGATCAGATGAGAATTCTCAGGATATTGACGCAAAAGATGAAAATGGAAAAGGTTATAGTATTAAAACTATTACTAAACCAACTGGGACTACAGGATCATTTTGGAATCCAGAGTCTATTGAAAATAATGAGGAAAAATTTTCTTATTTATTAATTGTAATTTTAGATAAAAGTTTTCAAGTTGATAAAATTTTAGAATTAGATTGGGAAAATTTTATGAGAAATAAAAGATATAATAAAAGAATGAGAAACTACAATATTTCTGTTACCAATAAATTAAGAGAAGAATTCAAAATTATTTACAAAAAAATTTAGTTAAAAAAAACCCCCGAAATTTTCATTCCGAGGGTTCTAATTTTGTTTAGTGTATGTTTTTAGAGTGTTCTAAACGGGAATCGTATTACATTCCCATTCCACCCATTCCACCCATGCCACCCATACCGCCACCCATGGGAGGCATTGCAGGACTAGCATCTTTTTCTTCAGGTTTGTCTGCGATCATTGCTTCAGTTGTAATTAACAGTCCAGCTATTGAAGCAGCATCTTGTAATGCTGATCTTACAACCTTAGTTGGATCAATAATTCCTTTAGCGAACATATCTACATACTCTTCATTCTGAGCATCGTAACCTTGAGAAGATTTTTTTCCTTCTAAAAGTTTTCCAACTACCACAGAGCCATCAACACCTGCGTTAGCAGTAATTTGTCTGATTGGAGCTTGAAGAGCTTTTTTTACAATCTCAACACCAGCTTTTTGATCATCACCTTTAATTTTTAAAGAATCTAAATCTTGGGCTGCATACAGCAAAGCGCAACCACCTCCGATAACAACTCCTTCCTCAACAGCAGCTCTGGTCGCATTTAATGCATCTTCAACCCTGTCTTTTCTTTCTTTTACCTCAACTTCAGTAGCTCCGCCAACTTTTATAACCGCTACACCACCAGCTAATTTAGCTAATCTTTCTTGAAGTTTTTCTTTATCATAATCAGAAGTAGTTTCATTTATCTCCGATCTTATTTGATTACATCTAGCTTCGATATCTGATTTTTTTCCTTCACCAGCTACGATAGTACTATTTTCTTTATCAATTTTTACTTTTTTACAAGATCCAAGATCTCCAATTTTAACATTTTCAATTTTAATCCCTAAATCTTCAGAAATAACCTGACCTCCAGTTAAGATAGCTATATCTTCTAACATAGCTTTCCTTCTATCTCCAAAACCAGGAGCCTTAACTGCAACAACTTTTAAACCACCTCTTAATTTATTTACAACCAAGGTTGCAAGAGCTTCGCCCTCAACATCCTCTGAGATTATCATTAAAGGACGATTAGCCTGAACAACAGATTCTAACAAAGGTACCATTGGTTGAAGATTAGTTAATTTTTTTTCAACTAAAAGCACAAGAGGATTTTCTAGCTCAGTCGTCATCTTCTCTGTATTGGTAACAAAATATGGAGAAAGATATCCTCTATCAAATTGCATACCTTCAACTACGTCTAGCTCAGTTTCAACCCCTTTTGCTTCTTCAACAGTTATAACTCCTTCATTGCCAACTTTCTGCATAGCTTTTGAAATCATATCGCCAATAGATTTTTCTCCATTAGCAGATATGGTACCGACTTGAGCTACCTCTTCGTTAGCTTTAACTTTTTTTGATGAGTTCTTTAATTTTGAAATTACATGTTCAACGGCTTTGTCGATACCTCTTTTGATATCCATCGGATTCATTCCAGCGGTAACATACTTTAATCCTTCAGTCACAATTGATTGAGTTAAAATAGTTGCAGTTGTAGTGCCGTCCCCAGCATTGTCATTTGTTTTGCTAGCAACTTCTTTAACCATTTGAGCACCCATATTTTCAAATTTATCATCTAGTTCAATCTCCTTAGCAACTGAGACACCGTCTTTAGTTGTTCTTGGAGCACCATAAGATTTGTCCATTACGACGTTTCTGCCCTTAGGACCTAAAGTTACTTTTACTGCATTAGCTAAAGTGTTGACACCTTTAAGCATTTTAGCTCTTGCTTCAGTATCGAATTTTATTATTTTTGCCATTTGTATTTCTCCCTATAATTTATTTTTTGCTTTTAGAAACTCCCATAATGTCAGACTCTTTCATTATGCTATATTCTTTACCATCAATTTTAACTTCGGTTCCTGACCATTTACCAAATAAGACAATATCACCAACTTTTACGTCCATAGGATTGGTTTTTCCATTTTCATTTTTAGAACCTGGACCTACAGCAATAACTTCACCTTCTTGTGGTTTTTCCTTTGCCGTGTCAGGAATAATTATTCCTCCAGCAGTTTTTTCCTCACTATCGAGGACTTTTATAAGCACTCTGTCATGTAATGGTCTGAATTTCATATAATCTCCTATTTGTATATGATCTTGATATGGTATGTTTTGATTAAATTTCAAGAGATTAAATCTATATTTTCGAAAAAGTCTTGATATTGCTATATTTTATGAACTTTCCTATAAGGTATTTAGAGGACAATTAGAAATTGAAAAAACTGGAAAATGTAAGAAAAATAATTCAAAATTATGACAACTTCATAATAGACTTATGGGGAGTTGTTCATAATGGGGTCAATACAAATCCTGGAGCGTTAAAAGTTATAGATGAACTTTATAAAAAAAGGAAAAAATTTACCTTTTTATCAAATGCCCCTAGACCAGTCAGTGATGTAAGAGAATTTTTAATAAAAAAAATGAAAATTAAGAGCAAATTTCTTTCGAATATATTGACGTCAGGGGAGGCTGCAATTTTATCTTTAAAAAAATTTGAATATGGAAAATTTTTTTTTCACTTAGGGCCAGATAGAGATCACAAAATTTATCAAGGTTATGAAAAGTATAAAACTAGCATTTTAAAATGTGACTATATTTTATGCACTGGGCTATATGATCATGAAATGAAAAATTTGAGTTATTATGAAAAATTGCTTTTAGGCAGCGAAAAAAAAACTATGATATGCACTAATCCAGATTTAATAGTAGATAGAGGAAATGAACAAGAATATTGTGCAGGAACTATTGCAAAAATTTTTGAAAAAATTGGTGGAAAGGTCATTTACTTTGGAAAACCTTATAAAGAAATTTATGATTTATTAATTAGTAAAACAGAAAAAGTTTTAATAATTGGAGACAATCTTAGGACAGATATAAAAGGGGCTAATTATTTAAAAAAAGACTCACTTTTTATTATGAATGGTGTACACAAGAATGAAATAAAAAAATTTAAGAATTTAGAGACGTTTTTTGAAAAATATAATATCAAACCTAACTTTATACAAAACGATTTAAACTGGTAGCATGAAGGTTTTTAATAATATTAATATAACAAAGAAATTTAAAAACGCAGTAATAGCGGTTGGTAATTTTGATGGTGTTCACCTTGGTCATAAAAAAGTTTTAAAAGAAGCTTTCAAAAAAGCAAAGCAAACTAAAAGAAAACTTGGTTTATTAACTTTTGAACCAATACCCGTAATGTTTTTTAACAAACAAATTAAAAATCATAGATTATGTTTGATTAATCAAAAAAAAATTCTATTAAAAAAAGAAAAACTTGATTTTGTAATAATTCAAAAATTTGATCGGAAATTTTCAAAATTAAATTATCAGAAATTTATAAAGAAAATTTTATTTAGAAAAATAAATTGTAGCTATTTGTATGTGAGTAAAAATTTTAAATTTGGTAATAAAAGAGGAGGAGATGTAAGAAAACTAATAAAATACGAAAAAAAATATAATTATAAAACAATAATTACAAAACCATTTAAAAAAGATAACAAGATTATATCTTCAACAATGATAAGAAATATGCTGAGCAAGGGACAAATACAAAAGGCTAATAAACTTCTAGGTAGAGATTGGGAAATTGAGGGGAAGGTTGTTAGAGGAGACAAAAGAGGTAGAAAAATTGGTTTTCCAACTTGCAATTTGAATTTAGCAAATTACAAAATCCCACGATTTGGTGTCTACTCAGTCAAAGTGAGAATTAACAAAAGTATTAAAAAAGGCATAGCAAATGTAGGATATCGACCAACTTTTAATGGTAACAAACTTTTATTAGAGGTTAATATTTTTGGTTTAAAAAAAAATCTATATAATAAAAATATTAATGTGATATTTAGTAATTTTATAAGACCAGAAAAAAAATTTAAAAATTTGTTGGAACTGAAAAGTCAAATAAAAAAAGATATAATAAAAGCAAAAAAAAATGTCTAAAGAAAGTTTACAATTACCCAAAACTGCTTTCTCGATGAAAGCAAATTTACCCCAAAAAGAACCCGAGATTATAAACAAATGGGAAAAAAATAAGCTTTATGAAAAGTTAAGAAAAAGTTCAAAAGGTAAAAAAAAATTCGTGTTACATGACGGACCACCTTATGCAAATGGACATATTCATATGGGTACTGCTCTTAATAAAATTTTAAAGGATATGATTACTCGATTTCATCAAATGGATGGAAAAGACTCAATTTATGTGCCTGGCTGGGATTGTCATGGTTTACCTATCGAGTGGAAAATTGAAGAAGAGTACAAAAAGAAAAAGAAAAACAAAGACGACGTACCTATAAAAGATTTTAGAAGTGAGTGTAGAGAATTTGCAAAAAAATGGATCAATATTCACATAAAAGAATTCAAGAGACTTGGTGTAGTTGGAGATTTTAAAAATTATTACTCAACGATGAGCAATAGTGCTGAAGCTCAAATTGTAAGGGAATTAGGAAAATTTTTAATTGATAAAAGTTTGTACCAAGGATTTAAACCCGTTTTATGGTCAACTGTTGAAAAAACTGCTTTAGCTGATGCAGAAGTTGAATATCTTGATCATACCTCAAGTACGATATTTGTGGCTTTTAAAGTAAAAAAAACTAATAAATCTTTTTTAAAAGATTCAAGTATAGTTATTTGGACTACAACACCATGGACTATACCTGCAAATAAGGCTCTAGCTTACAATAATCAAATTGAATATGCTTTGGTAAATGTTAAAGGATTACCGAATTTTAACTCGGACAAAATTATAGTTGCGTCAAATCTTTTAAAAGACATCGTCAAGTCTTGCGAGATTAAAGAATATCAAATTGTAAAAACTTTTAAGGGAACAGAATTAAAAGACACTATTTGTTCCCATCCATTTTTAAATATTGGTTATGATCATGAAATACCTTTGTTGGAAGCAAATTTCGTTAATTTAGAGCAAGGGACGGGCATAGTTCATTGTGCGCCAAGTCACGGGCCTGATGATTTTAACTTATGCTTAAAAAATAATATTCCAACAAGCTATACAGTTGACGATGGTGGAAAATATACAGATCAAATCCCTGTTTTTGAAAAAACCCATATATTTAAAGCCGATCCAATAATAATAGAAAAATTAAAAAACGAAAAAATGTTATTATTTGAAGATAAGCTTCAACACAGCTATCCACATTCTTGGCGGTCTAAAGCGCCACTTGTTTATAGGGCCACACCTCAGTGGTTTATATCAATGGAAACAAAATCACTTCGAGATAAAGCAATAAAATCTATTAACGAAACTGTTTTTTATCCTCCCAAAGGAAAAGAGAGATTGCTTTCTATGATTGAAGGTAGACCAGACTGGTGTGTTTCTAGACAAAGGGTTTGGGGTGTGCCTTTACCAATTTTTGTTAACAAGAAAACAAAAGAACCATTAAGAGATAAAAAAGTAATTGATAGAATTGCTGAAATTTATGAAAAAGAAGGCTCAGATTGTTGGTTCACAGATGATCCTCAAAGATTTTTAGGAACAGATTATAATGCGAAAGAATATGATCAACTTAAGGATATCGTTGAAGTTTGGTTTGATAGCGGTTCAACGCATAGTTTTGTTTTGGAGTCCAGAAAAGATCTTAAATGGCCAGCTGATATGTATTTAGAAGGATCAGATCAACATAGAGGATGGTTTCACTCATCTCTATTAGAATCTTGTGGAACAAGGGGCAAAGCTCCGTTTGAAACTATCTTGTCTCACGGATTTGTTGTTGACGGCAAAGGTATGAAAATGTCGAAATCATCTGGTAACGTTATTTCTCCAGAAGACATTCTTAAAAAATATGGAGCCGATATATTAAGAGTTTGGGTTGCAGCTTCAGATTATGCAGAAGATTTGAGAATTGATAATACTATTTTAACTCAGCATGCTGAGTCTTATAGAAAGATAAGAAATACTTTTAGATTTATCTTAGGTAACATAAAAGATAATTTTGAACCTCAAATACTTGATGACATAAAAGTAAATGAATTACCAGAATTAGAGAGATTTATTTTAAATAAAATTTATAATGTAAATAAATCATATAATGAAAATTTAAAAAAATATAACTTTCATAAGCTATATAAAGAATTATTAAATTTTTGCACTTTAGATCTTTCATCTTTTTATTTTGATATAAGAAAAGATGTTCTTTATTGTGAGGGCCAAAAATCCAAAAAAAGAAAAGATTGTATTTTAGTTTTAAATGTAATTCTGGATTGTTTATTGAAATGGTTTGCACCAATTTTAGTTTTTACTACTGAAGAAATTTTTACTTTGGTGAGCAAAACTTCAAAAAGTATTCACGAATTAGATTTACCCAAAATTAATGAAAGTTTTAAAAATTCAGAAATTGAAAATAAGTGGACTAAACTTTTCAAATTAAAACAAGAGGCTAACATTGCAATTGAGCAAAAAAGAGCAAACAAAGAAATAGGATCGAGTCTGGAGGCAGAAATAGAAATTAAAACATCTTCAAAAAATATCAAACTTTTAGAGGGTTTAGACTTATCAGAATATTTTATTACCTCAGCCGCCAAAGCAACGGAAACATCAAATGACAAAGGCGAAAATGAAATTATAGTTAAAAGGGCTGAGGGTAATAAATGCCCAAGATGTTGGAAGATTGTGGTGAATAAGTGCTTAAGATGCGAAAAAGTTTTAAGTGAAAGTTAACTATATATGAATTATCTTAATTCAATTAAAAAATTTTTTTTGAGCTTTTTTTTAATATTTATAATTTTTATCTCTGACAGAATAAGTAAAAACAAAATTATCCAAATTTCTGAAAATAAGAACAGCATTTACATAAATGATTTTCTTAATTTTGATTTAGTTTTTAACACTGGAATAGCGTTTGGTATTTTCAGCTCTCAAAACGACTTAGTATATAACGCAATTACATTTTTAATCTCTATAATTATTGTGTTTATTGTATATTTAATTTTGACATCACATAATATAGACAAAATTTTGTATTCATGTATTGCTGGAGGAGCTTTAGGAAACTTATATGACAGAATATTTTTTAGAGCTGTGCCAGATTTTATTGATTTTCATATAAATGATTATCATTGGTTTAGTTTCAATTTGGCCGATATATTTATAAGTTTAGGAATAATAATGATTTTAATTAAGGAACTTTTCAATAAGAACAATGAAATTTAGCAAAATTATACTTTCATTAAGTTATATAATTTTTTTGACCTCTTGTGGATCATTTGGCGAAGTTGGTGATGCTTTGAGAAATGAAAAAACAAATACTACTGATGAATTTTTAATAGAAAAAAGAGATCCATTGACTTTACCACCAAACATGAATGAGCTACCAAAACCAAACAAATCCTCTAACAGAATTAATAAAACAAATTCATTTGAAAAATCTTTGAAAGGCAATGAAGACAAAATTAATGATAATCAAAACAAATCTAAATCTAACATAGAAAAACTAATACTTGATGAAATGAAAAAATGAAAAAAAGAAATAATAATATTATTAGATTTAAACATTACAGCAACATAAAAACTAAAATTAATAAAAAAAAATCTTTTGAAAAAGTAATTGAAAATAACCTTAACTTAATCACTCATGAATTAAATTTAAAAAAAAATGCAATATTTACTCTCGGCAAAAAATTTAAAATTAACTTTTCTATAAAAGATTTAAAATCGTACAAAAAATTTAGTAAAATTGTTATTATAGGGATGGGAGGATCTATTTTGGGTGCTCAGGCTGTATACGACTTCTTCAAAACGAAAATAAAAAAGCAAATTTTTTTTGTGAATAATCTGGAGGCAAGTTTATTAAAAGAAATTAATACAAACTGTAGTAAAAAAAATACCTTATTTGTTTTGATATCGAAATCTGGAAATACAATAGAGACACTTTCATCAATTAACACTCTAAATAAAGATATAATAGATAAAAAAAATGCAATAGTTATTACAACGAACGAAACTAATCAACTTTTAAACTTTGCAAAAAGAAAAAAAATAAAAGTAATAAACCATAGGAGTTATGTGTCTGGAAGATATTCCATTTTTTCCGAAACAAGCCTTGTTCCTTTATATTTTATGGACATTCAAATTTCTCAGTTTAGAAAAGATATTTTAGATTTTTTGAATAAGGAGAAAAAAATTTTAAAAAAAAATTTACTCAATATGTTCAAAATATATGAGAGTAAAAAAATTAATTCTATTATTCTTATGAGTTATTTCAAAGAAAGTGATCATTTTTTGCAATGGCTACAACAATTGATAGCAGAGAGTTTAGGTAAAAATAATAAAGGTATTTTACCCGTGACATCACTAGGCCCAAAAGATCATCACAGTCTACTTCAGCTTTATTTAGATGGTCCGAAAGATAAATTTTTTTATATTTTTTCTCAAAAGGATAAAAATAAAAATAGAAATAATCTAAAATTATTCAGCAAAGTTCTAAATAATAAAGATATAAATCAAATATTATTTTCTCAAAAAGAAGCTTTTTTGAAAACCTTAAAGACAAAGAAAATATCATATGTTGAAATCACGATAAATAATCTAAATAGCTCAACACTGGGAAAATTGTTTTCATATTTTATATTGGAGACGATAATAATTGGAAGAAAACTAAATCTAAATCCATTTAATCAGCCTGCTGTCGAATCTGTTAAAAAAAATACAAAAAGAATTTTATTCAATCAATAAACCAAAAATAATTTTTGATCTTCCATATTTCTTCGTCTCAAGTATACGAAAATTGTCATTTAAAAATTCTCTTGTTTTATTTTCTCTATGTATAATAAGTAAATTATTCTTATTGTAAATTTTTGCCTTAATTATTAAAGATAGAATTTTTTGAAAATTATCCTCTGCGTAAGGTGGATCTAAAAAAATTATATTATATTTGTAATCAATTTTTAATATTTGAAAAAATCTTTCAACGTCAATAGGATACACTTCAGTTTTATCTTGTAGTGACAACCTTTTAATATTTTTTTTCAAAATTTTTAATGTATCAGAATTTTTTTCAACGAAATCGACTTTTTTTGCACCCCTAGAAAGAGTTTCCAAACCAAAAGAACCAACACCAGAAAATAAATCTAAAACAATACATTGTTGTAAATCAACCGAAATTTTATTTGAATGACTAATTAAATTAAAAATATTCTCTCTAACTATATCCCTTAAAGGTCGAGTATGAGAAGAATTAATGAATGAGATTTTTCTTTTTTTAAGACTACCACCAATAATTCTCATTTAATGACTCTCCATCCAATATCTTTTCGATAAAAACTATTCTTCAAGTTTATTATTTTAAGACAATCGTGTATTTTTTTTCTAATAACTTTAAAATTATTTCCCAGGATAGTAATGTTAAGTATTCGTCCACCTGAAGATTTAATTTCACCATCTATTATTTTAGTTCCTGCGTGAAAAATAAATCGATTTTTCTCATTTTTAATTTTTGATAAATTATTTAAATTCAAATTCTTTTTATATTTTTTTGGGTAGCCTTTTGAACACAAAACAACTGTCATGCATTTTTTCTTTTTCCATTCAATTTTGATTTTGTTTAATTTGTTTTTTAAGGAAAAGTTTATAATTTTTAACAAATCAGTTTTCAATCTAGGTAAGATTACCTGACATTCTGGGTCTCCCATGCGAACATTGTATTCAATCAAAAATGGTTCACCATTCTTAATCATTAAACCTACGTATAGAAATCCCCTATAATATTCCCCTCTCTTTTTTAAAGCTTGTAAAGTTGGTTTAACAATTTTTGTGATAATTTTTTTTTCAATTTTAGTATTAAATATTTTGATAGGAGAATATGCCCCCATTCCACCAGTGTTTAAACCTTTCTCATTTTCTCCAACTTTTTTATGATCTTGAGCAACACCGAAAAATTTAAAATTATTCTTATCCACAATCAAAAAATAACTTGCTTCCTCTCCTTGTAGAAATTCCTCTAAAACAGCCTTTTTTGAGGTCTTAAATTTTCCTAAAAAAATTTCATTTGTTGTTTTGCGAACATGATTGAGAGATTTACAAATTGTTACTCCTTTACCGGCAGCCAAACCATCAGCTTTAACCACCACTGGTAATGAGCAAGTTTTTAAAAAATTTATTACGTCTTTTGAATTGTGACAAATTTTAAACTTAGCTGTTGGTATATTGTATTTTTTACATAAAGATTTCATGAATGCTTTAGAGCCTTCTAGTTGAGAAGCATATTTATTGGGGCCAAAAACTTTGATTTTATTTTTTTCTAAAAAATCGACTATACCATTGACCAAAGGCTCTTCAGGACCAACGATTACTAAAGAAATTTTAAGTATTTTTAAAACTTTTAGGAGAAGCTTAAAATCGAGAAAGTCTATATCTATGTTAGTAGCAAATTTGCTAGTACCCGCATTTCCAGGAATACAATAAATATTATTATTTATATTAGATTGATATAATTTATGGCTAAGAGCATGCTCCCTTCCTCCACTTCCAATTAAAGCAATATTCATATGAAAAAAATTATTATATAATGTTTAAAGTATGGGAGAAGTAAAAGCAAAAATAAAATATTTACCAAATACATATGAAATTTTGGAAAAGGGAGATTACGTTGAATGCGCTGTTTCAAATAAAAAAATACCCTTAGAAAAACTTTGTTATTGGAATGTTGAACTTCAAGAGGCCTATTTTTCTCCAAAAGAAGTAAGTGAAAGATATAAAAAAATTAAATAACTATTTCCATCTGTTGTGAGTAAGTATCCATTGAGAAGGATCTTGAGCTACCATTTTCTCCAATACTGTATTGATCTCGTTAGTAATCTCAACTTTATCTTTATCTATATTATTAGGATGTTTACAGCTAATAGGCTTTAATATCTCAACTTCAAATTTATCATCAAAAGTCCTGTTGATGTAAATAGGTATTATTTGACATTTAAATTTGAGGGCAAGTTGGGCAGGCAGAAAAGTTGTGTGAGCGGGTGTTCCAAAAAAATTGACCCTAGCACCTTCGCTAACACGTTGATCTACCATTAACGCAATACTATTTTTATTACTAAGATAATTTATTGCTTCCTTAACTCCCTTTATGCCTTTTTTTATTTGATTTTTGCATACATATTTTTTTCTCAAGTACTCCATGAAGGGGTTAAGAAAAAAATTATTCAAAGGTCGATATATTGTTGCTAACTTTATATTCATCTTAGTCAATTCCATTGACATAAGTTCAAAGTTTGCAAAATGTCCAGAAATAAAAATAACAGGTTCATTTTTAAGAAGAGTTGTTTCTAAATAATTTTTATTTTTAATTTTAATGTGGTTATTGCTTTGTTTAAAATTTTTTAAAAAAATATATTCAATAAAAGTTTTTCCATAATTAGACCACATTTTTTTTATTGTATTTTTTTTTAGATTTTCATCCATTGAAGAATTAATTTTATCTAAATTTTTGATAATTAATTTTTCGGATCTGAAGTAAAACCCAATTTTTTGAAATAGATATGAAAAAAAAATCCGACTATATTTTAATCCAATAAAAAAAGATATAATATACAGAAAATATACTATTAGCGCTTCAAAAAAATATCTTATAGTTTTAATCATATTTTTTTTGAAAGTTCTTTAAAAAACTCCTTCTCCTTTTTTATTTTAAGATTGATTTTTAAGAAATCTATATTTCTTTTAAATAAATATTTAATTCTATGAAAATCTTTTTCCGTTGTTAATAATCGAAGATTATTTTTTTTGGCTTTATCAATTAATTTTCTTAAATCTTTGTCTTTGTACATATAATGATCTGGAAATTCTAATTTTTCAACAACATTAAATTTATTTTTTTTTAAAAGACTAAAAAAGCTTTGTGGATTACCTATGCCAGAAAATGCTAATATTTTTCTTTTTTTTATAGCTGATTTAATTTTGCTAAACTCGTAATAAGAATAAAAAATTTTAATTTCTTTTGAAATTGAGCTTATCTTTTTTTCCAAAATTTTACTTCTATTACCATTGATAACTACAATATCTTTTCCTTCAATAGAATTTATCTTTTCTCTTAATGGGCCAGCAGGAAAAAGAAATCCATTTCCTATCAAATCATCAGAATTAAAACATATAATTTTTAAATCCTTATTGATTGATGCGTCTTGTAAACCATCATCAAAAATTAATAATCGATGTCCTTTTCTTATTGCCTCTTCAGATAAATCAACCCTATTTTTGCCAGTAAATAAAGAATTAACCTTTTGTCTTATTAAATTTACTTCGTCGATATGATTTTTGTAGAATTTTTTTATAATTGCTGGTTTCCAACCTTTTTTCTTTAATAATTTAAAAATGTGAATTGATAATGGAGTTTTTCCTGTTCCGCCGACGTAAATATTGCCAATAAAAATTGTAGGAACTTTGAGAAAATATTTCTTTTTTAAAGAATTATTTAAAGAACTTAAGCATAAGAAAATAAATGTGAAAGGAAATAACAAAATTGATATTATATTTATATCCGACCAAAAAACTGGTTTTTTAATTTGCATTTATTTAAAAGTTTTGTATTTCATTGATAGTTTTATCAAGTATTTTATTTCCATATTCATTGAGCTCTTTAGCTCCAAATTCTATTTTTTTTTCAGAACTGAAATCGTGATCTAGATTTTTAATCAAATCTTTCTCATTTTTTATTTCAAAGGCAATATTCATATTTTCAAGATATTTATAAATTTCTTTAAAATTTGAGACATGAGGTCCATGATAAATTTTGCACCCAAATTTAGCAGGTTCAATTGGATTTTGTCCGCCAAAACCACTAAATTTTTCTGGTAACGACTTTCCAATAAATACACTTTTACAATAATGAAAATACTTAGCGATATCTCCAAAAGAATTTATAATTATAATATCTGGAATTTCATTAATTTTGTCAAAATTATTTGTAAGTTGTACTTTTAAATTATGATCTTTTGATAATGAAAATAATTCTTGTACTCTGTTTATGTGCCTTGGAATAATGATTGTAATTAATTCATATTTTTTTTTTAATTCCAAGTGAGTTTTGATACAAATAATTTCCTCTCCTGAATGCGTACTAGCCGCACACCAAACTTTTCTATTTTTGAGAATGTCAGGATATTTTTGATTTTTTGGCAAAGCAAAATTTACACAGAATTTAATATTGCCAAAAAATTTTACATTTTTGGATCCTAAATCTTTAAGGTTTTCAAGTGACTCATTGCTTGATGCTAAACATAAATCAAAAAAGCTAAAAATTTTTTTTGAAAAACTTCCAATCATTTTCCATCTTTTTAAAGTTTTATTGGAAATCCTTGCATTCAATAATATTAATGGAATTTTTTTAGATTTAATAATTCTTAATGTGTTAGGCCATATTTCTGAGTCTACGAATATGACTTTTTCAGGTTTTAGGTAGTTCAAAAATTTTTCAATTAAAAAACTTACGTCTAAGGGTAGAAAATGATGATATACATTTTTATTATCTCTAAAGTTTTTTTCAAAGATTTGACTAGAGCTTAAAGTAATTGAAGTTATTAGTATAAATATTTCTTTATTATTTTCGGTCAATTTATTTACAATAGGAGTTATACTGTTCATCTCACCAATGCTTGCTGTATGAATCCAAATTATTTTTTTATTTTCTAATTTGAATCGGCCAAGTTGACCCGAGATTACAAATTTTTCTTTATATCTTTTTTTATGTTCTTTATTTAAAAATTTTCTAAAAAAAATTACCAAAATAAAAATTGGGAAAAAAATATTAGTAAAAATCTTATAAAAAAATATCATGAAATTTATCTTAGTTGCTTATTATATAAAGTCTTATAATACTCACAATTTTTAATAAGCTCTTCATGAGTACCAGAGTCGATAAGCTTACCTTGTTTTATCACAAAGATTATATCTGCATTATGAATAGTCGATAGTCTATGTGCTATAACTAACGTAGTCTTATTTTTAGTTAAATTTTTGATAGCATTTTGTACAATTTCTTCTGACTCAGCGTCTAAAGACGAAGTTGCTTCATCCAACAAGATTATTGGTGATCTTTTAAGAATTGCCCGAGCTATTGAAAGCCTCTGTTTTTGTCCACCTGAAAGCCTAACACCGTTTTCCCCGATCATGGTATCGTACTTATTAGGTAACTTAATTATAAATTCTTCCGCAGCAGCAAATTTACATGATTCTAAAAATTCTTCCTCAGTAGCTTCAGGATTTGCATAAAGTATATTTTCTTTTACAGAATTATCAAACAAGATGACATCTTGACTTACTAAAGATATATTTTTCCTTAAAGATTTTAAATTGACTGAATTAGTATTTAATCCATCAATAAAAATCTTTCCTTTTTGAGGGTCATAAAATCTTGGTAAAAGATTAATAATCGTACTTTTTCCTGCACCACTATGACCAACGAATGCTGCCATTGATCCTCCAGAAATTTCAAAATTAATATCATTAACAGCTTTATCCTCAGAGTTTTCGTATTTAAAACTTACATTGGAAAACTTGATATCACCTTTGACATCTTTTAAGTTAGGTAGACTAGCGTCATTACTTATCTTGATTGGTTGATCTATAACATCAAAAATTCTTTTTGCACCTGCTGCACCAGAGAATACTAGCATGTTTATAGTAGCTAAAGAACGTATAGGTTGATACGCTAACATCATTGCAGCTAGAAAAGAGAAAAATTGGTTTACTTGCAGTTCTCCAGATGTAATTAATGCTCCAGAAAAATAAATAAATCCTGCAATCATAAAACCAGTTAAGATTTCCATTAATGGTGTGGCCCTAATAATAATGGCCGAAATTTTTGCAGATTTATTTACCATTTCTGTAATTATACTTTTTGACTTTAGATATTCGCTTTCTTCTTTTTGATAAATTCTTATCATCTTCGATGCTTTTAAAATCTCAGAAAGATGTGAGGTTAATCTACCAGAAATTTCTCCAGCTTCTGTAACTGCTTTTCCAATTCTTTTACCTAAAGATTTAGCAAGCCCAGCGGCTAATGGCATCATTATTAGAGCAAAAAGTGTAAGTTTCCAATTTTGGTAAATCATTACCCCAATAAGCGCAATTAAGGTCAAACTATCTTTCATAATATTTAAAGCACCAGTGCTAACCATAGAGTTAACTTGGCCAGCATCGAAATTTATATTTGATATAAATTTTCCTGAGTGTCTTCTGTCTATTGAAGCCACATCGGTATTTAGAATGTAATGAGCTACCTTATGTTGAAGTTCACCCGTTATTTCTTGACCTGTTTTTATTAACTGTAATCTTGCTAAGTAAAGACAAATACCCTTTGCTGAAAATGCAAAAATTATAGCTAGAGGGATTACCCAAGCTAAGGTTTGATTTTTTTCGATGAATATTTTTTTTACTGCTGGATCAAGTAGCCATGCAATTGCTGAAGTACTGGCTGAAACAATTAATGATAAAAACAATGAGAAAAAAATTCTATTCAAGTACCTTACAAGATGCTCTCTATAAAGTCTTTTTAAGATTTTTTTAAGTTCAATAAATTTCATTATAAGGATAAACCCATCATAGCCAAGAATAAGAATAAACCAGAAAAATTATTTATTCTAAAAGCATTTAAACACGTGAGAGGTTTTTTTCTATTAAAATGAATTACTTGAAATATTAAAGAAGTAGCAAAGGCTAAAAATGGGATAATCAAAATCAAATTTTGCATATTTTTATAGAAAAAAAATAATAAAATTAAAAAACTTATTAAATAACATGTTAATACAAACCTTTTTAAAGTGGACTTAAATTTAATAGAAGTTGACTTTAATCCAATAACCTCATCATCTATTATGTCCTGAGCTCCATAAATCGTGTCATATCCCAATGTCCAAAATATGGCCGCAATATAAATTATCAATATTTCAATTGGAATACTGTTGTTAACAGATGTCCAAGCCATTATAATTCCCCAATTAAAGGTGAGTCCCAAAAATAATTGAGGCCAATAAGTTATCCTTTTCATAAATGGATAAGAAAATGCTAATATCATCGAGGACATTCCCAAAAAAATAGTTAAAAAATTAAATTGTATAAGGATAAAAAAAGCTAACATACAAAGTATCAATGTGTAAAAAGATGCTTGAATTACTGTTACTTGATTTGATGCTAGCGGTCTAAACTTTGTTCTAGAAACTTTTTTATCAATTTTTCTATCTACAATATCGTTAACGATACAGCCTGCACTTCTCATTAAAACTGCCCCCAAAAAAAATAATACCATATGTAATAAAAATTTTTCTACTTCATTATTATATGAATAAGCGTATGCTAGGCCCCAGCTACATGGCCAGAACAACAACATGTATCCTATAGGCCTATTTAATCTAGTTAAATTGACGAATAATTTTAATTGTTTCATTTAAATATGACTTGTAAATACCAAACGTAATCTACATAATCAATTTGATTCGTTATGGATATTGATTACACAGTAGCAGCTTTAATGTTTCCAGCAATTCCTTTGATGATGACTATGTATAGTAATCGATTTCATACTTTAAGCGCTTTAATCAGGAAAATTCATGATCAATATACTTTTGAAAAAAAAGTACCCCCAGAGTGGGAAAATCAATTACATGTATTAAACAAAAGAACAAATTATTTAAAATATGTCATGGGTTTCGCAGCCTTTGGCTTTCTTTTTAACATGCTAACAGTTTTATTGCTTTACTTAGATCTTTTATTTTACGCTAGATTAAGTTTTGCATTCTGTTGTCTTTGTATGATCTTTTCAATTTTTTTATTTTTACAAGAAATAAGACTGTCTAACGAAGCTTTAAAATTTCATCTGAGTGATATGGCATCTATGAAAAAAGACTTATAATTTTTTATTTAGTAAATTTTTTTTAAATAAAGAAATCCCATTTTTAACTTTGTGATTATAGGACTCTTTGAAGGTATCTAGTTGCCATCCTTTCATTCTAGAGACAATTTCTTCTAGATTTTTTGATTTCCACTGATTAGTTGTTTTCTCATCTTTCCATATATTTTTTTCTTCTTCGGTTCTAGCACAACCATAACAATATCCTGTCAGTGGATCAATTTTGCATATACTAATACATGGAGAAACTATCTTTTCACTCATTATGGAATTAAAATTGCTGGTCCGACTAATTTTCTTGCTTCTAAGTCAGCATGCGCCTGCTTAGCTTCAGCTAATTTATATTTTTTTGATATTCTAATTTTTATTTTTCCATATTTTACTTTTTCAAAAACTGAATCTGCCCCATCTTGAAGTTCTTTTCTATTTGTAAAATATTGTGCTATTGAGGGTCTAGTCAAATAAAGTCCTTTTGGCTGTATATCTTTTGGAACATTTATAGGATCTAATGGTCCAGACGCATTACCAAAACTTATCATCATGCCCCTAGTTCTTAGACAAGCTAAAGACCCGTAAAATGTTTTCTTACCAACTCCATCAAAAACCGCTGGCACACCTTTGTTATTTGTAATTTTTAAAACTTCCTTTGCAAAATCACTTTTAGTGTAATTTATAACGTGTGAATATCCATTTTCTTCAGCAACTTTAATTTTATTATCTGATCCTACTGTTCCAATAACTTTTGCTCCAATGCTGTTAGCCCATTGGGCGAAGATTTGTCCTACACCGCCAGCTGCCGCATGAAACAAAACTGTCTCGCCAGCTTTCAGTTGGTAAGTTTTAGTTAATAAGTAATTTGTAGTTAAACCTTTTGTTATTAAGGTTGCTGCTATCTCATGAGAGATACCATCTGGAACTTTTATTGCAATATTTGATGGTATAATTCTTTGACTGGAATACGCTCCAAGTGGAACAGACGCGTATGCTATGTTATCTCCTTTATTAAATTCCGTTACACTTGAACCAACTTCATCAATTTTTCCAGCCGCTTCTAAACCAATACCACTTGGTAATTTAATAGGATACAAGCCTGATCTATGATAAGTATCAATATAATTTAATCCGATAGCATAGTTTGTAACCTTAATTTCGTTTGGCCCAGGCGACCCAATATCTATTTCTTGAAGTTCCAAGACTTCAGGACTTCCATTTTTTTTAATAATTATTGATTTTGGCATTTTTTACAGGAACGTACTTTAACTTTTAATATTTAGCAAACGTTCCGTTGTTATAATCTTGAATAGCTTCTAGTATCTCAGCTTTTGTATTCATTACAAATGGACCACCTCTTGCTATAGGCTCTCCAATTGGCTTACCTGCTATAAATAAAAATTCTGTTTCTTTTTTAGCTCTAATTTTAAGTTCACTTCCTCGTTCTAATAAAATTAAGCTTGAGTCTCCAGCCCTGTCATGATTTCTCTCTCCAATTTTCAAATCTCCTTTAAGAATATAAACAAAAGAATTATGACCAAATGGCACTTCATATTTAAATTCTTTATCCTCTTTTAATATTACATGAAAATAAATTGGCTCGACATTGTGATTTTTTTCTGGCCCTTCAAGTTTTAAATATTTTCCAGCAATCACTTTTATAGTTTTTTCTTTATCTGAGTGAACCCCAAGCTCTTTACTTTTAATGTAAATGTATTCTGGTTTATTTTTTTTTAATTTAGCGGGCATATTAATCCAAAGTTGAAAACCCAATAATTTTCCTCCAGACATTGCTGGCATTTCTGAATGAATAATACCTCTTCCGGTTTTCATCCATTGCACATCTCCTGGAGCCATAGTTCCTTTAGCACCCGTGCTATCTTGATGTTCGAATTCTCCGTTTAACATGTAAGTTACAGTTTCTATCCCTCTGTGTGGATGTGGAGGAAATCCAGCTATATAATCGTCTTTATTTTCTGATCCAAATTCATCTAGCATTAAAAATGGATCAACATAATCAGCTTCAGGTGTACCAATACTTCTTTTTAATTTAACACCAGCTCCATCCGAAGCATTTAATGCTTTTATTATTTTTCTTACTTCAATTTGAGACATTTAATATTTATAACTAAAGTTTATAAGATATCAAGTAGCTGCGTTAAGTTGCCAATTTCATTTTTAGGTAGATAATCAAGATTATCAAAATGTGCTTTATTTCTATTTACCCAGACAGAATTATACCCATAGTTGCCACCTCCTGATACGTCCCAGGTGTTAGAACTTAAAAAAATTATTTCCTCTGGTCTTATTTTGTACTTTTTAATCGGAATATCATAAACTTTAGAATCGGGCTTATAAATTTTTACTTTTTCTATAGAAAAAAGATCGTCAAACAAATTATTTAAATTATTACTTTTTACAAGTTCTCGTAGAAGATCTGGTGTTCCATTAGAAAGAATTGCTAGTTTAAATTCTTTTTCTTTCAGAACTTTTAAAACTTTTTTTACTTCAGGATATGGTGATAAAATTTTATAAAGATTTAATAATTCATTTTTCAATTTATTGTCGATGTTAAAAACTTTCATTGACTTGTCCAAACTATCCTCTGTGATTTGCCAAAAATCTTTATGTTTTTTCATTAAACTTCTTAGCCAAGTATATTCAAGTTGAGTAGTTCTCCAGAAATCTGCAAAACTTTCCCATTTATTACCTATTTTATTCTTACATTTCTCAGCTGCTGAATTGACATCGAACAGAGTACCATATGCATCAAACACAATAGCTTTTGGCTTCATAAATTATTTTAAGTTGTGAGATCCATCACAGAGTGGTTGATCTTTTGTTCTTTTACAAGTACAGAAAAAAACTTTTTGAGACTGCTTTGCTTTAAACAACATGGGTAAAAATTTCGTGCCTTTGTGAGATCCATCACAAAACGGTTGCTTGGAACTTTTTCCGCAGGTACACCAGAAATATGATTTTCCTTCTACAACGTCAACTCCTATTGGAGTGTTAGCTGCTCTTTGTGGAATAGTCATAAAATTATCCTTTAATTAATTTAATTTTATTTTTAGTATATAAATTATTTATGAATATTAGATTATATCATCCTGATAGTATAGTTGAAAACTCTACAAATTTATTATCAAAAGAGCACACCCACTATGTTACTAACGTTATGAGACTAAAAAGAGGGTCTATTGTAAATTTTTTTAATAATGAGGGTGAGTGGGAAAGTGAAATAGTTTTCTTGGACAAAGACAGAGTAGAAGTAAAATTTTTAAAACAAGTAAAAGAATCTCTAAATAAAAATGAAAATAAAATTGAACTTGCCATCTGTTTAGTAAAAAAAAATCCCATGGAAATAATTTTGCAAAAAGCAACAGAGCTTGGTGTAAGTA
>CACDLE010000002.1 GCA_902553555.1 uncultured Pelagibacteraceae bacterium
GAAAATATTGGGACCTTAAAAGAATGCTTGTCTATTTACCTTCAGATTTCAAAGCTTTATATAACGCTAGACAAATATTAATGAGTAACTCTTATGGAGTTGATAATGCTATTGCAAAGGTTCCAGATAGATTTAAAAAAGATATTGGCCTTGAATACGATAGATTAAAATGGAGAAACAGAAGAGGTAGATTAGAGTCCTCTCTTCAAATACTTTATGATAATTCAAATCGATCAGAAGAAGAATTAATAAGAGCAGACCTATGGTGGAAACAAAGAGAAAGTATTGTAAGAAGTTTAATTTATAAAAAAAGATACAAAACCGCTTATAAAGTTGCAAGTGAACATTCTCTTTCGTCTGGGCCAGAATTTGCAGAAGCTGAATGGTTAGCGGGTTGGATTGCTCATTCATTTTTAAAATCACAAGAATACGCTATAAACCATTTTTTAAATTTTTATGATAATGTAAGCTATCCTATAAGTTTGGGAAGAGGTGCTTACTGGTTAGGAAAGTCATACCAAGAAACGGGTAATACTGAAAAAGCTAAAGAATATTTTAAAGCAGGCTCAAAGTTTTTAACAACATATTACGGGCAGCTTTGTTTTAAAGAAATTAATTATGGTGGAGAATTTACTTTAAAAGAAGATGCTTCATTTTCCAAAGATTATGAGAAAGAATTTTCAAAAAATAAACTTGTTAGAATTGTGAAAATTCTTAAAGAGCTTAATCATACAAAATACTCCAAAGATGTTCTTAAACATCTAGCAAGTTTAAACATTGAAGAAGGTAGTGAGGTTTTAGCAGCTAAGTTATCTACTGAAATAGAGAGATATGATTTTGCTATTCAAATTTCTAAAAAAGCTTCTTATGAAAAAAGATTTTATTTAAAATATAATTATCCTATTATTTCAACACCAAGAAAAATAAACAATAAACCTATGCCTCCAAGTGAGATGATACACGCCATTATAAGACAAGAAAGCGAGTTCGATAGCAAAGCAAATAGTTATGCTGGTGCTAGAGGCATGATGCAATTAATGAAATACACTGCAAAGATTGTGGCAAAACAAGCAAAGTTGCCTTATAGCATTAGTGGTTTAACTGATGATCCTATTTATAATATAAAATTAGGGTCTTATTATTTTGACGGATTATTAACTGATTATAATGGTGTTTACCCATTCGCAATAGCAGCCTACAACGCGGGTCCTAATAGAGTAAAAACTTGGAGAAGAGTTAATGGTGATCCGAGTAAAAATGAATTAAGTTATATAGACTGGATTGAATTAATAAGGTTTAAAGAAACTAGAAATTACGTTCAAAGAGTTTTAGAAAACGTTAATGTATATAAGTACATGATTAGTAAGGAACCAGTTAAAATTGAGAAATTTTTTAAATAACTGGCGGAAGAGGAGAGATTCGAACTCTCGGTACGATGTTACTCGTACGGTTAGTTAGCAACCAACTGGTTTCAACCGCTCACCCACTCTTCCATATTTCCAGTGTTATTTAGTACTAATTATTAAATTATTACCATATAAATCAATCAAAAAAATGGTGAAATGAAAAAAAAGTTATTTGAAGGATCTTTATTTGCAGCTGGTGCCTCTCTTTGGTGGGGTATCATAGGTGTTATTTATTTTAAATTTGTGTCTTTTGCGTCGCCTGTTGAATTAACAATACATCGTACTATTTGGACAACAGTGCTTTTAGTATTTACGACCTTTTATTTTGGAAAGTGGTCAGAATTTAAAAAAGTAACTAAATCTCTAAGTACTTTAGGTTTATTATTTCTTACTGGAGTTTTAGTTTCTATTAATTGGTTTACATGGCTTTATTCTATCTCAGTAAACAATATGCTAGATGCATCACTTGGATATTATATTTTTCCTATATTAAGTGTTTTTTTGGGAAGGATATTTTTAAAAGAAAAAATTAATAGAAATAAATCAATCGCTATATTTCTTGTCTTTTTATCTTTAATTTATTTACTAATTGAATTTAAGAATATTCCATGGATTGGTTTAACAGTCGCAATCACATTTAGTTTTTATACTTTAATAAGAAAAAAAATAAATATTTCATCAGATATAGGATTATTTTTTGAAACTTTGTTGATATCCCCAATAGCATTAATTTTATTCAGCTCTCTTGTTTTTAATAATACAAATGTTTTTGGATTTGATAATCCTACATTATCTTTTTATTTGTTTTTTGCAGGATTTATGACACTCGTTCCTCTCTTTATGTACATAAAAGGATTTGAATTAATAGGAATAGGACCTGCGAGCATGATATTTTTTTTGACACCAACAGCTCAATTTTTTTTAAGTATATTTTACCTAGGTCAACCACTTGAAATAGAAAAATTAATAAGTTTTTTATTTATATGGATAGCAGTAATAATTTACCTTAACGAATTGCGTAAAGAGTGAAATAAAATTATTATAAGAGGAACAAATAGAGATATAAGAAAAGATATGAAAAGTAGATTTGTTCTAATAAAAATTGAAAAATTATCAATAGATATCAAATTTCCTACTAAAATACTTGTCTCAAAATTTTGACTTGGAAAAAACAATAGACCAAAAATCAAACCAAGAATTATTGAATAAGCTGCAAGTTTAGGATTAATATTTTTGTTAAAAAAACCATAAAAAATTGTAACAACAGCAGCACAGCAAAGAAGATCAGCCAGTAAAAATAAGTATAATATACTATATCCTCTTGATGCAAAAATAAAAACTATAGAACATATAAATAAAATAATAAAATTTGTTTTTTCTTTAATTTTTTTTCCTTTAATTATTTTGTTTATTTGACTACCATTCACGATTAGCAAACTTGAAATAGCATTTATTAATGTGTCAATGGTACTTAATGTTAATGACAATGCTAAAATTAATACTGACACAACTATAAGAGATTTTTTTTCATCTAAAATTAAGTTAAAGAAAGCAAGATCTGGAGTAACTTTTGAATTTAATGAAAAAGATATTAAACCTGAATATCCCATCCAAAAAACTATTATGAAAATTATAATAGATGAATTAATTAAACTTTTTTTTAAAATTGAGTTATTTTTTGCTGAAAAAACTCTTTGCCAATTACCTTGATGAAATAAATTGGTACAAGCCACCGCTATGAAAAAAGTTAAACCAGCTGTGTAGTTAGGTATATAATCTTTGCTAATTAATTGTGGTGAATTTATTTTTATTGTTTCATAGCTGGTTAGATTTAAGTTATTAAAAACTAAAATTAATGAAAATAAAATAATGCACATTATAAAAATAAACTGATATTTGTCAGTAATAATTGAAAGTTTAAAACCCCCTCTTAATATATAAAGTAAACAAATGATTAAGGTTAAACCCGCGGTAACCCATAATGGAATTTTTGAAATATAATTTAATAAAAATGCTATAGCCGTCACTTCAGCAATTAAAAAAATTATCAAATAAAATAATATTAAGAATAAACTTAATTTTAATATAGTTTGACCAAATCTTTTTTGAATAAATTCAGTTAATGTTAAACCGTTCGGAAATTCTCTTCTGATTTTAGGGCCAAAATTGTAAAGAAATAACATTGGTGCGGCCGTACCTAATGCATAACCGATTACAGCACCTATCCCTCCCCAAGTTGCTGCAGAAGGAGGGCCAAATAAAATCCAAGCTCCCAGTGCTGATGCTGTTAGGCTCGAAGTTAATGAAAATGTATTTTCATCCCTATCACCTACAATATAATTTTTATTGTTAAATATTTTCTTATTATTTAAGTAACCCAGCCATATAAAGAACAGGCCGATTAATATTGTGATAGCTATTGTTGTTTGTTGCGATAAAAGTATTTTATCCATAGCTCCCTTACTGAATTACCGGTCAGGTTCGTCGGGTATAATCTCAGTCTTTCTGACACCCCGTATTTTTTTATACTACTATTTTAGGCAAAGAGTCAAATGAAGCAGTATCTATTTTAGATGAATGTTCTCTTCTCATTTTCCAACCTTTGCTTAGTCCTGCTTGAGCTATACTGATCGCATATCGTCCGTATTTTGTATTAGTATAATCTATAGCTTTCATTAATTTCTTAGATTTGTTTTCAAGAAGTGGAGTTAAAAGATTCTGATCATTTTGATTTGCATCTTTCAGTCCTGATAAGATTATTCCAGCTTTTTGATAAGCATAACCGTATTTGTATATATCGGTTAGTGCTTTAACAGCATTTTTTATTAATTCTATGCTATTACTAGTAGGGATTGCTAAATCTATTGTTTTTGAATTAGAGTAGTATCTTCTATTTTTATCAAATGGACTTGTTCTGATAAATACTGTTATTGTTTTTGCTATTTGATCATCAGCTCTAATTTTTTCTGCTGCATTCAAGCAATGTGTAATAACTGATTCCTCTAATTCATTTAAATCTTTTACTTTTCTACCAAATGATCTTGAGACACAACAATTCTTCCTTTTCTCTTGATCTATTTGTAAGTCAATACAAGGTATTCCTCTTAGTTCCATCGCTGTTTTCGCACCTAAAACATTTGTTCCTTTTTTCACCCACGTGTTTGAAACATTTTTTAAATCATAAGCGTTGCTTATATTGTTCTTATGGTAAAACTTAGATAGCTGTTTACCTACCCCCCAAACATCTTCAATTGGAAATTTTTTTAACCTTTCATCAATATTTGTATTTAAATAAATTACACCTGCTTTTTCTTTTTTTGCTATATGATTAGCCACTTTACTTAATGTTTTTGTGCTGGCTATACCTACGCTTGTTGGTATACCCGTCCACTTAAGAACTCTTAATCTTATCTCTCTTCCATAATCCTCAACTCCTTTTTCATCTATAAAAGATAAATCAATAAAAGCTTCATCGATTGAATAAATTTCTACTTTTGGTGAAAAAGTTTTTAATACTTTCATAACTCTTCTCGATATATCTCCATACAATGCATAGTTTGATGAATACACTTCAACTTTATTTTTTTTTACTAATTCTTTTACTTTGAAGTAGGGTTCTCCCATTTTAATACCTAAATCTTTTGCTTCTCTTGATCTAGATATTACACATCCATCATTATTTGATAAAACTACTACAGCTTTTTTTTGTATCTTAGGATTAAAAAGTCTCTCACAGGATACGTAAAATGAATTACAATCTACTAAGGCTATTCTATTTTTCTTAGTTGTGTACTTGATGGATGACATAAGTTACCACTCCCCAAATAATTACTTCTTGATCGTTTGCTAAATGAATTCTTTCTGATTTTTTTTTAGATCCAGATGTTAAAAATGTTTCCCCTTTTTCTTTCAGGATTGTTTTCACCACTAATTCATCGTTAACATTGGCTATAACTGTTGAAAGATTTTTTGGGTTAATACTTCGATCTACTATTAATAAATCACCATCGTAGATTCCTACGCTATTCATAGACTTACCTTGAACTCTAATTATGAATGTTGCTGGTGAATTTTTTATAAGATGATGATTTAAATCTACATCATCCTCTATGTAGTCCGTTGCGGGAGAGGGAAAACCCGCTCCTACTTTGTGTATGTAATAAGGTATTTTCAGCTCCATAAATGTTCTTATTTTGTTCTTTTATAGAAAAAAATTTTACTTTAGTCAACCATTATGTGGGGCAATATGCATTTGGAAAATAGACGACTGAAAAGTTAAAAAGGAGCATGAGAAAAATTATAGTGTTTTTTACTTTGCTATTAATGACCGTATCAGCAAATGCGGAGTCTAAACTTCAAACAATTAAAAAAAATGGAGAGTTAAGAGTTGGAACAACTGGAGATTGGGATCCAATGTCTATGAAAGATCCAGCTACTAATAAGTATAAAGGTTTCGATATAGATGTTATGAGGGAGCTTGCAAAAGATATGGGTGTAAAAGTTAAATTTGTGCCTGCAGAGTGGAAAACAATAGTGGCTGGGATTACAGCTGACAGATATGATATTTCTACAAGCGTAACTAAAACTCCGAAAAGAGCTGAAGTAGCTGGTTTTACAGAAACATATTTTAAATATGGAACTGTGCCTTTAGTGCTAAAGAAAAATTTGAAAAAGTTTCCAACTTGGGATTCTTTAAATAATAAAAAAGTGAAAATAGCTACTACTTTAGGAACATCTCAAGAAGAGAAAGCAAAGGAATTTTTTCCAAAATCGAAACTAAGATCAATAGAAGCTCCAGCAAGAGATTATCAAGAAGTTTTAGCTGGAAGGGCTGACGGAAATATTACTAGCTCATTAGAAGCAAACAAATTAGTCATTAAATATCCTCAATTAGCTATTGTGCCGGACGGAGGGAAGAACCCTGCTTTTTTAGCTATGATGGTACCAAAAGGAGATAAGGTTTGGAATGACTATGTCAGCAATTGGATTAAAAGAAAACAAACTTCTGGGTTTTTCATGACCTTAGAAGCAAAATACAATCTTAAAAGCTTATAATTTTAGTTTTAATAACTTCCATTAATTAATATAGTGAATGGGTGAAGGCAATTAAATTTATTATATTATTATTTATTCTTCCAGGATGTAGTTCTAACTATGAATGGGGTTGGTATATATTAAATCCAGACAATGTTGAGGGTTTAACCAATTTAAAGTTTTTAATAAGTGGTATTACAACAACAATTTATATTTCAATAGTTTCTATTTTTTTAGCAATGATCATTGGATTGATAGTAGCATTACCCTCTTTATCTAATAATAAATTTTTAAGTTATTTTAATATTGCTTACGTTGAAATAGTACGTGCGATACCATTATTAGTTTTAATCCTTTGGATATATTATGGATTACCAATTATGTTAGGAGTTAGCTTCTCACCTTTCGTATCTGGGATTATTGCTTTAACGATTAGTGAAAGCGCGTTCCAAGCTGAAATTTTTAGGGCTGGAATAAACTCAATAAACAAAGGTCAGCATGAAGTATCAGATTCTCTTGGAATGGATTTTTGGAAAAAAATGAGATTGGTCATACTCCCTCAGGCAATCAAAGTTGTTTTACCAGCTATGGGTAATCAATTTGTTTATGTGCTAAAAATGTCATCGTTAGTATCAATTATTGGGATAGCAGACTTAACAAGGAAAGCTAACGAACTTGTGACAACAACTTATAGGCCTCTTGAAATTTACACATTTTTAATTTTAGAATATTTAGTTTTAATTTTGGTTGTATCTTATTTTGTAAGAAAATTGGAAAATAAATTAAAATACGAATAATTTTTTAAATGAAACTCTAAAAACCTTTTTTAAAAAAAACGGTACAAAAGCTAATACTACTATTCCCATACACCAATTAGTTGCCATTATTGTATAAAAAATATCTTGATATTCTCCATTTCTTATATTGATAACGTACCACAAAGACATAAATGGTATTAATGTTAATCTAAGAATAGTCATATACAAACTATAAATAGGTTTTTTAAGTGCTTGAAATAAAGCCGAGGTGATAAAGAATACTGGATACACTGGTCCAATTAAAGCTGCAACTTGCAAATAAAGTGCTCCACTTTTAATAACTTGAGGATCATTGGTAAATAACGAAATTATGATTTCAGATGTCAAAAATACAAAAATACCAGCTAATACCATGAATCCAGAACCAAACATTAATGCTTTTCCATAAACTTCTTTGACCCTAAAGTGCATTTTTGCTCCATAATTTTGACCGGCAATTGATAAAACGGCAGTGTTTAATCCTATAACAGGTAGTAATAAAACTTGCTCTATTCTGACCGCTGTACCATAACCTGCTGTAGCTAGCTCCCCAAATTGACCAACAAAATAGAAAATATTAAATACTCCAAACATTATCATTAACATAGTAAACATTATTGGAACTGACTGTTTAAAAAGTGTGCTGATGTAATCAAACTTTGGTTTAAAGCATTCTATGTACAAGTACTTTTTTAACTTACAGCAATAAACTTTATTAGCTAAATATATTAAACCTATACACTGAGATACTAATGTGGCTATTGCTAAACCAGCGATTCCAAATGCTGGAATAAACCCATAACCAAAAATAAACAAAGGATTAAGAAATATATTCAAGAAGAAAGTAAATATTAAAACGTTTCTATAACTTTTTGTATCACCTTGTGCATTTAAAGTTCCATTTAAAGATAATTGAACTAATACAATTATAGCGCCAAAAAATATTATATCTAAGTATTCACGTGTTAAAATAATACTTTGTTCAGTAGAACCCATAATTCTTAAAAGTTCATCGGAAAAATTTAAACCAAACAAAGTTACAAAAATCGAGATAACAATTGCTAGTACTATAGACTGAGCAACATACATAGAAGCTTTTTTGTCTTCTTTAGCTCCTATAGAATTGCTTATTAATGCCGTAGTACCAGCGCCAATACCAACAGCCACAGCTATCGCTATAAAATAAATTGGCCAAGATTTAGCTATTGCTGCTAGTGCTTCTGGAGAAATTCTTCCTGCAAAATAAGTATCGACTAGATTATAAAAAGTTTGAAAAAGAGATCCGGTGCTAGCGGGTATAGTTACTTTTCTTAAAAGTTGCCAAATTGAGCCTTTTGTTAAATCCATATTTAATATTCCTTTTGAAACTTATGCTTCTTTCCAGCTTTTTTGGCAAGATTAATTTGATTTTGCCTCATTCGAAATCTTGCTTTTTGTAAACTTGATAGTGTGTCATAACATCTTTCACAAGAAACGCCCTCTTCATATTTTTTTGATTTCTTATCTTTTGTTGATATAGGTTTACGACAACCCCCACAAATTGAAAACGTTCCTTGTTTTAACTTATGTTTTAAAGAAACTCTATTGTCAAAAACAAAACATTCGCCTTTCCATAAACTATCTTTTTTTTTTGTTTTGTTGAGATAATTTAGTATGCCACCTTTTAATTGAAACACGTTTTGGAAACCCTTTTTTTTTAAAAAAATTGATGCCTTTTCACATCTAATACCTCCAGTGCAGAACATCGCAACGGGTTTAGTCTTTTCGACTTTACTTAAAAATTTAGGAAAATCTCGAAAATTTTGTATATTTGGATTCATTGCATTCTTAAAAGTGCCAACGCTATATTCAAATGGTTTTCTAACATCAATCACAAGAGTTCCTTTTTTTGCAATCAGTTTGTTCCAAGATTTTCCAGACAAATACCTATTATGTCTTTTGCTTTCACTCTTAATTTTTAACCCAAGTGGTACAACTTCTTTTTTTACTTTAACTTTTGCTTTGTGAAATGGTTGAAAACGACTGGTAGAAATATTACTACTATCAAATTGCGTGAATTTAAATTCTTTTTTTAGTAATTTTAAAATTTTAAAAATATCTTTGTTGTTGCCTGCAAGAGATCCATTAATACCTTCTGACGAGATTATAATTGATCCTCTAATACTGGTATTTGATATTTCGTTTTCAAGATAAGTTTTGTATTTTTTTAAGAAATTAATCTTTTTAAACTTATAGAATCCAGAAATAGTGAACATTATTTTTTAATACAAATAGTCAATCCATCGCCAATAGGAATTATATTCTTTGTAATCCTTTTATCTCGTTTAACATGATTATTAAAATCCCTTATAATATTTGTAAATTTATCGTTATTTGCATTATCGACAACTTCACCATGCCATAATACGTTATCAATAACTATAAGACCTTTTTTATCTATTAAATCCATACAAGATTCATAATAATTTAGGTAATTTTCTTTATCTGCATCAATAAAAATTAAATCAAATAACTTTTTTGTATCTTTTAACTCTTTCAAACTCTCTAAAGCTGGCTTGATAAATTGTTTAATCCTTTTTTCTTTGGCTTTGTCATAAAAGTATTTAGCCTTATTGCTAAATTCAGGATTTTTATCTAAACTAATTAAAGTTCCGTCAGCAGGAAGTGCCAGAGCCATAGATAAAGCACTAAATCCAGTAAAACTACCAATCTCTAAAATTTTTTTTACATTTGAAACTTTTATTAATGTTTGTAGAAATTGAGCTTGTGATATAGATATTTGTAATCTTTGCTGATCACCTAAACTTATATTATACTGAATTATTTCTTTTTGAACGTCAGATAGAGTTTCTGAGTGATCAATAATATATTTCTCAAGACTATCAGTTAAATCTAATTTTTTAGGCATAATTAGCCTTTTAAAAGTTTTTTTAAGATATCGTTTGTTAACTGTGGATTAGCTTTACCGCCTGATTGTTTCATAACTTGACCAACAAAAAAACCAAATAATTTTTCTTTACCGGACTTATACTGGTCAACTTTATCTTTGTTCTTAGTTAATATTTCATTAATAATTTTTTCTAATTCTTTTGGATCACTTTGTTGTTTCATACCTTTTGACTCGATAATTTTTTTAGGATTATCCCCACTCTCTACCATTAATTCAAAAACTTCTTTTGCTATTCTGCCAGAAATTTCCCCTGACTTTATTGATTGAACTAATTCAGCAAAATTTTTAGCAGAGATAGGTGACTTAGATATATTAAGTCCTTTGTCATTTAACATTGCAAATAAATCTCCCATCATCCATGTTGCTGCAAGCTTTTTGTCAGATAGTTTTGCAACCTCTTCATAGTAATTTGAAATTTCTTTTTCAGAAACTAATACATTCGCTTCATATGAGTTAAGTCCGTAATCTTTCATAAATCTTTCTTTTTTATTATCAGGTAACTCCGGTAAAGTTTTTTTTAAATCATCTATTAACTTTTGCTCAATTTTGAGAGGTAGAAGATCAGGATCTGGAAAATATCTGTAATCATGAGCATCCTCTTTTGATCTCATGGATCTTGTCTCATTTTTTTTTGTATCAAAAAGTCTTGTTTCCTGCTCAATCTTTTTCCCTTCATCTAATAATTTAACTTGCCTATTGGCTTCATATTCTATTGCCATTTGCATAAATTTTATTGAATTTACGTTTTTTATTTCACATCTAGTTCCAAACTTTTTATCTCCTACTTGTCTTACTGATACGTTAACATCGGCTCTTAATGAACCCTCTTGCATATTACCGTCGCAAGTTCCTAGGTATCTCATTATAGTTCTAAGTTTTTTTATGTAAGCATTAACTTCTTCTGGAGATCGAAGATCTGGTTTACTTACAATTTCCATTAGTGCAATTCCAGAACGATTTAAATCGACATAAGTATTAGATGGATCCATATCGTGAATACTTTTACCTGCATCTTGTTCTAGATGAAGTCTTTCAATGCCAATCTCTTTTGAGCCATATGACATATCTAATAAAACTTTTCCTTCGCCAACTATAGGGTTTTTATACTGTGAGATCTGATAGCCTTGAGGAAGGTCTGCATAAAAATAATTTTTTCTATCAAAAACAGAATTATTATTAATCTTAGCATTTAATCCTAAACCAGTCCTTATAGCTTGATTTATGCACTCTTTATTTATAACTGGAAGCATACCAGGAAAAGCAGAGTCTATAAGACTTACTTGGCTATTAGGTTCAGCTCCAAATTTAGTTGCAGAACCAGAGAAAAGTTTTGAGTTTGAAGATACTTGAGCATGAACCTCCAAGCCAATTATTACCTCATACTTGTTTTTCTCCCCTTTTATAAAATAATCAAATTTATCTTTGCTCATAACCACCAATTTTTTATTTCATTTTTAAAATTACAATTTTTTTCAAAAGCATAGGCCACATTCAATATATTTTGCTCATCTAAAGTCTTTCCAATTAGCTGCAATCCTAGTGGATAGCCCTTTTTATCTAAGCCTGCGGGTACGGATATTGCAGGTAAACCAGCTAAATTTACTGGTACAGTAAATATATCATTGAGATACATAGAAATAGGGTCATTAGTCTTTTCACCAATTTTAAACGCAGAACTTGGTGTTGAAGGTGTCAAAATAGCATCTACCTTGCCAAAATTTTCATCAAAATCTTTTTTAATAAGCTGTCTAACTTTTTGAGCTTTAAGATAATAAGCATCATAGTATCCTGATGACAAAACGTAAGTGCCAATTAAGATTCTTCTCTTTACCTCATCTCCAAATCCTTCAGATCTTGTATTTTCATACATTTCAATTAAATCATTTCCTTTTGATGATCTATAACCATACTTTACACCATCATATCTAGCCAAATTTGATGAAGCTTCAGCTGGTGCAACTATATAATATGTCGGCAATGCATACTTTGTATGAGGCAGTGAGATGTCAATTATGTCGGCACCTAAATCTTTTAAAATACTTTTTCCCTTGTTCCACAATTCGTCAATTTCTTTTGGCATGTTTTCAACTCTATATTCCTTAGGTATACCAATTTTGAGACCTTTAATATCTGTTTTCAAATTTTTTGAATAATTTTCTTTTTTCTTTTCAATAGATGTAGAGTCTTTTTTATCAAAACCGGCCATAGCCTCTAACATGATCGAGCAATCTTTAACAGATTTAGTCATTGGACCAGCTTGGTCAAGTGATGAGGCAAATGCAACAATCCCCCAACGTGAGCACAATCCATAAGTGGGTTTTAACCCGACAGTCCCAGTAAAGGATGCAGGCTGTCTTATTGATCCACCTGTATCTGTACCTATTGTTGCTGGAGTTAAATCAGCTGCAAGTGCAGATGCAGATCCACCAGATGATCCGCCAGGAACAGTGTCCTTAGCTATTGGATTTATAACATTTCCAAAATAACTTGTTTCATTAGATGATCCCATTGCATATTCATCACAATTCAATTTACCGAGTAAGATTGCTCCCTCTTTCCATAAATTTTCTGTAACAGTGGATTCATATTGAGGTATAAAATTTTCAAGCATTTTACTACCAGCAGTGGTTTTAAATCCATTAGTACAAAAAAGATCTTTTACAGCCAATGGGACTCCTGGCAGTAAAGAGTTTAAATTTGGTTTTTTATCGAATTCTTTTGATTTTTGAATTGTATGTTCAAAACAGGTAGTTATATACGAATTAAGTTTTTTGCTTTTATTTACTTTATTTATGTAAAGATTGGCAAGTTCTTCAGATTTAATCTCTTTTTTTTTTATTAAATCTATTAATTCTGATAAGTTTTTTTTTATAATTTCTGACATTATTCAATTACCTTTGGAACTACAAAAAATTCTTCATTTTTTTTTGGTGAATTTTCAAGAACTTTATCTCTTATTTTTCCATCATTTATTTTATCTTCTCTTGATCTTAGGGGTGTATTTAAAATTGATGATAATGGCTCTACTTTATCAGTATTTAACTCATTTAATTGCTCTATGAATTTGAATATAGATGTCAAATCTTTAGCTAATGAGTCAGATTTATTTGAATCTATAGAAATTCTAGCTAACTTACTAATATGTTTAATTTTATCTTTATCTATGGACATCTGTGATTTATGTTATTTATATAGGAAATTAATATCATAAAATATAATAAATAAATGTTGGATATTGAGGAATTTAAGAAAAAACTAGACAAAAAATCAAGGCTAATAGGCATTGATCCTGGAAAAAAGCGTATAGGAATAGCTATTTCAGATGAAAATAAAAAAGTTGCTACTCCGTACACAACTATAATTAAAAAAGATTATTCTAGTTTTTTGGCTCAAATAAAGAAAATAGTTCAGGAAAATACTATTAAAGGTATTGTGATTGGTAACCCCATAAATATGGATGGATCATCTGGTTCCTCCTCTCAATCAGCAAAAGATCTAGCTTTAAACTTATCAAAAGATGTTACAGAAAATATCACAATGTGGGATGAGAGGTTATCAAGTGAGGGGGCTTTCAATTTATCTAGCAATTTAGATATAAATGTAAGCAAAAAGGTCCAAAAATTAGACGAAAATGCAGCTCAATTCATATTGCAAGGAGCTTTAGATTATTTAAATAAAAATAATACTTGATAAGATAGTGCAAAAGGCCTATAGAGTTGATTTTAATGGCAGTTGTAAAAAAGATTTCAGCTATTAAAAACTCACCCAAACATCTCTTAGGTATTCAAAACTTATCAATTTTAGAAGCTAAAAAAATTTTAAATGAAGCAAAGGCCTTTATAAAATTAAACAGAAGTAATACCAAAAAACTAGACACGTTAAGAGGCAAAACTCAAATTAATTTATTTTTTGAACCTTCAACTAGAACACAAAGTTCTTTTGACTTGGCTGGTAAAAGACTAGGAGCTGATGTTATGACAATGAATATGAGTAACTCTGCTCTTAAAAAAGGGGAAACGCTTATTGACACAGCAATGACGCTTAATGCCATGCATCCAGATTTAATTGTTATTAGGCATCAAGATTCTGGTGCACCAAATCTTCTTTCACAAAAAGTTAATTGCGCAGTTATAAACGCAGGAGATGGTAGAAGAGAACATCCCACTCAAGCATTACTTGACGCTTTAACAATAATTAGCCGTAAAGGTGATATTGAAGGACTCAAGATAGCAATTTGTGGAGATATACTCCATTCTAGAGTTGCAAGATCTAATATTTATTTAATGAACATGCTAGGGGCAGAGGTAAACGTTATTGGTCCTAAAACACTTATGCCAAAATCAATTGAACGACTGGGTGTAAAAGCTTTCACTAATATGAAAAAAGGTTTAGACGGATGTGACATTGTTATGATGTTGCGATTGCAAAATGAAAGAATGCAAGGATCATTTCTTCCATCTAAAAGAGAATACTATGAATACTTTGGTTTAACTCCAGAAAAATTAAAGTTTGCTAACAAAAATGCTTTGATCATGCATCCGGGTCCTATGAATAGAGGAGTAGAAATAGATACTAAATTAGCTGACGATATTAATGTAAGTCTAGTAAAAGAACAGGTTGAACTTGGAGTAGCTGTTAGAATGGCATGTTTAAAATTGTATTGTAAATGAATGAAAAAATTATAATAAACGCAAGAATTGTTGATCCATCTCAAAAATTAGATGAAATGGGTTCGGTAATTATTGATAAAAATGGAAAAATAAAAGCTATAGGGAAAAAAGTAACTAAAAAAGACTGTCCAAATGCTGAAGTAATTGATGTTAAAAAAAATCTAATAATACCTGGTATCGTTGATATGAAAGCTTTTGTTGGAGAACCAGGATTTGAATATAAAGAAAATTTTAGAACTTTAAGTCAAGCAGCACTAGCAGGTGGTGTAACTTCAATTGTTACAATGCCTAACACAAAGCCTATTATAGATAATGTCTCAATGGTAGATTTTATTATGAGACGTGGACGAGATAAATCAAAAATTAATCTTTTTCCATGTGCTTCTCTTACAAAACAAATGGAAGGTAAGCTAATGACAGAATTTGGGTTATTGTCAGCAAAAGGAATAATTGGATTTAGTGATGTAAACAAAACAGTTCAAAATACTGAGACCATGGCAAGGATAATGGATTACGCATCTGATATTGGTGTTTTGATCATGCAGCATGCTGAAGATTATGAATTATCAAAAAATAGATGTATAAATGAAGGTGAGGTATCTAACAGACTTGGTTTAAGCGGAATATCGCCAATTGCTGAAAAAATTATTATAGAAAGAGATCTATCTTTATTGAGTGAATTCCCATGTAGGTACCATATCAATCAAATTTCATCTCTGAATTCTTTAGAAGTTATAAAAAAGAATAAATTAAATGGTAAAAAATTTAGTGTTGGAGTTTCAATAAATAATATTTCTCTAAATGAAAATGATATAGGAGACTTTAAAACATTTTTAAAATTATCTCCTCCCCTTCGGCTAGAAGATGATAGAAAGGCTTTGATACAAGGAATTAAAAACGGACTTATTGATGTTATAGTATCAGATCACACGCCTGAGGATGAGGAGAGTAAAAGACTTCCTTTTGCACAAGCAGCCACAGGTTCAATAGGTGTAGAAACTCTTTTACCTCTAGCGCTAGAACTATATCATAATGAATCTTTGCCACTTAACAAGATAGTTGAATGTCTGACAATAAATCCATCGAATATTCTTAAAATTAATAAAGGCACTTTAAAAAAGGGATCTGATGCAGATATTTGTGTTATTGATTTAAATAAACCATGGGTGGTCAAAGCAGGAAATTTAAAATCTAAATCCAAAAATACTGCTATAGAAGATAAAAGATTACAGGGTAAAGTTTTAATGACCTTTTTGAAAGGTGAACCCGTATTTAAAATTTAAAAATGGAAATTATAATTTTATCTTTTTGCGCATACCTTATAGGATCGATACCTTTTGGTTTAATATTTACTAAATTTTTTTTAAAAAAAGACGTAAGAAAAATTGGATCTGGAAACATAGGCGCTACTAATGTACTTAGGACTGGCAACAAAATTTTAGCTTTATTAACTTTAATTTTTGATATTGGTAAAGGATATTTAGTGGTTAAGATTTCAATAATATATTTTCCAAACTTAACATATTTAATTGGATTAATTTGTTTCATTGGGCATATTTTTCCTGTCTGGCTAAAATTTAAAGGTGGTAAGGGTGTAGCAGTTTATGTTGGTATAATTTTAGCTTTATCATTTAAATTAGCTTTAATTTTTGGAGCAACTTGGTTAATTGTTTTATTTTTATTTAAATATTCTTCTCTTTCATCTATCTTAGCATCTTTGTCATTAATAATTTATAATTTATTTTTTGTTGATAATTTTGAAAATATTTTTTTGATACTATTTTTTTTAATAATTATTTATACCCACAAACAAAATATTTTAAGAATTAAAGATAAAAAGGAAACTAAAATTAAGTTTTAATTTATTAGCTTTTTCATGTTAAATTTAATTAAATTTGACATTTATATTAAATTTTGGATAAGTCTTAAATATGAATTTAGTTATAGTTGAAAGCCCAGCAAAAGCTAAAACAATAAACAAATATCTAGGAACTGACTATAAAGTACTAGCCAGTTATGGTCATATAAGAGATTTGCCATCAAAGAATGGCTCTGTTGATCCTGATAAAAATTTTGAGATGCAGTGGGAGCTGGATTCATTCTCAAAAAAATATTTAAAAGAAATTACTGATGCTGCAAAAGAAAGTGATAAAATAATACTAGCTACTGACCCAGATCGAGAGGGAGAAGCAATTGCTTGGCACGTAAAACAAGTTTTAGACGATAAAAAACTATTAAAAGGAAAAAAACTTGAAAGAGTTGTGTTTAATGAGATTACAAAAAACGCAGTGCTTAATGGTATAAATAACCCAAGAGAAATTGAAGACACTCTAGTAAAAGCTTATCTAGCAAGAAGAGCTTTGGATTATCTTGTGGGTTTTAATATTTCACCTATTTTATGGACTAAACTTCCTGGTTCAAAATCTGCTGGAAGAGTTCAATCAGTTGCTCTCAAACTGATAACTGAGAGAGAACACGAAATCGAATCTTTTAAACCTGAAGAGTACTGGACTATCAATGCAAATTTTAAAAACTCAAAAGATAAAAATATATTCTCAAAATTAAACTTTATAAATGATAAAAAAGTCGAAAGATTCAGTTTTAGAAATAAAAATGATATCAATACAACAACTGAAAATATCAATAAATATGAATATTTTGTTAAAGATGTAAATTCAAAAATTGTTAAAAGAAATCCCTCTGCACCTTTCACAACATCAACTCTTCAACAAACTTCTTCTGGAAAATTTGGGTTCGGTGCATCAAGAACAATGCAAATAGCACAACGGTTATATCAAGGAATTGAAATTGATGGAGAAACAATTGGTCTTATCACTTATATGAGAACCGATGGAACAAATATTTCTAATGAAGCAGTCAAAGAATTTAGATCTTTTGTTGAAGATGACCTTGGTAAAAATTATTTACCAGATAATCCAAATAGTTATAAAGGAAAAAAAGCTAAAAATGCTCAAGAGGCACATGAAGCTATTAGACCTACGGATATTAAAAAAAAACCTGATGAGATGAAAAAATATCTAAGTACAGATCAATTTAAATTATATGATTTAATATGGTCAAGAGCCTTAGCGTCACAAATGAAAGCTGCAGAATTTGATAGAAACACTATTCAAATTCATTCGAAAGATAACAGTGTACAGTTTACTTCAAGCGGTTCTGTAATTAAATTTGATGGCTTTTTGAAAATTTATTCTTTTCAAAACGATGATGAAGAAAAAAACATATTACCAGAAGTTAAAGTTGGAGAAAAATTAACTTTAGGAGAATTAATTGATGAACAGCATTTTACATCACCACCTCCAAGATATTCAGAAGCAAGTTTAGTAAAAAAAATGGAAGAATTAGGTATTGGTAGACCATCTACCTATGCTAGCATTATATCAGTTTTATCAACTAGAAATTACACAGAATTATTGAATAAAAGATTTCATCCTACTGACAGAGGTAAATTATTGTCTGCATTTTTGGAGAAATTATTTTCTAAATATGTTGACTATAATTTTACAGCAGACTTAGAAAACCAACTTGATGAAATAACTAGTGGTAAAACTAATTATATAAATGTCTTAGAAACTTTTTGGAAAGGTTTTTATAATGATGTGGGCTCTGTCAAAGATATTAGAACTAGAGAAGTACTAGATTTGCTTAATGATAGCTTAGGTGATTTAATATTTGATAAAAATGAGAAAGATCAAATCGATAGAAAATGTAAAATTTGTGATAATGGAGTATTAAGTCTTAAAAATAGCTTTAGAGGCGGTGCTTTTATAGGTTGTTCAAATTATCCAGAGTGTAAATTTACTAGGCCTCTATCAAAAGCTAAAGCTTCTCAACAATCTTTTTTGGCTGAACCAAAATTAATTGGAAAAAACGATGACGGAAAAGAGATATTTCTGAAAAATGGAAGATTTGGTCCTTATTTACAATACGAATTAAATAAAGAAGAAATTGACAAACCAAAGAAAAAAAGGAAATTAAAAAAAGAAAAAGACAATAATATGAAAAATGTGTCAATTCCAAAAGGTCTTGCCTTAGAGGATGTAAATTTAGAAAAAGCAAAATACTTATGTTCTCTTCCAAAAGTTATTGGTAAACATCCAGAGCTCAATGATGACATTACCATTAACGTGGGAAGATTTGGCCCTTACTTAAAATGCGCAAACAAATCTGCCAGATTAGAAACTATCGAAGATCTTTTTTCTATCGGACTTAACAGAGCCATAACATTAATTTCAGAGGCTAAACCTGGACGAGTTTCTTCATCTGAAATTAAAAATATTGGTGAACATCCTGAGGATAAAAAGCCAGTAAGAGTTATGAAAGGTCAGTATGGACCTTATATTAAATATAAATCTTTAAATGCAACAATTCCAGAGGATAAAGATCCAACTGAAATTACTATGGAAGAAGCATTAATATTGATAGAAAAAAGACGAGAGTATGATAAATCTAAGAAAAGAAAAAAATGAAATTTTTATTGATAATTATATTTGTAACTTTTTCAATTAATGCATTTGCTAGTTCTAAAGATGGATGTGAAGGTGTATTGGCTAAATTAAAAACGGAATGTAATATAATTGGAAAAAGTATGAATAAGATGAAGGAATTTAGTAAAGATAATCAAACTTTAGATCAGGTTGGTGATAATATAGGCAAAGGTGTAGACAAATTAAAAAAGAAGTTTTAAGTGAATATACAAAAAAATTTAGAAAATCTAAAAATAGTATTACCGAAAGCTCCTGCTCCTGTTGGTTCATATACAGCTTTTAAAAAAGTAGGAAACTTTTTATATATATCTGGACAAATTTCTTTAGAAGCTAATGGAAATCTAATAAAAGGAAAAGTTGGTTCAGAAATTAGTTTAGAGGATGGAAAAAGAGCTGCAGAGGCGTGTTGTATAAATATAATTTCACAACTAAACAAAGCATGTGAAAACGATTTAAGTAAAGTAAAGTCATGTATTCAATTAGCTGGTTACGTTAACTCAACAGATGATTTTATCGATCAACCAAAAGTAATCAATGGGGCCTCAGAACTAATGACAAAGGTTTTTGGAGATATTGGAATTCATACTCGTTCAGCAGTTAGCAGTAACTCTCTTCCATTAGGTGCAGCAGTGGAAATAGTTTCAATTTTTGAAATTAATTAAAACTAGGTCTACCAACTGAAAAATACTTAATTTTTTTATTTTTCATTTGTTTATGATCATATAAATTTCTTAAATCAAATACACTGAAAGACCTTTTTTTTACAATTTTCTTGAATTCTAAAGATTTAAACTCGTCCCATTCTGTATGTAGAACTATTAAATCTACATCTTTACAAGTTTCTTTAATATTCTTTTTATATTGACAGTTTTTAATATTCTTAAAATTTACTTTTGGACCAGTTGGATCATAATAATTAATTTTGGATCCACCTTTACATAAACTAGGTATCATTTTTAAACTAACAGAATCTCTCATATCATCAGTGTTGGGTTTAAAAGTAACACCTAAAAAAGCAATTTTTTTTCCTTTTAAAGATCCTAAAATTTTCTTAATTTTTTCAGTGTGTATTCTTTTTCTATTTTCGTTTGATTTTATTACAGTTTTTACGATTGAAAGATTAGTTTTAAATTTTTCACCTGTAGAAACTAAACCTTTAGTATCTTTGGGAAAACATGATCCACCATATGCTGGTCCAGCCCTTAAAAATCTGCTACCAATACGGCTATCACTTCCCATTCCAAGTGAGATGTCTTCAATATTTATATTAGCTTTTTCACATAAGTTTGCTAATTCATTTATAAAAGTAATTTTGGTAGCTAAAAAAGCGTTAGATGCGTATTTTATTAATTCTGCTCCTCTTCGTGAAGTTGTAAAGAAATTTGCACCTTTATTTATTAAAGGTTGATACAGTTTTTTTAATATATTAAAATATTTTTTTTGATTTGAACCAATTACTATTCTATCAGGAAACCTAAAATCTCTAATAGCTTCTCCCTCTCTTAAAAATTCTGGATTAGAAATTACTTCAATATTCTTTTTTTTTAATTTCTTAAGTAATTTTTCAATAGAATCACCAGTACCAACTGGAACGGTTGACTTGGTAATAAGTATTTTTTTATTTTTTGTACTTTTAGCAACTTCTTTTGCTGCTTTAAATACATAAGATAAATCAACATCATTTGATTTTTTTTTGTTTGGAGTTCCAACACAAATAAAAATTAATTCAGATTTTGCAATTGCTTTTTTAAGATTGTTAGTAAAAACTAATCTACCCATAGAGTAATTTTTTTTTATTAATTCATCTAAACCAGGTTCATATATTGGTGAAATACCTGAGTTTAATTTATCTATTTTATTTTTGTCTTTATCAACGCAAAATACGCGATTACCGAGATCAGCGAAGCAAGTTCCACTAACTAGACCGACATAACCCGTACCTATCATACATATATTCATTTTATTCCTTAGATATTTCTATACCAGAATTAATGTAGCCATTTATTGTTCCACAGTCTAAATACTTTCCTTTAAAAATATTTCCATAAAAATTTTCATTTTTGTGTATTAAATTCTTAATTGCGTCTGTAATGTGAATTTCCTTTCCGTGACCAGGTTTTAATCTTTTAATTTCTTTCATTATTTTTTTTGGTAAGATATATCTTCCAATTATTGCATAATTAGACTTGGCGTCTTTTATCTTCGGTTTTTCTTCAACGTTAGTAATTTGAAAATAATTTTTTTTTTTGTTTTTTAAAGATAATATACCCCATCGAGAAACAGTTTTTTTTGGAACCTTTTTTGTTGCTATAATAGATCCTTTTTTTTGTTTATGAAGTTCAATCATTTCTTTTGTGCAATTCTTTTTAATAATTAGATCATCAGGTAGGAGCATCAAAAAAAAATTACTTTTAATTAGTTTGTTGCATTTTAAAACAGCATCACCTGTACCTTTAGGTTTATTTTGGTAAACAAATTTTATCATAGAACGGTATTTTTTTATTTTTCTAAATTCATTTTCAATTCTCTTGTCTTTTTTTTTTCTAATAATTTTTTTATAAAATGTATCATTATAAAAATATTTTTTTATACTTTCTTTATTTTTTGAAATAATAAATATAAATTGTTTTATTCCTGCTTTTAAACATTCGTCTAATATATATTCTAAATTAGGTTTGCCATTAATTGGCAATAATTCTTTTGGTGTAACACTTGTCAAAGGCAGCATTCTCGTGCCTAAACCAGCTAGTGGAATAATTGCTTGTTTTATCATATGATTCTTTTATTAACTATTATCATTACGATTTATAAATGAAAATAATTAGGCAAAAAAAAGACCTTAAGAACTTAATAAGTAAGATAAATTGCTTATCTTTTATACCAACAATGGGTGGCCTGCATAAAGGTCACGAATTCCTAATAAAAAAAGCAAAAAAAAAAAGTAAATTTACTATTGTAAGCATTTTTGTGAATCCTAAACAATTTAATTCAAAAAAGGATTTTATCACTTATCCTAGAAACTATAAAAGAGATTTAAAGATTTTAAAAAAGCTAAATGTAAAATATCTTTATATGCCAAATTCCAGAGATATCTTCTCATTTAAAACATCCAATAAGATTTATCTTCACCCTTTTTCGAACAAATTATGTGGTAAGTATAGACCGGGTCATTTTAAAGGAGTGATTGATGTAGTTAATAGATTTTTAGAACTTTTAACACCAAAATATATATTTCTTGGTAAAAAAGATTATCAACAACTTTTTTTAATTAAAAAACATATAGACAAGAATAAAATTAAAACTTTTGTTATTTCATGCAATACAATAAGGGAGAACAAATTTTTACCCTACTCTTCAAGAAATTTTAATTTAAATAAATACGATAAAGTTTTAGCTTTAAAAGTTTATAAACTTTTAAGAAAAGAAAAGAATATTATTAAAAAAAATAAAATACAAAAAATAAATTTTTCTAATATTAAAAAGAAAATTTTAAAAATTGGCATCAAAAAAATAGATTATATCGAAGCTATAAATTTAGATAATTTTAAAAAGGCAAAAAAATTTAATGAAAACTTTAATATATTTTCTGCTTTCTATGTTAATAAAGTAAGGCTTATTGATAATTTTTAGTTAAGGAAAAAATATGAACCAATTCCTAGAAAGGATAAAAAACCAATTACGTCTGTTATTGTTGTAACAAAAACACTAGAGGCTAATGCAGGATCAATATTTACTTTTTTAAGAGACACGGGGACCAATATACCAAACAAACCTGCAACAATCATATTTAAAACCATCGATATGCCTATTAACAATGAAAGTTTAAATTCTTTAAACCAAAATTGCACTATCACTGCTGTAATTATTGCAAAGATAATTCCATTTAAAATTCCAATTAAAAATTCCTTGCCTACAATTTTATTGAAATTACCTGATGAAAGTTCTTTAGTAGCTATTGCTCTAATTGTTACTGCTAAAGTTTGCATACCTGCATTACCTCCCATTGACGCTACAATTGGCATTAAAAATGCTAAAGCTACCATTTGTTCTATAGAAGCTCCAAACATACTTATTACCCATGTTGCTAACAGAGCTGTAAAGAGATTTAAAAGCAACCAATTAAATCTTCTTTTTGTCTTAATCAAAACGCTATCAGTAATTTCTTCGTCACCCACACCAGCAAGTCTTAACACATCCTCCTCGGCCTCTTCTTGAACTACTGTTACTATGTCATCTGCGGTTATCATTCCAACCAATTTATTATTCTTATTAATTACGCCTGCAGAAACTAAATTATAATTTTCAAAAGTATGTCCTACCTCTTCTTTGTCCATATTAACTGGTATCAAGACTGGCATTTCCCTCATTATTGTGTTCATTTTTTTTTCTCTTGGAGTTCTTAAGACTCTAGATGAAGGAACTATACCAATTGGTTTAAAATCATTATCTACAACAAATATTTCTAAAAATTCTTCTGGCAAATCTTTACTTTCACGTAAATAATCTATTGTTTGACCAACTGACCAATCGCTTGGAACTGCTGTAAATTCTCGTTGCATTATTCTTGCCGCAGAATCTTCTGGGTAACTCAAACCTTCTTCTAATAGAAACCGATCTTTTGGGGGTAATTTGTCTAAAACTAATTTTTTTTTATCTGAACTTAAATTTTCTAATATTGAAATAGCATTATCAGACTCCAATCTTTTGATAATTTTTGATACTGAGTCTGAAGATAGCAGTTGTAAAACTTCTGACTGTATCGACTCATTTATCTCTATGAAAATTTCAGGTTCAATGTCAAATTCTTCAATTTCAAGCAGCTTTGCTCTAGTTTCTGAAGATAAGTTTTCAATTAAATTTGCAACATCAGAAGGATGAAGATCAGCAAGAGTTTGGTTTATAAATTTTATATCAGAAGACTTAATTTTATCACTGAAAATACTTATAAATTCTTTGTTAAAATCAAAATTGACCTTTTTTCCACCTATCGATTTTACTAAACTCATAAAAATCCTTGATTTCTTTTGATGAGACTAATAATTCATATAATGATAAAATTCAATTTAAATGAACATAGAAGTAAAAACTAGCAATAGGCCAATACCATACAAAACAGCAATAAATACTCTTGAAAAGAGAGTAATTGATGTGAGAAATGGTGTAAAAAATGAGTTAATTTGGATATTAGAACATCCAACTACTTATACAGGGGGTATAAGATATAAGGAAGAAGAAATACTCGATAAAAAAATTTCAATTATTAAAACAAATAGAGGTGGAAAACTAACTCTACATAATCGAGGACAAAAAATAATTTATTTTGTTATTAATTTAAATAATAGAAAAAAAGATATTAGACTTCTCGTCAATAAAGTAGAAAAAAGTATTATTGAATTTTTGAATATATATGGTGTAAAAGGAAATGTTGATCGAAAAAACATAGGAATATGGATTAAAGGAAAAAAAATATCTGCAATTGGAATAAGAGTAAAAAGATGGATTGCTTACCATGGTTGCTCTATAAATATAAATAATGATTTAAGCTTATATAATAAAATTATTCCTTGTGGCTTGAATAACAAGAATGTTACTTCTTTATTAGAATTAGGTATCAAGAAGCCATTAAAAATTAATTTTAATTTAAAAAAAATTTTTCTTAAAAACTTATCTAAAACATGAATTTAATCTTTTTGCGAATTCTTTATCAAATTTAGCTTGATAGGTAAATTTTTCATTATTTTTTATAAATTTAATTTTATGTGCATGCAACATCATACTAATTTTCTTATGATTGTTGTTTTTATTTATATAATATTTTTGATCACCTATAACAGGGTGACCTCTATTGTATAATTGTTTTCTTAATTGATGTTTTCTTCCAGTTATAGGATTTAGTTCTAAGAGGGAATAATGAGTATTCTTTTTAATGATTTTAACTGAAGTAATCGCTTTTAATTTGATTTTTTTATTCTTTTCAAAGTATTCTAGATGATCTACCATCTTTTTTAAATTATCGTTAACTTCACCTTTTACTATAGCAATATAACTTTTATGTATTTTTCTTAGTCTAAATAATGATGTAAAAAATTGAGCAGAAGATTTATTTTTAGCAACTAAAAAAATTCCTGTAGTCTCTTTATCAATTCTATGAACAATATAAGGTCTTGCCTCATTAAAAAATTTGGAATATTTTAAAACATCTATAATGTTTTTTAAATTTTTTGTACCTGATTGAACTGCTATGCCCCGAGGTTTATTAATTACTACAAAGTCCTCGTTTTCGTGAATAACTAATTCATTTATATTTTTACTCTCTTTAGATGAAGGAATATAATTTATTTTTTTCTTAAAATTTGTCGGTTTGTAGTCATTTAAATTATATATTTCTACAACATCTCCAGTTTTAAGCCTATATGATGATTTAATTTTTTTTCTATTTACCTTAATTTTTTTTAACCTAAATAATCTTTGTAACAGCGAATTTGGAAGATGTTTGATTTGATTGCTAAACCATCTATCAATTCGTGTATTATGTGCTTGTGCATTGATAACGTGCTTTTCTACCATGCAGGAACTAATATTTATTTTGTTGCAGCTTTAGTTTTTTCTTTGTTATCTGCTTCAACTTTTTTGGGTTTGTCTATTTTTTTAGCTTCAGTATTTCTATCAACTAACTCGATAACAGCCATGGGAGCATCATCTCCAGTTCTAAATCCAGCTTTAAGAACCCTAGAGTATCCACCTTTCCTCTTACTATATCTTTTAGAGAGCTCATCAAATACTTTCTTCACTGAAAATTGGTTTTGTAATTTTGAAAATAGTTTTTTTTTATTATGAAGATCATTTTTTTTACCAATAGTTATAACTTTATCTATTTGTGGCTTTAGCTCCTTAGCCTTAGGAAGTGTAGTAACAATTTGTTCATACTTGATGAGAGAGTTAAGCATGTTTTTGAATAATGCTTTCCTGTGTTCTGAAGTTTTATTTAATTTTCTATAACCTAAATTATGTCTCATTAATAATTGTTTTCCTCAAGTTTTTTAGACATTTCTGCTATGTTATCAGGTGGCCAATTTGGAATTTCCATACCAAGATAAAGTGACATTGTGCTTAAAACTTCTTTAATCTCATTTAATGATTTTCTGCCAAAATTTGGTGTTCTTAACATCTCAGGTTCAGTTTTTTGAACCAAATCTCCTATATAAATTATGTTATCATTTTTTAAGCAATTCATAGATCTAACTGAAAGTTCTAATTCTTCAACTCTTTTTAATAAGTTTTTGTTAAATTCTGGCTCTGATGTTTTAACTTCTTTGACAACTTCTTTTGGATCCTCAAAATTTACAAACATAGATAATTGATCTTGAAAAATTCTAGCTGAATAAGCTATTGCATCTTCAGCGGCAACTGTTCCATTAGTCTCAACTGTCATAACTAATTTATCATAATCTAAAGCACTTCCTGCTCTAGTATTCTCAATAGAAAAAGAAACTTTTTTAACTGGACTAAATAATGAATCAATAGATATTAAACCTAAAGGACTATCTTCCGATCTATTTTTAGGAGCGGGAACGTATCCTTTACCAGTATTAATAAATAATTCCATATGAAAATTAGTTTTTTCATCTACATTACAAATTGTTTGATCTGGATTTAGAATTTCTACTTCTGAAACTAAAGAGATATCTTTGGCTTTCACTTCTTTTGGGCCTTTTACGTCAAGTACTATTTTTTTCTGACCCGAGGACGAAGATTTAATCGCTAAGTTTTTAACATTAAGTACAATATCAGTTACATCTTCACGCACACCTTTAATTGAAGAAAACTCATGTAAGACTCCATCAATTTGAATTGCAGTGACAGCGGCTCCTTGTATTGAAGAAAGCAAAATTCTTCTCAATGAATTGCCTATAGTTTGTCCGAAACCTTTTTCAAGAGGTTCGGCTGTAACTTTAGCTACTGATTTATCATCATTGCTTGATATATCAAGTTTATTAGGTTTAATTAAATCTTTCCAATTTTTATCTATTACATTTGAGCTCGTCTGCATTATACTCTCCTTTTTTTTGGTGGTCTCGTTCCATTATGTGGCATAGGGGTTGTGTCTTTAATAGAAATTATTTTAAAGCCTCTTGATTGTAATGACCTTAGTGCTGTTTCTCTTCCTGAACCAGGTCCTTTCACTTGAACAGTCAAAGTTCTTAAACCCATTTCGTATGCTTTAGCACCAGCATCATCGGCTGCTACTTGTGCAGCATACGGCGTGGATTTTCTTGAACCTTTAAATCCTTTTGCACCAGCTGAAGACCATGAAATAACATTGCCAGTTTCATCAGCAATAGAGATTATTGTGTTATTAAAAGTTGAGTTTACAAAAGCTATACCCGAAGAAATGTTTCGTTTTACTTTCTTTTTTTTCTTAAATTGAGAAACTTTTTTTGGGTTTTCTTTTTCAACTACTTCTTTATTTTCAGGTTTGGTATTTTTTTTATTCATATAATTTTTATTTTTTTAATGGAGTAAGTTTTTTTCCTGCTATGGCTATAGCTTTACCTTTTCTTGTTCGAGCATTGCAGTGAGTTCTTTGACCTCTTACTGGTAATTTTTTTTTATGACGGCTACCTCTATATGTGGCTAAATCAACTAGTCGCTTAATATTAACAGATACCTCTCTTCTAAGATCACCTTCAACTTTGTGGTTACTATCGATATACTCTCTGATTTTTAATACTTGGTCTTCAGATAATTCATTAACTCTTGTTTTTTCAGCAATATTTAATTTTCTGCAAATTTTCTTAGACGAGTGAAGACCTATGCCATGAATATAGGTTAAAGCAATGCTAACAACTTTGTTTTGGGGAATATTTATTCCTGCTATACGAGCCATAATATTAAGGGTTTAATTCTATGAGCGTATTTAATGGCGTTATTAAGCAAAGTCAACCCTATATAGAGGAAATAATATCGCTAATTTCTTTATTTATTTGATCTATTGAGTTTTCTCCATCAATGACCTTTAATAAATTCAATTTTTTGTAATATTCAATCACAGGTTCAGTAGAATTTTCATAAGTTTTGTACCTTTTAATTGCTATATCTTTATCATCATCAGTTCTTTTTTCTAAAGATTTTCTTTCTGAAATTCTTTTTTTAACAGTTTCCAAACTCACTGATAATTTTAACACTATACTAATTTTTTGTTTATATTTTTTTAACAAATTTTCCAAATTTTTTGCTTGAATTAAATTTCTTGGATATCCATCAAAAATAATTTTATTGTGATAATCGTTATTAGATATAACTTTTTCAATCATATCCGAAACGATTTGATCTGAAACAAGGGAACCAGTATTGATTACTGAAGATATTTTTTTTCCAATTTCAGTATTTTTTGACATTTCTTTTCTTAAAATGTCACCTGTAGATAATTGATACATATTAAATTTTTCCGCGATAAATTTAGACTGGGTTCCTTTACCAGCTCCAGGTGGTCCAAAAATCACAATGTTCATTTAACTATTTCCCAAATTTAGCTTTTTTTATCAATGACTCATATTGAGAACTCATTAATCTTGTCTGCACTTGAGTTACGGTATCCATAGCTACGACAACAACAATTAAGATTGATGTTCCTCCTAAATAAAAAGGAATTGGATATCTAGCTATTAAAAATTCAGGCATTAAACAAACAATTGTAAGATATGTTGCCCCTATAGTTGTAAGTCTTGTTAAAATGGTCTCAATATATTCCGCTGATCTTTCTCCAGGTCTTATGCCTGGAATATAACCGCCATACTTTCTTAAATTTTCAGCCGTCTCTTTTGGATTAAAAACTATCGAAGTATAAAAAAATGAGAAAAATATTATTCCAGACGCATATAACATCATATACAGAGGCTGACCTTGTGTAAATAATGATGAAATTTTTATAAAAAATTCTGACTCTGAAAAACCAAAGTTGCTTATTGTAACAGGTAATAATAATAAAGCTGAGGCAAAAATTGCTGGTATCACTCCAGCTGTATTTATTTTTAATGGCAAGTGGGAAGACTCTCCACCATAAATTTTATTTCCCATTTGCCTTTTAGGGTAGTTTATTAAGATTTTTCTTACAGCTCTTTCAAAAAAAACGATGAATAATACCGTCACTATCACTAAAATAAATATTCCAACAATCATTAATGCCGAAAGCGCACCTGTTCTTCCTAGTTCAAATGTTGAAGCTAATGCTCTTGGAATCTCGGCGACAATTCCAGAAAAGATAATAAGTGAAATTCCATTACCTATCCCTCTTAATGTTATTTGTTCGCCTAACCACATTAAAAATGTAGTTCCAGCGACTAAAGAAATCGTTGTAGTAATTCGAAAATACATACCAGGCTCAGTAACTAAGTTACCTGCATTTTCTAATCCTACTGATACACCATAACCTTGTAATCCTGCTATTAAAACAGTTCCGTATCTTGTAATTTGTGTTATTTTTTTTCTTCCTATTTCTCCTTGATCTTTTAAATTTTTAAAATAATCCGATGTACCAGTTAAAAGCTGAACAATAATTGAGGATGAAATATAAGGCATAATACCCAAAGCAAAAATTGCCATCCTAGTAACTGCACCACCTGAAAACATATTAAACATTCCAAGAAGACCTTTTTGACTTGAGGCCATAATTTCTTTCAAAGAGTCTGGGTCAATTCCAGCTAAAGGCACATAAGTGCCTAGTCTATAAATTATTAAAAGAAATATTGTAAAGAATATTCTATTTTTAAGGTCAGTTGCTTGACTAAATGCTCCAGTAGATAAATTTTCACTAGACATATTAATTTATTTTTTTAAAAGAGTTAATTTGCCACCAATTTTTTCAATTTTCTCTTTTGCTTGTTTTGAAATGAAATTAGCCGTTATATTAAGTTTATTTTTAATTTCTCCTTGACCTAAGATTTTTAATCTTAAGTATTTTTTTGATATTATCTTTTTACTTTGAAGAAGTTTTAAATCAACACTTTCCTTTAAATCTATCTTTTTTTGCTCATGATAATTTTGAATGTTTGCTAGATTAATTATTGCGATTTTATTGTTCTTAAAAGATTTAAAGCCTCTTTTTGGTAGTCTTCTATATAAAGGCATTTGACCGCCCTCAAAACTTTTTATTGCAACTCCTGATCTAGATTTTTGACCTTTGTGTCCTCTTCCAGAAGTTTTTCCTTTACCTGAGCCTATACCTCTACCTGGTCTAATCTTTTTTTTATTACTTTTTTCAAAATTATTTAGTCTCATTATTTATTTTCTCTCTTGGATATTATTTCAGATATTTTTTTTCCTCTTATATTTGATAAAATTTTTGGCGAAGTCTGTGTACGTAAGCCATTTACACAAGCTTTCAAAACGTTATGTGGATTTGCTGAGCCTAATGATTTAGCAACTACGTCTTGAATACCCAAAACCTCGCAAACTGATCTAATTGCACCACCAGCAATTATGCCTGTGCCAGCTGGAGCTGACCTCATAAAAACTTTTCCAGATCCATTTTTACCTTTCACATCGTGATGAAGGGTTCTGCCGTCTTTAAGAGGGATCTTAACTTGGTTTCTTTTAGCTACCTCTGTTGCTTTTTTGATGGCATCAGGTACCTGTTTAGATTTACCTTGGCCAATTCCGATAGATCCTTTTTGATTTCCCACAACTACTAAGGCAGCAAATCCAAATCTTCTTCCTCCTTTGACTACCTTGGTAATTCTATTTATAGCAACTAATTTTTCTTTAAATTCGTTTTCTATCATATTAAAATTTTAATCCATTCTTCCTTAATGAGTCTGCTAAAGCTTTAATTCTTCCATGATATTTGTATGCACCTCTGTCAAAATATACACTGTCAATTTTTTTTTCTTTAGCTCTTTTTGCTAAGAGTTCACCAATAGTATTTGATAAATCAATTTTTTTAATCTTATCTTTTTTTAAAGCCTTTTCTACTGATGAGGCAGAAACTATTGTTTTTTTTAAATTATCATCTATTATTTGTGCAGAAATATTCTTTAAAGATTTATAAACAGAAACTCTTAACTTATTTTGGCTTACCCTCTTAAGTTTTTTTCTATTTCTTATTTTTCTTTTAATTTTAGTGTTGATTTTTCTCATTTATTTCTTTTTTCCTTCTTTTCTAAGTATGTATTCATTTCTCTCTTTTATTCCTTTTCCTTTATAGGGTTCAATTGGTTTTAATGCTTTAATGTCAGCTGCGATTTTTGCTACTAACTCTTTATCTACTCCATTTATTTTTATTACTGTTTGTTTTTCAACCAGAAGTTTTACATCTTTGGGTATCTTAAAATTTACATCATGACTAAAGCCTATTTGTAAATTTAAAATATCTCCCTTTAAATTTGCTCTAAAACCAACACCATTTAGTTCTAGTATCTTTTCGTGACCAACTGACACTCCTATTATTGCATTATTAATCAAACTCCTATAAGTGCCCCATAATAAAGAGGTTTTGTTATCCGTTTCTTTATCTTTAGGAGATATTTGAAATTCATTTTTATCATTAATTTTTGTTACAAATATTTTTTCACTAATAAAAAGTATTTTACTTCCTTTTGGTCCATTTATAGTTAATTTATCTCCTTCCACTTTAACAGTGGTATCCTTTGGCAATATTATACTTTTTTTTCCTATCTTCGACATTAAAACACCTTACAAATTACCTCTCCACCAATGTTATTTTTTCTAGCATCCACATCTGACATAACTCCTTGGGGTGTGGAAATAATAGCTAATCCTAAACCATTTTGAATTCTTGGTATACTATTTGCTCTAGAATATACTCTTCTGCCTGGTTTAGAAATTCTTTTAATTTCTTTTATTACAGGGCTACCCTCATAATACTTTAAATTTACTTTAAGAGTTTTTTTATTAGTGTCTGAATTTTCTTGAATATAATTCGCTATATATCCTTCATTTTTTAAAATATCTAATATTTTTACTCTAAATTTAGAAGCTGGAACAATTACAAAACTCAGATTTCTCATCTGTCCATTTCTTATTCTAGTAAACATATCTCCTACTGGATCAATTATACTCATTTTCCTCCTACCAACTCGATTTTGTTATACCAGGAATTTTTCCTGCCGAAGCCATATCACGCAGTGCAATCCTAGAAATTTTTAATTTTCTATAATAACCATGTGGTCTACCTGTAATTCCACATCTATTTCTTATTCTTACTTTTGAAGAATTTTTTGGCAGCTTATCTAATTTTAATTGCGCAGCAAATCTTTCTGATAACTCTAATTTTTTATTTTTAATAATCTTTTTAAGTGAGTCTCTTTTTTTTGCATATCTATCTACCATTTTTATTCTTTTAAGATTTTTCTGAATCGAACTTTTTTTTGCCATTTTACCTCTCTTTTTTTTCTGTTATAGGAAAATTAAATTCCTTAAGTAGTGCCAATGTACTTTGTTTCGAAGAGCTAGACGTTACTATTGTTATATCTAGACCTCTGATCTTATCAACTTTGTCAAAATTTACCTCTGGAAAAACAATATGTTCTTTTATACCAAAGCTATAATTTCCAGAATTATCAATACCTGATGACTTTAATCCTCTAAAATCTTTAATCCTTGGTAATGCAATGTTAACAAGTCTATCGATAAATTCATACATTCTATTCGATCTTAAAGTTACTTTTACTCCAGCGCTTTGCCCCTGCCTTGTTTTAAAATTAGAAATAGATTTTTTAAATTTTGTGATAACAGCCTTTTGACCACTAATTAAAGTTAAATCTTCTAAACTAGTTTGAACTTTTTTGCCATCAGATGCATCTTCACCTAAACCCATATTAATAACAATTTTGATCAATTTAGGTGCTTGATTTTTGTTCTTAAAATTCAATTTAGTCATCAAATTATTGACTATATTATTTTCATACAAGCTTTTAAGTCTAGGTATCATTTTTTAATCTCTTTCTTAATTTTTTCAGTTTTCTTTTTATTGTCAATATTTTTTATATTAGATATATGAATAAAATTTTCCTTAGAAACAATTCCACCTTTATTTTCTTTTGTTGGTTTTAAATGTTTTTTAATCATGTTTATTGATTTAACTTTCAATCTTCCATTCTTTCTATCGATTTCTAGCACTTCTCCAGTTTTACCTTTATCCTTTCCAGATAATACTTTAATTTGTGCGCCTTTTTTTATATTCATCTTTAAAGAACCTCCGGAGCTAGTGAGATTATTTTAGTATGACCTTTTACCCTTAATTCTCTAGTAACTGGACCAAAAATTCTTGTTCCGATTGGTTCACCTTTATCATCAGTTAAAACGACTGCATTTGTATCAAATTGTATTTTTGAACCATCATTTCTGTAAATTTCTTTTCTAGTTCTAACTACAACCGCTTTGTGAACAGCACCTTTTTTAACCTTTCCTTTAGGTATAGCATCTTTAACACTAATGATAATAATGTCTCCAACTGAAGCATACCTTCTTTTCGAGCCGCCAAGAACCTTAATACACTCAACTCTTCTCGCGCCTGTGTTATCAGCTACATTTAATTCTGTTTGAACTTGTATCATTATTCCTTAATTCTCCATCTTTTTTTCTTGGAAATTGGTTTACATTCTTCAATTGAAATAATTTGACCCTCTTTAATTTTGTTCTTTTCGTCATGGGCGTGATATTTTTTTGATCTCTTTATTACTTTTCCATAAAAAGGATGCGCAAATTTTCTAGTGACTTCTACCACTACAGTCTTATTATTTTTTGCGCTGGTAACAACGCCTTTAAGTATTTTTTTTGTCATTATTATTTCTTATAGTTGTATTTAATCTTGCTATATTCTTTTTAATCTCATTGTATAAGGCAGGATTTTCAACCTGATTGTTTATTTTTTTAAATCTTATATTAAATAAGTCTTTTTTTAATATCTCAAGTTTTTTTATTGCTTGGTCTTTTGTTAATTTTTTATCTTCTTTTTTCTTTTTTGCCATTTTATCTACTTATAAATTTTGTTTTAATTGGTAATTTAGCTGAAGCTTTGTAAAGCGCTTCTCTTGCTACTTCTTCAGATACTCCATCAACCTCAAATATTATTCTTCCTGGTTTTACTCTACATGCATAATACTCAGGTGAACCTTTACCTTTACCCATACGTACTTCGGTTGGTTTCTTTGAAACAGGGATGTTGGGAAATACTCTAGTCCATACTTTTCCAGTTCTCTTCATATAACGTGTTAAAGCAACCCTTGCCGCTTCTATTTGCTTTCCAATAACTCTTTCTGGCTGCATAGCCTTTAAACCAAATTGTCCATAGTTTAATGTAACTGCTCTTGAGGCTTTTCCATGTATCCTCCCTTTAAAGGCTTTTCTAAATTTAGTTCTTGTTGGCTGTAACATTTTTCACCCTTTCTTTTTTTTCTTTTTCGACGTCTTTTTCAAATAACGCCCCTTTATATATCCAAACTTTAATACCGATTATTCCATATGTTGTTAAAGCTTCGGCAAAACCATAGTCGATATTAGCTCTTAAAGTGTGAGATGGTATACTTCCTTCTCTTAGCCACTCTGTTCTAGCTATTTCGTTCCCAGCCAATCTACCGCTTACCATTACTTTAATGCCTTTAGCATTTAATCTCATAGCAGATTGCATCGCACGCTTCATTGCTCTTCTGTAAGCAATTCTTTTAACTAATTGTTGCGCTATATTTTCGGCTACTAAATTAGCATTTAGCTCTGGTTTTTTTATTTCCTTGATATTTACATTAACCTCACTATCCGTGATCTTCATCAAATTCTTTTTAATCTTTTCAATATCTGAGCCCTTTTTTCCTATAACAAAACCAGGTCTAGATGTATGAATAGAAACTGTACACTTTTTTGAAGACCGTTCTATGATTATCTCAGACACACCTGAATTAGTAATATTCTTTTTTATAAATTCTCTAATTTTGAAATCCTCAATAAGATATTTTCCAAAATCCTTTTTCTTAGCAAACCAAGTAGAATCCCAACCTCTATTTATGCCTAGTCTTAAACCAATAGGATTAATTTTTTGACCCATCTTTTGCCTCCTTTTTTTCACTTAGAACTATAGTTATTCTGCTAAAAGGTTTTTTTATTGGACTAGCTCTACCTTTAGCTCTCGGTCTAAATCTTTTCATAACTAGAGATTTTCCAACATATGCCTCTTTGATAAATAAATTATCAATGTCATATTGTTTATTATTTTCTGCGTTAGCCAAAGCTGATTTCACTGTTTTGCTTATATCGAGGGATATTTTTTTTCTAATAAATTCTAAATCCTTAAGAACAATACCAACTTTTTTACCTCTTATATGATCCAAGACTAATGAAATTTTTCTTTGACTTGATCTCACGTTTTTATTTATAGCTTTAACAGTATTATTTTTTTGCATCTGTTCCTCCTGATGGTGCAGCAGCTGCTTTTTCTGCAGCAGCTTTTTTATCAGCTGGTGTATGACCCTTAAAAGATCTTGTTGGAGCAAATTCACCTAATTTATGCCCCACCATCTCCTCAGAAATTGTTATCGGAATGAATGATTTTCCATTGTGAATCATAAAGCTATGACCAACAAAATCTGGAATAATTGTAGAGTTTCTAGACCAAGTTTTGATAGGTTTTTTTGATGGTTGGTTTTTAAGTTTATCAATTTTCTTTAATAAACTTGGGTGTACAAAAGGTCCTTTCCAAATTGATCTTGTCATAATTATTTCCTTTTCTTTCTTCTAGAAATTATAAACTTATCACTTCTTTTTGGTTTTCTAGTTTTCAAGCCCTTGGATGATTGACCCCAAGGTGAAACAGGGCTTCTGCCCCCTGAAGTTTTACCTTCACCACCACCGTGCGGATGGTCGACTGGATTCATAGCAACACCTCTTGATTGAGGTCTTACACCTTTCCATCTATTTCTTCCAGCTTTACCGATTTTAATATTCTTTTGGTCAGGATTAGACACAGTTCCAATCGTCGCACAACAATTTACGCTTACTTTTCTTGTTTCTCCAGATGATAACTTAAGAATAGCATAATCACCGTCTATTCCAGATAATGTTACTGAGGAACCTGCCGATCTTGCTAACTTGCCGCCATTACCAGGTATTAATTCAACATTATGTACATTTGTTCCCGGAGGAATATCTTTTAACTGCAGACAGTTTCCAATTTTTATTTCAACATTCTCGCCTGAGATTATTTTATCACCGACTTTTAAACCCTGTGGGCATATAATATATTTTCTCTCGTTATCCTCATATTTAACTAAAGCTATATGAGAAGTTCTATTAGGATCATATTCTATTCTTTCTATATCTGCGCTGACATTTTTCTTTTTTCTATAAAAATCTATTACTCTGAATTTATGTTTTGAACCACCACCTCTATGCCTAGAAGTTATTCTACCATAATTATTTCTTCCACCAGTTGACTTTTGCCCTTTTGTTAAGGGTTTATAAGGCGCACCCTTCCAAAGATTTGATTTATCAACAATTACTGTTCCTCTATTAGATTTAGTATAAGGTTTAAAAGTTTTAAGAGCCATAATTATATTCCAGTTGCAAGATCAATACTCTGACCTTTTTTTAAAGTAACAATCGCTTTTTTGTAACCACTTTTAGTAGAAAGTCTTCCTTGTTTAAGCTTCTTTTTTGATTTTAGATTAATAATGTTTACTTTTATTACATTTACTTTAAATATTTTTTCAATATTTTTTTTTATATTTTTTTTGTTGGCTGAGCTATGAACTTTAAAAACAGTTTTATTCTGTTCAGACAAAATAGTAGCTTTTTCAGTTATTATTGGTCTAATTATAGAGTCTAAGCTATTAATTTTTTTCATCAAATATCCTTTTTTCAAGACTTTTTATAGAGCTTAACGTTAGCAAAACATTTTTATATTTTAACATGTCATAAATATTTGCGCCCGCTTCGTTAATGACCTTAAGATCCTTTATATTTCTAGCTGATGTATAAATATTTTCTAATGAAATTTTATCCGAAATTATAACAACATTTTTTAAATTATTAGTGACTAAAAATTTATTAAATTCCTTTGTTTTCTTAATCTTTTTTTTTACATCAGATAGGATATATAAATTTTTATCCATATTTTTTTTTGTTAATGTTTGAGCTAAAGCTATTTTTCTGACTTTTTTATTAATTTTTTTAAATTTGTAAACTGCACCTTTGGGTCCATGAGCTATACCTCCACCAACAAATATTGGAGCTTTTCTACTAGCATGTCGAGCTCCTCCACTACCTTTTTGAGGTACGATTTTTCTTGTCGAACCTTTAATTTCGTTTTTCTGTTTAGTTTTTGCTGTTCTAGGTTTTAAATGATTCAATTGCCAATCCACTACAGACTTAATAAGTTTGTGGTTTATCTTTTGTTTCAGAAGCTTATCAGAAACTTCGACTAACTCTGATTTTGTGTTATCAATGTTAAGCAACTTTACTTTCATTTATTTCTTTTTTCCCTTTGCGGCCTCAGTTTTTTTTAATTTTTCTTTATATTTCTCAAGTGTTGTTTTTCTTGAAATATTTTTAATTGAACCTCTTAAATAAACTGTTGTATTTTTACTTCCTGGAATAGATCCTTTTATATATAGAAGATTATTATCAATGTCTGACTTAATTATTTCCAAATTTAACATAGTTCTGTATTTATCACCCATATGGCCAGCCATTTTTTTTCCTTTAAAAACTTTACCAGGATCCTGATTTTGTCCAGTAGAACCATGAGATCTATGAGAAACTGAAACACCATGCGACGCTCTTAGTCCACCAAAATTCCATCTTTTCATAACTCCTGCAAAACCCTTACCTATAGTTTTGGCTTTAATATCAACAAATTTTTTATCTTTAAAAATTTCTAGACCTAGTTCATTACCTGTTTTAAAATTTTCAGTACTTTCTACTCTAAATTCTTTTAAAATTTTTTTTGGTTCTGTATTTTTTTTTGCAAAAAATCCTTTCATTTGTTTAGTAAGTTTTGAATTTTTAATTTTAAAATAACCAACTTTAATCGCTGAATAACCTCTTTTTTCTTTTTCAATCACATCTATAACACGACCTTTTTCAATTTTAATTACCGTTACAGGTATAGATTGACCTGACTCTATAAACTCTCTGGTCATACCTAATTTAGTTCCTATTAATCCTATCGTCATTTTAAATCTTTATTTCTATGTCAACACCAGAGGCAAGATCTAATTTCATTAAAGCCTCTACTGTTTGTGGAGTTGGTTCAATTATATCAATTAATCTTTTATGTGTTCTTGACTCGAACTGTTCTCTACTTTTTTTATCAATATGAGGAGATCTTAAAACAGTAAATCTTTCTATTCTAGTCGGTAAAGGAATTGGTCCTTTGACTTGAGCTCCAGTTCTTTTAGCAGTGTTTACAATCTCCTCAGTCGATAGATCTAAAATTTTATTATCGTAAGCTTTTAAATGAATTCTTATATTTTGATTTTCCATGTTATGCTAATTTCTTTGTTACTTCATCCTGAACATTTTGTGGGACTTTATCATAATGACTGAATTGCATCGTGTATTGAGCTCTTCCTTGCGTTGATGATCTCAGATTATTTATATAACCAAACATATTAGCTAAGGGAACAGATGCCTGAATTGCAGTAGCGTTTCCTCTGGGTTCTGTTGATCCTACTTGACCTCTTCGACTGTTGAGGTCACCAATTACATCACCCATGAAATCTTCTGGGGTAACGACTTCAACTTTCATAATAGGTTCTAATAATTTTAATTGTGCCTTTGTGCACGCGTCTCTAAAACACATTCTACTTGCAATTTCAAAAGCTAAGACACTTGAATCTACATCATGATGTAATCCATCAAGAATAGTAACTTTGTAGTCTATTAAAGGAAAGCCTGCTAAAATTCCACTGTCTGCAACGCTTTCAACTCCTTTTTCTACTCCAGGAATAAACTCTTTTGGTATTGCCCCGCCTTTAATTTTATTTTCAACTTCTCTTCCTTTGCCTGGTTCCAAGGGTTCAACTAGTAAAGTAACTTTTGCGAATTGGCCTGCTCCACCACTTTGTTTTTTGTGTATATAGGTCACTTCTGATGAGCCAAGAATGGTCTCTCGATATGCAACTTGTGGGGCTCCAATATTAGCTTCAACTTTGAATTCTCTTTTCATTCTATCTACAATGATATCCAAATGTAGTTCTCCCATTCCCTTAATAATTGTCTGACCTGACTCTTCGTCTGATGTTACTCTAAAAGATGGATCCTCTTTAGCCAGTCTACCTAAAGCTTCACCCATTTTTTCTTGATCTCCTTTAGTTTTCGGTTCAACTGCAATTTCAATCACAGGGTCAGGGAATTCCATAGGTTCTAGTAAAATAGGATTATCTTCACCACATAAAGTGTGACCAGTAATCGTGTACTTCAAACCTGCTAATGCAACTATATCTCCAGCATTTGCCTCTTTAATGTCTTCTCTGCTATTGGCGTGCATTAATAACATTCTTCCTACACGCTCTGATTTTTCTTTTGAGGAATTGTAAACGGATGTACCAGATTTTAATGTTCCCGAATAAATCCTAACAAAAGTTAAAGATCCAACAAAAGGATCGTTGGCTACTTTAAAAGCTAATCCCGAAAAAGGCTCATTATCAGCAAATTTCATTTGAACTTTTTCTTCTGACCCTAGTTTTGTACCTTCAATTGATTTTAAATCCTCTGGGCTGGGTAAGTAATCTATAACTGCATCTAATAATGGTTGAACTCCTTTATTTTTAAAAGCAGATCCAGTAGTTATTGGTACAAAATTAAATGCTAAAGTTCCCTTTCTAATACATTTAATTAAATCTGATTCTGAAGGCTCTTTTCCGTTAAGATATTCCTCCATTAACTTTTCATCCTCTTCTACTGCTGTTTCAACTAATTCTTTTCTATATTGTGATGCCTTTTCTTTTAAATCTTCAGGTATATCTACTAAGTCAAATTTTGCTCCAAGGTCTTCGTTTTGCCAGATAACAGCTTTCATTTTAACCAGATCTATAATTCCCTTTAGATCTGCTTCAATACCTACAGGAATTTGAAGGACAAGAGGTTTTGCACCAAGTCTTTCTTTTATCATATCTACGCATCTAAAAAAATCTGCTCCAGTTCTATCTAGTTTATTAACAAAACATATTCTTGGAACTTTATATTTGTCAGCCTGTCTCCACACTGTTTCTGATTGTGGTTCTACGCCTGCTACTCCATCAAATACTGCTACTGCCCCGTCTAAAACTTTTAGAGATCTTTCTACTTCAATTGTAAAATCTACGTGTCCCGGTGTATCAATAATATTGATCCTATGGTCTCTCCAAAAACAAGTGGTTGCTGCTGAAGTTATTGTTATACCTCTTTCTTGCTCTTGTTCCATCCAATCCATTGTTGCGGCACCATCATGTACTTCCCCTATTTTGTGACTTTTACCTGTGTAATATAAGATTCTTTCGGTAGTAGTTGTTTTACCTGCATCGATGTGCGCCATAATTCCTATATTTCTATATTTGTTTAAAGAATATTTTTTACTCATAATTACCACCTAAAATGTGCAAATGCTTTATTTGACTCTGCCATTTTATGAGTGTCCTCTCTTTTTTTAATCGCTGACCCCTTGTTTTGAGATGCATCTAATATTTCAAAATATAGTTTTTCAGACATCGTTTTGTTTTTTCTTTTTCTTGTTGCATCAATTAACCATCTTAAAGCTAAAGCCTGTCCTCTATTAGGTTTAACTTCAACTGGAACTTGATAAGTTGCTCCTCCGACTCTTCTTGATCTAACTTCTAAATTTGGTTTAACGTTATTAATAGCACTATTAAAAACTTTAAGCGGATCATCTTTGCTTTTAGATTTAATTTTTTCGAGCGCATCATATAAAATTTTTTCTGCTGTGGATCTTTTTCCGTCATACATTATTGAGTTAATAAATTTTGAAATAATAACTGATCGATATTTTGGATCTGGATATATTTTTCTTATTGGCGCTTTTCGTTTTCTAGACATTGAATTATTTAGGTTTTTTTGTTCCGTATAAAGATCTTCTTTTTTTTCTATTAGCAACACCCTGTGTATCAAGATTTCCTCTTAAGATATGGTAACGAACACCAGGCAAGTCTTTTACTCGACCACCTCTTATCATTACTACGGAGTGTTCTTGAAGATTGTGACCTTCTCCAGGTATATAAGCGGTTACCTCAAATCCATTCGATAGTCTTACTCTCGCTACTTTTCTCAAAGCTGAATTTGGTTTCTTTGGAGTTGTAGTATAAACTTTTACACAAACACCTCTTTTAAGTGGTTGCTTTTGCAAAGCGGGGACCTTATTTCGAACTAAAGGCTTCACCCTAGGTTTTTTTATCAACTGGTTTATAGTCGGCATAATAATATTTTGAAATAGAACGTAGGACAGGTCGAATTTATTGTTAGTGTTTAAGGTATAGTATTGCCTTACTTCTAACTTTCAAAATTTGCGATAAACTAACATTGAACTTGAAAAAGTCAATGATAATTGAGAAGATATAATGCGTAAAATTACTTTGTTATTCAGGCGTTTGAGGGGTCTCTTGCTCTTGTTTATTCAATTCTTCGAGTCTAAGCTGATCTTCTTTTTGAGCAGCTTTATCCCAGCCCATTTTAGTTAATCCTGTTCCAGCTGGAACTAATCTTCCTACAATTACGTTTTCTTTTAATCCCTCTAAGTGATCAATTTTACCTTTTATTGATGCATCTGTTAGAACACGGGTTGTTTCTTGGAAAGAAGCAGCAGATATGAAGGAATTTGTTTGCAAAGAAGCCTTTGTTATACCAAGTAAAACTCTTTCAAATTTAACTTGGTTTTTCTTATCAGATGCAAGTTTCTCATTTAATGCTTTTATATCATTAAGATCTATTACTTCACCTAATAACAGATCGGAATCCCCTGGATTTTTTACTTCAACTTTTTTTAACATTTGTCTTACAATCGTTTCGATGTGTTTGTCGTTAATAACCACGCCTTGTAATCTATAAACTTCTTGAACTTCACTAACAAAATACTCTGTCAATTTTTCAACACCTAAAATTCTTAATATATCATGTGGCGCTGGGCTTCCATCCAATAAGTACTCACCTTTTTTAATTTTTTCACCTTGATTAAAATTCACATGTTTACCTTTTGGAATTAAATAATTTGAGGACTCACCATTAGAAGAAACAATAGAAATTTTTTGTTTTCCTCGAACTTCTTTCCCAAATTCAATAACTCCATCATTCTCAGCAATTATAGCGCTATCTTTTGGTCTTCTTGCTTCAAATAATTCAGCGACTCTTGGTAAGCCTCCAGTAATATCCTTAGTTTTAGAAGTTTCTTTTGGAAGTCTTGCTAACACGTCCCCAGCAGATACTTTTTGACCATCTTTAACAGATAATATCGTATCAGGAACTAAATAGTATCTAGCTTCATTGCCATCAGCTTTTTTAATTATTTCGCCTTTATCGTTTCTCAATGTTAAACGGGGTTTTAATTCAGAATTTTTACTCAACGATTTCCAATCAGTCACTGATTTTGATGATATACCAGTGGCGTCATCCAGAGTCTCAGTTAGTGAAGTACCCTCCACAAGGTCCATATAGTTTACAATTCCTGAAGTCTCCGCTATCACTGGTAAAGTATAAGGATCCCATTCTGCAATTTTTTTACCTTTTTCTATTAGATCATCATCTTTAAAAAATAATTTGGAACCATAATTTACTTTATAAATTGCTAACTGTCTTTTGTTTTCGTCTTCAATACTTAACTGAGTGTTTCTTCCCATTACTATAATATTCTTTTTTGAATCCTCTATTAAATTTTTGTTAATAATCTTAAGTCTTCCTTTTGTTTGAGAAATAATTTGTGACTCTTCTTTAATCTGAGCTGTCCCACCTACATGGAAAGTTCTCATAGTTAATTGAGTACCTGGTTCACCAATAGACTGAGCAGCTATCATACCAATTGCCTCACCAATACTTACAAGTTTTCCTCTTGATAGATCTCTACCGTAGCATGTAGCGCAAACACCTTTTGTTGAAGCACATGTTATAACTGAGTAAACTTGAACTGATTTTACGCCTGCTGCATCAACTTTTTCACAGTCTGCTTCGTCAATTAATTTACCTTTTTGTATAAGAGCTTCTCCGCTTATAGGGTGTTTAATATTTTCAGCAATCACTCTTCCAAGTATTCTTTCAGAAAGACTTACTAAAATATTTCCACCCTCAATAATTTCAGAAATATTTATTGAAGATCTTTTTTTAATATCACACTCTTTTGAAGTAATTTGAATATCTTGAGCTACATCGCATAAACGTCTAGTTAAATAACCTGAGTTTGCGGTTTTAAGCGCAGTATCTGCTAAACCTTTTCTTGCGCCGTGAGTCGAGTTAAAGTACTCTAAAACTGATAAACCTTCTTTAAAATTTGATATTATTGGTGTTTCGATTATTTCGCCAGAGGGTTTCGCTATTAATCCTCTCATCCCAGCTAATTGTTTCATTTGAGCCTGAGAACCTCGTGCCCCAGAATCAGCCATCATATAAACTGAATTGGTTTCAATTCTATCATTCTCGTAAACTTTTTCTGCTGAAGATATTTCTTTCATCATCTCGTTTGCAACTGTGTCTGTACACTTAGACCAGATATCTACAACTTTGTTATATTTTTCCCCTCTTGTTATTAATCCATCAGAATATTGTTTTTCGTATTCTTCAATTCTTTTTTTTGTATCATTTATAAGATTTTCTTTTGTTTTAGGAATAATTAAGTCGTCTTTTCCAAAGGAAATACCTGCTTTAAAAGCATGTTTAAAACCTAGAGTTTTTATTCTGTCACAAAAAATTACTGTCTCTTTTTGTCCGCAATATCTAAATATTGTATCAATTACTTCAGACACATTCTTTTTTGTAAGAAGTTTGTCCACTAAAGTAAATTTTATATTATAATTTTTAGGAAGCAAATTAGCTAACAAGAATCTTCCAGCAGTGCTAACATATTTTTGTTTTGTAATATTATTATTTTCATCAATAGTTTCAAACATTGAAACTATTTTGGAGTGTAAACTAATAGATTTATTTTCTAATGCTTGTTCAATCTCATCAATATTAGTAAAAATTCCTTTAGGTTTATCTGATTTTGAGTCTTGTGAGAGATAATAAATTCCTAAAACAATATCCTGACTTGGTACAATAATCGGTTTTCCATTTGATGGACTTAAAATGTTATTTGTAGACATCATTAAAACCCTAGCCTCTAACTGAGCTTCTAAACTTAAAGGAATATGGACTGCCATTTGATCTCCATCAAAATCTGCATTAAATGCTGCACAAACTAAAGGGTGCAGCTCAATGGCATTTCCCTCAATTAATTTAGCTTCAAAAGCTTGCACACCTAGTCTATGTAAAGTAGGTGCTCTATTTAATAATACTGGGTGCTCTCTAATTATATATTCTAAGGCATCCCAAACCTCACTTTTTTCTTTTTCAACTAATCTTTTTGCCTGCTTAATAGTCGTGGCTAAACCTAACTTATCAAGTCTTGCGTATAAAAATGGTTTAAACAATTCAAGAGCCATCTTTTTTGGTAAACCACATTGATGTAATTTTAATTCTGGTCCAACAACAATTACTGACCTTCCAGAATAATCTACTCTTTTTCCTAATAAATTTTGCCTGAAACGACCTTGTTTGCCTTTCAACATTTCGGCTAGGGATTTTAAAGGTCTCTTTCCAGTCCCAGTTATAACTCTTCCTCTTCGCCCGTTATCAAATAAAGCATCAACAGATTCTTGTAACATTCTTTTTTCGTTTCTTACAATGATATCAGGTGCTTTAAGATCTAGTAATCTTTTTAGTCGGTTGTTTCGATTAATTACTCTTCTATATAAGTCATTTAAGTCAGATGTTGCGAATCTTCCACCATCTAACGGAACCAATGGCCTTAACTCTGGTGGTATCACTGGCACTGTTGTTAAAATCATCCATTCTGGTTTATTTCCCGAGGTAATAAATGATTCAATTAATTTCAACCTTTTAATGGTTCTTTCCTCAGTGACTTTTGATTTGACTTCTTTTAAAGCTTCTCTTAGTTTTTTTTGTTCTTTCTCTAAATCTAAGCTCAATAAAATTTCTCTAACAGCTTCAGCTCCAATACCAGCAGTAAAAGAATCCTCACCATACTCATCTTGAGCTTTAACTAGCTCATCTTCGCTCATAAGCTGACCTTTTTTTAGTTTTGTTAAGCCAGGTTCAATAACTATAAAACTTTCAAAATAGAGGACTTTCTCAACTTCTTTAAGTTTCATATCTATGGCTAGCGAAATTCTGCTTGGAAGTGATTTTAAAAACCAGATATGTGCCACTGGACAAGCTAGATCAATGTGACCCATTCTTTCCCTTCTTACATTGGATTTAGTTACTTCTACTCCGCATTTTTCACAAACAATGCCCCTAAATTTCATTCTTTTATATTTTCCACATAAACACTCGTAATCTTTTACTGGACCAAATATTCTAGAGCAGAATAAACCATCTTTTTCAGGTCTAAAGGTTCTATAATTAATAGTTTCAGGTTTTTTTATTTCGCCGTAAGACCAGGATTTAATTTTATCAGGACTTGCTAATGTAATTTTTATGCTTCCAAAATTATTTTCAGAAATTGAACCTTGATTTTGCAAATTCTTTGTTAAATTCTTTTCCATATTAATTCAATTCAATATTTAATCCCAAAGCTCTAATTTCTTTTATTAAAACATTAAAGGACTCTGGCACCCCAGACTCAAAATTATTATTACCTTTTACTATTGTCTCATAAACCTTTGTTCTTCCAGCTACATCATCAGATTTTACCGTTAAAATTTCTTGAAGAGAATAAGATGCACCATATGCTTCCAAGGCCCAGACTTCCATTTCACCAAATCTTTGACCTCCTAGTTGAGCTTTCCCTCCTAATGGTTGTTGTGTTACCAAGCTATATGGTCCAGTCGATCTGGCGTGGATCTTATCTTCAACTAAATGATTAAGTTTTAACATATATATAGTTCCAACTGTTACAGGTCTGTCAAACCTCTCACCAGTTCTACCGTCCCATAAATGTGTTTGACCACTAGAGGGTAGTTTCGCCAAATCTAACATTTTTGTAATATCATCTGTAGAAGCTCCATCAAAAACTGGAGTTCCTATAGGTATGCCATTAGAAATATTTTCAATTAATTCGAAAATTTCTTTTTTTGATAATTTAGATAATACATTATCAAAATATTTTTGACCGTAGATCTCTTTAAGTTTAGTCTTTAAATTTTCAAATTTTTCCTCAAATTCTTTTAAATATGTTTTAATTTGTTCTCCCAACTCTGAACATGACCAGCCTAAATGTGTTTCAAGAATTTGCCCAACATTCATTCTGCTTGGAACACCTAACGGATTAAGTACAATGTCAACAGGTTTACCATTTTCCATATAGGGCATGTCTTCAACAGGAACTATTTTACTAACAACGCCCTTGTTTCCATGTCTACCTGCCATTTTATCACCAGGCATAAGTCTTCTTTTAACTGCAACAAATACCTTAACTACTTTCATTACCGTTGGTAACAGATCATCGCCTTGTTGAATTTTGTTTACTTTGTCATCAAATCTAATTTTTATATCTTCATTGGCATTATCAAATTGGTTTTTTAGTTTAAGAAGATTTTCGTTAATTTTTTCTTCTTTGAAGGAAATTTTCCATAAATCCTTCAGCGATAAAGTATCAAGATCATTTTTATTTAAAGTAAGGCCTGATTTTAAATTTTTGTAACTTTTGTTTATAACTTGACTCTTTAATAAATCAGTTGCCCTTGATTTTATATTCCTTTCAAGTATTTCTTCTTCTACCTTCCTATCTTCTTGTACAGACTCAATCTCAGAGCGTTCAATTGCAATTGATCTCTCATCTTTTTCTATGCCGTGTCTATTGAATACTCTAACATCTATTACTACACCTGCGCTCCCAGATGGTAATTTTAATGATGAATCTCTTACATCAGTAGCTTTCTCTCCAAAAATAGATCTTAATAATTTTTCTTCTGGACTAGATGAGGTTTCACTCTTTGGTGTAACTTTACCAACCAGTATATCCCCAGGCTTCACCTCTGCTCCGACGTAAACAATTCCAGATTCGTCGAGGTTTCTGAGGCTTTCCTCACTAACGTTAGGTATATCTCTTGTGATTTCTTCCGCTCCTAGCTTTGTATCTCTTGCCATAGATTCGTATTCTTCAATATGAATTGAAGTAAAAACATCATCAGTTACGCACCTTTCTGAAATTAATATTGAATCTTCAAAATTGTATCCTTGCCAAGGCATAAAAGCTACTGTTACATTTTTTCCAAGAGCTAACTCGCCTAATTTAGTTGCTGGACCATCTGCTATTATATCCCCTCGCTTTATTTGATCGCCAACTTTAACTAAAGGTTTTTGGTTTATACATGTATTTTGATTTGACCTTTTAAATTTTGATAAATTATAAATGTCTACAGCAGATTGAGATAAATCTTTTACATCAGTTGCTTTGACAACAATTCTTTTTCCATCAATTTTATCAACCACACCATGTCTTTTAGCAACAATTGTAACTCCAGAGTCTAATGCGACATCTGACTCGATACCTGTGCCTACCAAAGGTGCTTCGGGTTTTAAAAGAGGCACGGCTTGTCTCATCATGTTGGATCCCATTAATGCTCTGTTGGCATCATCATTTTCCAAAAAAGGTATTAATGCTGCTGCAACAGAAACAAGTTGTTTGGGAGATACATCTATATAATCTATATTATCTTTGTTTGATAACTGAAAATTTAAATTTTTTCTACAAGCGACTAATTCTTCTTCAAAAGTTCCATCTTTTCTTAGTGGAGAATTAGCTTGGGCTATAGTGTATCTCTCTTCTTCAATTGCCGACAAATATTTAATTTCGTCTGTGACTTTTCCTTTTTCAACTTTTTTATAAGGACTTTCAATGTATCCAAATTTATTTACTCTACAATATGTTGCTAAACTATTTATAAGACCGATATTTGGACCCTCAGGAGTTTCGATGGGACAAATCCTTCCATAATGAGTTGGATGCACATCCCTAACTTCAAATCCAGCCCTTTCTCTTGTTAATCCACCAGGGCCAAGAGCTGAAACTCTTCTCTTATGAGTGATTTCAGATAACGGATTAGTTTGATCCATAAATTGTGAGAGTTGCGAGGTTGCAAAAAAGTCCTTTAAAGAAGTAGTTATAGGCTTAGCATTTATTAGATCTTGAGGCATTGCAGACTCTATTTCTAAAAAAGTTGACATTTTTTCTTTAACTGTTCGCTCCATTCTTAAGAGCCCAATCCTAAATTGATTTTCTACTAATTCTCCAACTGATCTTACTCTTCGATTTCCTAGATGGTCAATATCATCTACATCGCCTTTCCCATCTCTCAAATCCAGCATAAACTTGATGATAGCAATTATATCCTCCGAATTTAATGTGTTGTCTTTTGCATCCCTATTTAAATTTAATTTTGAATTAAGTTTTACTCTTCCAACTTCAGATAAATCGTATCTCTCTTTATTAAAGTATAAATTATTAAAGACCTCTTCTGCTATCTCAATTGTTGGAGCTTCGCCTGGTCTTAGCACTTTGTATATGTCATTAAGAGCATCAGCTTTGCTTCTATTTTTATCAACTTTTAATGTCTCGAGTATGTAAGGACCTTTATTAATAGGATCAATATTAACAATTTCCAATTTGTTTATCTCATTTGAAGATATTTTCTCTAAAATCTCATCATTCAGATCTGTACCAGCACTACATATTGACTGTTTACTTTTATCAAAAATATCTTTTGCTAAGTACTTGCCTCTTAATTCTTCATTTGAAATTAATATTTCTTTTAAATTTTTATCTTGAAGTTTTTTTGCGATTATAAAGTTTAATTTTTCTCCTTTGGATAAAACTTTTTTATTATTTTTGGCATCAATTAAATCAAAAGATAATTTGATGGGTCTTTTAAAATTTTCTGGATCAAAATTAGTTATCCATTGTTTATTATCATTATCAAAACTGTATTGGCTAGTGGAATAAAATGTTTTAATTATTTTTTCTTTAGATAAGCCTAGAGCATAAAGAATTGTACTAATATGTAATTTCTTCTTTCTATCTATTCTAAAATATAAAATATCCTTTGGATCAAACTCAAAATCTAACCAAGAGCCTCGACCAGGTATAATTCTGCAATTAAACAAAAGTTTTCCACTTGAGTGAGTTTTACCTTTATCATGATCAAAGAATACACCAGGACTTCTATGCATTTGGTTTACTACAACTCTTTCAACTCCATTAACAACAAATGTACCACTTGGTGTCATTAACGGAAGTTCACCAATAAAAACCTCTTGTTCTTTAGCTGATAAGATTTGTTTAGTGTTATTCTCTGTATCTATATCATAGACAACTAATCTTAAATTGGCTTTTAAGGAAGCTGAGTATGTTAAACTTCTTTGTTTGCATTCTAATACATCAAACTTTGGTTTCTCTAATTTATAGGTTATATATTCTAAAGTTGACTTATCTGAACTGTCATCAATTGGAAATATGCTTTTAAATACTTTATCTATACCTTTAGATAAAATGTCCATTTGCTCATTGAAAGCTTTTGAAGATAAAAATTCTTGGTACGAATTTTTTTGAACTTCTATTAAATTAGGTATTGATAAGCCTTCTTTTAACTTACCAAAACTTTTCCTTATACTTTTTTTTTGAGTAAAAGATAATTCCATCAACAAAATTTACTACAATAGCTAAATTGTAATAATCTAATCTCTAATTTAATTTACTTTAATTCTACTTTTGCGCCAGCAGCTTCGAGTTTTTTCTTAAATTCGTCTGCTTCTTTTTTTGGCACTCCAGCTTTAATTTCTTTAGGAGCTCCCTCAACTAAATCTTTAGCCTCTTTTAATCCCAATCCAGTGATCGCTCTTACTTCTTTAATAACGTTAATTTTTTTATCTCCGGCAGCAGCCAAGAATAAAGAAAATTCAGATTTTTCTTCTCCTGCTGGAGCGGCTCCTGGAGCTGCTGCTGCTGCTACAGGTGCAGCTGCTTTGACTCCCCATTTTTCCTCTAACTGTTTTGAAAGCTCTGCAGCTTCTACTACGGTTAGTTTTGATAAATCTTCAATTATTTTGTTTAAGTCTGACATTTGAATCCTTATAATTAATTTTTTAAACTCTTTGCGCGCGCTAAATTAGCAATTTTTGAGCCAGGTGCAAGTAAAATACTTACTAACTTTTGTGCTGGAGATGACAAAATACCCACTATTTTAGCTCTTGCCTCCTCTAATGATGGTAATGTGGCGATAATAGACACCTCTTTTTGGTCTAAAACTTTCCCATCCATAAACCCAGCTATAATTTTAAGTTTATCATGTGATTTAGCAAAATTCGTGAGAATCTTTGCAGTGGTTATTGGATCAGAAGATAGCGCAGCTGCAGTTGGTCCTTTAAAATATTTTTCTAAATCTTTAACAGGAGTCTCTTTAATAGCTAATTTTGTTATTCTATTTTTTGTAATCTTGAAAATAATATCTTTTTCCCTAAGTTTTTTTCTAAGCTCATCTAGTTCATTTACATTTAAACCTTGGTACTGAGCAATCATTACTGAGTTGTTTGAAGAAAAACTTTTTTTCATTTCTTCTATATAATTCTTTTTTGCTTGCTTATTCATCATAATTAATTTTTACCGCCGATCTTGTACGATATACCCATTGTTGAAGTAATAAAAATATTTTTTATGAACTCACCTTTTATTGTATCTGGTTTTTCTTTTTTTAAAAAATCAATTAAAAATTTATAATTTTCTTCTAATTTATTATTGGAAAAATCTTTTCTACCAATTGATAGAGCAAGATTTCCATCTTTGTCATTTTTTAATTCGGTTAAACCGTTTTTTAAATCATTTATTGATCCTTTTAAATTGTTTGAAACAGTTCCTAATTTTGGATTTGGCATTAAACCTTTTGGACCTAAGATTTTACCAAATTTACCAAGTTTACCCATCATTCCTGGTGTGCAAATAAGTTTATTAAAATTAATCTTTTTTGAGGATATTTTTTCTAATAAATCGTCTGAACCTACTATATTAGCACCATTAGATTTGGCTTCTTCTATTTTTTCTGGTTCACATAAAACTGCAATTGAAAACTTTTTTCCACTTCCATTTGGTAGTTTTGTGACAGTTCTGAGATTATATTCTCCACCTTTAGACTGTTTTGTATTAATCCTTATTGATAAATCTATTGAATCATTTTTTAGTTTTGTATTACAAGTCTGTTTGATTAGCTCAATCGCTTTCTCAATCGAAATTTTTCCTTTATTTTTTTTCTTTTCTAAATCTTTGTATCGTTTTGATCTTTTTTTCATTATTCTTTAACCTCGATTCCCATTGACCTTGCAGATCCACAAATTATTTTAGTAGCTTCTTTTAAATCAAATGCATTAAGGTCTTTCATTTTTTCTTTAGCTATAGCTTCCGCTTGTTTCATTGTAATTGAGCCCGCTACTACTCTTCCAGGTTCACTCGATCCACTTTTAAGTTTAGCTGCCTCCCTAATAAAATGTGAGGCTGGAGGTGATTTTATTACAAAATCAAACTTTTTATCTTTGTAAACTGTAATTACTACTGGAACAGGTTTGCCCATAAAAGATTTTGTTTTTTCATTAAAGGCTTTACAGAATTCCATAATATTAATTCCCCTTTGGCCCAATGCTGGACCCACAGGTGGAGCTGGATTAGCTTGGCCACCTTTAATTTGTAATTTTACGTATCCTGTAACTTCTTTAGCCATATCAATTTTTTTCAACTTGAGTAAATTCTAAATCTACTGGAGTTGGTCTACCAAATATCGAAACTGAAACCTTAAGTCTAGACTTTTCTTCATCAATTTCCTCGATTAATCCAGTGAACGAAGCAAAAGGACCGTCGCAAACTTTAACTTTTTCTCCAATTTCAAAGTTTAACCCTGTTTTTTGATTTGTTGCACTTTCTGATACTTGGCCTAAAATTCTCTTAATTTCGCTGTCAGAAATTGGTGTTGGCTTGTCAGACGATCCTAAAAATCCACTCACTTTTTGTAAGTTTTTTATCAAATGATAAATTTGTTTTGTTAAATCAATTTTAATTAAAACATACCCTGGAAAATATTTTTTTTCTTTTTTAGTTCTTTTGCCTTTTTTTACTTCAGTAACTTGATGAGTTGGTATTAAAAGTTGATCAAGATTAGCCTCTAGTTTGTGTCTTTTGAGCTCCTCTTTTATAGACTCAACCACTTTTTTCTCAAATCCAGAGTATGCTTGAACAATATACCAATTCATAAATTAAAAACTTATAGTTAATATAATATTTAGTAAAAATCTAAGAAGTTGATCTAACAAAAGAAAAAAAATTGCAGCTATTGATGCTAATCCAAACACCATCAAAGCACCTGTAAGAGTGTCTTTTTTTGTTGGCCAAGTTATCCTAAAAGCTTCCTGTTTAACTTCTTGTAAAAATCTTAATGGGTTTTTCATATTTGTATTTTGGCAGGAGCGGAGGGAATCGAACCCACAGCCTCCGGTTTTGGAGACCGGCGCTCTACCAATTGAGCTACGCTCCTATTATTTTATAATTTTAGTTACTACGCCAGCTCCTACTGTCTTACCACCTTCTCTAATAGCGAAATTTAAATTTTCACTCATAGCAATAGGTGTTATTAGTTTTACAGTAAATTTACCGTCATCACCAGGCATCACCATCTCTGTGCCAGAGGGCAATGTAACTTCACCTGTAACGTCAGTTGTTCTAAAATAAAACTGTGGTCTATATTTTGTAAAAAAAGGTGTATGCCTTCCACCCTCTTCTTTTTTTAATATGTATGCTTGGCATTCAAACTCTGTGTGTGGTGTTACAGATCCTGGTTTAGCCAGAACTTGACCTCTCTCAACATCAGTCCTCTCTACACCTCTTAGTAAAGCGCCGATATTATCACCAGCTTCTCCACTATCTAAAAGTTTTCTAAACATTTCTACACCAGTACATACTGATTTTTTGGTATCTCTAATTCCAACAATCTCAATCTCCTCACCAACTTTTATAACACCTTGTTCTACCCTTCCTGTAACTACTGTTCCTCTACCAGAAATGGAGAAAACATCTTCAACAGGCATTAAAAAAGGTTTATCTTTTGGTCTGTCCGGTTGAGGGATAGTTTCATCAACGGCTTTCATCAATTCCATAATTGCATTTTTTCCTGTTGCTTCATCTTTGCCCTCTACAGCGTTTAAGGCTGAACCTTTGATAATAGGAATTTTATCTCCAGGGAATTTATAAGACGTTAAAAGTTCTCTAATTTCTTCTTCAACCAAATCAACGAGTTCTTTATCTTTTACTGTGTCAATCTTGTTTAAGAATACTACAATCGCAGGAACGCCTACTTGACGAGCAAGCAAGATATGTTCTCTTGTTTGTGGCATAGGTCCATCAGCAGCGTTAACTACTAAAATTGCTCCGTCCATTTGCGCAGCACCTGTTATCATATTTTTTACATAGTCGGCATGACCTGGACAATCAACGTGAGCGTAATGTCTTTTGGCTGTTTCATATTCAACATGGGCAGTAGAAATAGTTATACCTCTCTCTTTTTCCTCAGGTGCTTTATCTATTTGGTCGTAAGCGACAAATTTTGCGCCACCTGCTTCAGCTAATACTTTTGTAATTGCAGCAGTTAAAGTTGTTTTACCATGATCAACGTGTCCGATTGTACCAATGTTACAATGCGGTTTGCTTCTATTAAATTTTTCTTTCGACATTTTATTTCCTCTTTTTTTTAATATTTTGTTTTGGAGCGGGTAAAGGGAATCGAACCCTTACATCCAGCTTGGAAGGCTAGCGTTCTACCATTGAACTACACCCGCTTAAACCAAACTTTTCGCTCAATGTTGTAAAAGTTTTAAAGTTTGGTGGAGGGGGAAAGATTCGAACTTTCGAAGGCCGAAGCCAACGGGTTTACAGCCCGCCCCATTTGACCGCTTTGGTACCCCTCCAATATGGGTACCAAATAACTTAAAAACCATTATACAACAAGGGTTTTATAGTCGAGAGATAAAATAATTGCAATAAATGATTTATTTTTTATTAGACGATTTATCTGTTAAAAAGGGCTATTTTTATGGAAAAATCAACATTTTTAATTATTGGAAAACATGCGGTGGTAGAAGCGCTGAAAAACTCAAGAAGAAAAGTAACCAAAATATACATTAATGAGCATGTTCATAAGGAAATTAATAGGTCTAATCAACCTAAAAATATTTTTCAAAAAACTAAGGTAATTTTTAAAAGTAAAAAAGAACTAGATAATCTTTGTGGTAGAGACCAAATCAATCATCAAGGTATTGTAGGTGAAGTTTTAGAATTAGATAATAATTCACTTAAATCAGATTTAGAATTTTTAAATAAAGAAAATATAAATTTTTTAGCACTAGAGAATATATCTGATCCAAGAAATCTTGGTTCAATAATAAGATCAGCTGCATCCTTTAATATTGATGGAATAATAGTAAACGAAAGAAAATTTCCAAATAAAAGTAAATTACTGTACAAAGCTGCAAGCGGTGCAATGGAACATATCAATATTTATAGGTTATCTAATATTAAAGTAGCTTTTAATTTATTAAAAAAAAAAGGTTTTTGGATAAGCGCATTTAGCTCTCATGCGGAAAAGAATTTTACAACGAACAATTGGAAAGGTAAAAATATATTATTATTTGGTTCGGAGGGAAAAGGTTTAAAAAAAAATACTAAAGAAAAAGCAGATTTTTATTATAAAATTAATATTAAAAATATTGAAAGCTTAAATGTTTCAAACTCAGTATCAATTGTTTGTCATTTTATTAATGAAAAAATAAGCTAAAAAAATTTAAAGTATGTATATTTGGCCGTACTAACTTCAGTTAATTAAATTTCTTGAATTATAAATAAAATTATCATAAAAGTTTGTCAGGCCCTCATAGCTCAATTGGTAGAGCAATTGATTTGTAATCAATAGGTTCGCGGTTCGAGTCCGTGTGAGGGCACCAATTACTAGGATTTAATAAATATTTCAGATAATTGTTTTTTAAAGTTTTGTCTTTCTAGTAAAGTTTTTTTTTGATATCTTTTATATAATTTTATTTCTTTCTTATAATTTTTAAAAATTAATTCAATTAACTTACTAATCTTCTTTATATTTTCATTATTTTCATTAAATTTAAATTTTTTTGGTATAGGAATATCATGTATATTTTTAGCACTACCTTTTAGATTCGTAATAACGCAATTATTAAACAAGACGGCTTCTCTAGGCATTTTATCTTTTCCTGGATGATAACCAAAATCTAAATAAATTTTTGTTTTTTTAAATATGTTTATAACTTGATTTGCGCTCATGTTTTTAAGTGCAATAAATTTAAATTTTAAAACTTTTTTTATTTCATTGATAAATTTGTTACTTTTGTGAGAATAACATATTTCATTTTTTTTCTTTACTTTTTCTTTACACTTTTTTAAGACCATATCACTTTGATAATCATATAATTTTTTTATATTTTTGAATTTATCTTTAAAATAATCAAAAGCGTATTGCGACTGCATCAAATGTAAGTGTGCTTGATCTACTTCTTTTTGTTTATGATATTTTGTAAAATTATAAATATATTTTAAATAATCATGGTAAGTTAGTATACCAAAGTAAAATTTAGTTATTCTATTAAATAGAGAGATAAAATTGTAAGGTATTTTAATTAAAGATCTTAAGAATTTTGAATTATCTTCTCTAAATTTAAAACTAAAAAAATTATCAACGCTTAACCACCAAATGACTTTATTAATTTTTTTATACCTTAAGGCATATTTAAGATAACAAAATTGTTCTGGTAATATCAGAATATTATTGTTGTTATCTTCAACAAACTTGGAATAATTTGTCTTATATTTTAAAAAATTTTTGTGAACAGGTTTTTCAACTTCGGTTGGCAAGTAAACCATATAAGTTTTTGCCTTGAACACTTTTTTTAAATGAAATGCTAGCTGATGTAAACATTCTGGCCCTCCTGTAAATGTGTTTGCAGGTGCTAAAATAAAAATTTTGGTTTTATTATTAATAATTAATTTTTTGGCTTTAGACATTTATAATTTATTTCCAGCCATAATTTTTTAATGAACTTAAGCTAATTGATAGAACTGATTTTATATTTTGTAAAAAATTCAAATTGTTCCCTTTTTTATTAATAATCCATAAATTTAACAAATTCTCTAATTTGCTTGAAGACCTATTTGATTTATTTATTCTATAATAAGTAAAAGTGTTATTTATTTTGAAGGATGTAATCCCTTTTCTTAAAATATCACATTTAAAAAGAAAATCCTCATGCTTGTAATCTTTAAATTTAATTTCATCAATTATTTTTCTTTTTAGAATAATTGAGGATGTACTCATGGTAGAATTTTTCAAAAAATTCTTTAAATCATAAAAAATAGGAAGACTGGTAGTTTTTAACTTGTCAAAATTTTCATTAAAAAAAAACTTAAAATCTGTATAAGTAAAATCGTTATCATTTTTTAACATATTGGTAATTTGGATCTGCAGTTTATCTATAGGCCAAAAATCATCTGAGTCTAAAAAGGCTATAAGTTCTGACGATGATTTTTCTATACCTAAGTTCCGGCAAAAAGCTGGACCATGATTAGACTCTAAATACGTAATACTTATTCTTGGATCATTCTTAAATTTATTTAAAATTTCTTTTGAATTATCGTTAGAAAAATCGTCTACTAAATAAATCTTCCAGTTTTTATAAGTTTGTTTTAGAACGGAATCTAGACATTCATTAAGATATTTAGCTTTATTATAATTAGGAATTATTATATCTATAGATGGTGAGTAAATCATTACAATTTTTGACTAACTTAATTATTATAACATGAAATCTGAAGGCAGCTTAAAAATTTTTTTTGTTAAACTAATTTCAATAACATTTGCTATTATAGTAGTACTTAATGTGTTTTATAACATTTTTTTAGCTGATAAATTGAAGTTTATAAACGATTTGAGCAAAATGGATAAAAGTACTGCCGAGATGATTAAAAACAAAATAAGATCTGAGTTACGAAGCGGACTTGAGAAAGATAAAATTTTAACTGATGAGGACGCAAAATTAATCAAACAATTCTTAGATAAGATTTCATCAGAACTAAGAGCAAGATAGTTGAGAAATATCCTACAATTATTGTCTAGAAATGAGTCAAAACTAAAATATATTGTAGTTTTATTTTCTTTTTATTGTGCAATTATCGTTGGTCAATCATGGGACGAGGGGTATTACAAAATTATAGGAAAAATTAATTTAGATTATCTTTTGTCTTTTGGATCTATTAATGAAGAATTTTACGGTAAGTATAGATATTCAACTATCTACTGGACCTTCTCAAGTTTATTAAGTCAATTTTTTCCTAAAGAATATAACGTAGAAGCTCATCATATAATTAATACAGTTTTTGGTTTATTCTCTATACTTGGATTATACAAAATTGTTAAAAAACTTTTTAACAAAAATATCGGAAAAATTTCATGTGTTTTTTTGTTTTTTACTCCAACTTTTTTCGGACATTTAGCTATTAATAGTAAAGATACGATAATGGCGTCGGTACATTTATGGATTTCCTATTATTTAATTAAATACATATTTAAGAATTTAAATTTTAAAAAAAGATTGTCTTTAATACTAAAAGTCTCTTTATTATCAGCTATTGGTACTGGGATACAATTGGTTTTTTTAGGATCAATGTTACCTTTTTTTTTATTTTTTTTAATTGCTTGTCTTTATTTCGGTAAGTTCAAAAAGGATCTTTATATAGACATTATATTATATCTTATTATTTTTTATTTAATTTTAATTCTTTTCTGGGTTGATGTGCATAGTAATATATTTGTTCTACCTTATGAATTTTTTTTAAATGCCATGAGTTTAGAGACTGGTTGGCCATTTAATCTGTATAATGGAAAATATTTTTTTTCTAACACCGCACCGATTAATTATATTTTATCAAATTTATATTATAAATTACCCGAGTTTACCTTATACTTATACCTTATAGCTATACCTATTATGATTATTAAAAGAAATGAGCTAAAAAGCTATTTCAGTTTTTTTAAATTTAAAATATTTTTAGTAATTTCAATTTTAATTTACCCTAATATCATAATGCTATTTATACCTTATGCTATATATGATGGTCTTAGACTTTTTTTATGGTTTATTCCCTACCTGACAATAATTCCTTCGATATGTTTGTATTTTTTATACAAAAATCAGAAAAAAATCATTTTTAATATTCATATTTATCTAATTTCAATATTATTTTTATATCATTTAATTATATTTTTTTCTATTACACCATATCAATATACGTACCTAAATATTTTAAGTGGAAAAAAAATCGAACAGTATAAAAAGTTTGAAAATGATTATTGGTCTACCAGCTTAAAAGAACTTATATTGAACTCTAATTTAGATCAAAAAAAGACAATTAAATTTTCTTCTTGTGGGATAAACCATCGAATAGCTATCAAATACATGAGCAAAAAATATCCAAAAGCTCTATACACTGAATTAAATAAAGCAGATTATCTTATATTAACTAATAGAACACTATATTCTGATAAAAAAAAAGAAATTACAAATTGTTTTGATGAATTCACATTTAAGAATATAAGTGCAGTATCGAGAAATGGAAATATTTTATCAGCGATAAAAAAAATTGAATAATGAATATTAAAAAGATTAAAAATAAAAGACCAGACCTTTTAATTGTTGGCGCTGGTCCTGTTGGCTGTGTAATTGCAGAACGAGCAGCAAAAATAAAAAAATGGACTTCATTAGTAATTGATAAAAGAAATCATATAGCTGGCAATTGTTACGATGAAGAAAATAAATGGGGAATTAGAGTGCATAAATACGGGCCTCATTACATGAGATTTAAAAAAAGAAAAATTTTTAATTATGTAAGTAAATTTACAAAATGGATTAAAGGTAATTATATAGTTAAGACAAATATCAAGGGCAAATTATATCCCATTCCAATAAATCTAACAACGATTGAAAAATTTTTTAAAAAAAAATTTAAAAATCCAAATGAAGCAAAAAAATTTATCAATGATTTAAAAATAAAAAAGAAAAAAATTCAAAACAGTGAGGACTTCATTTTAGCTAATTTAGGTAAAGAAATTTATGAAAATTTTTACAAAAATTACACTATTAAACAATGGGGTATACACCCAAAAAATTTAAATAAAAGTGTTGTTGGCAGATTGCCAATTAGATATAACCGCGACCCATATTATGTAAACCAAAAATTAAAAGTTATGCCCAAAAAAGGATACACAAATTTATTTAAAAATATGTTAAGCGATCAAAAAATTGAAATTTGTTTGAACACTTCTTATGAATTGTTAAAAAAAAAAATTCGACCAAAAGTTGCAACAATATACACTGGCCCTCCAGATGTTTTTTTCAATTTTAAATACGGTAAGTTAGATTGGAGATCACTTGAGTTTAAATTCAACACTTTGAAGAGAAATAAAATTCAGGAATGTGTTCAAATTAATTTCCCCAATGACTATAAATATACCAGAAAAGTTGAAATAAAACATGTTACAAAACAAAAATCAAAATATTCAACGGTCTCTTATGAGTTTCCAAAGTCCTCTGGTGATCCATACTATCCAATCAATAACAAAAAAAACATTAAATTATTTGCTAAATACAAATCTCTAATAAAAAAATTAGAAAAAAAAAATATCTATTTTGAAGGTAGACTGGCAAATTATAAATACCTAAATATGGATGAGGTTATTGAATGTGCTCTTAAACTTTTCAAAAAACTTAAACTAAAATATAAATAATTATGAAAAAAATTTTAGTCACAGGTGGTGCAGGTTATATTGGAAGTCATATTGTCGAACAATTAGTAAAACTGAAAAAAAAAGTAATTATCATAGACAATCTGTCGACTGGTCATAAAAAACTTATCAACAAAAAAGCTTTATTTTTCAATTGTGATATTAAAAATTTCAAAAAATTAAATAAGATTATAAGTAAATATCATTTTGACTCGATCTTCCATCTCGCTGCTTGCTTGAGTGTTGAAGAAGCTGAAAAAAAACCAACCAAATATTATAATAATAATGTAATCGGTACAAAAAATATAATAAATGTTTGTAAAAAAAACCAAATAAAAAATTTAATTTTCTCTTCAAGTTGCGCCGTTTATAAAGATAAAATTCAACAAGTAAATGAGAAGTCCAAATTAAAACCTAAAGGAATATATGGTAATTCTAAATTTTTAGCAGAAAAATTAATAATTAAGGAGCTCCACAAAACCAAAATAAAATACGCAATTTTAAGATATTTTAACGTAGCTGGAGCAAGTGAAAGTGGAAAAATTGGTCAAATTACACGGGGTGACCAATTGTTTAAAAATCTTTCATTGGCCTCCATAAAAAAGAAGCCAAAAATTTATATTTATGGAAACAATTACAAAACGAAAGATAAAACCTGTGTAAGAGATTACATACATGTTTCAGATATAGCAAAAATACATTTATTAACGTTATCAAGAATAAAAAAATTAAAAAAATCAATAATATTGAATTGTGGCTATGGAAAAGGGGTTTCTGTTTTAGAGGCTGTAAATGAATTCCAAAATCAAATAAAAAAAAACATTCTTGTTAAATACAAAAAAAGAAGAAAAGGCGATATGGAAAAAATTATCTCTAATAATTCAAGAATAAAGAATTTCTTAAAATGGTCTCCACCTAAAAATCCTCTAAGACTTATAGTTAAAAGTTGTATAAATTGGGAAAAAAAAATCTCTAAACAATACTAAAGATATCTTCAATTTCTTTTAATTGATCTCTTTTCGCTAATAAAACAACCAGATCATCTTTCTCAAAAATAAAATCAGACCTTGGTATTATGACAGCATCTTTCCTTAATATAGCCCCTATTCTAATATCCTTTGGTAAATTACTTTCTTTAATTTTCTTATTAAGTAGTTCTGATTTTTCTAATACTTTTGCTTCAATAAACTCATATTCACCATCTAACAATGAATAAACAGTACCTATTGTTCCCTTGTGAACGTGCTCCATAATTCTTGATACTGTAGTCATTCTTGGATCAACCAAATCATCAATATTTAAAGAGCTTTGCAATAAACTGTAATTTGACTTATTTACAATAGCAATTGTTCTCTTTTTTTGCCCTGATTTTTCTGCCAAAACACATGCCATAATATTATTTTCATCATCATTTGTTAAAGCCAATACTGTCTCGGACTCTTCTAAATTTGCCTCTTTTAAAATCTCTTCGTCCAAAGCATCTCCATTAATTACTATAGATGAAGAAAGTTCAGTTGCTATCTCTTCTGCGCGTAATTTATTTTTTTCAATAATTTTTATTCTTGTGCCTTCAAAATTTTCCTCTAACATTTTTGCTAAATGAAATCCTATATTACCTCCACCTATAATTAAAATTTTTTTAGATGTTTTTTCCTCATGACCAAAAGCTTTCAAAATTTGATTTAATTGATCACTACTTACAACAACATAAACATTGTCACCCTCTAACAATTTATCGTCCTTTTTTAAAAATTGAAACTTACCTTTTCTTACTAACCCAACTATATTCGCTCTAAAATTTGGATATTTTAATGTAAGGTTTTTAAGTGGGGTATTAATTATTGGGCAAGATTTTTCTATTGCAATCTCCAACATCTTTACTTTATTTTCTGCAAAAGGGACATTATCTAGTGCTCCTGGAGCTTCCAATCTTCTGTATAATGATTTGGCAACTTCTTTTTCGGGAGATATAATTACGTCAATTGGTATATTTGACTTATTGTAAAGTTTATTCCATTTTCCTTCTAGAAAATCCTTCGTCCTAATTCTCGCTATTTTTTTTGAAATATTAAATAATGAACTAGCTAATTGACAAACAACCATGTTTGTTTCATCGTTGCGGGTCACTGCGATTATCATATCAGTATTTTCTGCACCAGCATTTTCTAACACTGATGGCAAAGATGCTCTTCCAACAATTCCCTTGACGTCCTGTGTGTCATTAATTTTTTTAATATCTTCTGAAGATTGATCAATAACTGTAATTGAGTGGCCTTGAGCAGCTAATTGTTTACTAATAGAGAAGCCAACTTTTCCAGCTCCACAAATAATAATATTCATCCTAATTGATACCTTTTATACCTAGTTCTTTTATTTTACGATGCAAAGCTGAACGCTCCATTCCGATAAATTCTGCTGTTTTAGAGATATTTCCCTGATTTTTTTTTAATTGTGTTATTAGATATTCTTTTTCAAATTGTTTTCTAGCTTCCTTGAGTGTTGAAGAAAATGAACTCTTAATATTTAAATTGCTTTCTGTATTACTTTTATTAATCAAAATATCATTAATTAATTTATTTATATTTTCTTTACTTTCGTTCGCGGAGAGTATAGTAACTCTCTCTATTAAATTTCTTAACTCTCTAACATTTCCAGGCCAATTATAAGTGTACAATTCATCATTTTTAGTATCAATATCAATTTCTTGAACACCATTTATCTCTGACAGTTTTTTTTTAAAATAATTAATTAATTCTGGAATATCTTCAGTTCTAGCAGTTAAATGATTTAGTTCGATCGGAACGACATTTAATCTATGATACAAATCTTCTCTAAAATTACCTGTTGAAATTTCTTCTAACAAATTTTTTGAAGTTGAAGATATGATTCTTATATTAACGTTTACATCACTTTTTCCATTGATTCTTTTAAATTTTTGGTCAATTAAAACTCTTAATATATTAGCCTGAGTATCCATCGGCATTTCGCTTACTTCATCAATTAGTAATGTTCCTTTATTTGCTCTATCTAACACTCCAAACGAAATAGTTCCATCTTCAAATTCTTGACCAAATAACTCTTTCTCATAAATATTTTCTTTTAAAGCAGCTGCATTTATAACAACAAAGGCCTCTTTCCGTCTGTGAGAATGTTTGTGAATTTTTCTCGCAACCAGTTCTTTGCCAGATCCTGTAGGTCCAGTAATTAAAACTCTACTCTCAGTTCCCGAAAGTTTTTCTATGGTTTTTTTAATTTTTATAATAGATGGGCTGCTTCCTATAAGATCAAAAGAATGGAATAGTTTATTTTCAATTAAGTCCTTTTCTTTTTTTAAATTTGCCGTTTCTAAAGCTCGATTTACATAATTTAAAAGTTTATCTGTTGAGAAAGATGCACCTTTCTCAATAAATTCATATGCACCTAATCTAATAGATTCTAAAGCTATTTTAACAGTTGCATGGCCAGATATCATAATAACTGGTACTGAGCTTTTCTTTTGCATAATTATTTTTAATAAATCTATTCCGTCTTTATCTGCTTTATCAAGTTTTATATCAATAATCGCTAGATCTGGAATTTTTTTGTTTATTTCTAATACTGCCTGATCATAATTAGCAGCCGATCTTATATTAAAATTCTTTTCTTTAAGAATATTACAAATTAAATATCTTATATCTGGATTATCATCTATTACTAATATTTCTTTGCTCATGTTATCGTACTAGGTAAAATAATTTCAACCCTTGTTCCTTTCTTAAAATTGTTTATAAAAAATTCTCCAGAGTGTTCGTTTATAATTTTATTAACTATAGGTAGGCCTAAACCAGTGCCTTTGCTTTTAGTTGTAAAATAAGGAGTCATAGCTTTTTTTGTATCCGTAATTCCTTTACCGTTATCAATTATTGTGACTAATATATAGTCATTATTAGTTACGATTTCTATGTCAATTTTGCCTTTATAATCTGGGTTTTTATGTATAATTTCATTTATCGACTCATCGGCGTTTTTAATTAAATTTATAAAAACTCTATAGAGTTGTTCTTCATCTCCATTGATTAAATTTTTGTTAGATTTGTTAAAATTAATTTTGCTTTTAAGTGAAAGTTTTAAAAAATTTATTGAGCGCTCAACAACTTTATTTAAATCAATCTTTTTAAAGACAGGTCTTGGCATTCGAGCGAAATGAGAAAATTCGTTAACTAAATTCTCAATATCTTTTATCTGTCTATTGATAGTTTGCAAATAATCTTCAAACTGTTTTTTTTCATTTCCAATTTTTTTGGAATATTTATCTCTAAGTCTTTCAATTGATAGCTGAATAGGCGTTAAAGGATTTTTAATCTCATGTGCAAGTTTACGTGCAACTACTTCCCAAGCCTCATATCTTTCTGTTATTAAAAGTTTATCCTGTTGTCTTTTAAATCTATTAATCATGTTGTTAAAATTATTATTTAATTTTTTTATTTCTTCATCTGCTTCGATATCTGGCACTTTAGTATTTAACTCCCCTTTACTAATATTCTCCGAGGCGGTTATAAGATTAATAATTGGTTTAGTAAGTCTTCGAGCAAAAGTTATAGCTATTGCAGTAGATAAAAATAATAATAAAGTTATGACAATAATATAAATTATCGCAAAAGTTATTTTAATTCCTGTTTGGCTGTTCTCTATTGAGTAATAGAAATTTACGGCTTTTTCTGTCTCGTTTAAATACTTTAAAATTTCAGAATCTATATCTCTTGATATATATAAATAAGTATCAATCAAAGAATTTAATTTTATCATGACTGAAGTTTTGTTTTCTAAATTCCCAGGAATTATAACTGGCACTCCTTTCAAAGCCTCATCAAAAGTTTCTTCTGAAGGTATAGTAAAATCGTTAAGCTGATCGTTTGTATCAGAAATTAATATATTTCCTGCACTGTCAATTAATAATACGTCGTCAATCCTCCTTAATATTTTTTCAGCATTAATGACTCTTAAAAATCTTTTAGGATTATTATAAAAAAAATTTGATGCCCTATTGAGACCTACACTCATAAGAATGACATCAGATTTCACATTTTTCTTACTTTCTTCTAGATAATTCTTTGCAACATCGTTAGAGTTATTTACTGCTTTTGATATTTGATCATCAAAATATTTTTGTAAACCAAAATTAAATATGAATAATGAAAATATAGCAACAAGCAGCGACGGTATAAAAGTGAATAAAGAAAAAAGTGAAACGTATTTTAAATTAGTCTGAGAGCCAGATTTATTTTTTTGGCCTGCGGTATAAAATCTTAAAAAATTAGTAAAAATAAGATAAAAGAAAGCAAGCAATAGAATTATATCAACAGTTAATAATATAAGTATATTGTTTTCCGTTAATGGTATAAAACCTTCATTTATAAAGGTGAGAAAAGTTATAATTCCAAGAAATATACAAATAAAAGATGATATTATAATCCAATTAAAGTTTTTAATAATTTTAAACATATAATTAACTATTTATATAAATATACTATAATTTAATACAATGAGTTTTTGCTTTATCATTTTAGCCGGCGGAAAAAGTTTGCGATTTAAATCCAATGTATCAAAACCATATCAAAAATTAGGAAGTAAATCATTAGTTGAAATAAGTGTAGATAAAGCCCGTAAATTTAAACTTATTAAAAAAATAATTCTTGTACATAGTAAAAAAGATACAAGTCGAGCAAAATCGTTGAAATTAAAAAATGTTAAATTAATTCTTGGTGGTAATAATAGGCAGCAATCAGCATATAATGCTTTAAAGAGTATTAAAAAAAGTAATAAAATATCGAAAGTATTAATTCATGATGCGGCTAGACCAAATTTTTCACTAAAATTATTGCGCAATATAATAACTAACATAAAAAATTTCAAAGCAGTTGTCCCCCAAATAAATATACAAGATGCTATTAAGCAAAAAATAGATAGCAGTCTCAATGAATACATAATTGGAAAAGACAGAGATAAATTATTTTTAACCCAAACTCCTCAAGCATTTATTTTTAATGAAATATATAATCTACATAAAACAAAACCAGAAAAATATAGGGATGATGACATTTCATTATATCTTGATCTCAATAAAGTTAAATTTATTAAAGGAGAAAAAACTAATTTTAAAATCACAGATCAATCAGATTTTAACATTTTAAAAAGATATTTTAAGACTAACATCAATGTAGGTATAGGTTTTGATGTACATAGATTAGTTCCCAATAGAAAACTTTATTTAGGTGGGTTAAAAATTAAATCATCTTTGGGAACATTGGGCCATTCAGATGGTGATCCCGTGTTACATTCTATAACCGATGCAATACTTGGAGCTTGTAAAATGGGTGATATAGGTCAAATGTTTTCTGACAAAAGCATTAAATATAAAAATATAAGATCAACAATTTTACTTAAAGAAGTATTAAAAAAAATAAAGAATAAAGGTTATTGCATAAACAATTTAGACATAAATGTTATAACACAAACTCCAAAGATAAAAAATTATAAAAATAAAATGTTAAAAAATATTTCAAAACTATGCGAAATTTCAGAAGATCAAATTAATATCAAAGGTAAGACAACAGAAAAATTAGGTATTATTGGCAAAGAAAAAGCTATTGCTTGTGAAGTAATAACCTCTGTCTTCAAATATGATTAAAAAATTCAATTATTTATTCGTTACTTTTTTTGGGATAGGAACATTTAGATTTGCGCCAGGAACAATTTCTTCTTTGGTAACAACGATTTTTCTTTTCAGTTTTTTTAATATAATTCATTTCTCTTATTACACAATTTTAACTTTCCTTATGTTTATATTTCTTTACTCATTTTATGCTGTAGCGGATTATATCAAAAATAATGATAATAAAGATCCAAAAGAAGTAGTTATCGATGAAGCAATAGGTCAAGCAATACCGATTTATCTTTATGAAATTTCTCATGGAGCAAATAAAAATTTAGAGGAAACTTTTTTATATTATATTTACATTTTCGTTCTTTTTAGGTTTTTTGACATAAAAAAACCCTTTCCTATTAATATATTGGACAAAAGATTTAAAAATAGTTTTGGTGTTATATTTGATGATGTGTTAGCGGGAATTTATGTAGTTTTAACTTTGGTTATTTTTATGATTATTAAAACAAAATTTTTTTAATGAGTTTGGAAAATAAAATATTTTTACTTTTAAGAAAAAAAAAATTAAAGATTTCTGTTGCTGAGTCTTGCACTGGAGGAATGCTTTCGAGTTCCCTAACCTCAACAAGTGGTTCATCAAAAGTTTTTTCAATGGGGCTAGTGACTTATTCCAATCAGGCTAAAATAGATATTTTAAAAGTCCCAAAAAAAACTATTAATAAACATGGAGCAGTAAGTGTTCAATGCTGTTTGGCTATGGTTGAAAATTTAAGTAAAATTAGTAAAGCTAATTTATGTATTTCAGTAACTGGAATAGCTGGGCCTAAAGGTGGTTCGAAACAAAAACCAGTTGGATTAGTTTATATAGGAATTAAAAAAAAGAAAATTATTAAGATAAATAGGTATGTCTTTAAAAACCTTGGAAGAAAATATATTCAAAAGGCTACTGTAAACAGAGCTTTAAAATTAATTCATAATTTTCTCTAAAATTTGAGCTGCTAAAATATTTAATAAAAAAAAAATAATTATTACGTCAAGGTAAAGCAGAAAAACCAATTTGTTTCTGAATCTTCTTTTTTTCAAAATATTGGGCTTATCTGGGCTATAATCCTCTTTTTTGTCTGGCCTGAAATCATAAGAAAATTTCCAATAATTGAAATCGGTCTCATTTGGGTCACCCGTGTTAAAATATTTTATATATTCTACTAAATACCACCAAAAAACTGAAAAAATTAAGATTAAAAATATTGTTCCTACCATTACTTAAATAATTCTAAAGCTCTTTTTTCAAAAGCATCAGCAATTTTTTTTAAACCAAGATTAAAGGATCTTTTCATAATAGCATTTAATAAATTATTTTTTAATTCAAAATCAATATAAAAATCCAGTTGAGTTGAATTATTAATTTCCTTAAATGTCCATTCATTTTTTAAATGGCTTAAAGGCCCGCCTAAATTTGATACTATAATTTTATCAATTGACTTATGATAATGAACTAAACTTGTATATGTCTCATTTAAAAATCTTTTACCAACTTTAAGATCTGCCTTTATTTCGATTATATCATTCGTTTCTTTTTTTTCATGAATTTTTCCACCCAAACACCAAGGTACAAATTCAGGATATTTTTCAATATCAAGAACCATATTTATCAATTGATCTTTTTTACAAGGTATAATTTTCTTTATTGATGCTGTTGACATTCAAGCTGTTTGTTTCTGGCATCTTGTAATTTTTTAAAATCCTCATCAGCATGATATGAAGATCTCGTTAAAGGTGACGAAGATACTAGTAAAAAGCCTTTAGTCTTTGCAATCGTTTCAAATTCTTCGAACTCGCTAGGATTATAATAACGATCTAATGGATGATGTTTTGGTGATGGTTGTAAGTATTGACCAATTGTTATGAAATCAACTTCTGCTGATCTTAGATCGTCCATAACTTGAATGACTTCATCTTTATTTTCACCCAAGCCAATCATAATTCCAGATTTGGTAAAAACTTTTTTATTAATTTTTTTTACATTTTTTAATAATTCTAATGAAGCAAAATATCGAGCTCCAGGCCTAACTTTTGTATAAAGTCTTGGAACGGTTTCTATGTTATGATTAAATACATCTAAGTCAGCTTGTAAAACTTTTTTGTAAGCATCTCCTTTTCTTAAAAAATCTGGAGTTAATACTTCTATTGAGGTTTTAGGATTCTTATCACGAGTAGCTTTTACAACTTTATAAAAATGTTCAGAGCCGCCATCGTTTAGATCGTCTCTATCAACAGAGGTAATCACTACATGTTTAAGATTTAAGTTTTTGACTGCATTGGCAATTTTTGCTGGTTCAAATAAATCAAGTTTTGAAGGTTTGCCTGTTTTAACATCACAAAATGCACAAGCTCTTGTGCATGTATCACCCATGATCATAAAGGTAGCATGTTTTTTACTCCAGCATTCTGTAATGTTTGGACAATTTGCTTCCTGACAAACTGTTACAAGATTATTCTGATTTACAATTTTTTTTGTTTGGAAAAACACTTCTGAATTGGTTACTTTTGATCTAATCCAATATGGTTTTCTTTTAATTGGATTAAAAGGTTTATTAATTTTTTCAGGGTGTCTTTTATCTCTATCAATCATTTTATTTTGATAATAATCTCATCATTTTTACCAAGCTTCAATTTTTCTCTATAAATCATATCCAAAAAATCTTCATTTACGTTCGTTGACAACATGTTATTTTTCTTTTCAAGTTCAAAAATTTCTAATGAAAGCTTTTTTTCACTCAATACAAGATTATCATATATTTTTTGTTTTTCATAAAAAGATATTAAGCCTCTTTCGCCTCCAATTAAATTTATTCCTATGTACAATGTTAGAAAAATATTAAATAAAATAAATTTTTTATTTTTTAAACTTTCAATTAGTCGCATTATTAGATTTTAGCCATTTTGGCTTGATTTCCAAGTTCTTCTTCGATACGCAATAATCTATTGTATTTAGCCACTCTTTCTGATCTCGCAAGAGAACCTGTTTTAATTTGTGAAGATTTTGTCGCCACTGCCAAATCAGCTATAAATGTGTCCTCAGTATCACCCGACCTATGTGAAATAATTGTATTAAAATTAGCTTTTTTGGCTAATGAAATAACTTCTAAAGTTTCTGTCAATGTTCCTATTTGATTTGGCTTTACTAAAATGCTATTTGCAGATTTTTCTAAAATACCTTTCTGCAATCTTTTTGTGTTTGTGACAAACAAATCGTCACCAACTATTTGGACACTATTTCCGATTTCGCTAGTAATTTTTTTCCAAGATTCCCAATCTTCCTCGGCAAACGGGTCTTCAATTGATTTAATGGGGTATCTTGACGTTAATTTTTTATAATAACCAATGGCATCATCAACTGGCGTAAAATTTTTTGATTGAATTGCGTATTCACCTTTATTATTAATCAATTCATTAGCTGCAATATCTAAACAAATAACGACATCATCTCCAGGCTTCAAATTTGATTTTTCAATTGCATCCACAATTAATTCTAATGCTTGTTCATTTGTATTTATTGATGGTGCAAAACCACCTTCATCACCTACATTAGTTTGCATTTTTTTAAATTTTAATAATTTTTTTAAATTTTGAATAACTAAAAAACATTTTTCAATGGCATCTGTAAAATTTTGAGATGAGTCAGGTCTTATCATAAACTCTTGAATATTTAAATCATTGTCAGCATGAGCTCCTCCATTTATAATATTCATTAATGGAACGGGTAGAGAATAATTATTGCCTAGGTTTTTAAAAAGAAGTTTCTTATTTGCTATTGCTGAGCATTTTGAATTAGCTAATGATACTGCAAGTGTAGCATTAGCTCCAAGATTTGTTTTATTATCAGTTCCATCTAAATCTAACAAAACTTTATCTATTTTTTTTTGATCGTCTACATTTAAACCTTTTAATTTAGCTGAGATTTTATTATTTATATTTTCGACTGCAATATTAACGCTCTTACCCAAAAATTTATTATTATTTTGATCTCTTAATTCATGAGCTTCAAATGCTCCTGTTGAAGCACCTGAGGGTGAAATGGCATTTGCAGAAATGCCATTTTCTAAAAATATTTCCGCTTCAACAGTTGGATTTCCTCTGCTGTCAAAGACTTGTCTGCCTTTTACTGATTTAATTCTTGTCATTATTATTTAACTAATTTATCAATTTCAGCTAATTTTTTTAATAAATTTTTTATTTCTTTTAGTGGAATCATATTTGGACCATCTGATGGGGCGTTATCTGGATCTTCATGAGTTTCCATAAAAATCGCACCAACACCAACGGCTACTGCTGCTCTTGCCAAATGAGGCACGAATTCTCTTTGACCACCACTTTTCTCTCCCATGCCTCCAGGTTGTTGGACAGAGTGAGTTGCATCAAAAACTATTGGATAACCAAATTTTGACATTATTGGTAAAGCTCTCATATCAGAAACCAAAGTATTGTATCCAAAACTAGCTCCTCTCTCTGTGATTAAAATATTTTTATTACCAGAGTCTTCAATTTTTTTAATTACATTAGACATGTCCCAGGGAGCTAAGAACTGTCCTTTCTTTACATTAATTATTTTTCCTGTTTTGGCTGCTGAAATTAATAAATCTGTTTGTCTACACAAAAAAGCTGGGATTTGCAAAACATCGACGTGATTAGCTACTAAAGAACATTGTTCAGTAGTATGTACATCAGTTAAAATTGGCACGTCGACTTCATTTTTAATCTTATCGAAAATGGGTAAAGATTTCTCTAATCCAATTCCTCTTTGTCCTTTTAAGCTAGTTCTATTAGCTTTATCAAAAGATGTCTTATAAATTAAATTAATATTTAGCTCATCTGTTATCTTTTTTAACTCAGATGAAATTTTTAAAGCATGAGCTTCACTTTCAAGTTGACATGGACCAGCTATTAAAGTGAAAGATTTATCATTAGCAATTTCAAAATTAGAACATTTGACTTTATGATTTGTCATTATATCGAATTCTTTTTTGCGGCTTTTATAAATGATGAGAATAAAGGATGGGGTGCCAAAGGTCTAGATTTAAATTCAGGATGAAATTGTACTCCTATGAACCACGGATGATCCTTTAGTTCAATAATTTCTGGGAGTTTGTTATCAGGTGATAGTCCAGAGAAAATCATACCTTTGCCTTCAAAATGATTTTTGTAGTTAATATTAACCTCATATCTATGTCGATGTCTTTCCTTAATTTTACTAGAATTATATATTTGACTGATTTTTGTGTCTTTTTTAAGTCTTGCTTCATAACTGCCTAAGCGCATTGTCCCGCCTAGATTTTTATCAGTACCCCTCATTATTTTTCCATCTTTAATCCACTCGCTCATCAATCCCACGACTGAAGCCTTGGAGTTGCCGAATTCACTTGAAGTGGCATTCTTTATTTTTAATTTGTTTCTAGCAAATTCTATGACTGCCATTTGCATTCCAAAACAAATTCCTAAAAAGGGAATTTTATTTTTTCTTGCATAGCTTATTGCAGCAATTTTACCCTCTGTTCCTCTTTTACCAAACCCTCCAGGTATTAGAATACCTGCAACATTTTTTAGTTTTTCTTTAATCTGATTTGGTTTTAAATTATCGGATTCAATCCTTATTAGATTGACTTTTAAATTATTGGCTATCCCACCGTGAGTTAAAGCTTCGTCTAGAGACTTGTAAGCATCTTTAAGCTCTACATATTTACCAATTACTCCAATATTTACTTTATTATTTGTATTTAATACTAAATTAGTTATTCTTTTCCATGGTTTTAAATTTACTTTCTTTTTAGATTTAATTTTAAAATAATTTAGTACCCGCTCATCTAATTTTTCCTTATTAAAACTAATGGGAGCTTCATATATAGTTTTCACATCAACTGTTTCAATAACATCTTCAATAGATACATTACAAAATAAAGAGATCTTTTTTCTTTGATTTAGTGGTATAGTTCTCTCTGATCTACATATGATTATATCTGGTTGAATACCTATACTTCTAAGTTCTTTAACAGAGTGTTGTGTGGGCTTGGTTTTAATTTCATCAGAAGCTTTCATGTAAGGCACTAAGGTAAGATGAATAAATAAAGTATTTGTTCGCCCGTATTCATTTGAAAATTGTCTTATTGCCTCTAAGAAGGGAAGGCTTTCTATATCACCTACGGTTCCACCAATCTCACATATTACGAAATCTTCTTTTGAAACATCATTTTTAATAAATTCTTTTATTCTATTGGTTATATGAGGAATTACTTGAACTGTTTTTCCCAAATATTTTCCCTGACGTTCTCTTTTTAAAACATCGTTATAGATTTTTCCGGTTGTTATGTTGTCGGTTTTTTTGGCTGAAATACCAGAGAATCTTTCGTAATGTCCAAGGTCAAGATCGGTTTCAGCTCCATCATCGGTAACAAAAACTTCTCCATGCTGAAATGGGCTCATTGTACCTGGGTCTACGTTAAGATAAGGATCTAATTTTCTTATTCTAACTTTATAACCTCTTGATTGAAGTAAGTAAGCCAAAGATGCAGAGGACAATCCTTTACCCAAAGATGAAACCACGCCGCCAGTTACGAATATATATCGCGCCATGGAAGTATGTTATACTTTAAAATTGTGTTAAAAAAAAGTTTTATTTACTTGACTCAGGTATTTGTGGAAGCGTCTCGTCTTTTTCTTCCTCTAATTCTAATACAGATTGGGTTTTTCTAATTTCATCTCTAGAGATAGCTACTAAGACAATGCTACAAATTATGAATAAACTAGCAATTATTGTTGTTAATTTTGTAAGAAAAGTTCCAACAGACCTTGAAGACGTGAAATTATCCTGTGAAACACCAAGTCCAAGTGCTCCTCCCTCTGATCTTTGTAAAAGAACAACTACAACTAATATTATTGCTAAGATGATGTTTATAATTACAAGTATGTTTTCCATTAACTCTATCTATAGTAATTTTTTATTATATCAATAAATTTCTTTGATGTTTTGGATGCACCGCCTATTAAAAATCCGTCTATTGATGATATATTATTAATTTTCTTTATATTTTTACCGTCTACAGAACCGCCATATAAAACGTACGATTGTTTTTGTTTATTAAATATTTTTTTTGTTATCTCTTTTATTTTTTTAGTTATTTTCTCAAGTTCAATATTTGAAGGAACATTGCCAGTCCCTATCGACCATATTGGCTCATAGGCAACTATTATATTATTTTGAGGCATTTTTCTTTCTAGGACTGATGATAATTGGTTACTTAAAATTTGATATGTTTTTCTTTTAATTTTATCTTTACTGTTTTCACCTATACAAAAGATGACTTTTAGATTGTTTTTCAATGCATGATTTAATTTTGCCTTAAGTATTTTGTTATCATCACCTTCTGCCCTATTGTCTGAATGACCAATTATTACATACTTGGCATTTACTTTTTTTAACATATATGAGCTGATTGCCGCTGTATCAGAAGCAAATCCGTCTTTGTAATAACAATTCTGTGCGCCGATTTCGATTGAGCTTTTTTTAAATTTTTTTGCAAAAGTTTCTATTAATGTAAAAGGAGGAGCAACAATAACTTTATATTTATTTCTATTAGAATCCTTCTTAATAAATTTATTTATTTTGTTTAAAATATTAATAGATCTGGGAACGCCAAACATTTTCCAATTTCCTATAAAGAATTTCATATTTTACCTATAAAGAGTTTGATAAATTTGAATTTATAATTTAATAATTTATATCATGATAAGTAAAATAAAAGAATACTCAAAATCTTTTTTTGTTAAAGTTCTAGTGGGCATAATAACTCTTCCTTTTATATTTTGGGGAATGGGAGACATTTTTAGTGGTGGCAGTCAAAATGTTGTTGCTAAAATTGACTCAGAGAAAATTAGTACACAGGAATTTATTAATTATGTAAGAATGTTAAACATTAATGAAAAAGATAGAGAAAAAATTATTAATAATAACATATTAGAAAAAATTCTATCGAGTTATATTGGAAACAAAGTGCTTGAATTAGAATTAAATGATTTAAGGTTAATTATAAGTAATAAATCACTAAAAAATATTATTATTAATGATAAGACCTTTTTCAAAGATAACGCCTTTTCTAGAACTGAATATGAAAAATTCCTTATTACTAGTAATTTATCAGCTCCACAGTTTGAAGAAAATATTGCTCAACAAGAAAAAAAAAGACAGTTATTGGAGTATCTTTCTAATGGTATAAAAATTCCAAAATTTATTACAGAAAGAGAGTTTAATAAGGAAAATCAAATCAAAGAAATTAAATATATTAATTTAAGTAATTTATATAAAAAGAAAGAAATATCTAAAAATCAATTGGTAGATGCTTATAATAAAAATAAATCATTTTTTAAAGAAACTTTCAAAGAAATTAAATATTTATACCTAGATCCAGAATTAATTATAGGTAGCGAAAGTCCTAATGAAAAATTTTTCAAGATAATAAATAAAATAGAAAATGATGCTCTTGATGGAAAGCAAATGGATGCGATAAGGAAAAATTATAATTTGACCATTAAATCTTTGAATTATGTCAATAGTCAGCAGCAAGACACAAAAGGTGAAAAGATAAGTTTTAATGATAATAAATTATTTGAAAAAATTTATTCTTTACAAGAAAAGGGTCAGGTAGAAATAGTCAATCATAAGAATAAATATTATTTAGTTAAAATTTCAAATATTATTGAAAAGGAAAAAAATATAGACGATCCCGATGTTATCAAATTATTAGAAGCTCAATTAAATATTGAAAATAAAATCAAAGAAAATATAGAAATTGCAAAATTAATTACCGCAAATAATTTTAGCGAACAAGATATGATCGCATTTGGGAAAAAAAATAGTTTGGAAATTAAAACAGAGACATTAAACGGTTTAAATACAAAAAGTATTTTTACAAAAGGTATTAAGAAAAGAATATTTGAAACTAGTGATAATGAGGTAAATCTAATTACAGATAATAATTTAGAGAATAATTATATAATATTTTCTAAAAATACAAAATATCGCTCAGTTAAACCCAGTACTAAAGAATATCAAACATTTGAAAAAAGAGCTAAGTTGAACCTATCAGATAATATTTTTAATAAATATGATCAGAATTTAAACAAAAAATATAAAGTAAATATAAATCAAAAAACACTAGATCGCATAAAAGACTCATTTTAATGAAGTTGAACATAAATTTAAAAGATTTTATAAAAAATCATAAATTAAATAAAAATCAAGTTCTCTATATAAAAAAGAATTGTAAAAATTATAAGAAGGTTGAAAATATCTTCAAATTTATTTTGTCGAAAAAAAATAGTTTTATTTTTGAGTCTGTTGAAAAAGGAGTTATTAGAGGAAGATACACAATTATTGGTTACAACTCTGACAAAATTTGGAATTTTAATGGCGATAAATTGAGATTATTATCCAATGGCAAATATAAAACTATCAAAGTAAAACCTTTAAATTATTTAAATAATTTAATTAAAAACTTTAATGTTGATGTGCCTAAAAAAATTCCATCCATGTCGTCGATGTTAGTTGGTTATTTTGGATATGATATAATTAGATACATAGAGAAAATTCCTAATAAATGTGTAGATGATTTAAAAATACCTGATATTAGGATTCTCAGGCCAAAAAATTTAGTGATCTATGACAATCAAAAGAAAAATATATTTTACATATATAATTCTTTTTATGATGAAAAAATAAAAAACTTTTCTGGATTTTATGAAAATATAAGGAAGGATTTTGAAACTTTAGATTTCTACGAAAAAATAAATCTTCCCGAAAAATTTACATACAAATCTAATCACCATAAAATAAAATCAAATATATCAAAAAAAAATTATAAAAGAATTGTTGTTAAGGCAAAGAAATATATTAAAAAAGGCGATATTTTCCAGGTTGTATTGAGTCAAAGATTTGAAAGAAAGTTCTTAAAAAAACCAATTGAAATTTATAATCAATTAAGAAAGTCAAATCCATCACCTTTCATGTTCTATTTTAATTTTGATGATTTTAAAATTCTTGGTAGTAGCCCCGAAATACTTGTAAGACTAAGAAAAAATCAGATTACTATTAGACCAATAGCTGGAACTAGACCAAGAGGAAAAAACAAAAAGCAAGATAGATATTATGAATTAGATTTACTGAAAGACAAGAAGGAGTTAGCTGAACATCTAATGTTACTTGACTTAGGGAGAAATGATGTCGGCAAGGTATCTTTAACAAACTCCGTTAAAGTTACTGAAAAATTTAAAATTGAAAAATATTCACACGTTATGCATATTGTTTCTAATGTTATCGGTAAGGCTAATAAAAAATTTTCTTTATTTGAAACACTATTATCTGGTTTTCCGGCAGGAACTGTTAGTGGAGCTCCAAAAATCAGAGCAATGGAAATAATTGACGAGTTAGAAAAAAATAAAAGAAAATTATATGCTGGCGGTATTGGCTATTTTACACCAAATAATGAATTCGACACTTGTATAACTTTAAGAACGGCATTAATTAAAAATAATAAATTTTATGTTCAAGCAGGAGCGGGTATTGTTGCAGATAGTGCTCCTGAAAAAGAATTTATTGAAACTATAAATAAAGCTAAAGCATTAATGAGAGCAACAGATTAAATGAAAATTTTATTAATAGATAACTATGATAGCTTTACTTATAATCTTTATCATTGCATATCTAAATTTAAAAAAAATATTGATGTAGTAAGAAATGATAAAATAGACACTAAAACTATACTAAAAAAAAAATATGACAAAATCGTTATATCACCTGGTCCAGGCAACCCTAATCAAGCTGGTAATTGTCTAAAAATTGTAAAAGAGACATATAAAAATATACCTATTCTTGGTGTTTGTTTAGGTCATCAAATTATTGGGCAGGCTTTTGGTGGAAAAATAGTCAATGCTAATAATTTAATGCATGGGAAAACAAGTAAAATTAAACATACAAAGAAAGGATTATTCAGAAATATTCAAAATAATTTTGAAGCAACCAGATATCATAGTTTAGTAGTTGATCGTAAAAGACTATCAAAAAACCTAATAATTACAGCAGAGACAAAAAATAAGACTATTATGGGCCTTATGCATAAAGACTATGATATTCATGGCTTTCAATTTCACCCTGAGAGTATTAGTACTAAAGTAGGAATAAAATTAATTGAAAATTTTATAAAAAATTAAAATGTCAAATATTAAAGAAAAGTTAAAAAAAGGACAAAACCTTTCTTTTGAAGAAAGTAAAATTCTTTTTTCAGAGCTTATGGAAGGAAAACATAATGAAAGTTCGATAATAGATATATTAGAAAATCTTTTAGCAAAAGGCGAAACAAAAGATGAGCTTGCAGGTGGTATCTACGTACTCAGAGAAAAAGCGAGCAAAGTAAATACAGATGAAAATACTATAGATACATGCGGTACTGGTGGTGACGGTCAAAACTCGCTTAATATTTCAACCGCCGCAGCTATAGTTTTAGCAAGTATGGATGTAAGGGTTGCTAAGCACGGCAATAAGGCAGTCTCATCAAATTGTGGTTCAGCAGACGTGCTTGAAGCTCTAAAAATTAATATTAATTTGAACCCCAAAGAAGCCGAAGAAAGTATTCAAAAATTCAATTTTGCTTTTATGTTTGCTCCAAATTATCATTCTGCAATGAAACATGTTGGGCCCGCTAGAAAAAAAATGGGAAAAAAAACAATATTTAATTTAATCGGTCCTTTGAGTAGTCCTGCGCAAGTAAAAAGACAGGTGATAGGAGTGTTTGATAAAAAATGGATGAAACCATTTGCAGAAGCTTTAAAAGAAAACGGTGTTGTCCATGCTTATATCGTACATAGCGATGATGGAATGGATGAAATTTCGCCATTTGAAAAAACAAATGTGGTAGAACTAAAGGGCAATAGTATAACGGAATTTTCAATAAATCCAAAAAATCTTGGCTTAAATTCAACAAACAGAAAAAATTTAAAAGGAAAAAATGCTGAATATAATTCAGAAAAAATTATTGAAATTTACAAAGGAAAAAATAACGAATTTTCTCAATCTGTAGCTTTAAATGTTGCAGCGGGTTTGATTGTTTCTGGTAAAGAAAATGATTTTAAGACAGCTTTTAAAACTGCTACAGAACATCTAAATTCTGGTAAAGTGTTTAAACATTTAACTAAAATTCAATCTAATTAATGAAAAATATATTAGAAAAAATTATAAACGATAAAAAACAATCTTTGGAGTTAATCAAAAAAGATAAGTCTTTAGACACGCTAGAAAAAAATATTAAAAATCAAAATTTTTATAATTTTAAAAAAGCAATTCAAAAAAATAATGGTGTTTCCGTAATATCTGAAATAAAAAAAGCAAGTCCGTCCGCAGGCGTTCTTATTGATAATTTCAATCATTTGGAGATAGCAAAAATGTATGTCGAAAACGGTGCTACTTGTCTTTCAGTTTTGACGGAGGAGAAGTATTTTTTGGGTAAATTAGAACATATTCAAGATATTAAAAAAAAGTTTAAAATTCCTATTTTAGCAAAGGATTTTTTTATAGATCCTTATCAAATACCCTTATCTAAAAGTTTTGGAAGTGATTGTATATTAATTATTATTGCTGCTTTAAATGGCAGTCAAGCTGATGAAATATATTCAGAGGCATTAAAACATAATCTTTCTGTTATAGTAGAGGTGCATGATATTAAAGAGGCTGAAATGGCATTAAAATATGATCAAGCTTTGATTGGAATTAACAATAGAAATTTGAAAACTTTGGAAGTTTCTATTAATAATACGATTTCAATTTTTGAAGTTTTAAAAGCACATAAAGGACCTCTTTTGTCTGAAAGCGGAATAAAGGATGAGAGAGATGCACAATACATTTACGAAAAAACAGGTATTAAAAATTTTCTAATTGGAGAATCACTTCTAAAATCTGACAAACCTGATGAATTAATGAAAAGATTAATTCAAATAACTCAATAAAACTAACACTTATTTGAAGTTGTAATTTAAAAAGAACTTTTATAGAACATAGATGTACGAGGTTTGTTCTATGCTTACAAAAAAACAAAAAAACTTATTAATATTTATTAATAAGAAAATCAGATCTTCAGGTATTTCTCCGTCTTACGAGGAAATGAAAAATTCACTCAACTTGAAGTCGAAATCTGGTATTCACAGATTAATAAGCGCCCTAGAAGAAAGGGGTTTTGTAAAAAGATTAGCTCACAAAGCTAGAGCTTTGGAGGTGGTTAAGCTCCCAGAAAATGCTAGTGCCAATGATATTTTTAACTCATTCACACCAAGCGTAATTAAAGGTGGTTTAGATAAATCTAAAAATAACTCTTCTAAAGTTTCTGTCTTGGGAAGTATTGCAGCTGGTACTCCAATTGAAGCTATACAACATGAAGTTGATAAAGTTGCTCTACCAGAAGATTTGCAGAAAAATGGTGAATATTTTGGATTAAAAGTTAAAGGTGACTCAATGATTGAGGCAGGAATTAACGACGGTGACACAGTAATTATTAAAAAAACTTCAACGGCTGACACAGGTCAAATCGCTGTAGTGCTAATTGACGAACAAGAAGCTACTCTTAAGAGAATAAGAAAAAAAGGTAACACAATTGCTTTAGAGGCTGCTAACAAAAATTACGATACTAAAATATACGCTTCTAATAGAATAAAAATCCAAGGAAGATTAATTTCTTTATATAGAAACTTTCACTAAAATAGTCTAAAAATACTGAATGTCTTTTAATTGTAGGTTTGCTCCATCCCCTACTGGTCCACTTCATATTGGAGGGGTCAGAACAGCTTTATTTAATTGGTTGTTGGCTAAGAAAAATAAAGGAAAATATTTTTTGAGAATAGAAGATACTGATAAAGAAAGATCAAAAGAAGAGTTTAAAAAACAAATTATTTCATCATTAGCGTGGTTAGGCATTGAACATGAGGGCGAAGAATATATTCAGTCAAAAAATATTTCTAAACATGTGACTGTAGCAGAAGATCTTATAAAAAAAGGTTTTGCATACGCATGTTATTGCTCAGAGGAAGAAATAAATGAACAAAAAGAAAAATGCAAGAAACAAGGAATACCTTATGTTTACAATAGAAAATGGAGAGACGCAAAGGATCTTCAAATACCAAAAGACATACAACCCGTAATTAGATTTAAAAGTAAAATTTCAGGGAATACAATCATTAAAGATTTAGTGCAGGGAGAAAGAAATATCTCAAATTCTACTATTGAAGATTTTGTCATATTAAGAAAAGATAAATCTCCTACCTATCAGCTATCAGCAACTGTAGATGACCATGAGATGAAAATTACTCATGTGATAAGAGGTGACGATCATATGATTAATTCTTTTAAGCAAAAACAAATTTATGATGCAATGGGATGGGAAGTTCCCAAATTTGCTCATATACCTTTAATTCATAGTGAGAAAGGTAAAAAACTTTCCAAGAGAGATAATGCCTCAACAATAAATGATTATATTAAAATTGGTATCATACCAGAGGCTTTAAGAAATTATTTGTTAAGATTAGGATGGTCTTACAAAGATAAAGAGATATTTAATCTTAAAGAAAGTATCGATTTATTTGATTTTCAAGGGATTGGAAAATCACCATCAAAGCTTGATATGTCTAGAATACTCTCAATAAACGAAACTTATTTAAAAATGACTGAAGATAAGACGCTGTTTAATTTTTTGAAAGAATATGTATCAAATTTTAAGGAACCCATAGATAAAGCAAAAGAAACTATTCTCATGAAATCTATGAAATTTTTAAAAAATAAGGCAAAAACTTTAGAAGATATTTGGGAAAACGCTCAATATATCATTAAAGAAAAAATTGTAATTAATAGTGAGGATATTAAACTTATTGATGATTTATCAAAAAAAATAATAAGGGACTTTGTTACTGAGTACGAAAAAATAAGTTCTTTAACAAGAGAGGCATTGGAACCAGTCATAAAATCGTTAATAGAAAAGCACAAAACTAATTTCAAGGGTGTTGGCCAACCATTGAGAATAGCGTTAGTTGGTTCAAAATTTGGTCCTGGTTTATACGACGTAATTTTATCCTTGGATAAAGAAGAGGTTTTAAAAAGATTAAAACTAATTATTTAAGCTTTAATTTTTTTAGATTTACTATTATTTTTATAAGTATTCCAAGATATTTTATATTTTTTACTTTGGTCACCCCAAGTAGTCCATCCTTTTCTTCTACCTCTAGCAAAAAGTTCTAAAAAAGGACCCCAGCTACATTTCTCTATAATTTCATATAATTCATCTGGTTTTCTAGAGTGTTCTCTTTTTCTTGTTTGAATAAAATTAACTTGAGTTCTTCCTGGTTTTTTTGTTCTTACTTTATTACCTCTTACTCCTAGCAAAACTAATTCTGTAACATTTCTAAAATAAAAACCAACTCCTCTACCATCTGAGCCACCATCTTTGCGAATTTTTCTCCAAACAATGTTAGTTTTATATTGAAAACCCCATGACTGCATTACCTCTAAACCCTCTTTAATAAAAGCATTTGGCACCCACAAATACAAATGAGACCTTTTAGATGCAACTCTTTCAACTGGTAATAATTTAATATCTTCTAAAGATAAAGTCTTGTATCTACTAGTTTTTTTATATTGAGGTGCAATTTTTCCAGTCTTATTCTTAAATTCCCATGGAGGATCAGCAAGTATTGTTCCGAATTTTCCAACAATATTAAAATTTGTTTTTTTCATTTTTTATTTTTTTTCATTTGTGCGATAAATTCACCAACTTCTTTATGTAAAGCAATTATTGACTCTGGTGCATTTTGTTTAGACCATTCTTTTAATAAAGGATTTGTTGATTTTTGAACAAAGTCATACCACTCTGAGGTCATCTCCTCAGCAGCTTTAGCGTCCTCTTCAGAAATTATTTGTCCTCTGGTAATTATTTTATCTCTAAAAACATCTTTTAAAGTAACTACAAAAGGTGTTCCAAAATCTGTTCCACATTCTTGACAGCTTTTTGCGCCTATGGGGTTAAGTGCATCACATTTACTGTCTTTGCATCTTTTATATCTTGGAGTAGCGGGTGGCCATTTATAATCACAGCTTTTAGAAACACATTCTTTTGCATCCCTTTTATTTTCTGTTTGACAATTTGGACATTTTTTTGTGCTCTTAGTTTTAAGATCCCTACCAGGCATTTCATCCTCAATAGCTTTAGCAAGCTTATCAAAGACTTCAAACGCTGGCATTACAACATATGCGGTTGAATCATCATCTTCGATGTCTTCATATTTTCTAACAACTCTACCCATTGCTTGCCGAAATCTCAAATCCGTCCTTGCTCTTGGGAGATAAATTAAGACCCTCAATCTTTGTATGTCCACACCTTCTCCAACCATATCGACCGAAACAAGCCAGTCATCATTAAAATTTTTTCTAAATCTATTTATTCTACTTTTAGATTCTCTAGCTCCTTCTTCGTTATGAACAACTAAAGGTTTTTTATTTGTTTTAAGTTCTATTATTTTTGCCATATAGTCGGCGACCTCAATAGAGGGAGCAATAACTAGTCCTCCAGCTTGGGGTAGTCTATTTTTTCTGTCTTCTAATTTTTCGATAGCATGTTCGATCATTGATGCTTGATATCCATCCATATCTGGAGATCCATCTTTCTTAGGTCTTATGGTTGTGCAACAAGCGTAAAATCTATTGGCTTCTTGAATTACGGAAGCAGCCGCAGAATCTTTAATAGTATCCTCTACTGATGTTTCTTTTCCACTTACTGAACCAAGTTTAGGTCCATTATCTTCATCTAAAATATCAAAGTTTGCTTCATGTCTATGAAATGCAATGGGTCTGCAATATCCTAATTTTACAGCTTCTCCATATGTTAATGTATACTGTCCATCTTTTGGATGTTTAAGCTCACCACCCTCATATTGTAAAAATGCAGGTTCTTCTGAGTCAGATCTTATAGGAGTTCCAGTTAGCATTAATATGAATTTTGCATTTTTAAAAGCATTTATTGCACTGTTACCCCATACTGCTGTGGCAGCAGCATGATGTTGTTCATCACAGATTACTAATGTTTTTTTCTCATTACAAACTTTTTGGTAACCATCTAAAAGCCTATTTACCACCTGCCATGTATTGCATATATCTTCTCCGTGATCTCCATCTTCTAAACTTGTAGTTCTTTGCATGTACCTACCTGTTACTGCAAGATAATCGTCAGCCCATTTGTCTACCACTGTATCTTGTGGTGCTATAACAATTACTCTTTCTATTTCATTTTTGTGAAATAATTCATCAGCTATAGCGATAGCTCCATAAGTTTTACCAGTGCCTGGTGCAGCATTAATAACAAATCTATTGTCATCTGATTTTGAATACCAGTTTAAACATTTAATTTTGGCTTTTTCTTGCCAATCCCTAAGCTTTAACTTCATGAATTTCCTTTTCTTAAATTACATTCCTTGCAAAGAGCCTGAGCGTTTTTTAATATTGTTTTTCCTCCTTTGGAAAAAGGTACAATATGATCTGCGTGAAATTTTTCGTCTAATTTTTTGTTACACCTCTGGCAATAATTTCCAGAAATCATTTTAAGTATTTTTTTTTGTCGAGGTGTAAATAATCTTTTTTTCATTTGCTTAACCACCATTCGTGCATAGTAATATCTGAAACAGGTAAATTAGGAAAATGTTCACATTTTAATTGTTTATTAATTCTAGTTAATATTCTAGCCATAGTAACTGGTGATTTTTTTATAACAAATCCTTTTTTTTTCAAACGCCTTATAGCTTCGTATGGATTGGAAACACCAAAATAAAGAACGCCTTCTAAAATTGAGATCCTATTACCTTTTAAAACGTATTCCTCTAAAGCAACATTACCTTTATTAGTATAAACATTTTTACTCATAAGATTATATCATATCACCCAAGGATAAACCCTGAAAGTTATTTATCAAATTATCTATTTCATATTTTTTATAATCATCACCAGAATCAGCATTACAATCGATATTCATATTTTTATATTCGTTATCCAGTACTTCCCAGCATCTATGATACTCAATTCCTTTTTTTGGTTTTATCCTGCCAGCTATCATGTCATAAACGTCTCTAGAATGATAATTTCCTTTGTGAATGTTGTCTCGAATTATATAGATAGGATCTTTAGTCTCTACTGGTTTAATTTTTTCAAATACTTCTTTGGTAAGCGCATCAAGAATTTCGTCATCATATTCTATGTCAAATCCCCTGTCTGAAATCTTTTCAATTGAAGTGGTAACAATATTTCTTGCTTTAATTAAAAACTTTAATTCTTTTTTTGTTTTTGCTAAATCTAGATAACTAGTTTCTTTAATTTTTTCTTCTTCCTCTTTAGTTTTTTTTTCTAAAAAGTTTTTCCATCTAACTTTTAAAATTTCAACAGTTTTCTGTAGATCAGAGTCGTTCATTCTCTAATTTAAAAAAAAATTTATTTTTGAATTGACAAATTTAAATTTAAGATATATAAATTATTTATCTTTATTTAATTTCTCAATTTTATTTTTTTTCTTTTTTTTACCTCCTTCATTATTTTTTTTTCTAAAAGCTTTAATTTTAGCTGTTTCAAATAAAACATCTGTATAAAGCTGATTAGAAATTTTAGAATTCGTTTTATCCGGGCTATTAGGTCCTTCCGGTCCATCTAATTGATTTTGTTTCATAACAAACGTACATTCATTGCAACTTTGGTTAAATTCAGGAACATCATTTTTTTCTAGTAAATCAATTATAGTTGTAATGTGGTTCAAGAAGTCCTTTTCATCTCTTTTAAGAGGTGAATATTGTGTTTTCATTTTTAAATCACATTCATTTTCTCTATGTTCAAAGATCTCGGTCGGATAAAATTGCATTATGCCCATGTGGGTTATTGGATCTAGTTTTGGAGTTTTTGCTGTTTTTGTTCCACCTGGATTCGTGAAAATTTGTGCATACGCCTCTAATTGATATTTATAACTCTCTGATTTTGTATCTTTTAAATTTGTGGTTTTAAAATCTATAATTCCGTATCCTTCTTTTTCAAACTTAATAACAATATCTGGTTTTCCTTGAAGTATAAAAGACCTTTTTTTATTGTCATGCATTTCTACAGATGAAATTTTACCAGGTAGCTCATCAGAAGACATAAATCTACCCTTGGGTAGTTGATCAGTTAAGTCACTACAATTTTTAGATTTAAAATAATTTGTCTGACAAACGTCAAAACTTGAAAATACTGGCGGAGGAAAATTTCCCGATGATATTTTATTCTTTTTGTAAATATAAAAACATCTTTTACATTTTTTTGCTTTATAGTCTAACTCGGAGGGTGCTAAATAATACATTAATAAACCTCCGATACATATCTAGCTAAAACAGGTTTAGTAGAACTCTCACTCATTATTTCAATTCTACCGTCATCATAATAAAAGTACACCCTATAAAAATGACGTTTTTCTTCATAATCATAAACCTCCTCGACTCTTATTTCTCTAATTTTTTCAAGTTTTCTATTTTTCATTTTTGCCTTTAATTAACTTTGTTATTTTATTCTCTTTTTCAAATATTTTATTTTCTACTCTATCAACTCTCTCAGAAAGTATCTCTATTATCAATTTTAATTTTCTAATTTCATCTTTTGATTTGATATAATCCGTTATAAAAAGATCACCCTCAGATAAACTTTTTTTTCTTAATAAATAAAAATCTGTTTTATTTTTTTTGTTCATATAAGTAAGTGGAGGCCCCCCTAGTTAAACACAAACAAAAACAAAAACCAGGGGGTTTTCTGTCAGAAAGGTTAAGGACAGAAATTCTCAAATACATTAATTTTTACCTATATTCATTAATGTGTATCCTATTCCACCAAATATTAGCGGTGAAAAAGCTGAAACTGGACCTAAGAAATAAGTTAAGTTATTTCCAGTCCAAGACATCACGAAGTCAATAAATGCAAATCCTACAAATAATGCTCCGATTAAGTATGTAAAAGACATTTTTTCTTCTACTGTATTTATTTTTTTCATATTTACTCCTTTGTTTTTCATGGTTCATATATAATTAGATTTTACTAAATGTGCTTGTCTTTTAGTAAAATCTGAATTGGACAAAGCGGATAAACACTACGTTTTTTTTGTCCAAAATAAATTGAAGAAATGGATAATGAGGTTTTAAATATTTGAGAAAGATAAAATAACTAAAAGTAAATATGTTATGGATCCGTAAAGTCTAGATCTTTTATTGATCTTTACTGCTCTGCTATAATTTTTATTATTTATTCTACTAAAATAGATGGTTAAGAATGTTGGTATACAACAAAAGAGATAAGACAACAAAATATATCTGTCCATGCTTGTAAGGTAAGATAACTTCGGTAAATCATCATTAAAGACAAAATTATAAGCAATTAATGCTAATAAGGCTACAATTGAAGTTGTCAATCTAGACTCAACTTGATTTGGAGGTATCCATAAAACTGACCAAGCAATAGATAAAATCAGAAAAACAGGGATTAAAATTTTAAATATAAAATAGTTAGTATTTCTTTTTATAAAAATATTAATTTCCACAGTATCATTTTTAAAATTTGATATTTTATTTGAGTCAAATGGGTCTAGTGCTGTTTCAGATAAAATTTTATTATTAATTGCATAATCTATGATCTTCCATTCTTTTAAAAGATTGTTTAATTTGTAATCTTCAATATTTTTGTAAACTGCTGGTTTTATATCAAACAACCCAATATACGGTTTTGGTTGGTTATTATCCTCATTTAATTCTAAACCGATTGGGTGTTCTAAAACAATCTTTAAGTTTTGAACATCAAATGGAAATTTTTTAAAATCAAAATTTGCTTTAATAACATGTAAACCCTCAAATGTTGAATTTGTGAAAGTTTTATCAAATTTTTCATAATAAACTTGATCAAAATAACTAAAATTTTTATCTATATCGAATTTAATATGATCGATAAAAATAGTTTCATTAGTTACAGGTGAAAAAATTTTAGAGTTTTCTGTAAGTTCAGCGATATTACATATCGTTAAATTTCCAATTTCTCTACCAGCCTCAATCCAGTCAGGTCTTTCGTGAGATACTCTAAATGAATAATCAATACCAAATTCACCAGACTTAGTGTCTATACTTTCAATGCTATTAAGTAAAAAATAATCGAGATCAAACTGATAGTAGTCGTATTTATTCGCATTTATTTTAAAAGACTGTTTATTTTGTTTAATATTTAAACTATTTTTTTTTAGTAAAGAGCTTATTTCATCATCATTTAAATTCGACAGGTCGTTATTATCGATCGATTGAATATGTTTTCCAGGTACTAACCTTTCTTCAAAAAATGAGATTCTTAAAATTGGATATTTATTTTCATCTCTTTCGAGTTCTAATTTATTTGTTTCATAGTTAAATTTTTTAAGAAAATAAATACCTGTATCGTATTTTGGTTGTTGACCATCACTTACTATACCATTTGCAGGGGTTGGTATGGACAATACTTTTTCTTCAAAATTCTTACACTCATCTGCATAAACTTTAAAAAAAATAAAAAAGAAGTATAATACAAACAATTTTAATTTCATTTTTGTACTCTAAATATTAAAAACTGTTATGAAAAGTTAAATTTTGCATTTTTTTCTTTATAAGATATGATTTGCTATGGCTAAAATAAGAAAACCTGCATCGATAGAGAGCGGTATTTCAGAAGTGCTTAGGATTTTAACTGATCAAGAAATATTGGATACAATAGGAAAAGGATCGTCTTATTTACGAAAGTGTAGCGACCCAGATCTGCCCCAACAAATTGATCATAATGATAGCCTAAAGTTAGATATAGCTTGTATTAAAAAGAATAAAGCACCTCCTCTCTTAAATTCACATGAATATACAATCTCTTTAAATGCTGATAATTTTGAATTTAAAGATAATTATCAAGATTTGGATGATTTATTGGTAAAATTTTCAATACTACACGGAAAGTTAGTTGAAGTTGTAAAAAAAGCTCAAAGTCCTGTAAGTGATAAAGGTTCAAAAATTAGCCCTATAGAGAAAAAAAACATTTTTGACTCAATTAAATTAGTCGAAGACAAAATTTTGAAATTAAAGTTTTCAATCGATAAATAGAATTAAGAAAAAATATAAACTACAAATGTTAAGAATGAATAGAATAACAAAACAATCGTTCCTGCCTTAGAAAAATCTTTAACAGATATTGAGTAGTATCTATTATTAAACATTGTTTTATTTAGCTGGCCTTTTTTGAAATTTTTAAATATTACGATAGCTCTAAAAAAAATAACAAAAGCAGTAATATAGGCGATTTGTTCACTAACTACCTCACTAGACAAACTATAATTCCATAGACCGTGTATACCTACTGGAACCGCTAATGCTAATATAAGATTGTAAAAATTATATTTTTTTTCGAATAATGCTTGGGATATTAAAAAACCCATCATAACTCCACACAATGCATGCATCGGAACAGCAGAAAATGCTCTTGAAATAGCCACGTATAGTGAAGGGTCATAAAAAAGCTTTCCTGACTCCCAATAGAACAAAACATAATCTATATTTTCCCAAGCAGCGTAACCTAAAGATGCAGCCACTCCATAAACTAAACCATCCATGGGTTCATCAAATGCTGTTTTTCGAGTGCAATAGAAAACTATTATCATCATTTTAAATATTTCCTCTAGAAATGCAGCTCTTATGAAGCTATCAAAAAAAAAGTAAGTTTCACCAGTTAAATTTTTTTCTGAAAACTTATCAAAATCTCCAATAAAAAGATCTAAACCAACAGTGATAGCTGCTCCAAAAATAAAAGTTTTTATTACTATTTCTTTAGGCTCAGGAAAAGCATCTTGTTTAACAACGTATAATAAAATGATTATTGCAGGTAGTATTGCAGCTAGAATATAAAAAAAATTAGATATTAACATTAATCTTTATCTAACTTTCTTCTTTTATTTTTTGATCTTGAGCTAGAGTTCTTTTTGTTTCCCTCTCCTCGCATAAAACCAAAAGCAGCTAGAGGAGCCAGTAATATCCACCAAAATTTTGCGAAAATTGGTAAAAGTTTTGCAAAAAAACCCGTTTTAGCAATAACTTTTGCTCCAAGTGATCCTGCAACTAAACTACCCACACCCACGGCAGCAATTTTATCTCCAGATTTGTAGTCTGTATGCTTATAACCATCAGAAAAAATAACACCATTAACAAAATCTTTAGCGTATTCAGCCTCCTCTTTAAAATTAATATTTTTGCCGTCTAAATTAACAATATAAGAAGTTTCAATATAACCTTTTTTACCAAGAATAAAATTTTTAGACTCTAAGGTACTTTTGCCGTCACTCCAAAAAACTTTATATGAATAACTTACTGATCTATTTTGTTGGTTTAAGTCAGGATCAAATACCCACTCAAATCCTGTAGCATAATTTAGATTTTTTTCTTTATAATATGACTCATTTGATTTAGCAGATTGCTTAAGTTGGTTTAATAAGTCTTTTGCTTTAATATTTTTCCAATCGTCTAATTTTACATAACCATCTTCGATATAATAAGCATAAATTGAATAATTATCTCCTTGAAGAAAAAAAATACTACTAGGGTCTACACCTTCACCAAATTTCCACCAATAGAATTGATTTATATCTTTATAGCCTTTTAAATAATATTCATTATCATAAACTTGAACTTTGGCGTTTGCTTTTGAAATATCAATATTATGGTCTTTGCCGTTAATTATATTGTACCAGTTAAGTGTTTCTAGTTTATCTACTAATTCATCCTTATTTGTGATCTGTTTTTTTTCTAAAGCATGAAGTGAAATTAATGAAAAGGAAAGATAAATAAGTAAATATGAAAAAATTTTATATAATTTTTTCATCAAACTTTAATTATTTTTACTGCCAATATTTAATAAAAAACCACCTAATAGTCCTATAGCAATTGGAGAAAATCTTGAAATCTCAGGAGGCAAAAAAGGCGTAAGATTAATGCCCATATAAGATAGCCCAAAGTCAGCAATTGCAAATACTATTAAAATGATACCTATAACTTGCATCATTTATTTTAAAAAAATAGCTAAAGATTTACAACAAATTTGTTTTCACTTTATTCAGGTAATTCTAGACATAAGTCTATCTGAGGTTGTTATTTGAGTCACACTTATAACCCTCTTGCTCAAGGATTTTTATTATTTTGGCGTGTTTTAATTCTCTATTATAACCTGTTAGGACTTTATCATTCATAATCATACAAAACACTATACTGTTTTGATTTGCTATCTTTTTAAAATCATTGACTGTTTTGACAGGTGTAAATGTTCCAGCGTACCACGCAAATCTATCTCTAGCTGAAAATTCAAATCCCTGACCTCTAGAAATATAGCCATTGATAGTTATAAAACCATCGTTCGTAGCAAACTTAATTGACTGATTTCCACCCCACTCTTCATAAATATGCCTGAAATTATTCAGCAAATATCTTGGAGTAAACCAAGTTTTTTCATTTCCACCAACACCAGTTCCCTCTGGCTGTATCGCAACTGTTAAATCTACGTTTTCATTTCCCTCAAAAACTTTTTTAAACCATTTAAAACCACCATATTCAATAATTTCAGCATTATTTTTATTATCTGAATATCTGTACATAAACATGACAGACTCATAATCTTCCTCAATTAGAATAGAGTAACTTACGTCAGTATAAGTTTGATTATTGTTATTAGACTGCGTTGAGGTATCTGAACCTTTTTTCTTAGTTCTTTCGGCTAAGAGATGACTAGTTATTAGTAGAAAAAAAATACATAAAAATGTTAATTTTTTCATTATAAATTATCTCAAATTCGTATATCTATTTCAACTATTTAAAAGACTATTCTTAAGTATATCTGCTGCTAAATCAGTTGGTAAGTTCTTCGTTTTAAAACCTTCTAAAACCTTTTCTGTATTAGATATTTGTTTTTTTATTTTATTTGGATCTTCTAAAAAACTAGAAACCAGTTTAAAAATCTCTTTAGGGTTGCACTTTGATTGTAATAATTCAGGAATTATCATTTGTCCGGCGGCTATATTTAATATATTTGCATATTTTATTTTTACCAACATTTTTACAATTAAAAAATTTATAAAATTCATCTTGTAAATAATTATTGAAGGTATTTTTTTTTTACTTATTTCAAGAGAAATAGTACCAGATTTTGAAACAGCAAAAATTGATTTCTTCAATATATGGTCTTTAATTTTCTCATCAGAAATGATTTCTATATTATTAATTTGGCTTTTATTTATTATATTTTCTAAATTAGATCTTTGAGTTTTCGTAGAATGAAAAACATATAGAAAGTCTTCATACTTTTTGTCCATAAGTTTAATAAACTCTAATAATATTGGAGTAAGTTTTTTTACTTCACTGTCTCTACTTCCTGGAAAAACAGAAATTATTGCTTTATTTTTTTTGATAACTTGATTTAGTTCAATTTTCATTTCCTTATTGTTTTCTAGAAGTGGATGACCAACAAACTCACAACTTACATTTTCTTTTTCCCAATATTTTTTTTCAAATTTAAATAAAAGTAAAATATGATCAATAAATTTTTTAATTTTTTTTACTCTTCCTTCTCTCCACACCCAAACTTGTGGAGCTACAAAATGTATTGTTTTTATATTAGGTGAATTGTTTTTTACCTTTTCGGCAACTCTTAATGTGAAATCTGGGCTGTCTACTGAAAATAAAATATCTGGATTAAAATCTAATATTTTTTGAGCAGTTACATTTATTTTTCTCTTAATTTTAAATAAATTTAGTAATACTCGTGTGAAACCTAGGTATGTTACCTCGCTTAGATTTGAGATTGAATTTATTCCTAAAGATTTTAGCTCTTCTCCACCTAAACAAAGATAGTTGATACTTGAGTCCTTGATTTTTAGTTTCGAGATGACTTTAGCAGCTAATTTATCTCCTGAAGGTTCACCCGTTAAAATAAAGATTTTCTTCATTTAAACATTCTCCAAACACCACCGTTATCAGAAATTAAATAAATTTCTCCTGTTTTTTTATGAATTTTAATATCTCTTATTCTTCCAATATTTCCCTTAAATATTATTTGTTCAACAACAAAAGAATCTTTAAAACTAATTTTTCTTAATGACTGATCTTTTAATGCTGTAACAAGTGCATCTCCGTTCCATTCTTTAAATTCTTCTCCTTTGTAAATTGCGATTGCGCTTGCTGCTATAGATGGTACCCAGTATTTTATAGCTTTTGTAAATCCTGGCTTCCACTTTGGACCAATTTTTGTTCCACTATAATTTGTTCCTCCCCAACCTAATATTTTCCAACCATAATTTTCACCATAGTTTGCTGTACCAAACCAATCACCTCCTTTCGCACCATGATTACTTAAATAAATTTTATTATCAAATGGTGATAAAGCCATTCCTTGAGGATTTCTTACGCCTATCTGATATATTTCAGGTAACCAATCTTTTTTATCTTTAAACTTTGGATTATCTTTTGGAATAGAACCATCTAAATTTATTCTTATAATACTGCCAGGATGCTTTTGAGGATCTTGAGCAATCATACCTTCACCTCTCTCTCCAGCTGTTATAAAAAGTTTGTCTTTCTTAATAACTAATCGTGATCCAAAATGGTATCCAGAATTTATAGGGGGTTCAGCTCTAAAAATATTTTTAAAACTTATACTCTTATTATTGAATAATCCTCTTGCAACAGAGGTGCTAGATTGCGAATTTCCTCTATTTTCAGAATATGAAACATAAACATATTCATCATGAAACAAAACATCTAACAAACCACCTTGTCCATCTTCCAAAACAGATAAGTTATGCTTAATAACCGATTTTTTCTTATTTTCTAAATTTACGATCAAAAGATTTCCAGGTTTTTCTGTAATCAAAATATTATTTTCATCAACAAAAGATAAACTCCATGGTTTGTTCAACCCGTCGAATATTTTGATGAGTTTTATTTCTGAAGAATATGAGTAGGAAAAGGTAAAATATATAAAAAGTAATAAAAGCGTTTTTTTCATTTTGATAAAATAAACATTTTATTTTTATTTGCGAAATTAATACATTTTATTCTCTCTAAAAAAATATTTTGCTTATTCTTTACAACAATGCCTTTGAGTCCTGCTAACTTACATTGCTTTAAAGTTTTTAGTCCAACGGTTGGTAAATCTATTCTTAAATCTTGTTTTTTTTTTGGAAATTTCACTAATACACCATTATTTTTAAATTTTTTATTTTTTGATTTTTTTAACAACTTGTCAGTACCTCCACTTTTTTCTATAGCTATTAATTTTTTATTTCTGACTACTGAGCCTTGGCTAAAATTGTATTTATTTAATTTATGCAAAGTCGAAATTGCTATATTTATATCAGATTTATCTAATTTGTTTGGTTTAATTTTTGTATAGATGCCTTTTTTTAAAGTTAGTTCAGGATTAAATGTTAAAGAACTAATCGTTTTAATTTTTTCTTTTTTCAAAATATTGATTATTTCTTTTAAAATAGCTGCATCTCCTAACTTAGCACTTTTAATAATTCTAGGCATGTAATAAACACCTTTAAAATCTAGTCGAAGTTTAGAAAATTTTGGTTTTTTGACTTTTCCTGCAAACAAAACTCTTTTACATTTATTCTCTTTTAAAATTTCAATAATTTTACCAAATTGCCCTAAAGAAACTGAAAAGGAGTTTTTATCTTTTTTGAAAGTTTTATTTTTAGTCAAATCAATAATTACATATTCTTTTTTATTCTTTAATTTTTTTAAAATTTGTTTTGGAAAATCAGTCTCTCCAAATAGTAGGCCTATCATTTTATTCTTTTGAAAATGGCGTGCATATAGATCTTTTTTTATCGTCTCCAATAAAATCTATCACATCTTTGACTAAAGGATTCTTTTTAAATAAACCGTTCATTTTTTTAATATTATCATTGAGATTTTTAGTAGCAAAAATCTCATGAAATGCTTTAGATAGCTCAAGCACATTTTCTCTATGATATTTCATATCGGCTTGTCCTCCATGGTGTGTGCTATTAATTGTAGTTTTTAAAAATGCTCTTTTTAATCCAATTAAGTTGAGTCCTTTTAAATAATTTCTGTTTCCAATTGACAATCCGTAAGGAATCACATCATTTAAAACACCTGTCATACCACCAACCATTGCTAACTTTCCAATTCTTGTAAATTGCTGTACTGCAGAATTTCCACCTATTATAGCTTCATCTTCAACTATCACATGTCCGCCAAGCGGTACATTATTTGCAATAAGTACATTATTTCCAACAACGCAATCATGAGCAACATGTGATGAGATCATAAATAAACAACCGTCTCCAACTTTTGTTATGCCTCCACCATTTTCGGTTCCAAGATTAATAGTAACATATTCTCTAATTGTATTATTTTTTCCAATAACTAGTTTGGTATCTTCTCCTTTGTATTTTAAATCTTGTGGCGATGTTCCAATGCTCGCAAATGGAAAAATTTTTGTACCTTTGCCTATTTTAGTATTTCCTTCAATGTGCACATTAGAGATTAATTCAACGTTTTGTTGAAGCTCCACATTTGGTCCTATGTAGCAAAAAGGACCGACTTTGACATTGTTTCCTATTTTTGCTTTTTTATCTATTACACTTGAACTATGTATCATTTTATTTCCTATCGACTATAGTAGCTGACCATTCAGCATCTGCCATTCTTTTTCCATCAACTTTAGCTGTACCTTTATATTTCCAAACTCTTCCGTGAGATCTTATCGCCTCTATTTCTAAGTGAAGTTCACAATCAGGTAAAACTGGGTTTCTAAATTTAGCTTTCTCTACACTCATTAAATAAACTAATTTATTATCATATTCTTTTGGATCAATCCCACATGCTGTCAACGCTGCTGCCGCTTGACCAAAGGCTTCTACGATTAAAACTCCAGGCATTACTGGTTGACCTGGAAAATGTCCTTGAACATAAAATCCATCTTTTTTTACATTCATAATTGCAGTAGCAGATTTTAAATGAACAATTTTAGTAAGCTTATCTATAAGCAACATAGGGGCTCGGTGAGGGAGTAACTGCTCAATTTCTTTTCTATCTATTGATTCTTTTTTTATCATTTCATTTTTTTTTTAAAAATTCCTTCAGGGGAACTGCTGGATAACCCATCACTATAGTATTATCGGGAATATCTTTTACCACACCACTACCTCCACCAATTTTAACATTATTTCCAATCCTTAAGTGACCTGAAATTCCAGCCTGACCTCCTATTGAAACACTGTTACCCAAAGTAGTACTACCTGCAAATCCTACTTGGCCAGCTATCATGCAATTTTCTCCGATTTTAACATTATGCGCCAAGTGAACTTGATTATCTAAGAAAGTATTTTTTCCTATTACAGTGTCACCTATAGACCCTCTGTCAATTGTACAAGACGCTCCTATTTCAACATTATCCTTTAAAATCACTTTTCCAATATGTGGAATTCTAAAATTTTTTTCCTTAAGAGGGATAAATCCAAAACCTTTTAAACCAATTTTTGCTCCATCTTGAATTACAACACTATTTCCTATAATTGAATTCTTAATCATAATCTGTGAACCTATCGTACAATTTTTACCTATATTAACATTTTTTTCTATTATTGTATTACTTCCTATTAGTGATGATTTACCAATTTTAACATTTTTTCCAATTAAAACATTATTACCAAATTTTACTCCAGGAAATTTGAATTTATTTGGTTTTTTTAATGAAATATCTGGATAATCTAAATCCGCATAAGGATAAAATTTTAAAGTTACTTTTGCTAATTCAAATAAGACGCTTTCCACACATATCACTTCACAAGACTTTGGTAGATATTTTTTAAGATTTTCTTTTGTAATACAACAACTAGCTTTTGTATTTTCTGCTAAATCCCTATAATTTAAGGAGTCAAAAAAAGTTAAGTCTAATTTTTCTGCTTTATTTAACGATTTAATATCTTTAATGTTTGTTTTTGAATTTGAGTGATTAGGAAATAGAACATTAAGTCTAAAAGGACCCTTGCTTTTAAAAAAAATGTTTTTAGACATTAATTTAATTTAAACTAATTGATTTCAACTCTTTATTTAATATTTCTATTATCTGAGTGGTAAGTTCAAAGTTTTTATTTCCCATTAAAATATTTTTTTTGTCTAAAATTACAGAAATTTTATTTTCTTCCATATATTTGCTCAATATTGGGTTTAATTTCTTAAATAATTCGTCTTTAGCTTTTTTTCTTTTTGAAGCTATATTCTTTAATGAGGTTTCTCTCTCTTTATTTAAATTAAAAACTTTTTTTCTTAATTCGTCAGCTTTTTTTTTGTATTCTTCTTTACTTAGAACATTTTTTTGACTTATAATTTTATTCTCTTCATCTTTGATTTTTTTTGCTGTTTCTTTAAATTTCTTATTTGAACTTTTTAAAGAACTTTTTAAATAATCCTGTGCTTTTTTTCCTGCTTTGCTTTCGTTCATTACTTTTGCAAAATCAATAAAGTAAATGTCACTTGCAAACGTATTGCTAACAGAATAAGTAAAGAGTATTATGGCGAATAATAATATTTTGCTAATATTTTTCATATTAAAAAGTTGTACCTAATCTAAAATTAAAAGATTGATCGACGTCTGTACTTGCTTTTGTTACATTCTGAGAAAAAATGAACGACAATGGTCCTGCAGGTGATAACCAACTTGTATTAATACCTATTGTGGATCTTAATTCATTTGAGTCATCCAAAGCATCGCTATAATCTACACCCCAAACATTACCTGCATCTAAAAATAAGCCTATTTCAGCATTACTTTTTTCAGGAAAAAAGTTTGGTAAATTAGCTTCTAGATTCACAGAGTAAGCATAATTACCACCAATAAAATCTTTACCGTCTTTTGGACCTATTTTTCCTGGTTCAAAACCTCTTAATTTTCTGCTGCTTAAATTTAATCTTTTACTGATTTTTACATCATCATCATTTAAACCGTTTACCGCTGTAGCTGTAAACTTTAATGCAGCAATCAAATCTTCTGTTACTTCCTTGTAATGATTAGAAGAAAAACTATTTTTTATATAAACATCTTCAGCATACATAGGAAGCTCTTGATAAAAACTTGTTCTATAGCCAGATGTTGGCATGAATGTTCTATCTCTTTTGTCAGTAAATATAGAGTAATCAAACATTAAGTCTGAAGAGCTGCCTGATTGTTTTTTTAATAATGACGAAGCAGTTTCATCCGTTTCAAGATCGTCTATTGTAAGTTTTACCCCTGGAGCAAAATAAATATCTTTAAATTTTTCATAAGAAACTCCTATTCCTGCGCCTAAAACGGAGTTTTCATATCCTGAGTCAGGTTTATCATTTTTAATATTTTCTAAACTATATGTTAACTCTTTACCTGTGAAATTATAGTTAGTATCTGTAAATGCTAATGATCCTCGAACAGATTCTGCGCTTACTTCAGCGTTGGCTGAAATTCTTATACCTTTACCTAAGTAATTGTTCTCTTTAACTGCAAAAGCAAAGGAGCCACCATTTGTTCCAATACCAGCGCCTGCACTTATCTCACCAGTGGGCATTTCCTCAACTGAAATCTTAATATTTTTAGAATTAGGATTGTCTCCTTTAGTCACTTCCTCTTTAACAGAGGCAAATAATCTACGACTTTTCAAATTTGCAATTGATTTGTCAACTTTAACCTGACTAAAAGGATCTCCTTCATCCAATAGAAGTTCACTTCTAATTACAGACTCGTTCGTAACAGAATTTCCAATTATTTGAATATTATCAACTGTAATTTTTTGACCTTCAAAGACATTAATCTTAATTGCTATAGTGTCGCCTTCAATTATTTCATTTACATTGTGCTCTACAAACTGTAGGTCAGCATTTGTTATGATTAAATCTAATTCGTCTAATAATTTTTTTACCAGAAAAGGTGAATAATAATTACCGACCACTTTATTATAAATTTTGTTCAAAGGTAAAAATAATTCTTTATCCAAAACAGTGTCTACTTCAGTTTGAATTTTACTAATTTTGTATCTTGTGCCTGCATTTATGTTATAAGTAATTTCAGCTTGGAAATTTTCTTTTAACTCAACTATTTCAGATAATACTTTAACATCATAATAACCTATTGATTTGTAATAATTGGTAAGTAGCCTTTTGTCTAATTCAATATTTTTGGAATTCACTCTTGTATTTTTTGTTAAAACTTTCCAAAATTTATCTTCTTGAGATGTAATAATATCTCTTAACCGTCTATCTCTTATTTTTCTATCACCTTTAAAGTTTATTTTAGAGATTTTTGTTAATTTTCCTTTATCTAAATTAAAATAAACATTTACTCTTTTTTTTGGAAAGGTTTCTATTTTAGAGTTTACTTTTAAAAAGTTAAATCCAAGACTTGAATATAATTTTTTTATTTTTTTTTCATCTTCAGCTATAAATGATTTTATAAAAGGACCATTTTTTTTTGATTTAATATTTTCTTTAATGGCATCTTTAAACTTTGTAGCTTTTTCACCTGTAATTATGATTTCGTTTATTGTTGGATGCTCGTTTAAACTTATTATCAAAGTCTGCCCTTTAATCTCAACCTTAACGTCTTCAAAAAAATTTGTAGAATATAAGTCTTTTAATATTTGATTTATTTTAAATTCATCGACATTATCGTTTTCTTTTATATCACCGTAGACTTTAATTGTTTCGTTGCTTATTCGTTCATTGCCTTGAATTACAATTTTATTTACAATTTCAGCAGCTAAATTTGAGCTGTAAAAAAGCATCGATAAAATAAAAAATATTTTTTTCATCAGTTTATTTCTTTTCCAAAATTTTAGTCGCTTGATCTCTTGCCCACTTGTCAATACTTATTATTGAATTTAAATTTGTGGACTTTTTTATAGCATATTTTCTGATTTTTGGGTCTTTTAAAAGTTTGAAAAGATTATAAATAATTGAGTAAAAACTTATCTTTTTTTTCAAAAATTGATCAACAAATATTTCATTTCCCGCATTTACCACGATAGGCAGACTATTAAATTTGTTCAATATAGGTTTAAGCTTGATTGCTGGAAATTTATTTTTATCGACTTTAAAAAATTCTAATTTTTCTTTAATTATTAAATTGTCTTTCTTAGTTTTGGCATTTAAATAATTTTTAATGTCTAAACCTTGATCAGAAATAGCATTACAAATTGGAATAGTCATGTCTGGCTCAAAGTATAATAATGTACTTAAACCGTTTTTATATTTTATAATCGCATGAATTAAAGATTGCGGGTGTATTAAAATTTCAATTTTATTTAGATTAATTGAAAATAGTTTGCTTGCTTCAACTACTTCAAAAATCTTGTTCATAAGTGTTGCTGAATCTATTGATATTTTTTTACCCATTTTCCATTTTGGATGCTTTAGTGCCTGAGAGGGTGTTGCTTGTGCAATCTGTTTTTTATTAAATTTTAAAAAAGGACCGCCAGATGCTGTTATAAAAATTTTCTCTATATCGTTGTTTTTGATGTTTTTAAGTATTTGCATTATTGAGAAATGTTCAGAATCAATGGGAATTATTTTCACTTTATATTTTCTTGACTCTTTTTTTATAAGATTCCAACCGCAGATAATTGACTCTTTATTCGCTATCAAAAGTTTTTGGCTTTTCTTTATAAAATCTAAAGTAGGTTTCAAACCATCAATTCCTGGTATAGCTGTAATTAAGATATTAGAATTTTTGATTTTGTAATTCAAATAATCATGTTCATTCAAAATAATAACATTAGTAGATTTAAGTTTCTTTTTTACTTTTTCATAGGTATTTAAATCAAAAATTATAAATATTTTTGGTTTATATTTTTTAATTTGATAAATAATTTTTTTGTAGTTTTTGTAACCCGATAAAATATAGACTGAGTAATATTTTTTTTTTTTCTCTAAAATTTTAAGTGAAACCTCCCCTATTTTTCCAGTGGAACCTAATATTGAAATTTTTTTCATAATTTTATGAAGATAAGATAAGAGTAAAAATTAATCCACAAGGTATTCCTAACAGTATTCCATCAACTCTATCAAGAACACCTCCATGTCCTGGTAAAATATTTCCAGTATTTTTTAATGACGATTTTCTTTTTAAAAAAGAGAAAAATAAATCTCCTAATTGGACAGCTAATGATACTGTAATTCCTAAGGTTACATTAAATATAATTTCAGTATTCAATGTTAAGTTTAATAAAAAAACACTAATTAAAATTGAGAAAATAAAAGAACCTAAACTTCCTGAAATAGTTTTGTTCGGGCTTATTTTTGTAAGCTTTGGACCCTTAAATATTTTACCTATTATTATACCACCAATATCAGATGCTACACAAATTAACAAAATTAAAAATAATATTATTTTTAATTGAAAAAAATTAATACCTAAAAAAAAAATAGATAAGAAAAGACTCAAATAGAAAATAAAAATTACATTTATTATTAATTGAAATATCTTTTTTTTGGAAAAAATAATTGATATCATTCTAGAAAATTCTACAAATATCAACGCAAACAGCGCAAAAGAAACAAAGCCATAAATAATGTTATTTATAAACATTAAAATTAGAATTAAAATTAGTATGAGTGAAGTAATGACTCTTTTTTTTAATTCCAAGTACATTTAAATTCCTCCAAAATTTCTTTTAATTTTATAAAACTTATTTATTATTTTTTTCAAATCTCTTGGCATAAAATCAGGCCAGAGTTTATCTAAAAAGAATATTTCTGCATAGGCTAATTGCCATAACATAAAATTACTTAATCGCTTTTTTCCTCCAGTTCTTATCAATATATCAGGATCTAGGAGTTTGCCAGTATACAAGTTGTTACTTAATTTTTTTTCATTTATTGAGCTATATTTCAACTTTTTAATTGAGCTTATTATTTCTTTTTTTGATCCATAATTTAATGCTAAATTTACAATTATTTTTTTATTATTAATAGTGCTCTTAATTGTTGTATTTAAAATTTTTTTCAAATTTTCTGGTAAATTTTTTAATTCCCCCAATATATTTATTTTAATTCCATTTTTAACAACTTCATCCAACTCATCCTTAAAATACGAGGAAATTAAGTTAAACAAGTATTTAATTTCTGATTTTGGTCTTTTCCAGTTTTCAGTCGAAAATACATAAAAAGTTACAATTGGTATTTTAAATTTTATGGAAGCCTCAACAATTTTTTTTACTGTTTTTACTCCAGCGTAATGACCAAAGTTTCTTCCCCTGCGTTTTTTTTTACCCCATCTTCCATTACCATCCATTATGAATGCGACATGGTTTAGCTTATTCATAGTTGAGATATTTCTTTTTCCTTATCCTGGGTTGTCTTATCAATTAAGGAGATAAATTGATCTGTCAAAGTTTGAATATTTTTTTCAAATTTTTTATTGTCATCCTCTGAAATAGTTTTGTCTTTTAGTTTCTTTTTAAGATCTTCATTTGCCTCACGTCTTATATTTCTAATAGAAATTTTTCCTTTTTCAGCCATAGTCTTTAAAACTTTGATTAAATCTTTTCTTCTCTCCTCTGTTAAATCAGGAATTCTTATTCTTACAGTTTGTCCATCTATTTGCGGATTTACTCCTAAATCAGATTTTTTAATTGAGCTATCAATAAGATTAACATTAGATTTATCCCAAACCTGTATTGATATTAAACGAGCTTCTGGAACTGAAATTGTTGCAAGTTGATTTATTGGCATTAGTTGGCCATAAACATCAACTTTTATTGTGTCCAGCATAGATGCATTTGCTCTACCGGTTCTTAATGTTGATATTTCTTTTTTAAAGGATTGGATAGATTTATCCATTTTTTGTGAAAATATTTTATCGCTAAATTCTGAACTCAATTTATATTCCTTCACCAACTTTGAATCTTGTAAAATCAACTATCTCAATTTGTTTTTTTTCCTCTTTAAGTATATCAGAAACCGTTTTCTTTGGATCCATAATCCATATCTGATTTAACAAGGTATTTTCGGAAATAAATTTATTAATTTTACCTTTTGAAATTTTTTCAACCATTTCTCCTTTTTTTCCCAAATTTTCTAGTTCAGCGGTAATAATCTCTAGTTCTTTGTCAATCAATTTTTTATCTATACCATTTTCATTGATCGCTAGAGGATTTGATGCTGCTACATGCATGGCCATCTTTAACCCAAATTCTTTATTTTCACAGTTCTTTAATGTCACCACCGATACTATTTTACCAATATTTTTTTCTATTGCAGAATGAACATAAACATAATTATTTCCATTTTCTTTTTTTAAAAATTTACTTCGCCTCAAAGTGATTTTTTCTCCTATCTTGGATATTAAATTAATTAAATTATCTTCAACTTTATTTTTATCTGCCATTTTCAATGATTTTAATTTTTCTAGGTTACCATTTACCGAAAAATTTAGTTTGGATATCTCTTTACAAAATTTTAAGAAGTTTTCATTTTTTGCAACAAAGTCTGTTTCGCTATTTATTTCTATCACAGAAACATCTCCGTTTTTTTCTTCCACTAAAATTAATCCCTCTGAAGCACTTCTGCCCATTTTTTTTGATGCTTTTGCGATACCTTTTTTTCTTAAAAACTCAACAGATTTTTCAATATCACCGTTATTTTCATCTAATGCTAACTTACAATCTTTAAAACCCACGCCAGTTAGTTCTCTCAGCTTTTTTACATTCTCCATTATGTTTTTATTAGACATTATAGATGATTAGATCAATTTTTTTTCTTAATATCTTTTTTTTCTTTAGAGGCTGGCTTTTTTTTATCTTTTTTAAGCTGCTCAATATTTTCTTTAGGTGTTTCATTTACTTCAATATGTTTCTCAGCCTCTAAAATTGTATTTTTTATCAGATCACAGTATAAATTTATTGATCTTCTTGCATCATCATTACCAGGTATCGGATAATCTATTCCTGTTGGGTCTGAGTTTGTATCCAAAACTGCTATAATGGGTATATGTAATTTTTTTGCTTCGTTTACAGCTAGCGACTCAATATTTGTGTCTATAATAAAAATTAGGTTCGGTATTTTTTTCATATCAGCAATTCCGCCTAACGACCTTTGTAATTTATCTCTTTCTTTTCCGAATTTTATTATCTCTTTTTTTGTGAACCCCGTATTGTCCTTAGATAACTGATCATCTAAGTTTTTCATTCTTTTTATAGAATTTTGTATTGTGTTCCAATTTGTTAACATTCCGCCTAACCACCTGTAGTTTACATAAAACTGATTTGTTTCTTTTGCTAATAAGCTTACTTGCTCAGAAGCTTGTTTTTTTGTTGAAACTATTAATATTTTTCCTCCACTCGAAATACATTTGTAAACTTCGAAAAGTGCAGTTTTAATAAAGTTTACAGTCTGAGTAAGATCAATAATGTGAATAGAGTTTTTTTCCCCAAAAATATAATCTTTCATTTTAGGGTTCCAACGTAAAGTTTTGTGGCCTAGATGAACTCCAGCTTCTAATAATTGTTTTATATTTACTTCAGGTACTTTCATTTTTTTTCCGGTTAATCCACCACAACTACTCCACTTAAGGACCGGGGGGCATTTGCCCAAAAGTTGTGTGCGAAATTAACTTTTGATATATTTAATTTCTAGAAAAATCAAGTGCTTAAAATGTGATTTTTTTCACATATTCTCTGCTT
>CACDLE010000003.1:0-20000 GCA_902553555.1 uncultured Pelagibacteraceae bacterium
TTATGATCTGGACCAATCATTTTTTTACTGAGTGTAATATGCTTTTCTATGACCTTTGCCCCCAATGCTACGGCTGCTATCGCGGTTTCTTCTCCAATCGTATGGTCAGAATAACCAACATCAATATTAAATTTTCTTTCAATGCTTTTCATTGCTCGCAAATTTACTTCTTTAAATTCGGTCGGATAATTTGTATGGCAATGAAGAATTGTGATATTTTTCTTATTCATCCCTCCCTTAACAAGAATATTTACAGCTTTCGATACTTCCTCGATCGTTGACATTCCTGTGGACAAAAAGACTCTCTTAGCAAATTTTGCTAATTTCTTCAAAAAAATATAGTGTGTTATTTCACCTGAGGCTACTTTAATATCAAATATTTTTAAACGAAGAAGTAATTCAAGGCTGTCTAAATCAAATGGACTTGAAAGAAATCCAATTTTTCTTTTTTTCGAATATTTCAATAAAGTTTTAAAATCATTGTCTGTAAGTTCCAATTTTTTAAGAATATTGTATTGACTTGTCTTTCTCTTTAAATTTAAATTTTGATATTTTGCTGCTTTCGTATTTTTACAAACTAAATTTTCAGTTTTAAAAGTTTGAAATTTTACAAAGTCTGCACCAGATTTCTTTGCCACGTCGATAAGTTTTTTTGCTAATGTAACACTGCCATTATGGTTTACACCTATTTCTGCGATTACGATTGTTCTATTTTTCATAAATTTTTGAATTATTTTTCAAATTTTTATCAATAAATAAATTTGAATTAACAAAAGAGTTTTCACCAATTTTGATTTTTTGTTTAATTACAGCGGAACTTCCAATAAATGAGTTTTTATTAACCACTACTTCACCATTAATAGTAGAATTGGTGGATATATGGCAATGATCTTTAATAATTGCATCATGCTCTATCAATGCTTTATTATTTATTATACAATTTTTTCCTATCATAGCGCCCGCATTAATTATAGAGCCGTGCATTATAATTGTCCCATCTCCTACATTGGCTCTCTTCGATACATAAGATATAGGTGAAACAATTTTAGGAATTTGAAATCCATGTTTGAGAATTTTTTTAAATAATTTTTCTCTAATTTTTGAATTTGAGATTTGACCAACAGTAATAAAAGCATATTTAATCTTTTTAGAAAATTTCTTTAAACTATTCTCTGCATATACTCTATACCCGTATTTAATTTTTATATTTTTATTATCAATTAAACCAACTATTTTAAATTTTTTTTCTGATTCAATTACATCAATACATGACAAACAATGTCCCCCAGCTCCGATTAGTAAAATTTCTTTCATTTATTTTTTATTATTAATTTTTGACTACTAGGTATATTGATAGATCTTTTATAAATGTCCCTAGCAATTGATAAATCCATTTTTTGATTATTTCTATAAGGTTTTAAATCTGAGATTAGTTGCCATGTTGGTCTTGAAAAAACTTTTTTTTTGTGAAATTCCTTTAAAATTTTATTCTTAAATTTTGAATTTTTTTTATCTAAGATTAAAGTTTGTAACCAATAATTACTTTTTGCATTTTTGGGCTCTTTAAACAAACTAATTCCATTAATATCTTTAAGAACTTTCATATATTTATAAAAAAGTTTTCTTTTTGCCTTTAAAAAAGTTCTCAATTTAAGTAATTGGGCTAAACCAAGCGCTGCATTTATACTTGGCATACGAAAATTATATCCGACCTCGTCATGAATGTATTCCCATTTATGTTTTAGTTTTGCAGTAGTAGTAAGATGTTTAATTTTTTTTGCTAATTTAGCTTGATTGGTTATTATCATCCCGCCTCCACCTGTTGTTATAATTTTATTTCCATTAAAACTAAAACAACCAATATCTCCAAAAGTTCCTAGGTGTTTTTTTTTATGAAAACTCCCCAATGCCTCTGCAGCATCTTCAACAACAGCGAGTTTAAATTTTTTAGAAATTTTAATCACTTTCTCAATATCACAGGGGTGTCCAAAAATATGCACTGGCACAATGGCCTTAATAACATTTCCAGTTGATTTATTTATACATCTATTGCCTATTATTTGTGCATTTTTACTTAAATATTTTTCTAATTTATCACAATTGACCCCAAAATTTTCCCAAGATGAATCGATGAAGTGTGGATGTGCACCAATATAGCTAATCGCGTTAACTGTGCCGACAAAAGTCAATGCTGGGACCAAAACTTCATCATCTTTTCTTACGCCAAGAACTTTAAGCGAGACAAATATCGCTTGTGTGCCATTTACAACAGCAATTGCGTGATTAGATTTAGAAAATTTTTTAACTGCTTTCTCAAATCTATTTACATACTCACCAGCTGTTGAAACGAAATTTCTTTTGATTGTATCACTTACAAAGATAATTTCTTTCCCCTTAAGCAGCGGTTCATGAAGTTGATGAGCACCCTTGCCCAAAACACTTCTAATTGCATTTACAACGTTTTTTGCTGATAGTGCTCTCATAAGTTTTTTTTATTAATTATATAGTTACCGAATTTAAGGTCATTACATGTTTCAAGTTTTTCATTATTTTTTTTAAAGTACTCGATTATCTCTTTAATACCGTCCTCTACAGTAAAATTGATCTTAAAGTTTAATAATTTATTGATTTTAGAAAAATTAACTTTATAATTTCTTGGATCTTGCGTCTTATCAGTAAAAGTTACTTCATTGATTGGAATAAATTTATTAATTAACTCAACTATTTGTTTTTTAGTAAAATTATTTTGATCACCACCAACATTGAATACTTCGAAATCGGTAAGTTTCTTTTCAGCCGATAGGACTGTCTCTAAAGCAATACCAAAGTCTTTAACATGACAGTAAGGCCGCCATGTTTTTGAGTCGTAAACATCTAACTTTTCTTTAAAATAAATTGACTTAGTGAATTGATTAATAGTTAAATCGTATCGCATCCTCGAAGATAGACCAAAAGCAGTGGAAAAACGTAGTATAGTAGGGCTAAAATTTTTAGAACTTTTTTGAGAAATTATATATTTTTCTATTTCAACCTTATGCTTAGCATACAATGACAATGGTTTTAATTCTGCCTCTTCATTTAAAGGCAAATTTGTGTCACTTAAACCATAGTTTGAGCAAGTAGAAACAAAAATTACTTTTTCAATTTTTTTATTTTTACAGTTTTCAATTAATTTTTTAGTTCCGTCAAAATTTATTTTTGTGGAGATTTGAGGATATTTTTTTGTTATTGGGTCTCCAACTAATCCAGCTAAAATAATTACTGCATCACATTTATCTAAAAGTTCATTGATTAAGTCCTTATTTCTAAGATCTCCTAGAATAAATTTAAATTTTTTATTTTTTTTTAAATTATATATAGAAAATGAATTTTCGTACAAGAAATTATCAACACAGATAACATTAAAACCTTTTTTTAAGAAATGGTCTGAGACGACAGTGCCGATATAGCCAGCACCTCCTACCACTAAAATATTTTGACTCATCTTTTGAACTTCTCCTGACTGATCCCGTTTTTATCGAGCTTATAAACATAGTCACAATTTTTTAATGTAGATAATCTATGAGCAATCATAATTATAGTTTTCTCTCCTTTTAGAGTATTAACTTCATTTATAATCTTCTCTTCTGTGTTTAAATCTAATGAATTAGTAAATTCATCTAGTATTAATATTTTAGGATTTGTATATAGCGCACGAGCTATTGCTATACGCTGTCTTTGACCGCCAGAAATTCTATCTCCAAACTCACCAATTTTTGTTTCAATACCGTTAGATAAATTTCTTATTAGATCTTCAAGCTTAGCATTATTTACAGCTCTATCTACTGCTTGTTTGTTAATTTTTTCTTCGGGTAGTGCAAAAGCAATATTATTTTTTATAGTGTCATCACTTAAATAAATATCTTGTGGAACATAACCAATTTGATTTTGCCAATTTTTGATATCCTCATCAATATTTGTTCCATCCACCTCAACGCTTCCGGAAAATGGTTTTATTAGGCCCAAAATTATATTTATTAATGTGGTTTTGCCCACTCCACTTTCTCCTATCAAGCCAATAGCAGTGCCACATTTTATCTTAAAATTTATATTTTTTAATAAAATTGAATCTTTCGTAGAATATCTAAAATTAACATTATTAAGATTGATCTCTTTAATCAAATGGGCTTTTTTATTTTTGTTATTTGCAGTTTTAATTTCCGAAAACTTCTTGTTACTAAATTCTTTGTAGATTGTATCTACTGCTGGTCTATAAAATATGATATTTTGTATTGAGTTCATAATCCTCGTCAATGATGGCAAAATTCTAAATGCTGCGGCCGCAAATAAACCAAGTAATATAACAACATTTTGTAAATCTCTATTAAGTAAAACCATTGAAAGTATCAAAATTATAAAACTGATAACAACCAACCATTCCAACCATAGCCTAGGTAAAGCGCTGATAAATTTTCTCTTAAGTTCAGTTAAATTTAGAACGATGTTATTTGCAGTGAACGATTTTACCATCTCATTTGATCTTTGTAAGATTTTGATATCTCTTATAGACCTAAGGCCTTCTCTCAAATATTTGAGATAAATGGCTCGATGAGTTTGTCTAGTTTTTCCCAAATCTTTAACTTTTAGTTGAATATTTCTAAAAAAGATAAAACCGAAAAAACCAAGAAAAAAAATTATTATCAAAGACCCTGTCGGTTCGTATAAGATAACAAATGTTGCTATTCCTATAAATACAACTACTTCGGTGATTAAAAGTATTGATGCTTTAACTACTCCAACAACTAAAGCAATTTCATCGATATTTCTTGTTAACTTAGCAGAATTATTATTTAAGTGAAAACTGTAAGGTTTGTTTAAATACACGTCATATAATTTATTTGATAGTGAAACACTTAAGTCAGATAATAGCTTGGCTTCTGCATAAGCAAAATATGTTAAAAATAAAACTTTACATGTATAAACAATTCCGATTATTAGCGTAAGAATAAGAATGAGGCTATGTTTTGAAGCGGGATTTAAATTAAAGATATTTAAAAATACCAAAAGTTGTTGGTTCATGCCATCTGAGGCTATAGATTGAATAAGAGGAATGATTAATCCAATACCAGCTGTTTCTAGTATCATCGTGATGAATGATAAAAAAATAAAATAATATAAAGATGCCATTTGTTTTTTTGACATCATAGTAGTAATTTTTTTATACATTGATTTTTCTAATTAGAATATTTACTAAATTTTTTAAATAAATTATTTAATTGCTAAAAATCCTTCAAAACAACCATACTTGAAAACCGTCATGATATCTTTAAAACCAGCCCGTTTTAAAAGACTTAAATTACCTGAAGTGGAAAATGGTTCGAGAACTCCTTTTAAGGAGTTGCTTTTAGCCATTATTTGATCTGCTGAAAATCCTTCAGAAACTTTGAATTCATTATACGTTTGAGTAAGCATATCTTGGAATCTTGCATCACTACCTCTCACTTTTTCTAAAAAGAAAAAAGCGCCACCCCAGTTTAAACCTTTATAAATCTTATTGATTATTTTTTGTCTTTTTTTCGGAGAAATAAATTGAATAGTATAAAATGATGAAATTATACAAGATGACTGCATATTTATTTTTTCAATATCTTTATGTAAAAATTTTAAATTTTTCTTTTGTTTATATTTTTTTTTACAAAAACTGATCATTTCTTTTGTGTTGTCAATTCCTATAAAGCTTAATTTTTTTTGGTTAAGTTTATGTCTATCATAAACTTTATTTAAAAAAACACCTGTTGAAGATCCTAAGTCAATTATTTTCGATCTATCTTGTAAAAAAAAATCAGTATACTGAGTATATAAATTTTGAGCTTCGGTATAAAAAGGGATTGATTTTTTTATATGTTTATCAAAATATTTATAGACATTGCCTTTAAAATTCCAATTAGAGTTTTTTTTTGTAATTTTTTTATCTACTTTCATTATAAAATCTTAATATTTTTTTCAATTTTTTTATATCGTCAAAATTTGAGGCTCCAGCGAGTTTCATAGAATTTAAAAATTCAAATTTTAAAAGCTCTATAACTTTATTAACACCTTCTTTCGAATTTGCAATCAAACCATAAATTAATGGTCTACCTATTGAAACAAAGTCTGCCCCTAAACTGATGGTTTTAAGAATATCAGTACCAGTTCTTATGCCACCATCACAAATCACTGTTACTTTTTTTGGAAGCTTCTCTCTTATTTCACTTAAAACTTCAACAGCAGTCACATCGCTTTCTAAAATTCTGCCGCCATGGTTTGAAATCCAAATTCCGTCCATTCCTAAGTTATAAGCCCTCAAAGCATCGTGTTTAGATAATATTCCTTTCAAAATTATCGGTTTTTTTGTCATTTTTCTAATTTTTGAAATCACATTCCAAGTTAATGGTTTTCCCTTTTTTTTTCGAAAATAATTTAAAGGTTTTGTTGCATAGTGTTTTCTAGCGTCATAATTTTGGTCAATTTTATTATAACTTACTGGCCTTACTGGGCTATCAACTGTGATAGTAATGCTATGACAGCCATTTTTTTCTGCATCAGAAATTTCCCTTTTGCAGAAATTTAGGTCGTTATCTAAGTACATTGATCTATTTAAAAATTGTTTCTTCTTAAGAGGATTTATCTCTCTAATCGTATGACCAGAATTATTTGGAAAAAAATATGGGATTTTATTTTTTTCGGCAATTTCTGAAAAAATAAATTCAGATTTTTTGTTAAATTGATCTGTTCCACCTAAGGGACTGAATAAAATAGGCGCTGAACATTTTCTACCAAAGAAATTTTTAGAAATATTTATATTTTTATTATTGTTGAGAACTCTTGGTACTATTCCTATTTGTCTAAATATATCTCTATTTCGATCGCAAGTATTACCAAATTCAGCAGCACCATTAATCCATTTAAATGCATTTGGTTTTATTTTTTTTTCGGCTACTTTAATTATTTCTCTTATCGTTCTCAATTTCATCATTTGCACCTTAATTAATCAGCGTCTTTATATTTAAATCGCTCATAGTCTTTGCTAATTTAGAATTCATAGGATCATATTCAATAAGATCTCCTATATTTTCATTTACAATTTTTTTCCATTCATCTTCGTTATAATTTTTTACCTGGTCTAAATATTTCTCAAGTATTTTCTCATCAAAATTTTCACTCCAGAATGGCCCACTTTTAGAAAATTTTTTTTCATGATCTTCAATAGGAAATTGCTCTGGTGGAAAAGCAACTCCCTTGATACCTTTGATGAGAGCTTCTAATCCTAATGTTGAATTTGTAAAAACTACGAACGAACTCTTATTAACTAGATCGTATGGTGCTGGCTCATCGGGGGTAATTTCTTTTTTTCTAACATAAATAGTATAATTTCCGTCACCAAATTTTCTTTTGTAAAACTCAAGTTTATCTATTGTGCTTTTTGCTGCTATTTCGAGTTTATAATTTTTCCTATTACAATAAGATAAAAGAGCCCTAACTATTTTTATTTCATTATCAATTTTGACTTTGTACTTGGGTGTGATCTTTTCTTCGGGGAATGCTCTTATTTGAGAAATAAAAAGAATGGAGTTATTATAATTAGTTTCCTGTTTTTTTTTAAAAAAATTATTTTTAAATGCGCCTATAGAGATTATTTTTGAGTCTATATAATTTGAAAATTTATTTTTATAGTATTTACCTAAAACAAACATAATATCTGCTCTTAACTTCTCTTTATTTTCTTTATAATAATTTTCGCATGTTCTAAAAAATCTAAGATCAGAATTCTGCTCATGTATACAAACATATTTTGCTTTTGAATAATTATTTTTTAATCTAAAGAAAGCAATATCATCATGAAAATCACTAAATATAATTTGAGGATTAACAAATTTGCAATAAAAGTACTTATAATTATCTTTCATTTTAGAAAAACCAGTATTTAAAAATGTCTTAATTAATATATATAAATTAATTTCTTCATATCTTACATATAATGTATGACATTCATCCTCTTTAAACAAAAAGGGTGCTAGACTTTTTGATTCTTTATCATAAATCAAAACTTTTTTTTGAGGTGGTTTTTTAAATTTCCACCTAATCTTTAAAAGCTTCATAATGAAACTGAACATAATAATTTATGCTGAACGCATATATTTAAGTGTAATAGAATTGCTTTTTAATTTTTTATTGGTGTAGCCAAAAGCTATAACCGCTTGCCTTAAGTTCATATCAAGCCCATTTAAAATTTTTGCTTTATTTTTTTTTGCTAATCGTAAAAATTTTGTTTTAAGAGGTTTGTATATAATATCAAAAACCAAAGTATTTCTTTTTACAGTTTTGAAATCTTGTAAATTAATAGGTGTTTTGTTTACATCTTTTCCAAAGCCAATTGAAGTGCAATTAATAACGATTTGAAAGTCTTTTAAACTTAACCTTTTTAATTTCTTAAAATTAATCCATTGAGCTCTAATTTGTTTCGAAAAATTTTTAGAGATTTCTGTTCTACCAACTATGACAAGGTTTCTTTTGTTTATTATTTCGTTTGAGAAATAAGAAGCTACGGCTTTGCCTGCTCCTCCAGGACCTAAAAGTAATATCTTTTTCTTCCCGATAGTTCCAAAAGTATTTTTAAAAGATTTTAAAGCAGCTTCTCCATCAGTGTTTGTTCCCATTAAATTACCTTTTTTATCCCTAAAGAGACAGTTTACTGCCCCAATTTTTTTAGAAGTTCGAGTAAGCCTATTTTTTAACCAACTTGAAACTTTTTCTTTATGAGGAACTGTTATACAACCACCGATAAAATTTTTATCTTTGTCTAAGGCTTTTAAAAGCTTAGGTAAATTTTTCTTGTTCACATCGAGTGCTATCATATTGTTTTTAATTTTATATTTCTTAAATGCCTTATTCCAAAGTTTTGGAGATCTAGCTCCTTTGGATGGAGCACCGCCAATTATTGCGCAGTAATTCTTGTATGAAGAGGATACATTCTTATTGGAAATGAATTTTCTTATTTTTTCCATAAATTCTTACTTAATTACTTTTCTATTAAAGCTAGCCTTAGCGACACGATCCATCTTTTTAACAAGCTCGCCAAATTCCTTAAAGTCAATTGGCTGCAGAGGGTCCACTGCAGAATTTTTAGGATCAGGATGAACCTCGAGCATTACTCCGTCTGCTCCAGAAGCAATTCCAGCTAAAGACATTGACTCAACCCATGGTCTCCAAAAAGTTGCATGTGATGGATCAACCACAATTGGTAAATGAGTTACCTCTTTCGCTGCTGGTATTACTTGAAGATCTAAAAGAAATCTTGACGTCGATCTATGAGTGTGGGGAACAGAAACTCCTCTCTCACATAAAATAACTTTTTTATTACCCTCATACAAAATATATTCTGCAGCTCCCAACCAGTCTCTAAGAGAAGCGCCATAATGTCTTTTTAGCATTATCGGTTTGCCAGTTTTTGCACATGCGGTAAGGAAAGGATAATTTTGCATATTTCTACTTCCAATTTGAATGATATCTGTAACCTCGCTGATTAACGGAATAAATTTTTCTTCCATAATTTCTGTAATTATTGGAATTTTTATTTCTTTTTTCACCTCATTTAACCACTTAATTCCTTCTTCCCTAGTCTCAGTATACTTTTCACTTCTATATGGAAATGTCAGCGGTTTAAAAGCGCCTCCTCTTAAAAAGTGAGCCCCATTCTTTTTAACATTTATTGCTACATCAAATATAAGATCTCTGGACTCTACCATGTTTGGGCCAGCGAAAATTGGAATTAAGTTTCCTCCGAACTCCACTCCAGCTACTTCAAATTTACTTTGATGAGTTGGATTTTTTTTGGCAACCAGCGGAAATTTGGTTTTTAAATCTTCTTCACTTATGTCTTTTGTGGGAAATTTATTTTCAATTTTCATATTAATTATTTTTACCCAATCTACTTGATACAGGATTATCTTTCAATTTTATCCAATTTTTTTCTTCATCACTTTTATAAAGTGCATGAACTAACTTTGTAGTCTTAATACTGTCCTCTGCCGATATCACGGTTTTATTTTCTTTTTTGATTATGGTGTTTATAACTTCTTTTAATAAAGATATGTGACTTAATCCAAATCCATTAGGTACTTTTTGAGAATATTTTTCGAAAACTTTCTCATCATCATCTTCGGGCTTAACAAATTTCCATTTTTTTATTTCATTGAGGGCTATACCTCCAATTTCTGCCATACCTTTTTCACCAACTATTGATATCGAGGCCTCAAAATCCTCTGGCCTAGCAGCTGTAGTTGCCTCTATAGTTCCTAAGCCACCATTATCTAATTTTAATATTGAAATAAAAGTATCTTCCGCTTCTAATTTATTAAGTTGATTAGCTGAAAGCGAACATACTTTTTCTACTGGACCTACAATCCAATTAAAAGCATCAATATGATGAATTGCCTGCTGATTAATAACGCCCCCATCACTAAACCATTTACCATGCCAAGCATCATTATAATATTCTTGTTTTCTGCACCATCTTAGCCTTACCGTTGCTGTAACAACTTTACCAAACCTTTTTTTTTCGAAATTTTTTTTTAAAATTTGAATAGCCGGATTGAGTCTATTTTGAAAAGCAACGTTCAAAATTACATTTTTTTTTAAAGCTGCTTCTTTAAGAGCTTCTGATTGATGAACAGTAAGAGTTAGGGGCTTCTCAACAATTAAATTATTACCGTTTTCTATTATTTTTTTTGATTGCTCATAGTGCATTCCAGATGGACTGCAGACTATTGCAAGATCAATTTCAATTCCCGATAACATTTTATCCAAATCATTAAAATATTTTTTACTAAATTTCTCACTAAAAATTTTAGCAGTTTCTAAGTTTGAGTCACAAACACCAGAAATTTCAAGATTTTTTATAGGATTTTGTTTAATTAAATTTTTATAATGATTTGCAACTTTTCCGCAGCCAACAAATGCTAATTTAAAATTTTTCATCTGTTCATTACCTAATTTTATTTAAAGTTTTTTCTAACATTTTTGACTTCTTAAGATTATTAATGTCAATTGAATTTAAAACATCATTAATTTTATATATAGAGTAGTTTTTTTTGAATATATTTTTTTCTCTAATATTTGAGGGATGTGTTACACAACAAAGTCCAAACAAAGTTATAAATGCATGTTTTTTTTTTAAATTTCTTGGTGTGGTTGGATCATTTATCAGATCGACATTACTATTATCGCTTTCTGATAACCATATACCTCTACTTTCTTTTATTGCTGCTATTAATGTATCAGATCCCTCTTCTAAAAGTTTTTTAATCATTTTATCAATTAAATCTTCTGACCTAAATGGGTATGAGTTTCCAAGTATAACTACTAAGTCATAATAAATTTTTTTTCTTTCTAAACTTTTAATACTATACTCAAGAACGTCTAATAATTTTGTGCTAGGTTTTGATAAATAAGAAGGCCTTATAAAAGGTACATTTGCTCCATTTGCCTTAGCAAATTTTGCTGTTTTTTTATCATCAGTAGCAACAACGATCTCGGAGATAAATTTTGATTTTTTTGCAACTTCCAGCGTTTTTTTAATAAGTGGTTTGCCCTCAAAATTTATTGATCTTCCTTTTACAGGCACCAACGCTAAAACTTTTAATCCTGTGTAATTTATTGAACTATCGTCTTTTTTAAAAGTATCCAGTGACTCTAAAATTCTTACTACGTTTTGAGCCCTTTTCTTATTTAAATTTTGATGAACTCCATGGAAATGGTAAACGCTTGCACTAGGCTCATATATAATTTTGTATCCTTTTGAGATAACTTTTTCTCCCCAAATTCTGTCCTCAATATTTGTTGCTTTTTCATTAAAAGGTATTTTTTTCCAAACTTCTTTTCTAAAGGCACTGTTAGCATTGTGAAAAAAGGTGTCTTTAATCTGTATTTTTTTATCTAAGCCAAAGATTGTAAGTAAATCTCTTTTGTCTACATCGCTTGTATATTTCATTGGTTCTTGCCTGCCATAAACACCTGCTACTTTTTTATCTTTAAGGTCATTTATTAAATTCTTTAACCAATTATTATTTACTGGAATACAATGAGCTGATAAAACTACTATAATGCTTCCTCTAGAAACTTTTATTCCTTCATTTATTGCTTTACCTGGAGAAAACTTTTTTATTTTAATTATTTTATAACAATGTTTTTTTGCTTTTTTTACAGTCAAATCTGTTGAGTAATTATCAACAATTATAATTTCAAAACTTTTGAAACTTTGTATTTTAATTTTTTCAATACATTGCTTAATGTATTTTTCTTCGTTTTTTGTACGAATTATTATAGAAACTGTAGGTTTTTTATTGATCACTTTAGAATTTCAATACAAATTGTACTAGTCTAAAATTTAATTTATCTTCCATTTTTACTAATTCAACATCTGCTTGTTTGAAGATGTCAAGCCATTCTTCTTTGAATGTTAGGCCTTGCCATGTTAACGGATGAATTACGTGCTGATAAAATAAAAAATGTATTCGGTCTGGATAAGGCATTTTTTGATACTCTTCGTCTTCAAGACAATCAAATTCACCTAGAAAAAAATATTTGCCCTTGAATTCCTTTTTCATATCTTTGAACATTTGTATTACTTTTTCTTTACCATCACGAAGAAACTCATGCATGACCATAATTGCATTAAATCCGTCAACGTCTTTTATTTTACTTGAATAAGTTGAAGGTTTATATAAATCTCCTTGCACTAAAGAGATCCTATTTTGTAAGCCTTTTTCACTAATTCTATCTTTAGCTTCATCAAGTGCTTTGTCAGATATATCAACTCCGACACCAGAAAGGGCTTTGTCTTGTTGACACAAACTAATTAAAACATCGGCTGACCCACATCCTAAATCAGCTACTTTTTTTACTCCCAATTTTTTCATATTTTCTATTACCCATGGATAGTTTTTTCTACCTGTATAATAACTACCTTTGGCTATTAGGTCGCCTGGTCTAATATAATCCTCTCCATATTTTTTCTCATTTCTTAATGACGGAACTAGCTCTGTTAAAATACATGAGTATGCCCCAACAGCACCGAATGACATGGTTAAAAGAGCATCAGTAAATAAATTTTTTCTTCCAAATTCTGTGAAACTAAATTTTCCATCCTTCTTGGATAAAATTTTATCCGAGTGATATAAAAAATTTAACACACCTTTAAGTAACACTGGATTTAGTTTATTTCTCTTTGCTAACTCCTCTGAGGATAAATGGTCATTATTTTTAAGAGACTCAAAAACACCTGTTTCATGCATAGCAAATATTAAATGAGATCTTACATAACCATTTCTAATACTTTGGGTCCAAAACTTAGAATCGCTACCAAGAAATTCGTCTCTAAGAGTTTCATTTTTATCTAATTCTTTTCTTTTTAAAGTTTCTGCTAACCAAAAATCAAATTTATAATGTATATCTACAGCTGTTCTGAAATCATCAGTTTCTACTATATCAACATTTTCTCCAACTCTTATGCATTCATCTCTTATAAGTTTAGCTCGAAAAGCGCTAGCGACACCTTGATCTTCCCGATATGTAGTATTCCTTCTTTTTTGTCTTGAGTCGTAATCACCATCTGTAATTCTTTTAAATGATCCATCTTCATTTCTTTTCCAGAAATGTTTATGAGTTTTATAAGCAGAAAAAACTGTATCTAATTTTGGATTATTCTTTAATTTTTTTACACATTCTGAGATTACATTATTTGGTCTGAAAATATCTGTTGGTTGTAAATAAACCACAATATCAAACTTTGTTTTAGAAATTTTTTCATGTTCAATAAGTGCGTGTTGTATAACTGGCTCTGGGGGAACAGTATCATGAGCTAATTCTTCGGGTCTTTTAAAAGACACTGTAGCTCCGTATTCTTTGGAAACTTTTATTATATCTTCATCATCACTCGTTACTAATACTGTGTCACAAACACCAGATTTAATTGCATCTTCAATAGAGTAAGCTATCAAAGGTTTCCCGTTAAGAAGCTTCAAATTTTTTCCAACTAAACCTTTCGACCCTCCTCTGGCCATAATTATTGCAATAGTTTTTAATTTATTTGCCATTAATTTTATTCCTCAACTTTACCCAAAAACTCCAATTGAAAAGTATGTGTAAAGTCATAAATAATTGTGTTCCATCTTTTTTTAAATTTTAAGTTATAAAAACCTTGCGCGTTATATTTGTGCATTTTATATTTATGTCTATTTACGCTATAAAAATATTTTTTTGTAACTCTTTCAATTTGACTTAAATAAAAATCTTGAGTTTCATTTTTCATCTCTGATAGTGAACTTGTATTCAAAACTAGATCTATACTCTTGTCCTCAAAATTTCTTATCATATTTTGTGGAAGAATTACAATATCATAATCTTTATAATTTACATCTTTATTAAAATCAGAATACAAAAGTATCTTAGAGTCTGGAAAGTTTTTTTTCAAAAAATAACTAGCAAGTAAACAAGTTTCAGGTAACTCAACAAGTATACATGTCGAATTAAGATAAGTATTTTTTAGTAATCTTAGCAATCCACCAAAACCACCTCCAATATCACAAATTGTGATTTTCTCGTCTTGTTTAAAATCCAACTTATTTTTAAGCTGTGATATGTAATATGAATATCTCAAAATTCGATGATTTAACCTTTGTCCTCTATAAATAACACAGCTATTATTTCCAGCGTAAGAATCTGACACGGCTCTTAAAGTATTTAAATTAATAATCTCAGAATATTTATGATATAGGCAAGCAAGCAAAGTTGCATTAATCATATTTGTAAATTTTGAATTTTTTTTGGATATAGCCACATTTTGATCTTTAAGTATCGCAGATTTAGATTCTATGTCATTTCTGAAGTTTTGAATTGATTTTTTATTTAATCCTTGATTTTCGAGAAAAATACCTTGAAACTCTTTTCTTAACTCAGTCCACCACGGAGAGTCTTCCAATTCCTCTTTATTCTCATCCTTAATTGCTTTTTCATAAGATGAAAATATTTTATGTAAAAAATCATCTGATACTTCTTTCTGATCTTCAAAATTATGGATTGCTTGAGGTGGCCATGGAGACAAATTATCCCCGACATTTTTCTTTTGCCTAATGGTCTTTTCTTCATTATCAAATTTTTCAATTGATAGAGATTTATCAAAAAATTTCCTAAACAATATAATGCTTAAAAAATTTATTAAGGCATAAAAAAATCTTCCTAAAGAATTGAAATAAACCATTGAAATTGGTGGAAATTTTAGAAGCATCATTTTTTCTGAAACAAGTTTTGTTTTATCATTCAAAAATAATTTAAAAATCAAAACACAAAAATGTTCCAACTTAGCTGTAGGTCTATGGTAAGAGTGTTTAATAAATGATAAAAGTTTATTAATCATAAGCTTCATATAATGTAGCCAAATTTAAAAAATTAAATATTAGTTTTAATTCTGGAACGTCGATGGCTTTTTTTTGCAGTAAATTTTTAAATAATTTAATGTTAATCAGTGAATTTAACTTAGAATTATTAAATAACAAATCTTGAAATTTCTTTGAATTAATCTCAAAAATTTCAGCAACATCACAATAAAACCCAATTTTGTTATTTGAAGTGAGCACTTTATCTGGAACACTTTTCTTTAATGAGTCTCTAAGTATTGATTTGCTCAATGAACTTTTCATTAAAAATTCGGAAGGGATAGTATTCACGGCTTCATATAAATCGGGTGATAGAAATGGATATCGACTTTCGATTGAATGATACATAGCAATTTGGTCCATTGAAAACAAATGAGATGGGACGTTTTCCTCAAACAAACATCTGCTTAATTCATTTCTAAAAAAGTCTTCAGAGTACTGTTCTTTTTCCTGATCATTTTTTTCTATTTCAAAATTTAAGAATGATTTAATTAAATCTCTTTCGTGCCAGGTAGCATTGTCATTGTTTTCTACTTTTTTTAAAAAGCCTGTATAATCTTTAAGAATAGGTGACCTTATTATAGGCTTAATTTGACTCTCCCAATTTTGATATGCCTTTTGAAATATTTTCTTATCTTTTACCGAAACTAAATAATTAAGGTGATCAATATAATTACCTGCAAACAATTCATCTCCGCCCACTCCAGATAAAACTACTCTGTAATCATTACTTTTAATTTCTTTGCAAAGACGATGAAATGCAAAACTTGATAAAGAATTAAGTGGAGAGCCACCATCTACTATAAGGTTTTTAAGCTCTTGCAAACTATCATTGAAATCTAATTCTACAAACTGGTGTTTTCCACTTAGGGATTTTAAATTTTCATTTATTAAGTTTGTCTCATCATAGTTTTTATTTTTTGGCTTATAAGAATAATAGTGTAAATCTTTTCCAAATATTTTTTTCGATATTCCTGAGATTGCACTAGAGTCAATTCCTCCACTTAATAAACACGTAATCGGAAAGTCTGAACGTAACCTCATTTTAGTTGAGTCAATTAATTTACTCTTTACTATCTCTACAGACTCGTGGTAACTCAATTTATTATTAATATTTATTTTAGGCTTCCAAAATTTTTTTGGGTCACTTATGTTATTATTTTCTATTACAATAAAACTTGATCTAGGAAAATTAAGTATTTTAGAAAAAAAGGTTTTTGGCTCTGAACTAAAAGCTTTGAAACCAAAGTTTAAAAAAGATTTAACTTTAGTTATATCTATTTCAAATTTTTCCCCGATTAATAGAAAAAGATGATTAATATTTGAGGCAAAATAAAAATTATTATTTTTTTTGTAATAAAAAAGTGGCTTTATTGAAAATCTATCTCTCGAAATTAGCACTTGTTTTGTTTTTTTATTAAAATAAGAAAATGCCCAGTCACCATCTAATAATTCCAAAGCTTTCTCTCCTAATAAATTTAAAGATTTAAGCAAGACTTCTGTATCAGACTCTGTTTTAAATGAGGCTCCCCTTGCTTCGCACATCTTTTTAATCTCAACATAATTATAAATCTCTCCACTAAAACTTATTACTCCTTCATCATCTTCCATTGGCTGTTTAGATCTAGGGTTGGGATCTATTATCGACAGTCTAGCTTGTAGAAATGCAAAGGAAAAATCTCCAATTTTATGTATGTAACTTTCAGCGCTATCAGGACCTCTTCTCGATCTCATGGCTTTTAAACACTTAGAGATGTTTTCACTTTTAGGTAAATGATTTGCTTTCCCTACAAATCCAGCTATTGCGCACATATTTAAAATTTACTTTTTATAATATTCGTTATGCCAAGTAACAAATTTTCTTATTCCAATTGATATAGAGGTTTTAGGTGAGTATTTAATTAATTTTTTAATTTTTTTCAAACTTGCATAAGTTTGCTTAACATCACCCTTTTGCATTTTATAAGGAACTTTATTTCCTTTTTTCTGTAATTGCTTTTCTATTAAATTTACGTAACTATTTAATTTAATTGGCTTATTATTTCCTATATTCAAGATTCGAAAAGAAGAGCTATTGTTTTTTTTTATATATTTAGGCTTTTTGTTTATTATTTTTTTCACGGCATTGATAACGTCGTCAATATATGTAAAATCTCTTAACATATTACCGTTATTAAAAATTTTTAACTTTTTGTTATTTTTAATAGCTTCTGTAAAAATTGATAGGGCCATGTCTGGTCTTCCCCAAGGTCCATAAACTGTAAAAAATCTTAGCCCAGTTATAGGAATTCTATATAAGTGACTATAAGAGTAAGCCATAACTTCATTGGAAAGTTTTGTAGCAGCATAATAGCTTATGGGTGAGTTCAAGTTTTCATCTTCCTTAAAGGGGATATTTTTTGTGTTTCCATAAACACTTGAGCTGCTAGCAAAAATTAAATGTTTAATATTTAATAATCGTGAGCACTCTAATATGTTTGCAAAACCAACAAGATTGGACTTTGTATAGGCATGGGGATTTTTAATGGAATATCTAACACCGGCTTGGGCTGCTAAATGAATTACAACATCTGGTTTAAATAAACTAAAAGTCTTTTTTAAATTATTAAAATTGGAAATATCTAATTTTTTAAATTTAAATTTTTTGGATTTGTTAAGATTTTTTAATCTTTCTTTTTTTAGTTTAATATCGTAATAACTGTTAATATCGTCTATCCCGCGTACACTTTTACCAGTTTGTAGTAAACTCTGACATAAATGAAAGCCTATAAAACCAGCTGCTCCTGTAACTAAATACTTCATATTAATTTTTTAAAACTGCGATCTGATAATAATAAGCAAAGCTCCGCACTTTGTAAAAATACTCTTTTTTTACAAAATATTTCATAGAGTTTAATTTATGCTGGGTTAAATAAAAATTCCTTCTTTTTAATTGAAATCTTTACATTGCCCATAAAAATATCAATCTTGTTTTTTTGAAGATTAATAATTTTAAAAATTTTTTCAGTAAACGGACCAGTTACAAATTTATAATTTGAATTAATTTTTAATTGGTAAAAGCTATTACACAAATATCCTTCTTTATCCTCAGAGCCTTTGCACTTTTCTACAAAAGTTTCTATTTCCTGCTGAGATTTTATAAATCCACTTAAGAAATATTTTAATCCTCTGCAGAACTGTAATTTATTAAGAGTACTTGGATTAATGAAATCTTTATGATAACAAAATAAATAATCACCAAGTAAATTAAATTCTTTTTTTATAAGTTTATTATTTTTATACTTATGTAAAAATAATTTAGGAATATATATTTTAAAATTAGAACCTAGTTTTTCTTTAAACTCTTTTTTTAACAAAGATAGATTTTTTTTATCAAATTTAATTATCGTCCACATTTCTATCCCCATTGATTTGTTTTAATTCTTCGCGAAGCTCATCGTATTCCTTCATTTTTTTTTTCATGAAATCTACGGTAAGTTTGGTTCTTTTTGATATGCCTTTTGGAGTGATTACATACTTCAAATAACCAATTTTATTAGTCTTTTTTTGAAAATTTTGAAGTTTAACCCATCCTTTTTTTTGGAGAGCTTTTAGACAATAATTGAGTTTACCCAAGCTAAAACCTAGTTCTTGAGCTAGCTTTCTCTGAGAAGAATCTGGTGTTCTCTCAATTTTTCTTAATACTTCAAATTGGTCTTGTTCATCGCTCATATGTTCAATTTTTGAACAATAGCGTTCAATAATTGAACTGTCAAAGTTAAAAATTTATAAATTCTAAATCTAGTTAATAAATTAAAATAATAACAACATATAGGTTTTAATTTTTTACTAAAAATTTTAACCTACTATTAAATTTTAACTGCTGAATTTTTAAACTCTTAAATTTTTTTAAAAATTCTCTTGTGGCTCTTGTCGCTCCTTTTACTTGCCCGTAGTCGTCGATTAATATAACCCCTTTTTTTGACATGTATTTATAAAAAAAATTTAATGCATATTTTGTCGGTTCGTAAACATCCATATCTAGATGTAAAAAAGATACCTTTAAATTCTTATTCTTTCTTAGGAAGTGAGGAAGTGATTTTTCTATATTCCCCTTTATAAGTTTAAAATTGCTAAATTTTTTTCTTTTTAGATAAAATTGTAATTTGTTTTTTTTAATACCAAGGCCAGAATGTTTATCATGGTTTCGAGCAAAAGTTTGGTCCTCTTTTATTCTTTGTTTTGGAAATTTTCCAAAAGGGTCAAAACCTATAACTTTTTTATGATTTTTCTTAAGCAGGTTTCTAAAAGTCAAAAATCTTATTAGACTTGTGCCTTTAAAAACTCCACATTCAATTATTGCTCCTGGAGTATTCAATGTTTTCTTAAATATTTCGTAATGACAAATAGCTTTATTTAAACGGGAAATATCAGACTTTTGATAAAAGCTATTTTCTATTTCCCAAATATTAAGAAAAATTTTTTTTTTCATATTTTCAAAAATTTTTTTCAGTGCATAAATCAAGCCAATTGAGCTATTAGTACTGGTCAGCTACACACTTTACAGTGCTT
>CACDLE010000003.1:22500-69698 GCA_902553555.1 uncultured Pelagibacteraceae bacterium
AGATGTTTCAGTTCTCCGGGTTAGCTCTTCAAACTTTATGAATTCAGTATGAAGTATCACATAAAGTGATGGGTTGTCCCATTCGGAAATTTTCGGATCAAAGCCTGCATACAGCTCCCCGAAACTTATCGCAGTATACCACGTCCTTCATCGCCTCTCAGTGCCTAGGCATCCGCCATACGCCCTTAAACGCTTGAATTATGCACAGAAAAAAATTTTCTGCGTTAATTAAATTTTTGTTGGAATGTCTTTTTAAAGACATTCATGATTGTTCATCTAATTCGAACAATCGGATATAGATATTGATATTATTATTCACAATTTAAAACAGCTAAAAGTGTCAATGGTGGAGGATAGCGGGATCGAACCGCTGACCTCCTGAATGCAAATCAGGCGCTCTCCCAGCTGAGCTAATCCCCCATGAAAATGGTGGGCCGAGGACGACTCGAACGTCCGACCTCACCCTTATCAGGGGTGCGCTCTAACCACCTGAGCTACCGGCCCCTAGCATGTGTGAGACACTTTAATTTAAAAGAAGAGAAATGAGGACGGCCACATTAACTTAATTTTTAGTGACCAAATGAAATTTTTGGTCATCCTTAGAAAGGAGGTAATCCAGCCGCAGGTTCCCCTACGGCTACCTTGTTACGACTTCACCCCAGTTGCTGATCGTACCGTAGTCAAATGTCTCCCGAAGGTTGACGATTTGCCTTAAGGTGTAACCAACTTCCATGGTGTGACGGGCGGTGTGTACAAGACCCGGGAACGTATTCACCGCGACGCGCTGATTCGCGATTACTAGCAATTCCAGCTTCATGCACTCGAGTTGCAGAGTACAATCCGAACTGAGACACATTTTTGGGATTAGCTAGGAGTCGCCTCTTTGCTTCCCATTGTAAGTGCCATTGTAGCACGTGTGTAGCCCAACACGTAAGGGCCATGAGGACTTGACGTCATCCCCACCTTCCTCCAGCTTATCACTGGCAGTTCTTTTAAAGTGCCCAACTGAATGGTGGCAACTAAAAGTAGGGGTTGCGCTCGTTGCGGGACTTAACCCAACATCTCACGACACGAGCTGACGACAGCCATGCAGCACCTGTGTTTCGTCCAACTGAATGAAGAAACCAATCTCTTGGTCTCGCGACGAACATGTCAAGTGTTGGTAAGGTTCTGCGCGTATCTTCGAATTAAACCACATGCTCCACTGCTTGTGCGGGTCCCCGTCAATTCATTTGAGTTTTAACCTTGCGGTCGTACTCCCCAGGCGGTGTGCTTAATGCTTTCGCTGCGACACTGAAAAATATATTTCCAACGTCTAGCACACATCGTTTACGGCATGGACTACGAGGGTATCTAATCCTCTTCGCTACCCATGCTTTCGCTCCTCAGTGTCAGTAGTGACCCAGAAAGTTGCCTTCGCATTTGGTGTTCTTTCTAATATCTACGAATTTCACCTCTACACTAGAAATTCCACTTTCCTCTATCACACTCTAGCTAAAAAGTTTTGATGGCAGTTCCAAGGTTGAGCCTTGGGATTTCACCATCAACTTTTTTAACCACCTACGAGCTCTTTAAGCCCAGTAATTCCGAACTACGCTAGGTCCCTTCGTATTACCGCGGCTGCTGGCACGAAGTTAGCCGGACCTTCTTATTCGGGTACAGTCATTTTCTTCCCCGACGAAAGAGTTTTACAACCCAAGGGCCTTCTTCACTCACGCGGCATCGCTGCATCAGGGTTTCCCCCATTGTGCAAGATTCCTTACTGCTGCCTCCCGTAGGAGTCTGGGCCGTGTCTCAGTCCCAATGTGGCTGATCGTCCTCTCAGACCAGCTATTGATCATTGTCTTGGTGAGCTTTTACCTCACCAACTAACTAATCAAGTGCGGGCTCATCTTTCGGCGTATAAAACTTTCCCTGTGAAGGCTTATCCGGTATTAGCACAAGTTTCCTCGTGTTATTCCAAACCAAAAGGCAGATACCCACATTATACTCACCCGTTTGCCACTCAGTATTGCTACTGCGTTCGACTTGCATGTATAAGGCGTGCCGCCAGCGTACGTTCTGAGCCATGATCAAACTCTCAAGTTTAATAACGGCGCACACTAGCTTTATAACTTTAAGGTAAATAAAGTTATTTTCGTTAAAGCGTGTACGACAATTTCTTTGCTAACCTAGCCGTCCACACTTCTCTTCTTAAAAATTTACAATTTAAAATAGCTAAAACTTCAAAAATTGAAGTTTAAACACACCTCTATTAATAGTTTAAATTATTTTCGTAGAGGTGAGCGCCCGTTTTATTACAATATTAGGATAAGTCAAGGCGTATATTGGCTAAAAAAGCCCTAAAAATATAGGTAAAATGAGGGCCTGATGTTGCAAACTGAATACATTTTTTATAGAAAACAACTATGACGTTAAAAGGTCTTTTAAAAAAAATTCAAATTAATTTTAGTAATGATGAAAGTAAAAAACACCTGGGATTTGTAAAAAGATACTGGGTGTCAATTATATATTTACTAGTATTTGTCGGAATTTTTTTAATTTATTCTACGACATACAATTATGTAAATAATCAAGAAGAAGTAAATGAAAAAAATTTAGAAATTTTTTTAAACTCTAAAGAATCGAGAGATATTAAAAAAAATTTTTTTTCTAACATTCAGAATCCCTATTCAGAATATAAGTATGTAATACAAAATAATGATACAATAGAGCGTATTTTAAAAAAGTTTAAAATAAATAAAGAAGAAATTAATTTAATTACTAAAAAATTAAAACAACAAAAGTTGACTAATATTTATTCAGGAAGAGAACTAAATATTGTTATGAAAAAAATAGGGGAGAAAAACAGTATTATTAAAATATCATACCCTATCAATAATACTTTAACTATAGAAATAAGAAAAAGTCAGCAAGCTTTTTTAATTAAACAAAACATAATCAAGCTTGATAGAAAAGAAGTTGTTATTACAAGTAAAATTAACAATAATCTTTATAGCGCTGCTGTAGAAGCTGGTATAGAACCAAATGTTATAATTGAGTTTGCAAGAATTTATGGTTTTGAGGTTGATTTTCAGAGAGATATACGAAAGGGAGATACTTTTGAGATTTATTATGAAAAATTTGTTGATGAAAAAAGTATTGTTAGAGACACAGGAAAAATTATTTATGCTCATATGAATGTAAATAATAAGGAAATCAATCTTTATAATTTCAAAGATAAAAACGAAATAGGTTATTACGATATAAATGGCAAAAGTATTGTAAAATCTTTAATGAAAACTCCAATAAACGGGGCCAGACTTTCCTCTTCTTTTGGAATGAGAAAACATCCAATACTAGGATTTAATAAAATGCATAAAGGGACAGACTTTGCTGCGCCAACAGGTACTCCAATCATGGCTTCGGGTTCAGGAACTGTGACTAGAGCAAGATGGTGTGGGGGTGGAGGAAACTGTGTAAAGATAAGACATAACTCAACCTATGAAACTATATATGCTCACATGTCAAAGTTTGCTTCTGGTATAAAGGAGGGGAGAAAAGTAAAACAAGGACAAATTATTGGTTATGTTGGATCTACAGGATTATCAACTGGACCTCATTTACATTACGAGGTTGTTGTCAATGGGAAAAAAGTAAATTCACAAAAGTTAAAATTACCTTCTGGAAAAATACTAAGAGGTAAGGCTAGAGAAGAATTTGAATTATCCAGAATAAAAATAGATCTAAAATTATCAGAGTTGAAAGCAAAGAATTAATCTTAAAAACTAATTAGTCTGATTAACATCCTTATCATCAGCTTGATGGTTTTTTAATTCTTCTTTCTCTAAATTATTATTTTGATTCTTAATGTTAATCTCAGCTAACCTTCTGGAGTAATGATCTGCATGCTGTAAATAATTTTCAACCAAGACTGGATCTCCACTGCTTTGAGCATCTTTTGCTAGTTGTTGAAATTTACTGATAGCTTTTTCAAGATTCAAGGGATTTGACATTGAGCCGTTTCTATTAAAATTTTTATTTCCTGTATTAGATGAAAAGTGATTGTTTGAACTATGGCCTGAAGAAATGTTTCTTCTTCTAAATCCATTTTTTTGTTGTCTTCCTCTAAAATTTCTTCTTCTATTATTATTCATATTGCATAATGATTAAATTAAATAACTAAGGTTGATATTATACATCTTACATTGTCTTTATAATCTTTAATCAAAAATTTTTCTTTAAAGTTATTATCACTTAATATTTTTGAAACTTTTTTATATTGCCCATTTCCAATTTCTAAGGCAAGTAATCCATTTAATTTTAAGATTTTTCTCGATTTGTAGATAACTTTTCGAATGACGTCAAGCCCATCATTTCCTCCATCTAGTGCTATTTTGGGTTCAAAATTTCTAATACCAGGATCAAGATTTTTTAATTTATGTCTCTCAATATAAGGTGGGTTAGAGACTATTAAATCAAACTTATAGTTAAAATTTGATTTAATAGATTTCTTCATAAATTTGACCTGACTTAATAAATTAAGTCTTTTACAATTTTTTTTTGCTATCTGAAGAGCTTTAAATGAAACATCTATTGCAATGCCTTTGGAATCAGGCATTTCATCAAGTAAAGAAAGAATGATACATCCGCTTCCTGTTCCAACATCTAGAATAAAAGGTTTTTTATTTTTAAAATGACAAATTAATTTTTCAACCATTAGTTCTGTTTCTGGTCTTGGAATTAACGTATTTCTATCGACTAAAATTTCATAATTCCAAAAATTCTTATGATTTACGATATAGGCGATTGGTTCCTTTTTTTCGGCTCTTCTTCTAATTAGATGGTTAAAATGATTAATTTGCCTCTTACTCAATTTTATATCTTCGCTAAGCAGCACATTTTCTCGCGTTTTATTAATAACCATTGAGAGAATTATTTCTGCATCCAACATTGATGTTTTGATGTGATTATTTCTCAAAATTTTATTTCCCTCTTTCAATAATTCTTTGACAATCATTAGTTTAATTCTTGCAGTTTTTGATTTTGCTCTTTGAGTCTTAAACTTTCATTCATCTCCTCATGTATTTCGCCGCTCAAAAATTCATCAAGTTTATGCAGGGTCAAATTAATGCGATGGTCAGTTACTCTACCTTGGGGAAAATTATAAGTGCGTATACGCTCGGATCTATCACCGCTTCCAATTTGATTTTTCCTATTTTCAGATCTTTCTTCATCTTTTTTTCTTTTTTCCGCTTCATAGACTCTAGCTCTTAAAATTTTAAGTGCTTTAGCTTTGTTCTTGTGCTGAGATTTTTCGTCCTGTTGACTTACAACTACCCCAGTAGGTAAGTGAGTAATTCTTACTGCGCTATCTGTTGTATTTACAGATTGTCCACCTGGTCCACCAGATCTAAAAACATCAATTCTCAAATCGGAATCCTTGATATTAATGTCCACTTCTTCGGCTTCAGGAAGCACTGCCACAGTTGCTGCAGAAGTGTGAACTCTGCCTTGAGTTTCTGTGTCAGGTACCCGTTGAACTCTGTGAACCCCCGACTCGTATTTTAAATAAGAGTATATATCATCGCCACTAACTGAGAAAATTATCTCTTTAAAACCACCTGCCTCACTTTTTGAAATACTTATAATTTCGATTTTCCATTTTTTTTTGGAACATACTTTTTCGTACATTTTAAATAAATCTGAACAAAATAATGTTGCTTCTAAACCACCTGTGCCTGCTCTGATCTCAACAATGGCATTTTTATCGTCATCTAAATCTTTGGGTAATAAAAATATTTTTAATTTTTCCTCGTTAAATACTCTTTTTTTACTTAATTCTAGCAATTCTTTTTTTGCTAAGTTAATCATTTCGTTGTCACTTTTTTTATCATCGATAATATTTTCCAAGTCTTTTTTTTCTATTTCGTAATTAAGATATTCTTTAGCGATCTGTAAAATATTTCCTAAGCTTGAATATTCTTTTGATTTTAAAGCATATTTTTTGGGTTCAACATTTGCGCTTGAAAGCTCTTTTTCCAACAGCTCATGCTTAAGCAAAATTTCTTTGACTTTGTCTCTGGGTATCATTTATCGGTTTTTTTCGTTAACTTTTTCTTCTACCAATTTAACTACTTGATTGATTATTTCATCATTAACAATCTTTTTATGAGGAATTCCAGAGATATATAATAGATTATTATCATTGCCACCACCAGTTAAACCAATTTCAGTTTGGGAGGCCTCACCAGGTCCATTAACAACGCAACCGATTATAGATAGTGTGATAGGTTTTTTTATGTGAGCTAATTTTTTTTCAAGTTTTTGAACTGTTTCAATCACTGGAAAAGCTTGTCTAGCACATGAGGGACAAGATATTATATTTATGCCCCTAGATCTTAAATTTAAAGACTTTAAAATATCAAATCCCGCTTTAATTTCTTCTATTGGATCTGCTGAAAGAGATACTCTTATAGTGTCTCCTATTCCTTTCATAAGAAGATAACCTATTCCTATAGACGATTTGATACTACCTGACTTTAAGCCACCAGCTTCTGTAATACCAAGATGAAGTGGATAGTCACAACTTTGCGATAAAATTTCATAAGATTTGGTAGCTAAAAATACATCAGAAGATTTCACACTTAATTTAAAATTAAAAAAATCGTTGTCCTCAAATAATTTAACATTAAACATAGCGCTTTCGACTAATGCCTCAGGACATGGTTCTTTATATTTTTCTAATAGATTTTTATCTAAAGATCCTGCATTAACACCTACTCTAATTGAACAATTATAATCTTTTGCGGCCTTAACCACATCTAAGATTCTATCTTTTGAACCTATATTTCCTGGATTTATACGTAAACAAGACGCGCCATTTTTAGCCGCCTCTATAGCTCTTTTATGATGAAAATGTATATCAGCAACAATTGGTACATTAATCTCTTTTGTAATGTCTTTTAAAGCTGCAGTAGAAGCTTCGTCAGGACAAGATACACGAACAATATCTGCGCCAGATTTCTCTAGCTCCAATATTTGATTTATTGTTTCTTTTATATCAGTCGTTAAAGTATTCGTCATAGATTGAACTGTAATTTTTGAATTTCCACCTACTTCGACTTTTCCAACTTTAATTAGTTTAGTTTTTCTTCTTTTAATTTTTCTATAAGGTCTTATTTCCATTTTTAGTCTAGATCAAAAATTGTATGTAGTTTTTTTATGGCTTTGATTGTATTCATTTCCTCAATAATAACAGATATTTTTATTTCTGATGTTGAGATAGCCAAAATGTTAATTTTTTCGTCAGCCAAAGCTTTGAACATTTTATATGTTACACCAGGTGTAGTTACCATTCCAGCTCCAACTATTGATATTTTTGATACATTATTTTTATAGCTAATTTCTTTACTTTTAATCTTATTGTTAGATTTAATTATTTCTAAAGTTCTTTGTAAATCTTCTCTTTTAATCGTAAAAGTTAGATCAGTAGTTTTTCCATCAGAAGACACATTTTGAATGACCATATCTACATTGATATTATTTTTTGAAAATGGTTCAAATATCTCAGCAGCTATTCCTGGTTTATCATCTACTCCTTGTAAAGTAATTTTGGCGTCGTCTTTAGAATAAGCAACGCCAGTCACAACTTTTCTATAATCGATATTTTCATTATTAAAAATTTTAGTACCTGGCCTATTAGTAAAAGTTGATCTAACTTGCAATGGGATACTGTACATCATTGCGGTTTGAACTGCAGAGGATTGCATGACTTTGGCTCCCAAAGATGATAGCTCAAGCATCTCTTCATAAGTTATTTTGTCGATTTTTTTTGCTACAGGAATTTTATTTGGATCTGTAGAATAAACCCCATCAACATCTGTATAGATTTCACAAGTATCAGCGTTAAATATTTTGGCAATTGCAACAGCGGTAGCATCAGAACCGCCTCTACCAATTGTTGTTATATCTCCCTCAGAAGATATTCCTTGATAACCAGGAATTACTGCTACACCATTTAAATTTAAAAACTTGTCTATTTTTTCTACATGCATATTTACTATTCTAGAATTATTATACTCTCCCTCTGTAAGTATGGGGATCTGCCAATTCAACCAGGATTTAGCTTTTATTCCTACTTTACATAATGCTCCTGCTAACAATGCACTTGTAACTTGTTCGCCAGAAGATAATAAAACATCTAATTCTCTCTTATTAAAATTTTGGCTTATTGTTTTAGAAAATTCTATAAGTTCATTTGTTTTTCCTGCCATTGCTGATACCACTGCAATAATTTTATTGCCTTTTTTATGTTCTTGACTAATAATTTTTGACGCATGTAAGATCCTATCAATAGACCCAACTGAAGTGCCTCCAAATTTTAAAACTTTTTTTGCCATAAACAAATTTTAATATAGTATTAATAAATAAATTTTTATAGGTTAAAGATAGAATGACTACAGTAAATAAAGAGGAAATTCAAAAGTTTTCAGCAATTGCTGAAGAATGGTGGAATGTGAATGGTAAATTTAAACCACTTCATATGTTCAACCCAATAAGAATAGAATATATTCTTGAAACAACAAGAGATCATTTTAACATTAAAGACAATTCTAATGAGCCTCTCAAAAATCTTAGGGTTCTGGATATTGGTTGCGGAGGAGGATTAATGTCTGAGCCAATTACTAGACTTGGAGGAAAAGTTACTGGTATTGATGCTTCTGAAAAAAATATAAAAGTTGCTAAACTACATGCTGAAAAAAATAATTTAACAATAAATTACTTAAATAAATCGCCAGAGAATTTAGATGATAATGAAAAGTATGATGTAATTTTAAATCTTGAAATTGTTGAACATGTTGAGGATTTGCAGTTATACCTAAAAAGCTGCTCGAGGTTATTAAAAAAAAATGGAATAATGTTTACTGCTACTTTAAATAGGACTTTTACATCATTCATAAAGGCTATTCTCGGTGCAGAATATGTATTGAGATGGCTTCCAATTGGGACGCATGACTGGAATAAATTTGTTAAACCAGAGGAATTAGAGAGTTTAATAACTAATCTTAATTTTCAAATAAAGGATGTCAAAGGGCTTGAATTTAAACCGATCTCAAGAAAGTGGGTTAGGTCAGAAAATTTATCCGTGAACTATATAATGTCCAGTATAAAAAATTAATTGTCTTTATCCACCCAAGGAATACTCATTAAGTCAATTCCTTCCTCTTTTAGTTCTTGACGCTCTTTTTCAGATGTTGATCCATAAATATTTTTTTTACTTTTTTTGTCGTAGTATACCTCTCTGACTTTATTTGCAAAATTTTCTTCTACAAATTCAAAATTCTTTTCAACAAATTTTCTTAAATCTTGAAGCTCTTTTTTAAGTTTTTTAACTTGAGTAATGTTTGTATTGCTCTTGAATTTATTTTTGCCGTGAGTTCCTATTCTTGGTGACATGATAGATTTCTCTATTTTTTTAGAATGACAAAATATGCACTCTAACATTTTTCTCTTATTTAGTTTGTCGAATTCTTTTGAATCAGCAAACCAACTTTCAAACTCGTGTTTATTAGAGCATTTTAAATTATATTTAATCATAATATTAAGTTAATAGCTTTAATTTTATTATCAAGTAGAATTATTATAGTCAGCATTTATGTCTATATAATCATGAGTAAAATCACACGTATAACACTCAAAAATATCCGAACCTTGGTTTAAATTTATCTCAATCAAAATTGAATCCCATTTCATATATTCTAAAAGTTTCTCTTTATCACAATCGGGACTTTCTGAGCCGTTTTCAGCAACTGTAAAGTCACCAAATTTTATTGAAATCTTGTCTTTGTCAATTTTCTCCGTAGATTTTCCAATACCCATCACTACTCTTCCCCAATTTGGATCTTCACCAGCAACTGCCGTTTTCACTAACGGTGAGTTAGCCACTGAAAAAGCTATTCTTTTAGCACAAGTTAAAGATTTTGCATTCACTACTCTTACTGTTAAAAATTTTTTAGCTCCTTCTCCGTCTACAACTATTTGTTTTGCGAGATTTAAACAAACATTCTTTAAGGATGTTTCAAATTTTTGAATTACTGGATCAGTTACCCCTCTGTTGTGACCAATTTTAATTTTCCTAGTTGAAAAAATTGATACCATATCATTTGTTGATTGATCACTATCTACAGTAATTGCGTTAAACGAATTTGCGACCGCTTTCTTCAAAAGAATTTTTAAAAGATTAGATGGAATATCTGCGTCGGTAAAGATAAACGATAACATTGTTGCAAGATTAGGAGCAATCATTCCAGATCCTTTTGCTACAGCGGCAATTCTAATAATTTTATTATTAAATGTAAATTCTTCATAAGCAAGTTTAGGTTTTGTATCTGTCGTCATAATAGCTGAGGCCACTTTAATCCAGATTAGTTTATTTTGATCATCCCTTAATTTTTCAACAAGTTCATCTAATCTTAGGTTTATTTTTTCAGCAGGAAAACTTTCGCCTATAACACCAGTGGATGCAAAAATAAGATCTTTTGTTCTAATTGTTTCACTTATACCACTTTCAGATTTAGACTCTCTCAAAGTCAAGGTTTTGGCAAGATGTTTTGCAACCGACTCAATTCCATCGTAACCTTGCTTACCTGTAAATGTATTCGCATTTTTCGTGTTAACAAGCAGTGCCTTTACAACCTTCTTGTTAGTTTTGTCATTCCATGAAATTGTTTCAGAAACTATAGAGTTTGTTGTTGTTAAAGTGGCATAATTTGCACCCTCTTTAAAATAGAATAATGCTAAATCATCTCTTCCATTTTTATAAAGGTCTGCCGAAATAGATGACACTTCGAGACCGTCTAACGGTTTTAAATCCTGAAATTCACCCATTTTTGATAGTTTGGATTTATCTGATAAAAAATTTTTTAAATTAATTGTCATTATTACTATTTATTTTAGGTTATAAGTACATATATAAAAATATAATGAACTTAATTACAACAGCATTTAGTAAAATATTTAAAAGCGGTAATCAACAAGAATTAAACAAAATTAAGCCTATTATTAATCAAATCAATGATCGGGAGCCATCGTTAAAATCATTGAGTGATCACGATTTAAAGGAAAAAACTTTGTCATTAAAAAAAAGAGTTAAAAATGGAGAAAGTTTAGAAGGACTTATTCCTGATAGTTTCTCTCTTGTTAGAGAGGCAGCTAGACGAGTATTAAATGAACGACATTATGATGTTCAGCTGATGGGAGGAATAATATTACATCAGGGAAAGATAGCAGAAATGAAAACAGGAGAAGGAAAAACTTTGGTTTCCACTTTGCCAGCTTTTTTAAACTGTTTATCTGGTAAAGGCGTACATATTGTTACGGTGAATGATTACTTGGCTAAAAGAGACTCAGAGTGGATGGGGAAAGTTTTCAAGTTTCTGGGAGTAAGCGTTGGATGTATCACCTCTGACCTAGATGATATTAGTAGAAAAGAAGGTTATAATTGCGACATCACATATGGAACTAATAATGAATTTGGTTTTGATTACTTAAGAGACAATATGAAATTTGAGCTTTCCGATATGGTTCAACGAGATCATAATTATTGTATAGTCGATGAGGTTGATAGTATCTTAATTGATGAGTCAAGAACCCCATTAATTATTTCAGGAAAAATGGAAGATAAAAGCAATCTTTACCTAATTGCCAATGAATTCGTAAACAAGTTAAGCAAGAACGATTTTGATTTAGATGAAAAAAATAAAAATGTAATCTTAAAAGACACTGGCATTGATAAAATTGAAAAACTTTCTATGCAAAAAAATATTTTAAAAAATAAAAATTTTTATGACCCTCAAAATCTTGATTTAGTTCATCATATTAATCAGTCATTAAAAGCTAAATATTTGTTTCATGGTGATAAAGATTATATAGTAAAGGATGGTAAAGTTCAGATCATAGATGAATTTACTGGTCGTATTCTAAGCGGCAGAAGATTTTCCGATGGATTGCACCAAGCTTTAGAGGCAAAAGAAAACGTAAACATTCAAGAGGAAAATCAAACTTTAGCTTCAATTACTTATCAGAATTATTTTAGACTTTATAAAAAACTTTCAGGCATGACTGGAACTGCGATGACAGAGTCGGAGGAATTTTTTGACATTTACAAATTGAACGTTGTCTCAGTGCCAACGAACAATCCTATGGTAAGAAAAGATTTTAATGATCAAATTTTTAGAACTGAAAAAGAAAAATACGAGGCTATAACAAAAAAAATTTTAGAATGTAACAAGAATGGTCAACCAGTGCTGGTGGGAACAACTAGCATAGATAAATCAGAAAAAATTTCAAAGCATTTAGACTCGCGTGGCTTAAAACATAATATCCTTAACGCCAAGTTCCACGAAGAAGAGGCAAAAATAATTGCTGACGCAGGAAAAACGAAATCTGTTACCATTGCAACAAACATGGCTGGTAGAGGAACAGATATTAAACTTGGAGGAAAAAAAAATACAGAAAATGAGAATGAGGTAAAAAAAAGTGGTGGTTTATGCGTAATAGGAACTGAAAGACATGAAAGCAGAAGAATAGATAATCAGTTAAGAGGTAGGTCAGGAAGACAGGGGGACCCAGGAAGTTCTATATTTTTTATAAGTCTTCAAGATGAACTCATGAGAATATTCGGTGGAGATCAAATAGATGGAGTTTTAAAAAAATTAGGATTAAAAGAAAATGAGTCGATAGATCACCCTTGGATAAATAAAGCAATGGAAAGAGCTCAACAAAAAGTTGAAGCTAGAAACTTTGATATTAGAAAGACTTTAATAAAATTTGACGATGTAATGAATGATCAACGAAAAGTAATATTTAATCAGAGACTTAAAATTTTGAGATTAAAAAATATTATAACGATTTTAGACGATTTTATTGAGGAAATTTTAATAAAATTAACAAAATTTAAAAATGACTACAGCACTTCTAATGATCAAAATGCATATTTAGCAGGAATGAAAATGTTTTTAGGAAATATTTTACCAGACAAAGAACTAATTTATCTTACAAATAAAAATGATAAAGAGTTACGCTCTGAAATATTAGAACTATATAAAAAAAAAAAATCTGAAAGTATAAAGCTTATTGGAGAAGAGAAATATTTAGATCTTGAAAAAAAGATATTTTTACAAATACTTGATTTTTCATGGAGATCTCACCTTCAGTACTTAGAGCAATTAAGACAAGTAATTGGTTTGCGAAGTTACGGTCAAAAAGATCCATTGTCAGAATTCAAGAAGGAGGCTTTTGTGCTCTTTGAAAATTTACTTGAGAAAATTAAATTTGATGTAATAAAATTTTTATTAAATATAAATATTGTTTTCAAAGACGATATGAATTCTGAAAATATCAAAGATGTGAAAATTGCTAAAAAAGTTGGTAGAAACGAAAAATGTCCTTGTGGTTCTGGAAAAAAATATAAACATTGTTGCGGATCGGTATAATTAAAAAAAGGGATTATAGGCCCATTGTAATAAAGCTTGCCTTTGTCTTTTTCTGCATTGAAGATCACCTTCTTCACAATTTTTTTTAACTGCAGGTCCGTGTCTATCTCCAAAAGCTTTCCATCTTTTAATTTGTACGATATCTATTTCTGGTATTCTTCTGCCATTTTTAAATCTGCAATACCATTGAAACCAGCCTAATGGATCTTGCTTAAATATCCAGCCCTTATCTATCCATTCTTTTCTAGTTAAACCAGATTCAATTTTAAATCTATTTAGATTTACATCAAATTTTTTACTCATTTTTGCTTTTTTAAACCACTCTTTAGGAAACTCTCTAATATCTCCATCAATAAAATATGAGCCACCAAATACCCCTAGCTCAAGCATTTTTTTTGGAGACACTTGTGGTTTAAATATTTTATAAATTTCTTTTTCACTCATTTCATTTGGTGGTGGCCTTGGTTTGAATCGCACAAACGACACATACCTTTTCAGGGTACTGCTCTACTACTGAGCTACAAGGCCTAAAATCTAAAGGTTATTCTGCCTTTAGTAAGATCGTATGGTGTCATTTCAACCATAACATTATCTCCGGCTAAAACTCTTATTCTATTCTTTCTTAATTTTCCAGCTGTATGTGCTAGTATCTCGTGATTGTTTTCAAGTTTAACTCTAAACATAGCGTTAGGTAATAATTCTGTAACCTTACCTTTGAATTCTAATGTTTCTTGTTTTGCCAACTATTTTCCTCCCGATCTTATTAAAATTGATTTATCGTGTCTGTGTAAGTTTTCATATTTAGCTAAATTTACAACGGATAGACCTAATTTTTCAATAACTATTTTAAGCATCATGCATCTTCGTGTGTTGGTTTATTTTTGCTCTCCCAATAATCTCCTTGATCGTCAAGTGTAGCTTCTATCACCTCGACTTTTAATTTTATTGCTACATTTCCAGAAAAAATAAGTTTCATTTCATAGTTTTTATCAGGCATAAATTTTGTTTCAATAGCTAAAAAGTCCAAAAAAGTATTTTTTTTATTTTGATTTATGTTTTTTGACTTAACTTCTAGCACATTATCAAATTTTAAAATCGTTCTTATTCTTTTATTTTTTCTAAAAACCCCCTTTTCCACATCCTCCCACATAAATCTATTTAATTGCATAAGAAAAATTTTATTTTTTTTTAAACTTGCTATGTCTTTGGAGTTTACAATTGAATCTTGTAAATGAGCTGAAATAACTCTTAAATCATCCTCTGTTTTAGCTATCAATTTAAGGTTTTTTGTTTTCATGTTAAAGTCTTTTAATGTCAGCTTTACATGCTTTTAATTTTTTTTCTATATCTTGATATCCTCTATCCAAATGATAAATCCTATTAACACTTGTTCTATTGTCTGCGATAAGACCAGCTAAAACTAAGCTTACAGAAGCTCTTAAGTCTGTAGCCATAACTTCTGCTCCTGATAATGGAGTTGGGCCATCTATGTAAGCCACATTATTTTTAATTTTAATTTTCGCACCCATTCTCCTTAACTCTGGTACGTGCATATATCTATTTTCAAATATTTTTTCTTTCATAGTCGATCTTCCTTTTGCTTGTGTCATAAGTATCATTATTTGCGCTTGTAGGTCAGTAGGAAAACCTGGGTAAGGCTCTGTTGAAATATTAAATTTTTTTAAATTCTCTGAGCTGGTAACTTGTATTGAATTCTTTGATATTTTCATTTTTACTCCAATTTTTTTTAAAATTTCAATCTCTTTTCTAATAATATTTGTCTGTATGTTTTTGATAATCAAATTTTTTCCAGTCAATGCCCCCGCTATTAAATAAGTGCCAAGTTCAATTCTATCAGGAATTATTTTGTGTGAAATTTTTTTGTTATAAATATTTCCCTCTATTGTAATTGTTCTTTTTTTTAAATTTATCTTTGATCCCATTTTTCTCAAAAACTCAATTAAATTGTTAATTTCAGGTTCTATTGCACAATTATAAATAATAGTTTTTCCTTTAGCGCATACTGCAGATAAAATTGCGTTTTCAGTTGCACCTACTGATATGCTTGGAAATTTTATAGTGTTGCCTTTTAATCCTTTTGTTGCAGTGGCATATATATAACCATTTTTTATCTTAATTTTTGCTCCAAGTTTTTTTAGTGCAAAAAGATGTAAATCAACGGGCCTCGTGCCTATAGCACAACCACCTGGAAGTGAGACTTTAGCTCGTTGATATTTAGAAACAAGAGGACCTAACACCAATACACCTGCTCTCATCGTCTTTACTAATTTGTAGGGAGCCACTGTTTTAATATTTCTTTCATTATTGAAAATTTTTAATTGATTTTTTTTTGTGAATGCACATTTCAATCCAATTGATTTTAACAATTCCACCATAGTGAATGTATCTTTCACTAGCGGCACATTTTTTAAAAGTGACTCACTGTTTAAAATAGATGCAGCTAGAATAGGTAAAGTAGCATTTTTTGAACCTGAAACCTTTATGACACCTCTTAAAGTTTTTTTTCCATTAATAATTAATTTTTGCATTAAAAATTAAATCTTAGGAAGTGTAACACCTTTTTGCTTCATGTACTTTCCTTTTCTTTTGTCATAAGTGATACTTGGAAACTCATTGCCTTTAATAAAAATAAACTGAGCAACTCCCTCATTGGCATAAATTTTTGCAGGTAAAGGTGTGGTGTTAGAAAATTCAAGAGTGACGTGTCCTTCCCATCCTGGTTCCAGTGGGGTAACGTTCACAATTATCCCACATCTTGCGTAAGTAGATTTTCCCAAACAGATTACTAGAACATTTTTTGGAATTTTAAAATATTCTATTGTTCGAGCCAGAGCAAAAGAATTTGGAGGAATTATACATTCTTTGGATCTTTTAGTTACGAAACTATCCTTCTTAAAAACTTTTGGGTCAACCACGCCTGAATTAACATTAGTAAAAATTTTAAATTCATTTGAAACTCTTGCATCATATCCGTAGGAAGATAAACCATATGAAACTTTTCCAGATCTAGTCTGTTTGTCAACAAAAGGTTTAATCATGCCATTTTTTTTCGACATTTTATTAATCCATTTATCTGATAGAACTGTCATTTTTTTTGATTTTAGTTTTTTTTCTTTTTTTTAAATTTCTTCTCAACGACGCAGCCCTAAACTTTTTATGTGAATCTTTTTTGTAAAAAGACTTCATAAAAAAGTTATGATTTATCTGGATTTGTTAAATCTTCAAGAGTGATTGGCTTATCGATATCATGCATTTTTTTATCTGAAACAGATGTTGGATTGTCTTTAAGTTTTTTTGCCCTTCTCTGTTCAATTCGCGCTTTTTTTTTGGCCTCTTTTTTCATAGCCTTTTCTCCGCGAGTTGATTTATAGTCGTAATGAATACCCATAAGTGCTCCTGCATCAAATATAGTTTTACTTCTTGGATTGAAATTATGCAACCCTGTTAATAAGACAGATTCTATTATAACGGGAGCCCATATAAATCAATAGGTAAAGCATTTCATTGGCGAGGAAAAGGCCGTCAGTTCGTATCAATCTGTGGCACTAAACAAATAATAAAATTATTTCATTAAAGTTCTCTGTAGTATTCTCAATATCATAGCAAGAGCTATACTAACCAAAACATCTTCAGCGGGACTCGCCAAAGGATATCCGTAGTTCCAAATAATTATTAGCAATAGCCATAAAAACCAAGCGAATAAATTTTTAATTAATCTCGCATCCATCGGGTCCACACTTTTTTCCACTTTTAATTTCTTTAAAAATATCTAAGGCTTTTAAAGAACTTGTCATGAAGTTTTTGTATATGTTTAAATAACCGTTTAGACTATTTGATAATTCTTCTGCTTGGTCTATATAACCCAATCTACAAAAATTCATTAACATAACAGAGTTAGCGTTAGGCAGCGTATTGTCACTAATGTCTATAGGGTTAATAAAGATATCGTTTTTACTTTTTTCATTTTTTTGGAAAATTTTATTATTATTATCGTAAAATTTTTTAATAGCTTCATCACAGTATTTCTTTGCTAAAAGTCTATATTTTGGATTCATTGTTGCCTCAGATAAATCAAGCAAACATTGAATAAGATAAGAATAATCTTCTATAAAAGAAATATCCTCGGAGTAACTATGATAAATATTATTAGAACAGAACTTTTTTTCTATTCTTTCGTAAAAGTTCTCTGCAATTTTCAAATAATCTCCATCGGGTATTATACTGTTTAAAGAAATTAACGCACTTACCCAAATACAATTAAGATCTAGTTGATTTTTATTGTCAAAAAAAGGTTTTTTTCTTTTAGCTCTTAATTCTAATAATTTACTTATTATTTCTTCATTTGGTTCATTTAATTCATCTAATATGATTTTACCTTCCCAATTTCCTTCAGGTTTAACATTAAAAAATTTATCTATATCTTTAATATCTTTTATTTCCTCATAAAAGTAGACATAATACTTGCCCTCCACTCCTTCGCTATCAGCATCAAAAGCAGATCCAAGTAAATTTGTATCTTTAGATATAAAATCTTTTAATAAAAAATTTGTGGTTTGTTTTACTTTTTTTAAAAAGTATTTATTTGGTTTTATTTTTAAAAACTTCGTTAGTAATAAAATAAATTGAACATTATCATACAGCATTTTTTCAAAATGAGGTATTAGCCAGTTTTCATCAACCGTATACCTTGAAATTCCACCTTCAACATGATCATAAATACCTTTTGAACAAAGTTTTTTTAAAATTAATTCTACTGGTTTTAAATATTTAGGATTTTTATTTTTATTGTAAAAATACATTAAAGTGTCAAATACATAAAATGTTGGAAACTTGGGAGCGCCTTTGAACCCACCATTTTTTTCATCTAAATTATTTAAAATATTTTGTAAAATTGGTTCTGGTTCTTGTCCTATAACATTTGTTTTTTTAAGTTCTAAACTTTTTTTTATTAAGTTTTTTTGCTCAATTATTTTAGTCCTTTGATCAACATAAGCCTCATGCACTTTTTGGAGAATAGTTTTAAAGGCTGGCAGGCCATGTTTCTCGTCTTTTGGAAAGTATGTACCTCCCATAAAAGGAACTCCATTTTCATCTAAAAACATTGTTAAAGGCCATCCACCTCCACTTTGATTAAAAAGTTGAAAAGAACTTTGAAACACAAAATCTAGATCAGGTCTTTCCTCCCTATCAACTTTTATATTTATAAAAAATTCATTCATAAGATCTGCAGTTTTTTTGTCCTCAAAACTTTCATGAGCCATAACATGACACCAGTGGCAACTTGAATAACCAACACTTAACAAAATTGGTTTTTTTTGTGTCTTTGCCTGATTTAAAGAATCTTTGCTCCATGTTTGCCAGTGAACTGGATTATTTTTGTGCTGTTGCAAATAAGGACTTGGATCTTTGGATAAAACATTTTTCATTATTTAAAATAAATTTTTCTTAACAAAAATGAAATAATTAATATTGTAAAAAAACCAAGAATAGGAAAAAGAATTTCTTTATTTTGAATCATTGTATAAAAACTTGGATCAACATTATTTTCAATAATTTTTTCAATGCCTTCGCCTATAGCACATAGAATAAATACCATCGGAAAAAGACCAATAAGAGTTGAAAAAAAATAGTTTTTTACTTTCATATTAAAAAGTACAGGTAATAAATTTTGAATAGCAAATGGTATACCGCCTCCACCAGCGAATCTAAAAATCATAAAATATAAAAATTCATTCTTATTAAACATATCTTTAAATTTAGAAATTCTACCTGAAAGTTTTTTGAATATTAATTCTTTAAAATATTGATTTGCGAGAATATATAAAAATGTACATCCTATAGTAAATCCAAAGACTGAAATTAGAGTACCAAAAAATTTTCCAAATAAAAATCCAGCAATTAAAGATATGGGGGATGCAAAACCTAAAAGTAATATCCATAAGATCGAAAATAAAAAAAACAAGGTTGTAAATAACAATAAATGTTGATCCCTAATTTCTATTAAAAATTGAGTTTTATCCCTAATATAGATGTAGTCATTTAATTGAGTAACATCTATGAAAATAAAAAAACCGTATAATATTAGACTTAGACAAAGAATATAAATGAGGCCTACTGCAATTTTAATATTTTTAGTCATCAAATAATTTTAACTGTACATCAGTGATATTATTAAATATATAACTAAAATTATTTTATGAAAAGAACATACCAACCAAGTAAATTAGTAAGAAAAAGAAGACACGGTTTCAGATCTAGAATGGCTACTAAAGGTGGAAGAAAGCTAATTGCTAGAAGACGAGCAAAAGGAAGAAAAACCATATCAACTTAAAATGATAAAGCTTGAAAGTTTAAAAAAAAGCGATCATTTCAAGCAAGTTCTTAAAGGCAAAAAAATTCATACAGACTTTTTTTCATTATTTGCAACCAAGAGTTTTTTAAAGACAAATAGAAATAATTTGTTGATAAGCTTTATAACAAAGAAAAAAATAGGGAACGCTGTAAAAAGAAATAGAATAAGAAGAAGATTGAAAGCAATAACACGAAAAATTTTGAAAAAAAGTGGTGCAATTAATACCAATTATACTTATATAATAATCTGTAAAACAAAATCTTATACGGAAAAGTACGACAAAATATTTTTAGAAATGCAGAAAAGTTTTAAAAAAATTAATTAAATGAACAAGATCTTTATTAAGGCTGCTATTTTTTTTTGTAAAAATATATAAATATTTTTTTTCCCCACTTTTAGGAAATAGATGTAGATTTTTACCAACCTGTTCTGAATATTTTATTGAATGTTTGAATGAGTATGGTTTTTTCAAAGGAGTTACTTTCGGATTTAAAAGAATAATAAAATGTCATCCTATTAAATTTTTAGGTGGAAGCTCTGGATTGGATTTAGTGCCAAAAAAAAGGAATGTGAAAAATGGATAATAAGAATGTTTTTGTAGCAATTGCTTTATCAATGGCTGTTCTTCTTTTTTGGGGTGCATTTTTTGAAACACCAAGACAGGTAAAAGAAAATCAAAACCCTAGTAATGTACAAACTAATCAAAATAAAATTCAAAATGATATAACGCCAAATATAAACCAAGAAAAAATTCTAAAAAAAGTTTCTAGAAAAGATGCTTTAACTGAGGTTGACAGAGTAATAATAGAAAACGAAAAAGTTAAAGGGTCCATTTCTTTAAAAGGAGCAATATTCGACGACCTTTCATTTAAAAATTATAAAAAGGATTTGAAGTCCGAAGACAATGTTATTCTCCTCAATCCTAAAGAGATAGAAGATGGATATTACATAGAAACTGGATGGGCGAGTGTCGGTAATGAGGTGGAAGTTCCTGGAGTAGATTCTTTATGGCAAGTAAAAGGAAACAGAGTTTTAAATGAAAAGAATGCTGTCATACTTGAATGGAACAATGGAAAAGGTTTAATTTTTAAGAAAACTATAAAACTAGACGAAAAGTATTTGTTTAAAATAAAACAAGAAGTAAAGAATAATACTTCCTCAAAAATTAATCTTTATCCATATTCCCAAATAACTAGAAACAAAAAACCTGATGACGTAATGGGTTTTTATATTTTACACGAGGGTTTTATTGGAGTATTTGACGGCGAATTAAAAGAAGATGATTATGATGATATTAAGGATAAAAAAAATTGTAAGAAATTCAGATAATGGTTGGCTAGGTATTACAGACAAATATTGGGTAACCGCTATAGTTCCACCAAAAGATAAAAACTTTAAATCTACATTTTTATATAAAGAAAATTTTAGAGCAAATTACATTTTAAACTCACCAGTAAGTATTAATCCTAAAAGTTCATCAGAAAACGAGGTAAGATTATTTGTTGCTGCGAAAGAAGTTGAAACTGTAGATGGATATGCGGAGAGTGAAAATATTGAAAAGTTCGACTTAACTATTGATTGGGGTTGGTTTTATTTTTTTACTAAACCTTTGTTTTTTGTAATTGATTATTTATTCAAACTTTCTGGCAATTTTGGAATAGCTATTGTTTTAATAACTTTAGCAATCAGAATTATATTCTTTCCGCTTGCAAACTACTCATTTAGATCAATGGCAAAAATGAAGGCTGTCCAACCAGAAATGACAAGACTTAAAGAACTTCACAAAGATGACAAAATGAAATTACAGCAAGAAATGATGGCTTTATATAGAAAAGAAAAAATTAATCCTGCATCAGGATGTTTGCCCATTTTAATTCAAATACCTTTTTTTTTCGCTATTTATAAAATGTTATTTATTTCTTTGGAAATGAGACACCAGCCATTTTTTGGGTGGATACAAGATTTATCTGCTAAAGACCCAACGACTATTTTTAATTTATTTGGACTGATACCTTGGGACCCTCCTGGATTTTTGATTATAGGTATTTGGCCAATACTAATGGGACTTTCTATGTATGTGCAGCAAAAATTAAACCCTGCACCAGCAGACCCTATACAAGCAAAAATTTTTGCTTTCTTTCCATTATTTTTAACAATTATTTTAGCGCCCTTTCCATCTGGCCTAGTTGTTTATTGGACAGTAAACAATATCTTAACAATTGCTCAACAATGGGTAATTATGAGACAAACAAAAGTTAAAACAAATTAAATGTCTGACGAAAAAAGTTTAGACTTAATAAGAAAGTTTTGGCCCAAGAATGCTCCTGATATTAATAGTGTACCAAAATATATTAATAAATACAAAAAAGAGCTTATTGTAATTAAATATGGAGGAAACGTTTTAATCGATAGAAATATTTTTAATAATTTTATTGAAGATATAAGCGTGTTAAACAAATTGGGTCTTTCAATCGTAGTTGTTCATGGTGGAGGTCCGAGAATAGAGAGAAAATTAAAAAAAGAAAATATTCAAACTAAATTTATTAATGGGCTAAGAGTTACAGATGAAAAAGTAATTTCTATTGTTGAAGATGTATTAATTGATTTTAATAAAGATATAGTCAATTCTTTAAAAAAAAAAGGCTCGCATGCAATATCAATTACTTCAAAAGCAAATAATATAATTAATGTCGTCCCAGATAATAAGGAGCTTGGTTTTGTTGGTGTTCCAGAAAACATTGACGCTGAATATCTTATAAATATAATTAATCGCAATCAAATACCTGTAATAGCCCCTCTAGGTATCGGCAAAGATAAAAACACTTATAATATTAATGGTGATACAGCCGCCAGTGCAATAGCAAAAAAACTTAGATCAAGAAGACTTTTACTTATGACTAATGTAGAGGGGGTTTACGATGATAGAAAAAATTTGATATCAGAAATAAAACCTTTTGATATAGAAAATTTGGTAAAATTAAAAATTGTACAAGGGGGAATGATTCCTAAGATAAAAAATTGTATTGATGCGGTTGAGAATGGAGTAAGAGGTGTAGTTATACTCGATGGAAGAAAACCACACTCAATATTAGATGAAATATTCTCAGACAAGGGGTCGGGGACATTAATAAGAAAATGAAGGAACTAAAAGACTTAAAATTTTGGCTTTTTGATCTTGATAATACTTTGTATTCTGGAGCCACCAAGGTATTTGAACAAGTTGACAAAAAAATGACATACTATATTTCTTCAAAACTAAATATTAGTAAAGAGGAAGCAAGAAAAATTCAAAAAAACTATTTTGTGGAATATAACACAACGCTCAATGGTATGATTAAGAATCATAAAATTGATGCAAATGAATTTCTAGAGTTTGTTCACGATATAGATCTAAGCTTTTTGAGAGAAGATAAACAATTGGATGAACAAATTGGAAAAATTAATGGCAAAAAGATAATTTTTACTAATGGGTCACTTGCACATGCTAAAAATGTAACAAAAAGACTTGGAATTGAAAGGCATTTTGATGATATTTTTGACATAGTTAGTGCGGACTTTATACCCAAGCCATCTTTAGAAACTTACAAAAAAATTATAGAAAAATACAAAATTGAGCCACAATATAGTATATTTATTGAGGATATTGCGCGAAATTTAAAACCCGCTCATGAATTAGGTATGAAAACAGTATGGATAATAAATGATGAACCATGGGCAGCGGAATTTTCAGATTCTAATTTTATAGACTATAAAACAGATAAACTATCTAAATTTTTAAAGGAGATAAATGACCACAAGTGAATTAGAGAAAATTATAAATAAAGCTTTTGATAATAAACAAAATATAAATGAAAAATCAGATAGCGAGATATTAAAAGCTGTCAATCAAACGATTGAGCTTACTGATAAAGGTAAATTAAGAGTTGCAGAAAAAAAAAATGGAAAATGGACAGTAAATCAATGGGTAAAAAAAGCTATCTTATTGAGCTTTAGAACAAGCCCAATGACAATTTCTAAAGGCCCATATACTACTTGGTACGATAAGGTTTCTGGTAAATCTGTAACTTGGAATGAGTCCGATTGGAAAAAAGCAGGTTATAGACATGTTCCAAACGGAGTTGTCAGAAAAGGTTCGTTCATAGGAAAAAATGTTGTTTTGATGCCATGCTTTGTAAATCTTGGAGCCTATGTAGATGAAGGCACAATGATCGACACTTGGGCTTCGGTAGGTTCGTGTGCTCAAGTTGGTAAAAATTGCCATGTTTCGGGAGGTGCAGGTATAGGTGGAGTTTTAGAACCGCTTCAAGCAGGACCAGTTATTATAGAAGACAACTGTTTTATAGGCGCTAGGTCTGAAATAGCAGAAGGAGTAATTGTTGAAGAGGGAGCAGTGATATCAATGGGGGTTTATATCGGTGCCTCTACTAAAATTATAGATCGCTCAACTGGAGAAATTACTTACGGAAAAGTTCCATCATATTCTGTTGTTGTGCCTGGGAGTTTTCCCAATAAAAAGAATCCAGATGGCCCCAGTTTGTATTGTGCAGTAATTGTTAAAAAAGTAGATGAGAAGACCAGAAGTAAAACGTCAATTAACGATCTATTGAGAGATTAAATGCGAACAATAAACGAGCTAGCTTTATCTAAAGATCTAATCTCATTTCCGAGCGTTACCCCGATTGATGCAGGAGCTATAAGTTTTTTGGCAAAAAAGTTAAGAACTCTTGGATTTAAATGTAAAATACTGGAGTTTAAGAAAGGTAAAGGCAAACCTATAAAAAATCTTTACGCAAAATTTGGAAATAAACAACCTAATTTATGTTATGCAGGACACACTGATGTTGTGCCACCAGGAAATTTTAAAGACTGGACAGTAAATCCTTTTAAACCAAAAATTAAAAAAGGATATCTTATTGGCAGAGGTGCGAACGATATGAAAAGTTCAATTGCTTGTTTTGTATCCGCAGTAAGTGAGTATATAATTAATCACAAAAAATTTAATGGTTCGATAAGTTTTCTTATTACCGGAGATGAAGAAGGTTTCGCAACAAATGGTACAAAAAAAGTAGTCGATTATTTAAAAAAAAGAAAAGAAAAAATAAATTTTTGTATTGTTGGAGAACCTACAAACCCAAAAAAATTAGGAGAAATGATTAAAATTGGAAGAAGAGGTAGCCTTTCAGCTGAATTAGAAATATTTGGAACACAGGGTCACATCGCCTACCCTCATCTTTCGAATAATCCAATAAATACTTTAGTAAAAATATGTTTTGAATTAAAGAAAAAAAAATTAGATAAAGGAAACAAAAATTTTCAACCATCTAACCTCGAATTCACAGGCATATATGTTAATAATAAAGCCCATAATGTTATACCTGCTTCGGCCAAAACTCAGTTCAATGTGAGATATAATGATCTTCAAACTGCAACGAAATTAAAGAAAAAAATAAATTCTGTAATTAAAAAGATTTCAAAAAAAAATAAATGTAAATATAAAATTAATTATTTAGAAAGTGGTGAGGCTTTCTTAACAAAACCAGGTAAAAATATTATGTTAGCCAAAAAAATTATAAAGAAAGTTACTAAAATAAACCCAGTATTTTCAACTACTGGCGGTACATCGGATGCAAGATTTATTAAAAAGATAGCCCCGTGTCTTGAATTTGGTCTTGTTAACAAGACAATGCACAAAATTGACGAATGTGTTTCTTTAGGAGATTTAAAAAGATTAAAAAAGATATATTACAATTTTTTAGTAGAGTATTTTAAGTGAAAACCGGAATAATTTTTTCAAAAAAATCCTTAAATCATGACACAGGTGATGGTCATCCAGAAAATAAATTTAGAATTCAATCAATTTTAGAAAGACTAAAAAAAGGAGATAATTCTAAACTTGCATGGAGTGAACCTGGTAAGTTCGATGAAATATTTTTAAAAAAAACACACAATTCTCGTTATATTAGTGAAGTTAAAAAAGCCTTTCCTACAAAAGGGCAATTTTTTTTAGACGGAGATACAGTGATATCTCCTGGGAGCAAAGATGCATCTTTCGAAGCTGTTTCATCTATTACCTCTGCTATAGATTTAGTGGAAAATAAAAAATTAAAAAATGCTTTTTGTGCTGTTAGACCTCCTGGACATCATGCTGAGTATGATAAGGCAATGGGATTCTGTATTTTTAACAATATCGCTGTGGGAGCTAATTATCTTTTAGAAAAGTATATGTATAAGAGAATTGCTATTATAGATTTTGATGTTCACCATGGTAATGGTACACAAAATATCTTTTACTCAAATGAAAAAGTTTTATATATATCTACACATCAATATCCTCACTTTCCCGGAACAGGAGCAAACAACGAAAAGGGGAAATTTAACAACATTTTAAATATACCTTTGTCAGCTGGGACAAGTACATCAGAATTTTTTGATGCCTATGAACATGTTCTAAAAAAATTGAAAGAATTTAAACCTGAGTTTTTACTTTTTTCTGCAGGATTTGATGCTCATAGAGATGATCCACTCTCTAATATCAATTTACAATCACATGATTTTTTTGAGATTACAAAAAGAACTTTACTAGACTCTAAAGATTATTGTAATGGAAAAGTTGTATCAATTTTAGAGGGTGGATACGATTTGAATGCTTTAGCAGAGAGTGCTGAAGAACATGTAAGGGCGCTTATAAAATATTAAGATGAAAAAACTGTATAAAATAAGAAAATCTAATATTGACAATAAAGGATTGTACGCCTCTACAGATATTAAAGAGGGAACAAAAATTATTGAGTACAAAGGGAAAATAATTTCAGTTAAAGAAACTGAAACTAATCCCAAATTTGATAATGATAAAGCGATTTATCTATTTAATTTAAATAAAAGATACGATTTAGACGGTGATTTCAAATACAATACCGCCAGATTGATAAATCATTCATGTGATCCTAATTGTGAGGTGGATGGAGTTGGTTTGAAAATATGGGTTTACTCTATTAAAGAGATTAAAAAGGGAGAGGAATTAACCTACGATTATGGTTTTAGTTATGATAGTGATTATAAAAATTACCCATGTCGTTGCGGATCAAAAAATTGCGTAGGCTACATTGTGAGATCTGAGTCAAGATGGAGAATTAAAAAAAGAAAAAAATTAAAATCTACTAATATTTAACCTTTTCCAAATAAAGACCACAAGCTGGTGCAGGTGGTGCGCATGATGATCTTTTTTTTGAATTTAAAGTTTTTTTGAAATCTGAAATATCCCATTTTCCCTCTCCTAGAAATTTAAGACATCCAACCATTGATCTAACTTGTTTTTGCAAAAAAGATTTAGAAACAAATCTTATTATTATTTTACCATTTCTATTTTTTTTAATCGAAATTTTTTTAATTGTTCTAATGGGAGATTTAGCTGTACACGAGGAAGATCTGTATGCTGAAAAATCGTGAGTTCCAGTAAGTAATTTTGCTCCTTTTTTCATTTCATTCATACTCAATTTTTTCCTCACATGCCAAACTCGGTTCTTGTCTAACGCTATAGAACTAGCTCTATTCATAATTTTATAAAGGTAGGTTCTCTCTTTAGCACTACGCCTTGCATTAAAATTTTTATTTCTTGTCCTAATTGAAAGTATAGATATCCCCTTTTTAGCTAATAAAAAGTTCCACCTGTTAAGTAATACTTTTTTTCTATTTGGATTTATTCCACCATAAATGAAAAAATTTGCAGATTGACCTAAAGCATGCACACCTGCATCAGTTCTGCCTGAGCCAATTATATTTTCTTTAAAGTGCAAGCCAAATACTTTCTTTATAACCTTTTGGATTTCACCTTGTATTGATTTTCCGTTTTTTTGCAACTGCCAACCAACAAATTTTGATCCATCGTATTCAATTACAATTTGGTAGTTTTGTTTATAAATGTTCAATTTCAATTTAATATAATGTTTTTATTAACTTTGTTTCCTTTAAGAAAATCTGTTGCTTCAATTATATTTTTACCCTCTTTTTGTAACTTAAGAATTTTAATTGCATTTTTTTTTGTTGCTATAGTAAGTTTATCATCTAATACGGTTCCTGGTTTTCCATTTAAATTAACGATTTTAGCTTTATGTATTTTTATTCTTAATTTATTAAAATAAAACCAAGCACCCGGCTTAGGGCTAAAAGCATTAATTTTCAAAATAATTTTCTCAGCATCTTCTTGCCAGTTAATTTTGGACTCTTCCTTTTCAATTTTTTTTGCATAACTTGCTTCTTTATCGTTTTGATCTATAAAGCTTCCCTCTTTTGACAAAATGAGATCAATTGACTGTATTAAGGACTTGGCCCCTAAGATAGAAAGTTTTTCTTTTAGTTCCCCACTATTAGTCTCGCTATCTATTTTTATTCTCGATTGCATAATATATGGTCCAGCATCTAATTTTTTTTCAATTTTCATAATGGATACTCCTGTTTCTTTATCTCCATTTAAAATTGCTCTCTCAATAGGCGCAGCTCCTCTCCATTTTGGTAGTAAAGATGCATGCACATTTAAAAAGAGTAAATTTGGTATTTTTAAATAAGACTCAGGAATAATTTGTCCATAAGCTACAACCACTACTAAATCTGGTTTTAAATTTTTGAAATTAACATACTCGTTTTCAAAATCGAGTTTTCTGGTTCTTACTTCGATATCCATTTTCTCAGAGTAAATATGTACTGGAGTTTTAAGAACTTTTTGACCTCTCATTTTTTTTTGTGGAGATTGGGTATACACACAAATTGGTTTGTGATTTTTATCAATCAACATCTTTAAAGATGGGATTGAAAAATCTGGACTACCCATAAAAACAACTTTTAATGGCATTGAATCACTGAATTTAAACTATCACCCTATCAATTTCTTTTTTTTGTTTAATTACTTTTTTTAAAATTAAATCTTTTTTTAGCTTCGACAAATAATCGATAAATAGAATCCCATTAAGATGATCAATTTCATGTTGAATACATGTTGCCAAAAGTCCATCAGCTTTAAGGTCCTTTTTTTTTCCGTTATAATCAAGATACTTCACATGGCATCTTTTTGGTCTTTTAATTTCAGCAAATTGATTGGGTATTGACAAGCATCCCTCCTCATATGAAACTTGTTCTTCAGAGGTTGAAATAATTTCTGGATTAACAAAAAATAAAGGGGGGGTTTTTTCTTCTTTTTTTGACAAATCAATAACCACTACCCTCTTTAAAACTCCAACTTGAACAGCAGCAAGCCCAATACCAGGTGCCGCATACATTGTTTCCAGCATATCATCCATTAATTTTTTTACACTTGAATCTACATTTTTAATCGGTAATGATTTTTTTTTCAAAATAGGATCTGGTATGGTAAAAATTTTTTTTACAGACATGATAACTTTTACTACAGTTATGTTCTTAAGGGTAGTGCAGATGATAAGATTGTGTTTCTAAATTCCTTTAATTCAAGTCTATTAAGTAAATAAGTCAAAAAATAAATGGTCTCTGAATCAAGATTGCTTACTTCATCTTCACCTATAATTTCAACAATTTTTAAAGCTAAAAACCCTTTTTCGTTTTTTTTAACTAAATCAATTAAATTATTAGGAACGCTATAATTTTTAGATAAGTTTTCAAATTCAATTTCTTTTGGTAACTTTATACCGTCTTGTTTCAATGAGTCTAAGACTGCTAAATCTTTAGCAGAGTAGAAATAATTTCTATTTCTTTTGATTTTTTTAAAAATATTATCTAACTCTTTTTGAGTTTTCTTTACTGGGTAATCTTCTTCAAAAAAATATCTGATTAATTTTGATTTATGTAATGTTTTATCGTCATATTTTATTCTTTTTTTCTGCTTATCACTATCTTGTAAAATATTTCTCTCTACAACTTTTTCATATTCTTTGGGAATTTCTTTATTATCAAATTCTTTCAACCTATCACTTAAAAATTCTGAATAAACATTAACTAATTTTGCTTTTTTAAAAAGATCCTTTAAAAGGAATAATAAATCTAGTTTCCTTTTTGAATTGTCCGATAGCAAGAATCTTTGGTATATTAAAGCTCTTGACTCGATATCATCTAAGGATTGATATACATTTTCAGCATTTACAAGTGAGTTAATATCAAAAGGAATTTTTTTATAAATATTAAAAATTTGGTTTTTATTTATTTGATCTTTTTGCGCTGCTAGTTCAAGAGTTCTTATTTTATTTTTATCACTGATATCTTCCACAGTAATTAAATTAGCTGCATTTAAATATTCCCAAATAGTTTTTTTTGTTTTTTCTGATGGCTCGTATTTAAAATTAGGTATTGTGATACTTGAAAGATAAAAATTTAGCAAATTATCATCTTTAATATTTTGGTTTTTATTTTCTTCTAGACCTAGTAAAAAATTAATTGAATTATCAAAGAACTTGTCTGATTTTTTTTGCTCTTTTAAAATATCGTGAAGAAGTTGTGCTTGATTTTTTTTGTTATTGAAAACTAAACAGTAAATTTTAAATTTTTCTAAATATGGGTCTTTTACATCTTTTCCAATGAAATTTACTTTTTCACAACCCAATTTTATATTTGCACTCGAGATATTTCGATCTACTAAATACTGAATTATTTTTTTTTTGTTTGGAAATTCCTCATTTTTTTCAAGAAATTTTTCAACTAAATCATCTTTATTATTTTTAATTAGCCAATTAACTTTTAAATCTAAAAAATCTTTTTCTAAAAGATTTTCAGGGGCATAGGAAAAAGAAAACATTGTATTTTGGAAAATAATTTCAGCCGTTTCAGATAAATTAAGTTTATTTATTCTTTTAACTATTTTTTTAACATTTTGACCATCTGTGTTAGCCCACATAGTAAGATCAAAATTGTATTTATCAGGATCCCAGATACCATAAAATTGTTTGTTATCATTCTCATTAAAAGCTTCTTCTTGGATTATTTGTTTGGGCTTAACTGAATTATTATTAAATATTGATGAGTTATTTTGATCGTTTTCAATTTGTTTTATTTCTTCATTTGCATTTTTTTTATTCTTATTATCCCAAATATCTACTTCTTGTTCTGCAAAAGAAGTTTTAAAAACAAAAATAAATATTAGTAAAAAAAATAAGTTTTTACTTAAGTCTGATAATTTCATTTGTAATATCAGTGTTAAAATCTTTTGTTGGTTTGGAAAAATCAACCTTTTCAAGAAGGAATGCTGCTAATATAAATAGCCCAACTATAATTACTAGTTTTACGAGTCTGTTAACTATGGACTCTTTTAGACTTTTTTGACGAGTGAATTTAAGTTGCATAGTAAAAAAATATACTTAGACTTGAAAAATAAGACAAATTTGTGATAAATCAAATTTTTAATTGGAATAATTATTGAATAAAAGCCTTGTTTTAACTGGAATGATGGGTGTTGGTAAATCAACAATAGGTAGATTATTAGCCAATAAATTGAAAGTAAGGTTTATCGACATTGATAATTTAATTGAAAAAAAAGAGGGAAAATCAATAAGTAAAATTTTTCAAGTTAGTGGTGAGGCATATTTTAGAGATATTGAACAAAAAATAACTAAAGACATCGTACAAAACTCTAAAGGAGTAATTGCTTTGGGCGGAGGTGGTTTTATCAACCCTGAAATAAGAAACGATGTTTTAAAATACTCAATTAGCTTCTGGCTTCATGCAAAACTTGAAACTTTGGTAAAAAGATACAAGAAAAATAAAAAAAGGCCATTATTGAAGAGTAACATAAGGTCAAACGTAAAAAAAATTTACTTTTTAAGAAAAAAAATTTACGCTCAAGCAAATTTTCGCATTAATTGTGATGATATTGAGAAAAAAGAAATAATTGATAAAATTATAAAATTATACAAAAAAAATGAAAATTGAAGCTAAACAGCATTCTATAATTATAGGCAAGAATTCAATCAGATCACTCAAAAGTGAAACAAAAAAATTATGTCCGAAGTGTAAAAAAATTTATTTAGTCACAGATAAAAATATACCTAGGGGTTTTATTGGTAAAATTAAATCCAACTTAAAGGGGTATAAAATTTATGTAAGCAAAATTACTCCTTCTGAAAAAATTAAAAATATAAAAACTGTAGAACATTTTCTCAATAAGTTACTTTCGCTAAATTTTAATAGATCAGATTTGGTCATAGGAGTCGGAGGAGGAATAATTGGAGATATAAGCGGTTTTATTTCAAGTGTTTTTAAAAGAGGTATAAATTTTATTAACATTCCTACAACTTTACTAGCTCAGGTTGACTCATGTATAGGTGGTAAAACAGGCGTAAACTCTAAATTCGGAAAAAATTTAATTGGATCTTTCTATCAACCCAGATTAGTAATCCTCGACGTACAAATATTAAAATCATTGCCAAGAAGAGAACTAATTTGTGGGTATGCTGAAATATTGAAACACGCATTAATTAAAGACAAAAAATTCTTTAACTTTTTAAAAACAAATACAAATAAAATCCTAAAATTAGAAACTAAAAAATTAATTGAAAGTATAAGAAAAAGTGTTTTAATAAAATTAAAATTTACTGAAAGAGACTTTAAAGAAAAAAAATTGAGAATGAAATTAAATTTTGGTCATACTTTTGCTCATGCTTTAGAGGCAAAAAATAAATATTCTAATAAACTTAATCATGGTGAGGCTGTTCTACTTGGAATGTTAATTGCTACAAAAATTTCAGTATTATGCAAAGTGTGTTCAAAAGAAATATATGAAGAATTAATAAAAATATATAAGAAATTATCAATTAATTATTTATTTAATTATTTATCTCTCAAAGAAATTAGTTCTTCAATTAAATTTATGAAAAATGATAAAAAAAACAATGATGAAAAAATTAACCTTATTTTGTTAAGAAAGGTTGGGTCAGCAAGTAATCCAGGTGCATTTAAATTTTCAGAAGATAAATTAAAAAGCTTAATCAGAAGGATGTTTTAATCTAACTTCTAAGGCATGAATTTTTTTTTCAAAGTCGTTTTTAATTGTTGAGATTAATAACCTCTCAGCATCTAATCTTTTCAGCCCACTAAGATATTTAGACTTAATTTCTAAAATAAGATGTAATTTATTTTTTTGAAATGACTTATGATTTTTATGTCTGTGGGAATTATCAATTATTTTGATTTCTTCTAGATTAATTTCACTTTTAATTTTTCTTTCAATATCTTTTAAATATGTTTCCATAATATATAATACCATATAAAAAAAATTATGAAAATAATTTGCGATTGGGAAAATTGTAGTGAATTAGGAAAATATAAAGCTCCTACTGAAAAAGATAATAGTAGGAAATATAAATTGTTATGTTTAAAACATATAAAAATTTTTAATAAAAATTGGAATTATTTCGAGAACATGAATGATCAAGAAATTGAATACTTTTTAAAATCTGATATGACGTGGCATAAATCAACTAAAAGTTTTGGTTCTTCTGAAAATTTTTTTAATATTTTATGGAATAATGCATTGGAAGATAAAATGAACATCTTTAACTCATCGAACTTTAAAGATTTTCAGAAAACTAAGCTTTCTTCCAAAGAGAAAGATGCTTTTGATATATTAGATCTAAATTATTCAGCAAAATGGACTGAAATCCAACAAAAATTTAAATATCTTGTAAAGAAATATCATCCTGATAAAAACAATGGTAATAAAAAATTCGAAGATAAATTAAAAAAAATTACTTTGGCCTACAGCCAATTAAAGAATAACTTGGGAAAAAAATAAAAAATGAGTGCTACGCAATTCTTATCAAAACCTGATATAAAAATTTCAGTGAAACAATCATTTGGTTTAGACAGCGAAATGGAAGTTGAAGGCTTTTCAAAAAAAAATGAATTTGTTCCAAAAGTTGATCCAGACTATAAATTTGATAGGGACACAACACTAGCTATTTTGGCAGGATTTTCATTTAATAAAAGGGTGCTTATTCAAGGTTATCATGGAACGGGCAAATCTACTCATATCGAACAAGTTGCAGCAAGATTAAATTGGCCATGTATAAGAGTAAATTTAGATAGTCACATTAGTAGAATTGATTTGATAGGTAAAGATGCGATTGTTCTAAAAGATGGGAAACAAGTAACTGAATTTAAAGAGGGTATACTGCCATGGTCTATACAAAATCCGATTGCACTTGTATTTGACGAGTATGATGCTGGTCGCCCAGATGTAATGTTTGTTATTCAAAGAGTCTTGGAGAGTGATGGCAGTTTTACTTTATTAGATAAAAATAAAGTGTTAGACCAACATGATTTTTTTAGAATGTTTGCCACAACAAATACAGTTGGTTTAGGTGACACTACTGGGCTTTACCACGGAACTCAACAGATTAACCAAGGACAGATGGATAGGTGGAACATTGTTTCAACATTAAATTATCTTAATCACGAAAAGGAACTGGAAATCATTCTTGCTAAAAATAAAAAATTTAATAATAAAGAGGGAAAAGAAAAAATATCAAACATGATTAAAGTTGCTGAATTATCCAGAAAAGGATTCATGGCTGGAGATATTTCAACAGTAATGAGTCCTAGAACTGTCATGCATTGGGCTGAGAACACAGAAATATTCAAAGATTTAGGTTATGCATTTAGAATTACTTTCCTCAATAAATGTGATGAAATCGAAAAAAAAATAATTTCTGAATATTATCAAAGATGTTTTGGGGAAGAACTGCCTGAGTCATCAATAAATGTACAAATTTAAAACTTTAAACAAAGAAGAGATAGTTGAAAATTTTAAAACAGCTATTAAGTCGACAGTAAAATCTATTTCTGGTAAAGACGATCTAGAGGTCAGTTTTGGTAACAAAGATATCCAAACTGAAAAGAATTTAATAAAGCTCCCGGAAATTGAATACTTTAATAATGATATAAATTTTAAGAAAGCTAGAGCATTAGCTGACTCGATATCTCTTAAATTAAGATATAGTGACAAAAACATATACAAAAATTACGAACCAGCTGGGTCGAAAGAAAAAAAATTATATAATATTGCTGAGAAGATAAGATATGAGACTATAGGTACCAAGGAATTTAAAGGCATAAAATATAATCTTGAGGAATATTATCATGGAAAACTAACTGATCTTAAAGGAACTGACAAGGTTTATGAGGCATTTGATTTTTACTTAAGAAAAGAGTTCTTTAAAACAACGCTAAAAAAAAGTGAAGAAAAAAAATTTGATAAATATAAAAAAAATTTTGACAAGGTTTTCAAAAAGAAGATTGAAAAAATTAAAGAAAGTATTTTTGATCAAGTAAAATATAATTCTTTAGTTTCAGATTTAATTAAAAAACTAGAGATCATTGATCCTACAGATCATGAAGAAACTGACAGTAAAAAAGATAAAAATGATAACAAAGAGATTAATAATGATGAAAATGATAATCAAAAAAAAGAGACAAAAATTGACGAAAATCAAGAAATGTCCATCGATACCTCTTTAATAGATTTAGATAATTTAGCCAGCGAGAATGATAAGGAGACTAACGAAGTTGAAATGGATGATAGCTCAACGAATTCAGAAAAAAGAGGAAGAACACAAAATAATTTTGGCGACAAAAAATATAAATATTATACGCAAGAATATGATGAGGTAATTCAAGCTGAAGATTTAGAAGCAGATGAGGAACTTGTAAGACTAAGGCAAAATCTTGATCAACAACTTTTACAGCTTAAAAATTTTATATCCAAATTAGCTAATAAACTTCAAAGAAAGCTTTTGGCAAAACAAAATCGCTCATGGAATTTCGATTTAGAAGAAGGAATACTTGATACTTCAAAACTTTCACGAATAATAATTGATCCATTGAATTCATTGTCATTTAAAAAAGAAAAAGATACTGAATTTAAGGATACACTTGTAACAATTTTGATTGATAACTCAGGTTCAATGAGAGGCAAACCTATTTCAGTAGCGGCTATATGTGCTGACATACTTTCCAGAACTTTGGAGAGATGCTCTGTAAAAGTAGAAGTTCTTGGTTTTACAACTAAACATTGGAAAGGTGGATCTAGTAGAGAATTATGGATGAAAAATGAAAAACCTCCATTACCAGGAAGATTAAATGACTTAAGACATATTATTTATAAATCGGCTGACACTCCTTGGAGACTAGCTAAAAAAAATATGGGCTTAATGTTGAAAGAAGGGTTGTTGAAGGAAAATATTGATGGAGAAGCTCTAAAGTGGGCTTTTGATAAAATGATTAAAAGAAAAGAGGAACGAAAAATTTTAATGGTAATTTCGGATGGTGCTCCCGTAGATGATTCAACATTATCAACTAATTCTAGCGACTATCTTGAAACAAATTTGAAAAATACTGTCAAATGGATTGAAAATAAATCAAATATTGAATTGTTGGCAATTGGAATAGGTCACGATGTTACGAGATATTATAAAAAAGCAGTTAAAATAACTGATGTTCAAGACTTAGGTGATGTAATGATCAATCAATTAACAGACTTATTTACAGAAAACAAAAAGACTTTAAATTAAAAATTTACTTTTTTAAAATTTAATTGTGAAATATTTACGATCTTATTTAAAAATATCCTAAAAGGTATTAACATAATTATAGCCACTAACAACTTAACAACAAGATCACCAACAGCTAGACTTAACCAAGGCACAGACGTACCATAAAAAGATATAGAGAAAAATAAAAAAGTATCTACAATTGAACCAAAAAAAGATGAAGTTATAGGTGCAATATACCAAACTTTATTTCTCAATTTATCAAAAATACTTACATCAAGATTTTGAGCTATAACGAAGGCAGTGGCTGATCCAATAGCAATTCTAATTGAAATTATATCATCAAAATTTGTAGAAACGATTAACGTCAAAAAAATTCCTATAAAAAAACCAACTAAAACTATGTATCTCGCTAATTTCTTTCCGTATGCTCTGTTGGCTAAATCTGTGATTAAAAAAGTTATAGGGTAACTGAAAGCTCCATAGGTCAAGATATTTTCTAAACCATAATAATTTACTGGAAATTGGACTAAATAATTTGATGATATTACTACAACGCCCATCATGAATGATAAAAGTAGAAATAACTTTTCTTTGATGAACATTTTAATATTAATTATTTATGTGAGGTTATTGATAATTTTAGCTTTAACACTCTTTTGGACAATTTTGTATTTTTCGCAGATTTGAGGTACTTATCAAGACCGCCTTTGAAATCTACACTTCTTAGAGCAGCATTAGTCACGTTTAACTTAATACTTCTTCTCAAAACATCACTTTTAAAAGTGATTTTCTTAAGATTGGGTAAAAATCTTCGTTTGGTTTTGTTATTAGCGTGACTAACATTATGGCCCTTTAAAGGTAACACGCCGGTAAGTTCACATTTTTTAGTCATTGGATTGCTTTATAAAACTAAGATTAAGACTGGTCAAGCATTAATTACACTGCCGTGCCAACCATTTCATTAATATTTTTAATTTTTTCTTTTAACATGATTTTTATTAGATCTGATTTTATATCTCTTACAATATTTGGGCCCTTGTATATCATGCCTGTATAAAGTTGAACAAGACTGGCTCCACATTTAATCTTTTCTAATGCTGTAAGACCGGAATTTACACCTCCCACACCAATTATAGTTATTTCTTTTCCAATTGTTTTATAAAATTTTTTTATAAGATTATTAGAAACTTCACATAAAGGTTGACCAGATAATCCTCCCTCTTCAATTTTATTTTTGCTAACTAAGTTGTCTCTATTTTTATCTGTCGTATTCGAGATGATAACACCAGCAATTTGAAATTTTTTCATTGTTTCTGCTAAATACTCTATTTCTTGTTCTTGTATATCAGGGGATATTTTGACTGCGATTGGTTTACCTATGCTTTCTTTTTTTTTTACATTATTTATTTTTTCCATAAGTTCGACAAAATGTGAGTCTTTATGTAGATCCCTCAAGCCTGGAGTATTAGGTGAAGAGATATTTATTGTAATATAGTTTGCGTGATTATGAACAGAACTTAAACACTTCACATAATCTTCTAACTTGTCTGTGCTACTTTTATTTGGTCCAATATTTGCTCCTAAAAATCCAGTGGGTTTATTCTTTTTTAATCTTTCAACTACAGCATCAACTCCATGATTATTAAATCCTAGCCTATTTATCAAAGCTTTATCTTCTTCTAGTCTGAAAACTCTTGGTTTAGGATTACCTAGCTGTCTTCTAGGTGTAATTGTGCCAACTTCAACAAAGCCAAAGCCCATTTTAAATAAAGAGTTATACACTTCACCGCTTTTATCAAAGCCAGCGGCTAAACCTATAGGATTTTTTAATTTTGTATTAAATATTTTAGTTTCAAGCAATTCCTCGTTCTCAACTTTAAAAACACTGCTAGGTAAAAAGTTGTACTTTAAAGATTGAATGGCTAAATCGTGTGCCATCTCAGGATCGATTTTAAATATAAAAGGCCTTATGATTGAAAACATTTAATTAACTTTATCTTTTATCAGTTTAATAGTTTCTTGAATACCAAAAAAACTTATAAAAAAACCCATTCTTGGTCCATCAACATCACCAAATAAAACCTGGTAAATTAATTTGAACCAATCTCTAAGATTTTTTTCATATCCATTTTCTTTACCAACAGAATACACTGCTGTCTGGATTTCCTCTGGAAGTGTATTTTCTTTAATTGATTGAATTCTATCTGCTAATTTTAGAAGAGCTTCTTTTTCATCTTTATTTGGTTTCTTATAAATTTTTTTTGGTTTTAACTTATCTTCAAAAAATTTTATAGCGTATTCGGTGAGGTTGTCTAAAATAGGATTTGTATCAGGTTTTACATCCTTATGAAATCTATTAATAAACTTCCAAAGTATTTTTTTATCATTAGCATTACTCGATCCAACTAAATTTAATAACATTGAAAAAGGCATAACAATTTTTTCTAAAGGTGGCTTGCCATTATGTATATGCCATATAGGATTAGAAAATTTATCTTTTTCTTTTTGCGATGGAAATTTTTCAATAAGAGAAAGATACTCATCCACAGCTTTAGGAACAACGTCAGAATAAAGTTTTTTTGCTCTTCTTGGATTTTGATACATATACAAGGATAAACTTTCTGGAGAAGCATATCTTAACCACTCCTCAATGGTTATGCCATTACCTTTAGATTTAGAAATTTTTTCACCTTTCTCATCAAGAAAAAGTTCGTATGCAAAACCACTCGGAGGCATTTTACCTAATATTTTACAAACTTTACTTGACAAAATAGCACTTTCAGTAAGATCTTTACCGTACATCTCAAAATCAACGTTGAAGGTAAACCATCGCATAGCCCAATCTACTTTCCACTGCAGTTTGCAATTTCCATCGTAAATATTAGTTTGAAGTTTATCTCCTCCATTTTCAAAAATGATTTTTCCATTTTCTTTATTCAAATCAATCATTGGGATTTCTAATACTTTTCCTGTTTTTGGACAAATGGGCAAAAAGGGGCAATAAGTTTTTTTTCTTTCTGATCTTAATGTTGGTAAAATAATATTCATTATTTCATCATATTTTTCAGCTACTCTTTTTAAAGATTCGTTAAAGGTACCGTTTTTATAATTTTCAGTGGAACTTTTAAAATTAAAATCAAAATTAAACTTTTTTAAAAATTCTTTTAACATTGAATTGTTGTGTTCTGAAAAACTTTTAAATTTTTTAAATGGATCAGGTATCGAAGACAGAGGTTTTCCAATGTTGTTTTTTAAAATTTCATTGTTAGGAATGTTATCAGGGACTTTTCTAAGCCCATCCATGTCGTCAGAAAATGTAATAAGTTCAGAGTTGATTTTTTCTAAATGATTTAAAGCATTAATTACCATTGTTGTCCTTGCAACCTCACCGAATGTTCCGATATGAGGCAATCCACTAGGACCATAACCAGTCTGAAATACAATTTTATCTTTTGATTTAATTAAATTTTTTCTTTCTTTTAATAATTTTCTAATTTCTACAAATGGCCAAGCCGAAGAGGTCTGAATCACATTATTATCCGACATAATAAAGGTTTATAAAATTTTCTTTATAAAATACAGTTATAAATTAATTAAATACAGTTGAATTTTTTTATTAATTAAATAGTCTCATTTTAATGTCATCTAATAAAACAGTTTTTTTCTTGATAGGAGTATTGCTAACAATTTTAGGATCCTCAATGCTTATCCCTTACGGAATGCAAGTTTTTCAAAATGAAAATAGTCACAGCTTTATAGGATCCTCATTTGTGACGATTTTTGTGGGCGTATTATTTATTTTAGCTAATTTAGAAAGACAATTTAAATTAAATCTTCAGCAAACCTTTTTGTTTTCCGCTTTAGCTTGGCTTTTAATTGCTGCCTTTGGTAGTTTGCCTTTTTTGTTATCACCAATTCCTTTCACGGTAAGTGAAGCCTTTTTTGAGAGTATGTCAGGTATTACTACTACTGGTGCTACTATAATAACTAACCTTGATGAAACTCCAAAAAGTATATTGCTATGGCGAGCTATTATGCAATGGCTTGGGGGAATAGGAATAATTGTAATGGCAATTACAATTTTACCTTTATTAAAAGTTGGTGGAATGCAGCTTTTTAAAATGGAAGGACCTTTATCAACTGAAAAAATTTTACCACGTACATTAGAAGTCGCTACAATACTTATAACAACTTATTTTGTTCTTACTTTTGTGTGTGCTTTTTTCTACTGGATATTTGGTATGTCAATTTTTGATAGTATAGCACACTCAATGACAACTTTAGCAACTGGTGGATTTTCAACACATAATAAATCAATAGGATTTTTTAGCAATCATAATATAGAAATAGTTGCAAGTGTATTTATTATTTTGGGAAGTATACCATTTATCTCTTATCTAAAATTTATCAAAGGTGATAGGAAAATTTTTTTTAGTGATATACAAATAAAAGGTTTAATAAATATACTACTATTTTCAATTATTATAATGGTTGCTTACCTTGCTTTAATAAGTGACGAAACATCTATCATTGAAAATCTAAGAATCTCATTTTTCAATGTGATATCTATTCTATCTGGCACAGGTTACGTAACTGATGATTTTGGATTATGGGGAAATTTTTCTTTAATATTTTTTTTATTTTTAATGTTTATAGGGGGATGCGCAGGCTCAACAGCATGTGGAATAAAAATTTTTAGATTGCAAATGTTATTAATTTTTTTGAAAAACCAGATTAAAAAACTTATATCTCCAAACAGTGTGATTTTGGTAAAATATAATAATCAAAAAATTTCTGAAGACTTTATCAAATCCGTAATTACTTTTATTTTTTCTTTTCTATTTATATTTATTATTATTGCACTTTTATTATCTTTGACGGGCTTAGATTTTTTGACTTCAGTATCTGGGGCGGCTAGCGCCATATCAAACGTTGGGCCTGGTCTTGGAGAATTAATTGGTCCAAACGGCAACTATAAAAGTATACCGGATGTATCGAAATGGATTTTATCTTTTGGTATGTTGTTGGGTAGATTGGAGTTATTCGCTATTTTAGTATTATTTTTTCCCTCTTTTTGGAGAAACTAAATTATGGAGATACAAAAAAAACAAACATTATCAGAAACGTTTTCAATTTATTTTGATATTAGAATGCTCAAAATATTATTGTTAGGTGCTATAAGTGGATTTCCTTGGGTTATTATTGGAAGCAGCTTAAGTCTTTGGTTAAAAGAAGATGGTTTAAGTAGGAGCACTATTGGTTGGGCAGGTTTGATTTTTACTGTTTATGCTTTTAACTATCTATGGGCTCCAATAATCGATAGGATTAAAATTCCCTGGTTAACAAATAAAGTTGGTCATAGGCGTGGGTGGATTATTTCCATGCAGGCTATAATATTAGTAAGTTTAGTTTTCTGGAGTCTGATAAATCCTACTGCCAATTTAGCGTTAGTAATTAGTGTTGGTCTAATTATTGCTATCGCGTCAGCAACTCAAGATATAACTGTTGATGCTTTAAGAATTGAACAAATTGGTGAACATGAGGGAAAATCAATGCAAGCTGGTGCCGCAATGGCAGTAGTTGGCTGGTGGACTGGTTATAAATTAGGCGGTGTTGTCGCTCTTAACGCTGCTGAGTTTTTTCAAAAAGCAGGTTTTGAAAATTACTGGCAAATAACTTTTTTAGTCTTAGGAATAGTCATTATTGTTTGTAATATAGGTCTTTTGTTTGTGAATGAACCACAGCCAATAAGTAGAACGGAGAGTCAAAGGCAAAATGACAAAATAATTGAGAGTAAATTAGGCACTTCTAATTTATTAACAAAAGTCATTGTATTGATAACTGGCACCGTCATTAGTCCAATAATTAGTTTTTTTAAAAAAAATGGCTTTAATATTGCTATAGCAATTTTAGGTTTTGTTTTTCTTTTTAAAATTGGAGAAGCTTTCTTAGGTAGAATGTCGGTGATTTTTTACAAGGAAATAGGATTTACGAAGTCAGATATCGCTTTATATTCCAAGGGACTCGGTTGGATTACTACTGTTATTTTTACTTTAATTGGTGGTTTATTTGCAATTCGTTCCGGAGTTATTAAAGCTATGTTTGTTTCTGGAATATTAATGGCTTCAACAAACCTATTGTTTTCCTTGTTAGCTTGGTCGGGAAAGTCTGAATTATTATTTGCTATTGCAGTAATATTTGATGACATGGCTGCAGCTTTTGCGACAGTGGCGTTCGTCGCTTTTATTTCAATGCTAGTTGATAGAACTTACACTGCTACCCAATATGCTCTTCTTGCCTCAATAGGAACAGCTGGAAGAACTACGTTAGCTGCGTCTTCTGGGGCTTTAGTAGATTGGTTGAATGGAGATTGGGGAATATTTTTTATAATTACTGCAATAATGGTAATACCTTCGCTTATATTTCTTTATATGATCAAAGATAAACTCAAACTAAATGACTAGATATTTTACTAATAATTTTTCTGTTATAAGTCTTTATAAAAAACCTTCAATTAAATCTGAAATAGTAACACAAATGATTTATGGAGAGTCTTTTTCAGTATCTAAAAAAAGTAAAAAATGGTTAAAAATTAAAATTAAAGAAGATGGTTACAATGGATATATTAAAAAAAAAAAATTCTCTAGTTTCTTAAAACCAACTCATAAAATAAATGTTTTAAAGTCAAAAGTTTACAAGTTCCCTAATAAAAGAAAAAAATTAAATGAAATTTCATTTGGTTCAAAAATTAAGGTTTTGGATAATAAATCTAAATTTTTCAAATTTGCAAAGGGATGGATAAAGAAAAATGATGTAAAACCAATCGCCTATAAAGAAAAAAACACATTTAGAAAAATATTTATTTTCAAAAATGTTAAGTATAAATGGGGAGGAAAATCTTTTAAAGGAATAGATTGTTCAGCTTTAATACAGCTATTTTTAAATTTTAATAATAAGTTTTGTCCAAGGGATGCGAAAGATCAGGTAAAGTATTTTAAAAAAAATATTAGATTAAGTAATATTAAGAAAAATGATATTATTTATTGGAAAGGTCATGTTGCTTTAGCACTGTCCAAAAAGAAGCTTATTCATGCTTATGGACCGATGAAAAAAACAGTGATTATGGGAATAAAGCAAGCTATTAATCGAATTTCGAATACAGCAAATTTAAAAGTCATTGGGATAAAAAGGATTTAAGTTAAAAAAGTATCAAGTGACCAGAGTCACTATCAGCGGCCTGAATATTTTTAATACCGTTTTCAAGTTCTTTTGATAATTCATCATCAGGTGTACTATAAGCAAAATTCATTATCTTTTTTGAAATTTTAGAAAAAATATTATTTCTAATATTTTGAACATTTGATATATGCCATAAAAAACTTATACCTCGATCTGCAGCCCAGGATTTAGTTAGCTTAAAAATTTCAGTTTCATCTAAAAAATTTTCAGTACTATATAAAATATGCATTCTATTTTTATGTTTTCCTTTAAATAATTGGGCTATAATGTATTGGTTATCAAGCTGAAAACATAATATATTTTCCTTAAAAGGGCACTGTAAAAATCTCCATTCAAACCAACTTTCATCTCTAATTACTTTTAAACCTTCTGAGACTATATCAGACTCTTCAATTTGCAAAATATCTTTAATAATACTTTTGTCGATACTGTGTACCTTTAATTTAATCAGTTTATCTTTAAATATAATTTTTTTAAGAAAAATTTTATCTAAGATTGTAAAATTTATAAATCTAGCTGTTTTGAGATTAACTTTCCAATTAAATTTTTTGTAAATTTTTAAGGCGAGGTCATTAGGGATGGTTATTTTATTTTTATGACTATTCATCCATTCGTTTACAAGTTTATGGGCTAAACCAAATTTTCTATACTTTGGTAGGATTATTAAATCAGTGAGCCAAGCAAATTTATGTATATTACCATTTAAATTGAGATTATCTATTAACAAACCGGCATGACCAATGACTTTTTCATTGTCACATAGCACTAAAGGAGTTTCGTTGCTAAAACTTGTTTTATAAAACCAATTAAAGTTTTCATAAAAAATTGATCCTCTTGTAAAATATGCAGTTTTATAAAAACTCTTAAGTTCGTTTACATCTACTACAGATGATTTTTTTATTGTATAATCTTTCACAAAAAGGATTAAACTACTTAATAATTTAAAATCAATGAAAAATAACATAGATAAAAAACAAGGTTTGCTCATTCGTCTAGACGATATTGCTGAAAACATGAATTGGAAGTTAATGGATAAGTGTGAAAAGCTTTTTAAGGAATTAAATATTAAACCCCTTTTAGGAGTTATACCTTTTAATAAAGATCCCGAACTTCTTAAATTTGAAAAAAGAGATCATTTTTGGAATAAATTAAAGGACTGGAGTAAAATGGGATGGGAAATTTGTATGCATGGTTACACTCATGTTTACGACAATAATACAAATAAAAAAGATTTCTTTAATTATGGAGGAAAATCTGAGTTCTACGGTCATTCACTAATTGAACAAAGTAAAAGAATTAATAATGGTTTAAAAATATTTAGTAAAAATAATATAAATATAAGATCTTTTTTTGCTCCCAATCATACTTATGATTATAATACTTTTGACGCTCTGAAAAATAATGGAATAAATTACGTAATTGATGGTTATGGAATTTATCCCTACAAAAAAAAAGGACTAACTTTTGTGCCCCAATTGTTTTATAAAGAAATAATGCTGCCGTTTGGGGTGCAGGCCACTCAAATACATTTAAATTATTGGGATGAGAAAAAATTTAATAATTTTTCGAAATTTTTGTTTAAAAATAAAAATAAATTTTTAAGTTTTGATCAGGCCATAAAGAAAACTAAGCAATCTGTTTTTTCTAAAATTACAAATTATTCTGTTGAATACGGACTTAAATTTATAAGAATTTTTAAATAATTTAGTGCAGAGGTGGCTTTAGTCTCCCTCCACCACCTCTTAGTTAGAAAATATATGATTCGGTCATTTCAAATAAGACTCTTTTTAGTTGAATGTGGATAATAAATATATAATGAAGGATATATAAAGACTTTTATGACCTTTTTAGAATTATCTATAATTTCGGTGTTCTGTTTTGTTCAATCAATTTTTGGAATAGGTCTTTTGTTATTAGGAACTCCAACATTTTTGTTGTTAGGATATGGGTATTTTGACGTATTAAATATTTTGCTTCCTTTTTCCATATTAATTAGCCTATCCCAAATAATCTCTTACCGAGAGAAAAATTTTAAATTTGCTTCAAAAATATTCATCTTCAGTGTGCCAACTTTGGTGTTGGGATTAATCTTAGTAAAGTTTTTAGAAAGTAGAATTAATTTTACTTCATTTGTTTCTGTTTTTTTAATAGCTTTCTCTATAATCAATTTTTTAAAGCTTAAAAAAAAAAGTTTTAAGATTAGAAATATAAACATCGGTTTAGTCATTTTGGGAATAGTACATGGATTAACCAATTTAGGTGGATCTCTACTTTCATTAATTGCATCTAATTCAACTACTGAAAAAAATATAATTCGATTTCATATAGCTAATGGCTATTTAATTTTCGCGACAATCCAAATTTTCATTATAAATTTTTTTTTTAAAAAACTAGAATTGAGTTATTTGAAATTTGTCTGGGTCCCATTAATAATTTTTTTTATTTCACAATATTTATTCAAAAAAATTGAAAATATACTTTATTACAAAATGCTAAATCTTTTTGCCTTGTTTTATGGATTTTATATTTTAATTAATACGTTTAGATAACTTTAATTTTTTTACAAATATTAGAGAAAGATTAGAAACCCAAAACAGTCTTCCATTTAAATGCTTTTCGAGCGTGCGCCTTCAACTTTTTGGCTTAGAATCGTTAATTAAAATTTTAGTTTAAATCCTAAATTTCCACTTATGCTTTTAACATCCTGATTAGTATTTTTGGCGGAAATACCAGCAGTAAATTTTCCATTATCTGTAATCTTTTTTTCGTAACCTAAATTAGCAACTAATGAGATCTCTCTCGTAAGAGCATTATCTTGTTTGTATGTCGCGCTTGTTCCATTAATTGAATAAACTTGAGATTTGTCTCCTACCAAATTTCTAAAATCTAACAACCAACCTAAATTAAAATTATTATTATCATTATTTATAAAATTATATTTATCAGAAAAAAATACTGACACATTTCCCACTTTTCTATTTCTCCACGAATAATACTTGCTCTCGTCATAACTCGGAGTGATTGAAAAACTTCCAGTAAATCCAACATTTGGAATTAGCTTGGAATTAGTTTTTGTAACACCAGAATATACTTCGAAAGTTTGATAATTACTGTCTATATTTAATTTACCTGATGATGCTGTGTTTGTTAAAATTGTTCTCTCACCCTCTTTTAAAGTAATTCCACCTAAAATAAAGGCGTCTAAGTTTAAAAGATATTTATTGTTTGGAAGATACAATCCAGCAGAAACATTTTGATATGTTATTTTATGATCTGTTTCAAAATCTTGAACTCCAGCTTCAAAAGCGAGAATGAAATCTGAATTTTCTAAAGATGAGATTAAATTAGCTCCCAAATTAAATAAGTCATATTCTAAAGCTAAATTTGCAGCATGTCCTTTTCGATTCAAAAGAGAGGTGTAAGTTTCTCCCCAGCCATTACCATCATATAAATTTTCTGAGTCTTTGTAGCTGTTTAAAAATTGTCTTATGTTTAGAGATTTATAACTTAAAAGTTCATCTAACGTCTCGCTTCCACCTTGACCTACTGATCCTGCTGATCCTTTTACTACTTGGTTGCCATCAAGATCTTTTAATGTGAAATCACCTT
>CACDLE010000004.1 GCA_902553555.1 uncultured Pelagibacteraceae bacterium
CACACGGTTTAAAATTAGATGAATACTCAAAAATTAAACAATTATTGGATAGAGAGCCTAATTTTTTAGAACTTGGTATTTTTTCAGCAATGTGGAATGAGCATTGCTCATATAAATCATCAAAAGTGCACTTAAAAAAACTGCCAGTTAAAAACAAAAATGTAATTCAAGGGCCAGGAGAAAATGCAGGTGTGATAGATATTGGAGATGATGATGCAATTGTATTTAAAATAGAAAGTCACAATCACCCTTCATTTATTGAGCCTTATCAAGGCGCTGCTACAGGTGTTGGAGGTATTTTAAGAGATGTTTTTACAATGGGTGCTAGACCAATAGCATTACTAAATTCAATTCACTTTGGTAGTCCTGATAATAAAAAAACAAAAAATCTTTTAAATGGTGTTGTTTCAGGTATAGGCGGATATGGAAATTGTATTGGTATACCAACTGTTGCAGGAGAAACAAAATTTAATAGCACTTACAACGAAAACATATTGGTAAATGCTATGGCCGTAGGTTTGGCTAATAAAAAAAAAATTTTTTATTCAAAGGCTAAAGGTCTCAATAAAGCTGTTGTATACGTTGGATCTAAGACTGGTAGAGATGGAATTCACGGAGCATCTATGGCCTCTGCAGAGTTTGATGAAAATTCTGAGGATAAAAAACCTACCGTGCAAGTTGGGGATCCTTTTACTGAAAAGCTTTTAATGGAAGCTTGTTTGGAGTTAATGCAAAAAGAGTCAATTATTTCTATACAAGATATGGGCGCAGCCGGTTTAACTTCATCAAGTGTTGAAATGGCCCATAAAGGAAATTTAGGAATTGAATTAAATTTGGATAAAATTCCATGTAGAGAGGAAAATATGAGTCCATATGAGATGATGTTGTCAGAAAGTCAAGAAAGAATGCTAATTATTTTAGAAGATGGAAAAGAAGATGAGGCAAGAGCAATTTTTAAAAAATGGGATCTCGACTTTGTTATCATAGGAAAAACTACTGAAACCAAAAATTTATCATTAAGATTTAAAACAAAAATTGTAGCTACAATTCCAATTGATGCTTTGTCCTCTAAAGCGCCATTATATGATAGAAAATGGTCGAAAAAGAATTTAAGTAAAAAGAAAACAAATATAAAAGATCTTAAAAAAATTAACTTTGACGAAGCTTTTTTTAAAATTTTATCTTCCCCTAATCATTCAAATAAAAGATGGGTAACAGAACAATACGATCAAATGGTCATGGGTGATACTATAGAACGATCTGGTGCAAATGCTGCTATTATTAAAATACACAATAAAGACAAAGCAATTGCTGTAACTGTAGACTCATCTGCTAATTATTGTAAATCTCATCCTCTAAGCGGGGGTAAACAAATTGTTTCGGAAAGTTGGAGAAATTTAATATCTGTCGGTGCAAAACCAATTGCTATCACAAATTGTTTAAATTTTGGAAATCCAGAGAACCCAGAAGTGATGGGAGAGTTTGCGGAAAATATACTAGGAGTAAAAGAGGCATGTGAATTTTTAGACTATCCTGTAGTTTCTGGAAATGTTTCATTTTATAATGGCACAAATAACAATAATATCTTTCCTACACCGGTAATTGGTGGAGTTGGATTAATAAAAAATCTCAAAAAAATCCAAAACCATAGGTTTAAAAAAATTGACAGCAAAATTTTAATAATTGGAAAAACTTTTGGTCACCTTGGTCAAAGTGTTCTTATAAATGAGATGTATAATCTAAGCGATGGAATGCCTCCTGATGTAAATTTATTAAATGAGAGAAATAACGGTGAAATGGTTCTTAAATTAATTGATGAAGGTATTATAAATTCTGTACATGATATATCTACTGGGGGTATTATTTTAGCTTTGGCTGAGATGTCTTTGAGTTCACAAATCGGCATAAAGATACTTAAACCAAAAAAATTATCTAATATGTTTGAATATTTTTTTGGTGAAGATCAAAGTAGATACATAGTTGAAGTAGATAAAAACAATTACTCTAAAATTGAAAAATTATTGAACGACAACAATGTATATTTTGAAAATATTGGAGTTACTCAAAAAGATCATTTCGAACTGGATAAAGATTTAAAGATAAGCGTAAAAGAGCTTTATGAGATGAATAATAAGTGGTATAATAAATTTAATGGCCTTACCAGTTGAAGAAATTAAAAAGTATATACTTGATGCTATTCCTGACGCATCGATTGAAATAAAAGATTTAATGGGTGACAATAATCACTATTCAGCGATTATCAAATCTAAGATATTTAAGGGTATGAATAAAATTGAGCAACATAAATTAGTTTATAAATCTTTAAAAGGTAAGATGGGTAATGAATTACATGCACTCTCATTAACCACTGAGGAAAAATAATATGGATGTTAAAACTAATATACGGAATTTGATTGATAAAAATGATATTTGTCTTTTTATGAAAGGCACTCCTGAATCTCCACAATGTGGTTTTTCAATGACTGTTTCTAACGTTTTGAAACATTTAAATGCAAAATTTATTGGAGTTAATGTATTAGAGGATCAAAATTTAAGACAGGGTATTAAGGATTTTAGCGACTGGCCAACTATACCTCAACTATATATAAAAGGTGAATTTATAGGTGGCTGCGACATTGTTAAAGACATGTTTGAAAAAGGTGAGCTTAAAAAGATTCTTGAGGAAAAAAAACTAATTTAATTATCTTGAATAATATTCTATTACTAAACTTGGCTCCATAATAACTGGGTAAGGAACTTCTGAAAACTTTGGTATTCTTATAAGTTTTACAGTTTTACTTTTACCGTCCAGTTCAATGTATTCTGGTATTTCTCTTTCTTTGCTTTGAATGGAACCATCTATTATATTTAATTTTTTTGATTTATCACTAACTTCTACTTTGTCTGTATCTTTTAATAGAAAACTTGATACGTTTACTCTTTTGCTATTTACCTTTATATGTCCATGATTTATTAGTTGTCTAGCTGCAAAAACTGTTGGAGCTAGCTTCGCTCTGTAAACAACTGTGTCCAGTCTGCTTTCAAGTAAAGCTATTAAATTTTCAGATGTATCTCCTCTTTTTGATAAGGCTTTTCTATAAATATTTCTGAACTGTCGCTCGTTAATATTTCCATAATAAGCTTTTAATTTTTGTTTTGCTTGTAGCTGAATTCCGTAATCTGTGGGTTTTCCTTTTTTATTTTGTCCATGTTGCCCAGGTGGGTATGCTCTAACATTAAATGGGCTTTTAGGTCTTCCCCATAAGTTAGCCTTCAATCTTCTATCAACTTTATGTTTTGATTTTAATCTTTTTGTCATTATTTGATGATGGGTTTACTAGAATTATGGGGTAAATGTCAATTATGCTTTTTTTTAATTTTGGCTAGAGATCCAATTAAACTGCCTAAAATCCTTAATTCCTTATCATTTGCCTCCATTCTATAAAACAAATTGTTAATATTGGAAATCATTGACCTCTTTTTCTCTTTGGGCCTAAAGAAGTTTTTTTCTTCAAGCTTACTAAATAATAGCTTTAATAATTGATGAAGTTTAGCTTTTTTGCCAATTTCTTTTGTGAAACTTGATTGACTTATCTCTCTGAATTTTTTCATCTTAAAAATTTCGTAGCATACTAATAATATTGAGTGCGAGAGATTTAGTGATTTAAACTTAGATGAAGATGGAATTTGAATTAAGTAATTTGAATATGATAAATCGATATTTGATAAGCCAGAAGCTTCTGGACCAAACATCAGTCCAATCTTTTTATTTTTTATTTTTTTTAAAATTTTAATAAAACCAGACATACTTATATGTTTTTTATTAATATCTCTCCTACGTGCACTAAAAGAAAAAATGATATCGAATTTTTTTATCGCATCCTCTGTGCTTTTTAAAATTTTGGTTTTATTTAAAACATCCACCGCTCCTACAGAAGTAGCCTGCGCTTTTACATTTGGCCAACCATCTCTAGGATTTGTTATGAGTAAATTTTTAAACCCAAAATTCTTTAGAGCTCTTGCAGATGCACCTATATTTTCACCAAGCTGCGGGTTAATTAAAATAAAACCGTATTTATTTGTCATGAATATTTGCAGGAGCCTTTTCTTTAAATAACTTATATTCCAAACTATCTATTAAAGCCTTGAATGACGCCTCTATTATATTCTGTGAAACACCGATGGTGAACCAACTTTTTCCACTCTTATCAGTGCTTTCTATAGAGACTCTCGTTGTTGCACCAGTGCCTGTATTTAATATTCTTACTTTATAATCTAAAAGTTTTAAATCTGAAAAATATTTGTAATATTTTTCAACTTTTTTGAAATTTGATCTAATTGCATTATCCAAAGCATTTACTGGACCATTTCCTTCTCCAGAACAGTAGATTTCTTTTCCATCTATAATAAACGTTACTTCTGCAGTTGTTTTTAATTGTAAATCTTTTTTAACATTAACATTATAATTTTTTACCTTTAAGTATTCAGGTAAATTTCCTAATAACTTGTTAGCTAACAATTCAAATGAGGCATCAGCTCCATCATACGAATATCCTATGAACTCTCTTTCTTTAACTTCATTTAATATTTTTTGAACTTTTGAGTCTTTTGAGTCTATCTTAATGCCATAGTTTTCTAGTCTAGACATAATATTTGATCTTCCCGCTTGATTTGAAACAATAATATTTCTGTGATTCCCGACTTCTTTAGGGTCAATATGTTCATACGTTTTTGGATCCTTTTTTACTGCTGATACATGTAATCCACCTTTGTGTGAAAATGCTGATCCACCAACATACGCCATGCTTTTATTTGGTTTTTTATTCAATATTTCATCTAAAAATCTAGAGCACTCTGTTAGAGAGGTTAATTTTTCTTTTTTTATATTAAGATCAAACTTGTCACTAAAAGTTTTTTTTAAAAAAAGTGTTGGTATTATAGACATTAAGTTAGCATTACCACATCTTTCACCGAGCCCGTTTATTGTACCTTGTATTTGTCTAGCACCTGCTAGAACCGCTGTTAAGGAATTGCTGACTGCATTTTCAGTATCATTATGTGCGTGTATACCTAGATTTTTTCCTGGAATTATTTTAGTCACCTCGTTTATTATTTCTCCGACTTCATTAGGTAAAGTTCCACCATTTGTATCGCATAAAACTACCCATCTGGCACCTTCATCATAAGCTTGTTTTAAACAATCAAGAGCATAATTAGGATTATTTTTATACCCATCAAAAAAATGTTCTGCATCAAAAATAAATTCTTTTTTATTTTTTACAAAATGTTTGGCTGTTTCTTTTATATTTTTTAAATTGTCATCATTTTTTATACCTAAAGCAGTCTTTACGTGGAAATCCCAAGTTTTTCCGACAACACAAACTGTTTTACAATTGGCGTTCATTAAAGGGGATAAATTCGGATCATTATCTGCGCTTATTCCATTTTTCTTTGTCATTCCAAAAGCCGTAAATTTTGAACTTCCAAGATTTGGGGATTTATCAAAAAATTCATTATCAACAGGATTGGCTCCAGGCCAACCGCCCTCTATATAATCAACACCTATATTAGATAAAATTTTTGCAATTTTATTCTTATCTTCAACTGAGAAATCTACACCTTCGGTCTGTGCGCCATCTCTTAATGTTGTATCGAATATATGTATCTTTTCTTTACTCATTTATATTTCCAAGTCGTTTTACCTTTTTCGTCTTTTATATCAATACCTTCTTTATTTAAATCATTTCTAATTTTATCAGCAAGTTTGTAATCCCCCACTTTTTTAGCTTCTTCGCGGTCTTTAATTTTACTTATTATATTATCTTCAGAAATTTTGACTTTACTTTTTTTATATTCTGCTCTTTTTTCAATAGTTTCATTAAATAAACCAATTAATCGACATGCTTTGTTAAATTCTTTTTTTTTATCGTTATCTCCATTTTGTGATTGTTGAAATAACTCATGTAGCTTAGAAATATAAAGTGGAGTATTCATGTCATCTAATAAATCATTAAAGCAATCAGGTGTTTTTTGACTTACATCAGGGGAATACATTGAGTACCATTTTTCTAATGTTTTGGATTGTTCCATGAGCAAATCGTTATTCCAGTCCAATGGTTGTTTATATTGAGCACTTAAGAGAGATAAACGAACCACTTGTCCTGAGTATTTTTTGGTTGCGTCCTCTATTGTAGTTATGTTGCCAAGTGATTTTGACATTTTTTCTTTATTCATAGTTACAAAACCGTTGTGTACCCAATAGTTAGCAAATTTATCTGTTCCATTATAAACACACGATTGAGCAATCTCATTTTCATGATGTGGAAAAATTAAATCTAATCCTCCACCATGTATATCAAAGTTTTTACCTAAATATTTTTCACTCATAACCGAGCACTCTAAATGCCATCCTGGTCTACCTTTTCCCCACGGCGATTCCCAACCAGGATCATTATTATTCGAAGGTTTCCAAAGAACAAAATCTAGAGGATCATTTTTTAATTTTGATACTTCTACTCTAGCACCTGCTTTAAGATCATCTGGATTTTTATTTGAAAGTTTACCATATTTTTTAAATGATGTTACTGCAAAAAAAACATGTCCTTCTTTTTCGTAAGCAGCATTTTTTTCAATTAGTTCTTTCGTCATGTTTATCATACCTTCAACATGATCGGTTGCTTTTGGTTCTTTGGTTGGATTTAAACAAAATAAAATTTTGCAATCTTTATGAAATTTTTCTGTTACAGATTTTGTTAAATCTGAAATATCTATTTTTTTTCTTTTTGCGGCTTCAATAATTTTATCATCTATATCCGTTATATTTCTTACATATGTAACTTTTTTCTCCCCATAAAGCTCGATGAGTATTCGAAAAAGAAGATCAAAAACTACTAGTGCACGAGCGTTCCCAACATGGGGATTGTCGTACACAGTTGGTCCACATGCATATAAGGAAACTTTATCTTTATTTATTGGGTTAAAAATTTCTTTTTTATTTGTAAGTGAGTTAGTTAATTGTAAATTATTCATTGAATTTGCAAACTGGTATAGGATTCATTTTGTGTAAGTTCTTTTCTCTTATCTTTAAATATTTCTGATAGTTTGGATCATTTTTATTTTCCATAGCCTTTTCAAGGTCCTCATAGCTCATTCCTAATTGTTGGACATCGTTTCTTCCATCATCCCACAATCCATCTGTTGGTTGAGAATTTATAATTTCTTCTGAAACTCCAAGATATTTACCTAATTCCCACACTTGAGTTTTTGTACAATCAGCTATTGGAGATATATCTACACCCCCATCACCATATTTAGTATAAAAGCCAACGCCAAAGTCCTCAACTTTATTCCCTGTTCCAACTACAATACCAGAATTAGCTGCTGCGACCTGATAAAGGGTTGCCATTCTTAATCTGGCTCTTGAATTTGCAAATCCATGTTCATTATCAAAGTTATTTAAAACTTGAGAAAATGATCCATAAATTTTGTCCATTTCGATTAAGTGATGTTCAACGTTTTTAAACTTATCTTTCAACCATTTTGCATGTTTCAAGCTTAAGTCATGTTGGGATTTAACGATGTGGTTTCACAATAATTGTTGATCCAATCAGTGATAATTTTAGCTCTATTTTTTACTTCCATAACTAATACACCTCCTCTTTTAAGGTCATGTCTTAATAATTACAATAATTATTAAGACGCGGCTTGAATAATTTTTTTTGAATATTTTGAGTTTTTCTTAATTTCCTCAGAAATTAGAAAAGCTAACTCTAACGCTTGATCAGCATTCAATCTTGGGTCGCAATGCGTTCTGTACCTATTAGATAAGTCATTTTCTGATATTTTCTGCGCACCGCCTGTGCATTCAGTCACATCTTGACCAGTCATTTCTACGTGCAATCCTCCAGCGTAGCTTCCTTCAGATTGATGTACACCAAAAAAGTTTTTTACCTCTTTTAATACATTATCAAATGGTCTTGTTTTAAATCCTGTGGCTGCTTTGATCGTGTTACCGTGCATAGGATCACAAGACCATATTACATTTAATCCTTCTTTTTTAATTACTTTTATTAATTTGGGCAAATATTTTTCTACGCTGTCAGCACCAAATCTTGAAATCAAGGTCATTCTACCAGGCTCATTATCTGGATTTAAAATATTACATAGTTTTACAAGTTCTTCTGGTTTTAAAGTCGGTCCACATTTTAAACCTAAAGGGTTTTTAATACCTCTGCAAAATTCAACATGAGCTCCGTCTGGCTGTCTCGTTCTATCTCCTATCCACACAAAGTGTGCAGATGTATCGTGATACTCTCCAGTTGTTGAGTCGACTCTTGTCATGGCTTCTTCAAATGGTAATAGAAGAGCTTCGTGAGAAGTATAAAAATTAACAGTTCTTAATCTTCTATTATTATCAGAATTAATTCCACAAGCTTGCATAAACGCTAAAGCGTCACTAATTTTATCTTCAATCTCTTTGTATTTGCCTTTGGTTTTGTCTTTTATAAATCCTAAATTCCATAAATGAACTTGTCTTAAATCAGCAAAACCCCCTTGAGAAAAAGCTCTTAATAAGTTTAAAGTTGATGCTGATTGTGAGTATGCTCTGAACAACCTTTTTGCATCTGGAACTCTTGCTTTCTCGTTAAAATCCATTCCATTAATATTGTCGCCTAAATAACTTGGCAATTCTTTTCCATCTTTTTTTTCTGTTGGGGCACTTCTTGGTTTAGAAAATTGTCCAGCTATTCTTCCAACTTTAACGACTGGTACTGAAGCTGAAGCTGTTAAAACTAGCGACATCTGTAAAATTACTTTGAAAGTATCTCTAATATTGTCAGGATGGAATTCTGCGAAACTTTCTGCACAATCACCACCTTGAAGAAGAAAGGCTTTGCCTTCAACTACTTCTGCTAACGCTTTTTTTAAAGATCTTGTTTCTCCAGCAAAAACTAGTGGCGGGTATTTTTGTATTTTACTTAAAACTAAATCCAGCTCTTTCTTATCTAAATAAGTAGGTAGATGTTTTGCAGGAAATTTACTCCAGCTATTTAATGTCCATTTTTTCATAATCAACCTGTGATATGTATATAGAGTATAGAGATTCAATTTCCAATAGTTAAATTAGAAAATTTACTCAACAGTTACAGATTTAGCCAAGTTTCTTGGTTTATCTATATCACATTTTTTTAGTAAGGCCACATGATAAGCTAATAATTGAAGTGGTATGGTTAATAAAAAAGGATTTAAAAGTTCATCAATAAAAGGCATTTCAATTTTAAATCTTATATTTTCATTTATTACCTCATCATGTTTATCTGATATTAATAAAACCTTTCCACCTCTTGCTATAACTTCTTGCATATTAGAAATAGTTTTTTCAAAATATTTATCTTTTGGAGCCAAAATAATCACAGGTAAACCATCTTCGATCAAAGCTAGTGGACCATGTTTCATTTCCCCAGCGGGGTAACCTTCAGCGTGAAGATAAGACAATTCTTTCAATTTTAATGCTCCCTCTAATGCTATAGGGAATGATGATCCTCTCCCTAAAAACATTGATCCTTTGGCTGATAAAAAGTCTTTAGCAAATATTTGAATTAGTTCCTCGGTCTTTAATGAGTTCTCAATTTCTTGAGGTAAATTTTTAAGATTTTTAATTTTTTCAATATAATTTTTATCATCAATATTCCCTCTTATTTTAGATATCTTTAAACTCATGATATACAAAACTAACATTTGGCCTATAAAAGCTTTTGTAGATGCTACGCCTATTTCTGGGCCCGCATGAATAGGGACGACCCAATCAGAATTCCTAGCTATTGAGCTTTCTACCACATTAATAACAGAACAAGTTTTCATTTTATTTTTTTTAGCTATTTCTAAAGCTGCTGCTGTATCTGCTGTTTCTCCAGACTGAGACACAAATATATATAAGGTATTAGGGTTAAATCTTATCTTTCTATATCTAAATTCTGAAGCAACCTCAGTTTCTACGTTTAAATCTGTTAATTCTTCTATCCAATATTTAGCAACTTGGCATGAATGATAAGCAGTACCACATCCAACAAGGAATATTTTATTAATTTTTTTTGGGTTAATAGGAAAATCATAAAGATTTATATCATTTCTTATTTTGTCTATATATTCGTTCAAACAATTTTTAATAGTAGTGGGTTGCTCAAATATTTCTTTAGACATAAAATTTTTATAATCACCTAACTTTGCTTCATTTTTGTCTTCAGATAAAACTAATATTTTTTTATTAATTTTATTTTTAGAAACATCAAAAAATTCAACACTATCTTTTGTTATCTTGCATATTTCTCCGTCATCCAAATAAGAAATTTTATTTGTCATAGCTTTAAGTGCATATGAGTCGGAACCCAAATAATTTTCATTTTTTGAGTATCCAACAGCAAGCGGGCTGCCACGTCTAGCTCCAATAATAATATCAGATTGATCTTTAAATAATATCCCTAGTGCAAAACTTCCTTCAAGAAATTCTAAAGACTTTAATACTGCATCAATTGGGTTTGAGTCTTTTAAATATTTTGTTATCAATAATGTTATAACTTCAGTATCAGTTTGAGATTTAAATTTGTATCCCTCTTTTTCCAGCTTCTTTTTTAGAGAATTAGAATTTTCAATTATTCCATTATGAACCACCGAAACTATTTCAGAAGAATGTGGGTGAGCATTGACTTCGTTTGGTATGCCGTGAGTAGCCCATCTCACGTGGCCAATTCCTATGTTACCTTGAGCGGGAGAATTAAATAATATTTTTTCAAGCTCTTCAACTCTTCCAGAGCATTTCTTTTCATTAAGATTTTTTTTAGAGATTGTCGCAATACCAGCGGAGTCATATCCTCTATATTCCAATCTTTTTAAAGAATTAATAATATTTGAGGTAACAGACTTATTGCTCGCAATACCAATTATCCCGCACATTATTTTTTTTTCCTTTTGTAATTTTTTTTTGTAATTTGAGGAGATCTAGTCAGGGCTAAAGAATTTTTTTTAATACTTTTAGTAATGACAGATCCTGCACCTATCACAGAGTTTTCTTCAATAACCAGTGGTGCTACTAAAGAAGAATTAGACCCTACAAATACATTTTTTTTAATTTTAGTTTTATACTTTTTAATCCCGTCATAATTACAAGTAATAGTACCTGCCCCGATATTACTGTTTTCCCCAACTACTGTATCTCCAATATAAGACAAATGATTAACTTTACTTTTTGAATTTATTTTAGAATTTTTTGTTTCTACAAAATTACCTATTTTTGAGTCTGGTAAAAAATGTGATCCTGGTCTTATTCTCGCATATGGACCAACTGTAACATTTTTTTCTAATTTAGCCCCTTCTAAATGAGAAAAAGATTTAATGGTAACATTGTTTCCAATTTTAACTTTTGATCCAATAACTACATAAGGTTCAATTTTAACGTTTTTTCCAAATTTTGTATCTTTTGAAAGAAAAATAGTTTCTGGTGCAATTAAATCTACACCTTTGTTTAAGGCTTTTATTCTTAAATTATCTTGTTCAGATCTTAGTTTAATCGCTTTTTTAAGTTTTAAATTTGTCTTCATAAAAAGTTCTCTTTACATTAGAAATGGATTATAAATAAGTCACAAAATATTTCTTTTTAAAACTTTAAAAATGACTCAAAACCTAACTATTTTATTCGATCTAGACGGAACAATTGTTAACACTGCTCCGGATTTAATGTCTGCACATAACCACGTAATGAGAAAATTTGGTTTTGAAGAAAAAAAAATGGAAGATATAAAATCACTGGCTGGTAAAGGTGCATGGGTAATGATGCAAAGATCTTTTAAAGAAGAAATTAAAAGTGAAGAAACTAAAAAAGCAATGACTAAAGAGTTTATTGATTTTTACTCTAAAAATATTGATACGCATAGTAAGCCATTAAAAGGACTAGTTAAATTTTTAGATTGGGCAAAAAACAAAAATATCTCAATGGCCGTTTGTACAAATAAACAAGAGCGTTTAGCAATTGATTTGTTGAAGAAATTAAATATTTATAAATATTTTGAATATGTGGCAGGATCGGACACTTTTGCATTTAATAAACCTGATCCTAGACATTTAACAGATGTCGTTGAAATTATTGGTGGAGATTTAAATAAAACAATAATGATTGGTGACAGTGAGGTTGATGAGATGTCTGCTCACAATGCTAAATTACCTTTTATTTTAGTAAAAGATGGCTACACAGAAAAATCTGAAAATGAAATCAAGCATGACGCTTTAATTTCAGATTTTGTTGGTTTCGAAAAAGTCATAGAAAAATATTTATGATAACTTTTGCCCTATTCTCGGCGCTAGCAACTTTTTATTTTACTATGTTTATAACTCCTGGCCCAAATAATGCTATGTTAACTGCCTCTGGATTAAAATTTGGTTTTTTTAGAACCTTGCCTCACGTAATAGGAATTCCACTTGGTCATATATTTCAAATAGGATTAACTTGTTTTGGTTTAGCAAATTTATTTTTAATTTATCCTCAGGTTCAATTTTATATGAAAATTTTATGTTTTTTATATTTACTTTATCTAGCTAAAACAATGATCGGTTCTTTTAGTATGATTCAAAAAGAAACAGGTAGACCTCTAAAATTTTATGAGGCTTCTATTTTTCAATTTGTAAATCCCAAAGCGTGGTCTATAGCTGTAACAGTAGCTTCAGGTTTTTTTCCTACCGAAGAAAATATTTTTATAGGTGTTGCATTTGTCACAATTACTGCGGCAGTAATTTGCTTTCCATCAATATGTGTTTGGGCTTTATTTGGTAGTGGTTTAAGAAAGTTTGTTACAAATTTGAAGATTAAAAAAACAATCGAATATTTACTTGCAATAATGTTAATTTTAACAGGCTTATTTATTTTACTTAAATAATCTTTGATTTTTATACTCTGCTCTAATATACAGTTTTGATAAATGCACTTTACAAAAAAAACAGTAGCAGAAAAAAGATCTAATTTAATAAGTAAATTACAATCAAAAAAATTACTGAGGTTTCCAGGTGCTTACAATCCTTTGTGTGCGAAATTAATTGCTGAAATTGGTTTCGACGGTGTCTATGTTTCTGGAGGGGTAATGTCAAATGACTTAGGTCTACCTGACATAGGTCTAACCTCGTTAGATCAAGTGAGCTATAGAAGTGGTCAAATAGCAAGGGTTACAGATTTACCCACGATAGTGGATATCGATACAGGTTTTGGCAATTGTAAAAAAACAATTGAAGTCTTTGAGGCTAAAGGTTTAGCTGGTTGTCATCTTGAAGATCAAGTTGCTGAAAAAAGGTGCGGTCACTTAGATAATAAAGAACTTATTTCTTTAAAGGAAATGGTTAAAAAAATTGAAGAATGTGTCAAATCAAGAAAAGACAAAAACTTTTTAATTATAGCTAGAACAGATGCTAATACGGTTGAAGGTCTAGATAAGACAATTAATAGAATAAAAGCATATGAGAGCGCAGGTGCTGATATGATATTTCCAGAAGCTTTGAAAGATGAGAATGAATTTGAAAAAGTAAGAAAAAATTCAAAAGGCTATTTGCTAGCCAACATGACTGAGTTTGGTAAATCTAAACTATTAGATAAAAAACAACTTGAAAATTTAGGATATAACTTGGTTATTTATCCGGTTACAACTCAAAGATTAGCTATGAAAAATACAGAAGAAGGTCTGAGATCTATTTTTAAAGATGGTCACCAAAATAATGTTATAGACAAAATGCAGACTAGAAAAAGGTTGTATGAGCTCGTAGAATATGAGAAATACAATACGCCAGACAAGAAAATTACAGATTTTTCTACTGAGGGACACGAATAATGAGTGAAGAAATTAAAAAAGGTTTATTAGGAATAGTAGTTGATGAAACTACAATATCACACGTAGTGCCAGAATTGAGCACGCTTACTTACAGGGGTTATACTGTTCAAGAATTATGTGACAAATGTGATTTTGAGGAGGTGGCCTATTTAGTTTTACACGGGGAATTACCAAACAAAAAACAATTAAAAAAATTTATTAAAGCTGAAAGATCAGAAAGAAAACTTTCAAAACAAATTTTAAAAGATATTCAAAAAATGCCAAAGACCGCACATCCTATGGATGTAATTAGAACTTGTGTGAGCTTGATGGCCTTAGAGGACAAAGACACAAAAGATAACTCTCCTAAAGCTAATATGAGAAAAGCAATGAGAATTTTTGCTAAGACGCCTACAGCGGTTGCGGCCTATTTTAGGTATCGAAAAGGTAAAAAAATTATTTCTCCAGACAAAAAATTGTCATTTTCAGAAAATTTTTTTAAAATGATGTTTAATAAAGTACCTGATAAAGAAATTGTTAGGGCTTTTGATATTTCCCTAATTCTTTATGCTGAACATAGTTTTAATGTTTCGACTTTTACTGCAAGAACAATAACAAGCAGCTTATCAGATTTACACGGTGCTATTACAGGAGCGATAGCTTCACTTAAAGGTCCTTTACACGGCGGAGCTAATGAAGCTGTAATGCACATGATGAAGGAAATAAAAAAACCAGAAAAGGCTAAAACTTGGATTGAAAATGCCTTAAATAAGAAAAAGGTTATTATGGGATTTGGTCACAGAGTTTATAGAACGGGAGACTCGAGAGTACCTACAATGAAACATTATATGTTTAAAGTGGCAAAGCTTTTAAAAAAAGAGAAATATACTCAAATATACGAAATATTAGAAAAAGTTATGTTAGAGAAAAAGAATATACACCCTAATGTAGATTTTCCATGTGGACCCACTTATTACATGATGGGAATAGATATAGATTTTTACACTCCCATATTTGTAATGTCTAGAATTACAGGTTGGTCAGCTCATATTATGGAACAACATGCTTCAAACAAATTGATTAGACCTTTATCAAAATATAAAGGACAAGAAGTAAGAGAAGTAATGTTATTGAATCAAAGATAATTAAATTTCGATTACTGCAAACTTGCCTTCTATGAGCCTTAAAGACAAATTTTCTTTTTTAACATAATAGTCAATAGCTTTCTTAACATCTGTTATATAAGAGGCATCTTGGTAGTCGTCACAAACAATTGTTCCCTTCCTACCTTTCATATTTTGATGAACAGCTTCAATATCATTTAATGTCGTTTGATAACTATGGCCACCATCAATAAAAGCAAAATCAATATTTTTAATATCTAAATGTTTGAGTAATTTGTTAGAATTGCCTTTGTAAAGATTAACTTTGTTTCCAAACTTTTGCAAAAACTTTTTTACACTATCTATAGAGTTTAAATTTTCTTTCAAATACAAATTATAATAAATATGTTTAAACGGGTTAGAAAATTTTTGATTAGTTACGTACGATGGCTTTACCTCTTTGTTATCTTCAATTTCATCTCCAAAAAGATCTATACCCGTATAAGTAAAATTTCCTCGATGGATTAGATTTAGTAATTCGCAGATGTTTCTAGAAGTTACGCCACAAAAAACGCCAATTTCTAAAAAATGATTAGGTTTTTTTTGTTTTACAATTTCAACTAGTTCGTTTCCCCATTTAAGGTTTAAACCAGTTTTTCGCCAATATTTTTTGAATTTAAAATCCAATAAATTTTATGAAAAAGCCTCGACCCAAGTTCCTTTAGTTGAAGCTTTAGAATATTCTGTGGCTCTACCCTCAAAAAAGTTCATGTGTTCAACTGCATTAAGCATAGTATCTAACCACGTTAATGGATTTTTCTTAACATCATATATAGGCTCTAATCCTAACTGAACTAATCTTCTGTTACCAATAAACCTAATATAATCTTTCACTTCTTGGGCTGTTAAACCTTTCATTGGTCCCATTTCAAATGCTAAATCAATAAAAGCGTCTTCATGCTCAACAATTGTTCTGCAAGCTTCATAAAGTTCTTTCTTTAATTTAGGTGTCCAGATTTCTGGATTTTCTTTAATAAACTCCTTAAATATTCTAATCATTGAATTACAGTGTAAAGTTTCGTCTCTTACAGACCAAGTTACTATTTGGCCCATACCTTTGAGCTTATTATGTCTTGGAAAATTTAAGAGAATGGCAAAACTGGCAAATAACTGTAATCCTTCTGTGAAAGCGCTAAAGACAGCTACGGTTTTAGCAATATCCTCTTTTGAATTAACATTAAAACCTTGCATGTAATCGTATTTATCCTTCATTTCTTTGTACTTCATGAATGCAGAATATTCAGACTCTGGCATGCCTATTGTGTCTAGCAAATGCGAGTATGCAGCTACGTGAACAGTCTCCATCGATGCAAAAGCAGTCATCATCATCAATACTTCTGTAGGTTTAAAAACTGTTGTGTAATGTCTTAAGTAGCAATTGTTAACTTCTACATCTGCTTGAGTAAAAAATCTAAAAATTTGTGTGACTAGATTTTTTTCAGGTTGAGATAAATTTTTTTGCCAATCCCTTACATCATCACCAAGTGGCACTTCCTCTGGTAACCAATGAATTCTTTGTTGTGTTAGCCATGCGTCGTAACACCATGGATATCTAAATGGTTTATAAACCGGATTTTCTACCAATAATCCCATTTTTTTCGGCTCTATAATTTTCTTACTGTTTTCTTTTTTTGCTACTGACATGATAAACACTCCTCGTATTTGTTTTCTTCATTAGTTGATTCTTTGTTAGCTTTATAAACGTTTTTTGTCACATCTGTTGAAGATCCAGTGTTAACGTTTTCGGCTCTTTGTATTGATTTTGATCTGCAATAATACAGACTCTTCAATCCTTTTTTCCATGCTTGAAAATGTATTTGATGTAAATCTTTTTTATGAATGTCAGCTGGAACAAAAACATTTATAGACTGAGCTTGAGATATATTCGGCGTTCTATCTGCTCCAAGTTCGACAATCCATCTTTGGTCTATCTCAAAGGCAGTTTTAAAAGTATCTTTTTCAATATCTGTTAAGAAATCTAAATGCGAAACGGATCCTTGGTTAGTCGTAATAGAAGACCATGTTTCATCGTCATTTTTGCCATGTTTTTCTAAAATCTTAGCTAAATATTTATTTCTCACATTGAATGAGCCAGATAAAGTTTTGTGGGTGTAGCTATTTGCAGCAATAGGTTCAATCCCTGGTGATGCACCTCCACAAATAACTGAAATTGAAGCAGTTGGGGCTATCGCGGTCTTATTAGAAAATCTCTCTTTTATTCCATACTCCTCGGCATCAGGGCACGGACCTCTCTCTTCAGCTAGTTTTACCGAAGCTTGATCAGCTTTTTCTTGTATGTGTTTAAATATTTTTTGATTCCAAATTTTACTCATTACTGAGCCAAAAGGAATACTTTTTTGTTGAAAAAAAGAATGCAGTCCCATAACACCTAAACCGACGCTTCTTTCTCTCATAGCAGAATACTTTGCATTACTAAAACTATCTGGAGCCCTGTTTATAAAATCAGACATTACATTATCTAAAAATCTCATTACATCTTCTATAAACATTGTGTCGTCTTTCCACTCATCGTAAGTTTCAATATTTAAAGAAGATAAACAACAGACAGCTGTTCTCTCTTTTCCAGTATTATCAATTCCAGTTGGTAATGTAATTTCACTACATAAATTTGATGTTTTAACTTTTAATCCTGCAAGTTTATGATGTTGAGGAATTTGTCTATTAACTGTATCAATAAAAACTATGTACGGTTCTCCCGTTTCAACTCTAGCTGTTAATAGTCTAATCCACAAATTTCTAGCAGGTAGTGTAGATTGAACAGACCCATCTTTAGGGCTCCTTAAGGCCCATTGGCCGTCAGTCTCAACTGCTCTCATAAAATCGTCTGAAACTAAAACACCATGATGCAAATTTAAAGATCTTCTATTTACATCGCCACCTGTCGGTCTTCTCATTTCAATAAATTCTTCTATCTCCGGATGATCGATTGGAAGATAACAAGCGGCAGATCCTCTTCTTAAAGATCCTTGGCTAATTGCCAACGTTAAAGAGTCCATAACCTTTATAAAAGGAATAATTCCTGATGTTTTTCCTACTTTACCAATTTTTTCTCCAATTGATCTTAAGTTTCCCCAATAACTTCCAATGCCACCTCCTCTAGCAGCCAACCAAACATTCTCACTCCAAAGACCGAGTATACCTTCTAAACTATCTCCAGCTTCATTTAAAAAACATGATATAGGCAATCCCCTCTCAGTTCCGCCGTTAGATAATACTGGGGTAGCAGGCATGAACCACAAATTACTTATGTAGTTATATAATCTTTGTGCGTGCAGGTTATCGTCAGCATAAGTACTAGCAACTCTTGCAAAAAGATCTTGAAAAGATTCATTTTGACCTAAATATCTATCTAGCAAAGTAGCTTTGCCAAAATCTGTAAGATTTGCATCCCTAGATCTATCAATTTTTAATGTGATGCCTTTGTCGTTTTGAAATAATTCTGTTTCCCCTGATAGAGAGAATAAATCTGGTTTTTTTGGACCCTTTAAATAGAGGTCATTTTGGTTCAACTGGCTTATGTTGCCCATAGCTTTTTTTATTGCCAAAGATACGTTTTTACTCATAATTTTACTTGTTTTCTTAGTTAATTGTTAACAAACAACTACATGTTGTGTTACATTTAAGTTAATATACTATATAACACATAAATCAATAGAACATTATAAGAACATCTGTTTATTTTTGCAAGTGGAAAATTTTGTTAATAAACATTTAATAACAAATGCCTTTATTCTTTAGTATTTATAGCTAATGAAAATCAATCCAAATGGTTTTAGAGAGTACGATGCAAGATGGATCTTTGAAAAAGAGATCGATTTAGAGGGAATCACAAATTTAGGCAAGGGCCTAGGCACTCAGATTATAAATCATACAAAAAAAATTAATCCAAGAGTTATAGTTGGTCACGACTATAGATCGTACAGCAAAAAAATTAAACAGGCTCTTATGGAGGGTTTGATTTCAACAGGATGCAATGTTGAAGATTTGGGTTTATCTCTTTCTCCAATGGTTTATTTCGCACAATTTAACTTAAACTCTGATGCGATTGCAATGGTAACTGCAAGTCATAATGAAAATGGTTGGACTGGAGTAAAAATGGGGATCAAAAAAGGACTAACACATGCCCCAGAAGAAATGTCCGAGCTAAAAGATATAACCTTATCTAATAAATTTAAATCTGGAAAAGGTAGTGCAAAAAAAATTGATAATTTTAAAAATATTTACATGCAAGAATTAATAAACAAAAATCAACTAAAAAATAAAATTAAGGCTGTTGTAGCATGTGGAAATGGAACAGCAGGGGTTTTTGCACCAAACATTTTAGAAGGTATAGGTTGTGAAGTAGTAAAACTAGATTGTGAATTAGATTGGTCATTCCCAAAATATAATCCTAATCCTGAAGATCTCAAAATGCTTCGTGCTATATCTAAAGCAGTTAAAACTAATAATGCAGATATAGGATTTGGTTTTGATGGTGACGGAGATAGATGTGGTGTAATTGACGAAAAAGGAAATGAAATTTTTTCTGACAAGATTGGTTTATTGATAGCTAGGAACTTAGCGCCAAAACATAAAAATTCTATATTTATTGTAGATGTTAAGTCAACAGGTCTTTACTCGAAAGATAAAATTTTAACGGACAATCAATGTAAAACTATTTATTGGAAAACAGGACATTCACACATTAAAAGAAAAGTTAATACGGAAAAAGCTTTAGCGGGTTTTGAGAAAAGCGGCCATTTCTTTTTTAATCAACCTTTGGGATACGGTTATGATGATGGCATAAATTCTGCAATACAAGTTTGTCATTTATTAGATGATCAAAATAAAAAAATGAGTGTGTTGATGAAAAAATTACCTAATACATATCAAACTCCTACAATGGCTCCTTTCTGTAAAGATGAAGAAAAATACAAAGTTGTTGATGACATGGTAAAAGAAGTTCAAAAACTCCAAAAGGAAAATATTAAAATTGATAATCAAAAAATCACAGAAGTTTTGACTGTTAATGGTGTAAGATTTTCTTTAGAAGATGGATCTTGGGGTCTAATTAGAGCTTCATCAAATAAACCTTCCCTAGTTGTGGTAACAGAGAGTCCATCTTCAGATGATTGTAAAAAGAAAATATTTGAATTCATCGATGGTCTATTGCAAAAGACTGGTAAAATCGGAGAATATGATCAAAAGATTTAAAGTGAAAAATATTCGTAAAGAAATCTTGTCCCTATAAAAACTAAAAATAAACCAAAGTACTTTGTCATTTTCTTTTTATTAATTCTATGACTAGCTTTAGCCCCTAACCTAGCCATGAAAGCAGTTATTGGAAAAAAAATAAGAAAAGCTGGGATATTTAAAAAACCAATGCTTAAAGGCAATTGAGCATTTAGATACGAGCCAGATATTAAAAATCCTATAGCGCCGAACAATGCAATAATAAAACCAATGGCCGCGGCACTTCCAATCGCTTTATTTATTGGGTAACCAAAGAACTTCAAAATTGGAACATTCATAACTGCTCCTCCTATACCCATCGGTGCAGATATAAAACCACTAACGACTCCAGCAATTACCCTTGCTGATAAACTCATTTTTACATCTAAGTTTTCCTCTTTCTCTTTAAGAAACAGTAAATAAAAAGCTAAAACGTAAACAACAATTGTGAAAAATAAAATTAAAGGTTTTGTTTTTAAACTTGCTGCTAAAATTGTTCCTAGAATAACTCCAGTAGCTACAAATATCCCGTAACCTTTAACAACATTAAAATCTACTGCTTTATGTTGATGGTGGGTCATAACAGAAACTATAGAGGTTGGAATTATTATACCAAATGAAGTTCCTACTGCTAAATGCATTAAATAACCTGGTTCTATTCCCGATGTGCTAAAAATATAAAATAAAATTGGAACTGTAATTAATCCGCCACCTATTCCAAACAGTCCAGCAGCAAAACCAGCAGGTATTGCGGTAATTATCATAATAAAAATTAAATAAGTAATTTCTGGTTGAGAAAGAATATCCAAAATTATCTTTCTAAAGAAACTGGATTTGTTTTTTTAACCTGATCCATTATATGATTAACTTTTTGAATATCAGCATCTCTAATACACATGTTTTTTGAAAGGTATTGCTTCCAAACTCTAGAGCCATTTTGTCCATGAAATAAACCTACTGTATGTCTCATGATGTGATTTAGCTGAGTTCCCTTTGAAGTTTCTTCTTGTATATAAGGAATTAAATTTTCCATTACCTCAGATCTTGTTGGAATATTTTTGTTATTAAAAACTTCTTTTTCTATGTCAGCTAATAAATAAGGAGAATGGTAGATAGCTCTACCAATCATAACACCATCAACTTTACTTAAATGGTTTTTTATTTCTTCTGTTGTTTTAATGCCTCCATTAATAATAATTTCATCATTTTTAAAATTATTTTTGAGCCTATAGACGAAATCATATTTTAAAGGCGGAATATTTAGATTTTCTTTAGGACTAAGTTTTTTAAGTAATGCTTTTCTTGCATGAATAATAAATTTTTTTGAGCCAGCATCTTTAGTTGTTTGAATAAATGATTTTAAGAATTCAAAGTCTTCAACCTCGTTGTAACCAATTCTTGTCTTAATAGTTATTGGAAGTTTTGTTGCATGAGACATTGCTTCAATACATCTTGCTACTAGATCAGGTTCTTGCATTAAACATGCTCCAAATTTATTTTTCTGAACCTTTTTACTTGGACATCCTAAATTTAAGTTAATTTCTTTATAACCATAACCCTCAGCAATTTTACAAGCTTCGGCTAAATCTTTAGGATTCGAACCTCCTAGTTGTAACGACACTGGATTTGAAATTTTTTTAAATGATAATAATTTATTTCGATTTCCCCTAATTATTGCGTTAGCAACTATCATTTCAGTATATAAGTGAACATTTTTACTAATTAGACTTAAGAAGAAAATTTCATGTTTGTCAGTGCAGTCCATCATGGGTGCGACTGAAATTGATTTTATCATTTATTTCTCTTCGGGTTTTTTGACTTCTTCTTTAAGTTCGAGCGGTTGTTCAAGGTTTTCTTCTTTTATCTCTGGTTGTTCCGCTTTAAGTTCAGATAAAGCTTCTCGGGCTAAATTGCTTGTAGATTTTTGATCTGGGGCTCTTCTTGTTCTTTTTGATGGAAGCACGGCAACTCCACTTTTTGAAACTTGGCCTTTATATAATTTTTCAAAATCATCATTTACTTCTTCTTCGGTTTCCTCAAGCTCTTCAACTTCATCAGGTTCTTTTCTCAATCTAGTTATTGCGTTTTTCTCTAAATCATTAATTGAAAGTTTGCCATCTCCAATTTCTCTAAGAGCTATTATAGTTTTTTTATCATTATCTTCTTCAACTAACATTGGCGATCCTGAATTTAATTGTGTAGTTCTCTCTTTAGCCAACAATACAAGATCGTATTGGTTGTCGATTTTTTCCAAGCAGTCTTCTACGGTAATTCTTGCCATGATGGGATTATTTATTCAATATATCCAAATAAATCAAGTATATTCTATAAATCTACTGGCTTAAGTCTTTTTCTAAAAATTAGTAATAAAACTAAAGATACAACAATATATATTGCACTAATTAGAGCGATACCTACAATAGAAAAACCTCGGTCAATTAATATACCAAATAAGGCAGTACCAAAAGCTGTTGAAAATACCATTAAGGCTGTTGTTAAGGCTTTAATACTGCCAATAAACTTTACTCCGTAAATTTCTGCCCAAGTAGAGGAGCCAAGAACATTTGCTAAGCCATTTGTTATTCCTATTAAGCCTAAAAATATAAAAGCACTTAAATCGTGTTCAAAAAAAATAAGTGTTATCATTGACAATAATAAAGGAATATTAACAACTGGAATCAGTTTTCTGCTAGTAAATTTATCTACTAAAAAGCCTGATAGGATTAATGATAATATTGATATAATTGAGTAAAACATAAAGGCTTTTGGTATAACAAATACATTCCAACCTTTTGCTTCTGAAATAAAAGATTGATAAATAAATATTCCAGTTATTATCCAAGGTCCAGCTAACATATTGAGTGATACAATATAAAATTTGTAATCTTTAATTACTTCAAGACGGGTCCATTGTTTGATATGATCTTTTTTATCACTAGATAATTCTTCTTCTCTTGAGTCTAATTTAATAGTTTGAATACATTTGAATATTATAATAGGTAGTAAAATTATTGTAAGTAAAGCTATACCCTGCCAAACTATTCTCCAAGAGTATAAAAATGTTAGATAAGTTATAAAAACTGGTAAAATAAATTCTGCTGTTGACAAACCAAACCATATAGTGCTTAAAGCTTTTCCTCTAGACTTGTCAAAGAATCTTGAAATAGCCGTTGTTGACGTATGACTCATTAAACCTTGGCCAGAAAATCTCATAAGAAATATTCCAACTGCTAAAAAATAAATATTATTGATGAAAGAAAAAAATAACGAGGATATCGAGAGTAAAACTACTACAAATAATGAATAATATAATAGTTTAAAGTCATCGATTTTCTTTCCTACCCATATTAACAATAAACTTGAACATATTGTTGCTGAAGCATAAATTGTTCCAAACTGCCCGTGTGAGATGTCTAGTTCTTTTCGAATTGGTGCGTTAAACAATCCCAAAAAAAAACTCTGTCCAAAACTTGAAAAAAATGTAAATATAAATCCAAATATAATTACTTTTTTATTAAGAGAGAGATTAATCATTTATGAGTTGTAAAGTTTCATTCATTGGCTTAGGTGTAATGGGATACCCTATGGCAGGATTTATATCAAAAGCTGGGCATAATGTAACTGTTTATAATAGAACTAAATCTAAAGCTGAAAAATGGATTAAAGAATACAAAGGTAATCTTGCCGAAACTCCAATGGATGCTGCTAAAGATTGTGATTATATTTTTACATGTGTTGGCAATGATAATGATTTAAGAGAAGTAACGCTGGGCGATAAAGGTTTGTTTAAAACTGCTAAGAATGGTTCAATTTACATAGACAATACAACTGCTTCAGCAAATATCGCAAGGGAATTATATAAACAAGCTAAATCTAGGGGATTTGATTTCTTAGATGCTCCTATTTCAGGTGGACAAGCTGGGGCTGAGGGTGGAACACTCACTGTAATGGTTGGCGGCGACGAGGCCCCGTTCAAAAAAGCTGAGCAAGTGATAGATTGTTATAGTAAGAAAATTAAACTTTTAGGTCCTTCGGGAAGTGGTCAATTAACTAAAATGGTAAATCAAATTTGTATAGCTGGATTGGTTCAAGGATTATCTGAAGCAATAAATTTTGGAATAAATGCAGGATTAAATATGCATGATGTAATTGAAGTAATATCAAAAGGTGCGGCTCAGTCTTGGCAAATGGAAAATAGACATAAGACTATGATAGAGGATAAATTTGATTATGGTTTCGCTGTCGATTGGATGAGAAAAGATTTAAAAATTGCAATAGACGAGTCCAAAAAAAATAACTCCCCCCTTCCAATAACAAAAATAATAGATGAATATTATGCTGAAGTTCAAAAAATGGGTGGACAAAGATGGGACACGTCTAGCTTAATAAAGAGATTTAGAAAATAGTGTCAGTAGAAAACGTTAGTTATTACGAAGACTTCAAAGAAATTGAAAAAAAATTATGGGCTTTGCTTACAAGAGCAGTGAATGATCGAAATTCGGAATTTAGAACGCCCGTATTTATTTGTGGAGATGAAAAAAACTTAGATGGAAGAGTTGTTGTGCTAAGAAAATCAGATGAGCAAAATATATCTCTTCAATTTCATAGTGATATAAGATCAACAAAAATTGATACTATTAAAAAAAATCCCAATAGCTCTCTCCTATTTTATGGAAAAAAAGAAAAAATACAACTTAGGATGAAAGTGGAAAGTAAATTGCATTATAACGATGAAGTAACAAAAGAATCTTGGGATAAAACAGGGCATATAAGTAGAAAATGTTATTTAGTAATTAATGGCCCAGGTACAAAATCTGAAAAACCAACTTCAGGGTTAGATAAAAAATTTGATAACTTTGATTTTACTAAAGAAGAAAGTGAAGCAGGTTATAAAAATTTTTGCGTTATTAAGTGTAAAATTAAAAGTATTGAATGGTTATATCTTGCTGCCAAAGGTCATCGTAGAGCTTTAATTGAGTTTCAGGGATCAAAAAAATTTTCTTGGTTAATTCCCTAAATTTTTGTATTTTTTATAATTATTTACGTAGTGTGCAGCGTTTTCTCTAATATGTTTAATTTCTTCATCTGTAACTTGTCTTATCACTTTACCAGGGCTTCCGATTACTAAGGATCTTTCTGGAATTACTTTATTTTCGGTAATTAAGGCATTAGCTCCTATAATTGAATTTTTTCCAATTCTAGCTTTGTTAAGAATCGTACTCCCTATTCCAATTAAACAGTCGTCCTCAATTATACATCCATGCAACATCACTAAATGTCCAACAGTAACATTTTTGCCTATAGTTGCTGGGCAGCCTGGGTCAGTATGAATAACGCTTCCATCTTGAATATTTGAACCCTCTCCAATTGTAATTGGTTCTACATCGCCTCTTAAAGTTGCGTTAAACCAAACGTTCGCATCTTTTTTAAGAGTAACATTACCTATTAAAACTGAATTAGGTGCAAACCAACTATCCTTGTCTATTTTTGGACTTAAATTGTTGAAATTATAAATCATTAATATATTTATAATACAATATGGTTCTAACAAAAACCCCCATTTGTAACTTTGGTGAAAAAGCTCATGATTTTGATTTAAGAGGTATCGATGGAAAAAATTACAATCTTAAAGACTGTATGGGCAAAAATGGTATGTTAATTAAGTTTATTTGCAATCATTGTCCCTATGTAAAAGCAATTATCAAAGACTTGGTTAAAGAAATAAACGATCTAATGAATTTTGGTATCAATTCAGTCGCAATCATGTCAAATGATACGAAAAATTATCCCGATGACTCTTTCGAAAATATGAAATTATTTGCAGAAGTAAATAATTTTAATTTTCCATATTTAATTGACGAAACGCAGGAAATTGCTAAAAAATATGGAGCAGTATGCACACCAGACTTTTTTGGTTACAATCGTGAATTAAGACTACAATATAGAGGTAGGTTCAGAGAATTAAGGGAATTAAAACCAGTAATAAAAGGTGATAGCGACTTAAAATTAGCGATGAAATTAATTTCTAAATCACAAAATGGTCCTAAAGTACAAATACCAAGTATGGGCTGTAATATAAAGTGGATTAAATAATGTTTGTAATCTCTACAAGAAATTTTCCACCAGAAATCGGTGGAATACAAAGTTTAATGGGTGGGTTATCATTGTCATTATTAAAACACGGGCCAGTAAAAGTTTTTGCGGAAAAAACAAGTGAAGATAATAACTTCGATAAAAATAATGGTATTGATGTTACTAGGGTATCTGGTTTCAAGATTTTTAGAAAGTATAGAAAAGCAAACTTAATTAGAGAATTTTCTCTTAAAAATTCAGTTAGAGCATTTTTTTTCGATCACTGGAAAAGTATAGAAAAAATAGACGATAAAATCTTACGTAACACAACTTCTTTTTGTCTTATTCATTCCAAAGAAATTAATCATATCCAAGGAAGTTTTACAAACAAAAGGATGCTTAAGGCTTTGAATAAAGCTAAATTCGTTATTTCAAATTCTGAGTTTACAAAGAGACTTGCAATTAAAAATGGTCTAAGTGAAAATAAAATTCAAATTATTCACCCAGGATGTAACTATCCTATAAAAACAGATATTAAAAGCATTGATAAAGCAAAAGATTTATATAGAAATTGTTTTCCAAAAATTATTACAGTGGCCAGACTTGACAAAAGAAAAAGTCATCAAAATATTTTAATGACTATTAAAAATTTAAAACCTAGATTTCCAAATATAAAATACATTTCAATCGGAGATGGTGAGGAAATGCAAAATCTTGAAAATTTAAAAAATGAATTGGGACTTGGTAACGAAGTCCTCCTTTTAAAAGATACAACCGAACTTTTAAAGGTAGCGCTTTTAGAGCAGGCAGATCTTTTTTTGATGCCGTCAGTAATTTATAAAAAATCTGTCGAAGGTTTCGGGATATCATTTATAGAGGCTGCCGCGTACGGAACAGGTTCTATTGGAGGAATAATCGGTGGTGCTTCAGATGCTATACAAAATGGTATTTCAGGATATTTGTGTGATGGTGATGATTTAAATTCTATATATGAGACGATTGTAAAATTTTTTGACAATGAGAATTTTAAACAATTAGGTAAAAACGCTTTAATTTTTTCGAAAAATTTTAATTGGGATAAAATCATAAAAAAATATATAAAACTAATCTAAATCATTTTTAATATTTTCAATTACTTCATTAACTTTTAATTGCGAAAGTTGATTTACAGTTACGGTTTTAAAATTAGTACTCCCTATATTTACTTTTTTTGCTGTTGTATGGTTTCCAAATAAAGCTATTCCTTTTTTATTTAAGTGAGTACAAATATGCGCGGGCCCTGTATCATTTGAGATAATATATTTTGCCGAATTAATTAAAGAAACTAAAAAACTTAGATCTATTGATTTATTATCGTTTAAAACAATTTTTGCTTTCATTTTTTTTGCTTCAATTATTTCATTTGGTCCTGGCGCTATTAAAATTGGGTATTTATTTTTATAAATTTCTTTAATTTTGATTATTAATTCTTGAAAATAAGGCCATTTTTTTTGAATATGCTTTTTTGAGCAAAAAGGAAAAATTAAAATATATTCCCCATTCGTATATTGTTTCAAATTTCTTGAAATATCTTTAATACTCCAAGTTAAATTTATTTTTTTTGTATTTTTAATAATAATATCGCTTTTTTTTAATTGCTTTTCCATTCTGTTTAAAACAGAATCTTCATTAAAATCTGATAATTTTTCTCCTTCATTAAGAGAAGTTTCTGATGAAGACCATATAGGTTTTTTTAGTATATATTTTTTATAAAATTTAGTTCTTTTTGAATTTTGTAAATCAAAAACATGGGAAAAATTATATCTTGATAATAGGTTTCTTAAATCATTTAAATAAAATAAATTCCATCTTGGAAGTCTTTTATCTAGAAGCACCCCATCTATATAAGGGCACGCTGACATAAATTCTAAATACGCTCTTGTTGTTAAAAGCAGAACCTTAGAAGTTTTAAAAGAATTTTTAATGTCTTGTATAGCCCCATTTGCTTGAATTAAATCACCGAGCGATCCGTGTTTTATTATTAAGATATTTGACATAATTTTAACTTTATATAATGGATTATTTAGTATAATCAAAAAAAAACTTTATGAATACAAAATTAAATCAAATACTTGCTGAGATATCTGCTGGAGAATTGCTAGATAAGATAACTATTCTTGAAATAAAAAAAGAAAAAATAAATGATATTCAAAAATTAAAGGATATTGAAAAAGAACTTTCGTCTTTAACGACTACTTCAGAAGATCAAATTCCAGATAAAAGTAAAATTGAAGGTCTTATACAAAGTTTAAAAAAAATAAATCTCAAATTGTGGGATATTGAAGAAAATAAGAGAAAAGCTGAGAAAAATAAAAAGTTTGATGAAGCTTTTATTAAGCTATCAAGAGATGTCTATAAGTCTAATGATGAAAGAGCTAAAATTAAATTAAAAATTAATGAGATTTTAGGATCTAACATTAAAGAAGTAAAATCACACTATTAATCATAATAAACACTTGGAATAGTTTTTCTCAAAACTAAAGGAGTTTTGGGATTAATGGTTGCTGTGATAACTCCTTCTCGTTTTCCTAATTCTCTTAAAATTTTTCCATCTGGTGACACAATCATAGAATGTCCATAAGTTTTTCTACCATTGCAGTGTTTTCCACCTTGGCCTGGGGCAAATACATATGAAAAATTTTCTATTGCTCTAGCTTTTAATAAAGTATGCCAATGTCTTTTGCCTGTAGTCTCTGTAAATGCAGATGGTATACTTAAAAATATTGCACCTTTTTTTGACATTTTTCTGTACATGTTTGGAAATCTTAAATCGTAACAAATAGATAAACCTAATTTGCCCCAAGGTAAATTTACGATTTTAATCTTTTTCCCTGGCTTAAAAGTTTTTGACTCTCTATACTTCTCAGATTTGCTTAGCTTAGCATCATACATATGAATTTTGTCGTAATATGTATTTATTTTTCCCTTAGGATTAATCAATACGGATCTATTAGCAAGTTTGTTTTTATTTTTTATTATTAATGATCCAATTAAAATCCATTTTTTATATTTTTTTGCTAATAACTTTATTCCTTTTAAATAACGGTCTTGTTGCATTGACGTTGCTATTGTGAGCAATTTTTTTTTATTTAATGAAAATTTAGATGATACCTCCGGGGTAATAATAAGGTCTGTTTTTTGTTTTACAGCCTTTTTTATTAGAGCTGTAGTTCTTTTAAGATTATCTTTATCACAATCTGTAGAGCACAATTGTATACAAGAAACTTTAAACATTAGTAGTACCTAAACTTTCTTTCTAAATATTTAACAAAAGTATGTATTAAAAAGGTAAAAAACAAGTAAATAGAACCTACAAAAACAAATACTTCTACGGGATTAAAGTGAGTTGAAATTATGTATTTGGCTGTTCCAGTTAAATCAAGAAGCGTAACTGTGCTAGCTAGAGAAGTGCCTTTTAACATTAAAATCATCTCATTTCCATATGCTGGTATAGATCTTTTGATACCAATTGGAAGAGTTATAGTCAGAAAAATTTTTAACTTATTTAATCCTAATGAATTTGCAGCTTCAATTAAATTTTTATCTATTTTTTCAAAACCTGATCTAAATATTTCAGATGTGTAAGCACCAGTATTTAATGCAAATGCAATGATTGCACACCAATATGGTTTTTTTAAAACTATCCATAAAAATGATTCTCTTATGAATTCTAGTTGTGCTAAACCAAAATAAATAATAAAAATTTGTACAAAAAGTGGAGTTCCTCTGAACACAAAAGAATAATAGTAAGAAAAATAAAATAATAATTTATTTCTACTTATTCTCATTAAAGCAAAAATAAAACCAATTACTAGTCCAATTAATATAGATAAAACTGTAAGTTCAATTGTTAATAATGCAGACTTCATAATATCAGGAAAATTGTCTATAAGTGGTTTCATTTAAGTGCGAAAATTATATTTTTTTTCTAATTTATTAAAATATTTGAGACTAATAGTTGTTAAAATTAAATATAAAAAGGCTGCAAAACAATAAAATAAAAGAGGGTTTCTAGTAACTCCCGATGCAATATAAGATTGTCTCATAATTTCAACAAGTCCTGTTACTGAAATCAGTGCAGTATCTTTAAGAGTTAACTGCCAAACATTGCTCAAGTTAGGTAATGATAAACGTAAAACCTGTGGAGCGATTACAAAAACATAATACGTAGTTTTTTTTAACCCAAGTGACTTAGCTCCATCAAATTGACCTTTGTTAATTGACTCAATGGCACCCCTTAGAACTTCAGTAGTATAAGCGCCAGAAATTAAACCTATTGAAACAGAGCCTGTAAGGAAAGCGTTGATTTCAATAAATTCTTTATAACCAAATATTTTTGCAACAAACATAACTGCGCTGCTTCCTCCAAAAAAAAGTAGGTAAATTACTAAAAGTTCTGGAACACCCCTAAATATTGTTGTGTACGTATTACCTAGGTATTTTAAAATTTTTTTGTTTGATAGTTTTAATGGAACTATTAAGAAAGAGACTAAAAAACCGAATAAAAAAGCCACTATAGCAACCAATAGTGTCATAAAGGTTGCTCTTAATAATTCATCCCCCCAACCTGTGTCTCCAAATGATAATAATTCCATTTTAGTTAGGCGGCAATTAATTTGCCGCCTAAAGATATTTTACATAGAAGCGTCAAAGCCAAAATGTTTAATTGCTAATTTTTTAATAATACCTTTTTGTCTTGCAGTATCTATCGCAGAATTAAAATCACTTAATAAACTACTATCAGCTTTTCTAATTCCAACTCCAACACCGTTTCCAAAAGTACCACCTGAAAAAGTCGGTCCAACTAATTTTAATTTTGAACCTGCCTTAGCATTATAGTCCTCAAAAGCTACCGCTGCTGCTAGTGCTGCATCGATTCTTCCAGATGCTAAATCAAGATTTACTTCATCTTGAGTTTTGTAAGTCCATACATTTACTTTTCCGATTAAACCTGATTTTAAAAAATTTTGATGAATAGTACCTGTTTGAACGCCTATAATCTTTCCTTCAAAAGCTTTTTTTAAGGCATCTAATGTTTTTTGATCATTAGAGTCTATGTTCGCTAAGCTAATCGATTTTGGAGTTTTAGGTTTTATACTTGAACCTTTTAAAACCGCAAATGATGCTACTTCATCTGCATATCCTTGAGAAAAATTAATTTTTTGTTTTCTTTCATCTGTAATAGACATACCAGCCATAATCGCATCGAATTTTCCAGATTGTAGAGCAGGAATCATTCCGTCCCAATCTTGTTCAACCAAAGTACAACTATGTTTCATAATTTTGCAAAGCTCCATAGCTAAATCCACCTCAAATCCTATTAACTTGCCCGAGGCATCTTTTGCATTCCATGGAGGGTAAGCACCTTCAGTACCAATTTTTACATTATCAGAATAAAGATTATTAACTGACAAGAAGAAAAAGGTTAAGAAAGTAACTAATATATTCTTTATTTCTTTCATAAGTCTCCTATTGTTTTTAAATATTGTAAGTAAAATAAATGGATTATGCTAGTATTTAATTTTACGAATAATTGAGGGCTATCGCATAATGGAAGACGCAAAATTCCATTTACAATCAAAACTTGGTACATATACACCTGAAAGTTTTACATTTCCAAAATTTTTCTCGAGAACGTTGCACCATTTATCGACTTGCTTTGGTTTTTTGTCTTGACTACCTACTTGAGCGGTAATTACTCCACCTTTTTTGAGAATTCTCTTTAAATCTTTCATGTTTTTTTTTGCTAAATCAATACAATATTGATCATCGTTTAAATCTACAAATATTTTATCATACTTAGAATTTTCTACTCCTTTTATGCTTTTGAAAGCATCTCCCCAAAAAGTTTTAATTTTGTTACTTTTTTTTACTTTTGAACACACTTTTGGCAAATGCTTGTAACATGCGTCTACTATTTCTGGATCTAGCTCAAACCAATCAATGAAGTTTGAATTATTTTCTAAGCACGCTCTAGCGACACCACCGTCTCCCCCGCCAATAATTGCTACGTTATTATTTTTTTTGCTTAAGTCATAACTAGACTTGAAAAAATTTGAACTATAAATTTTTTCATCCTTTTCAGCTACTTGTATTTCATGATCAATAAATAAAGCATGCCCAAATTCTTCTAAATCCATTATTTCAACAAATTGACCAACTTTAGATGTAAATTTTTCTAAAACATTTTTAACTACATAATATTTTTTTTGTCCTGGGGTGCTATAAATATCATCATAAAGGCCAATACTACTTCTATCGAAAGCATTAGTTACAACTCTTTCATGTTGGATTTCTTTTCTTAAAATTTTTAAAGCAACTTTTGGATTAACTTTTCCGCAAGTAAAAAAATCAAAGCTAATTACACCTTTTTCTGGAAACGTATGAAAACTAAAGTGACTTTCAGCTAATAATGCAACTAGTGTAAAACCTTGAGGTTGAAAGCGATGTGATGACACGTTTAAAATTTCAACTTTAGCAGCTTTAGCAATTGTATATATAATTTTTTCATAAAATTCAGGTGTGTAGTCTTTTTTTACACCGAGAAAATCTATCGTTATATGCTCACCAACTTTAACCATAAAAAATCAACCTTTTTTATAATTTTTAAACTTAGCTAAGACTATTTTCATTTCTTTTTTTGAAAGAATCTTAGGTATCCCGATTCTTATGGCATTAATGTATTGATGGCAAATATTTTCGATCTCTTGTGCAAGCTCAAAAGTGTTTTCCAAATTTTCACCAAAAGCAACTTGACCGTGATTAGCAATCAAACATGCTGACCTATTTTTTAAAGCTTTAATAATATTTTTAGAGAGAGTTTTAGTTCCAAAAGTTGCATATTTAGTGCATTTAATGTCTTCTCCGCCCGCAACTGCAACCATATAGTGAAAAGCTGGAATATTTTTTTGATGTGAAGATACTGCTGTAGCACAAGTTGAATGAGCATGCACTATTGCTTTAGCATCTTTTTTATTCACATAAATATCTTGATGAAATCTCCATTCTGATGAAGGTTTCCCTTTTTTTTTATTGTAGACTCCTTTTAAAGAAACAAAGACTATGTCTTTAGGTTTTAACGATGAATATTTCCTTCCAGAAGGAGTAATATAAAAACCTTCTATACCTTTATCTTTTGTTCTAACTGATATATTTCCAGATCTTAAAGCAGATAAATTGGTAAAATTTAATTTTTTTGAATATTTGATTACATCTGCTTTAAGTTTGCTCACTTAAATAATCCTTTTAACCCTTGTTCTGAAGCTTCACAAATACCTTTTTCAGTAATTAATCCAGTAACTAGTTTAGCAGGCGTTACATCAAAGGCTAGGTTTAGAGACTTACTTTTCTGTGGGTAAATTCTAACTTTTCTTATATTATTATGTTCATCAACTCCCTCAACATGAGATAATTCTTCAGGGTTTCTCTCCTCAATTGGTATTTTATTGTGATCTTTAATATTCCAGTCAATTGTTGAGCTTGGTAATGCAACATAAAAAGGAATGTTATTATCTTTCGCAGACAATGCTTTTAAATAAGTACCTATTTTATTACATACATCACCATTTGATAAAGTTCTATCGGTTCCTACAATACACAAATCAATCTTTCCTCTTTGCATTAAAATGCCTCCAGTATTATCTGTAATAATAGTATTAGGAATTTTTTCCTCGTTAAGTTCATAAGAAGTTAAATTAGCTCCCTGATTTCTAGGTCTTGTCTCATCAACCCAAACATGCACCTTTATCCCTTTTTGATGAGCGTGATAAATTGGTGAAGTTGCTGTACCCCAGTCTATTGTAGCTAGCCATCCTGCATTACAATGAGTTAAAATATTTACTACGTCTTTTTTCTTTTGATATATCTTTTCAATAATTTTTAACCCATTAATACCTATATTTTTACAAAACCCTACATCTTCTTCAGTAATTGCTTTTGCCTCATCTAAAGCTATTTTTAAAATATCATTGTTATTTACTCCCGATAACTTTTTCATCATACGGTCTACTGCCCATCTCAAATTTATTGCTGTAGGCCTTGAGGCAATTAAGTCTTCACTTGATTTTTTTAAAAATGATGAGTCATTTTTTTCAATTATAGACAAAACCAATCCAAAAGCCGCTGTTGCTCCAATAAGAGGTGCCCCTCTTACCTCCATGATTTTTATTGCATTAATTGCATCTTTTATTGTTTTTAAACTTTTAATTATAAATTTATGTGGAAGTTTTGTTTGATCAATAATTTTAATTTCATTATTTTCAAACCAAATTGTTCGGTAATTCTTACCTTCAATTTTCATTTTTTCAAAACTCTACCCGCGATGTGTTTTAACTTTTTGACCGTGCTTTTTGTTTGAAATTTTTTTGGTGTAATTATTGCAGTATCTAAACAGTCGTTAGCAGGATCTCCTTTTGTATTAAAAGATTCAAAAGTTTTTATTATTTCAATAATCATATTTTGAGCATTAGAAGCATTCTGTTGCAAAGTTTTTATAACTGTTGGAACATCAACTACATCATGATCTGGATGCCAACAATCAAAGTCAGTTACCATTGCAACAGAACAATATCTAATTTCTGCTTCCCTTGCTAATTTAGCTTCTGGCATGTTTGTCATACCGATCACATCAGCCTTCCATGTTCTATACATTTTGGACTCTGCTAAACTTGAAAATTGAGGACCTTCCATAACTAGATATGTTCCACCTACTTGATGAGGTATTTGACATTTCACCAAAGCTGACTCACAGCATTTCATTAAAGCAGGACTTGTTGGTTTAGCCATCGAAACATGAGCTACTATCTCTTTATCAAAAAAAGTTTTAATTCTTGCAAAAGTTCTATCTATAAATTGATCAACTACTATGAATGATCCTGGTTTTAAATGCTCCTGAAGAGAACCGACGGCCGAAACTGAAATAATATCTGTTACTCCCATTTTTTTAAGAGCCTCTATGTTGGCTCTAAAGTTAATATTTGATGGACTGATTCTATGACCGCGCTTATGTCTTGGTATAAAATAGAGTTCCTTTTTATTTAATGTTGCTGACAAAATTCTATCTGAAGGCTCACCCCAAGATGTATTTACCTTTTTCCACTTTATATTTTCTAAACCTTCTATTTGATAAAGGCCACTTCCACCAATTATCCCGAGAATTCTTTTTTTCATTATTTAAAATCTAGCCTTTTTTTGTTAGATATTGAAGCTAAATATGGATTTAAAAAAATATATTAGATCAATTCCTGATTATCCAAAAAAAGGAATACTATTTAGAGATATTACAACTCTTATAAAGAGCCCAGAAGCATTTAATTATACTATTGATAAGATAATTGAGATTTCAAAAAAAGTTGATTTTGATAAAGTTTCTGCTATTGAATCTCGCGGTTTTGTTTTTGCCTCTGTTGTATCTTATGTTCTAAAGAAACCCTTGGTACTTCTAAGAAAAAAAAATAAATTACCCGCAGACAGACATTCAGTGGATTTTAAATTAGAATACGGCGAGGCAACAATTGAAGTACATAAAGATTCTATAAATAAAGACGAAAAAATTTTAGTAATTGACGATCTAATAGCAACAGGAGGAACGGCAGAGGCAGCAGCTAAACTGATAGAAATATCTGGGGGGTCAGTTGCAGGATTTATTTTCGTGATAAACTTATTTGACCTACCTGGAAACAACTTACTTAAAAAAAGATCATATTTCACAGAGAGTATTATTGAATTTCCAGGACATTAAATTTCTTTATTTTTCCAAGTATCTGGTGTCAATTCATTGTCTATTTCAAGGTCAATATGATACTCAAATGGTTTCACGCCTCTTTTTTTAATATATTCATAAGTTCTTTTAATACCCTCATTTAAACTTACCTGAGTTTTATAATTTAAAAGTTTTCTGGCTTTATCTGCTGAACAAATTGCATGTTTCACCTCTTTAGGCCTATCCTTTTTATAAATTGGTGGAAGATTTATGCCAGTAATATTTGAGCATAATTCGGCAACTTTATTAATAGTAACAAATTCCTCATCTGGACCTATATTTATTATTTGCTTATTTAGACTTTTTTTATCCAACATTGGAATTAAACAACTTAAACAATCGTCTATGTATGAAAAACATCTTGTTTGTTTTCCATCACCGTAAATAATTGGAGCTTTACCTTGTAACATTCTATTTATCATAATTGAAACTACATTTCTAAATGGATCATCGTATTTTTGTTTTGGTCCTATAATATTGTGTGGTACCGCTATCACCCACTCAATTTTATTAAGCTCACATAAATTTATTAATACTTGCTCTGCTGCCACTTTTGAAATAGCGTAGGGATCTACTGGTTTTGGATCCATAGACTCTATGAATGGATATTTTTGTGAACCATATCTAGCCATAGACGAACAAAATATTATTCTTTTTACTTTTTCATTTACAGCTGCAGAAAAAATCGAAACTGAGGCTAAATAATTATTTTTTGTAATCTCAAAAGGAGAAAATACTGACAATCCTTCGTGAGCAGTAGCAGCACAGTGATAAACGATATCTACTCCTTTCATAATATTCTTAATTTTATTGAAATCACAACAATCGATGTTGTGAAATTCTATTTCTTTAGGAATATTATCTTTATACCCACCTATCATATTATCTATACCTATAATTTTATGACCTAATTTAGATAGTTCTTCCGACAAATGTGAGCCAAGAAATCCTGCAACGCCTGTTACTAATATTTTGTATTGATTTTTTTTCACTGAAAAAGTTTTATATTTTTAATTGTAATAAATCAACTTTAATTAATTTTAGGCCTATACCAAGATCTTTTAAGTAACATTGAATTAAAAATCCCTGAGAACCTGCAATAATAAATGCTGACTTTTTTTTTATTTAATAAAATTGAAAAAAATATAATTTTTAAAATTGCTGAAATAAATTTTGGAAAAATTTTTATTAAAGATATTAAATAACCTTGGTGTTTTTTATGGAAGTAAAAAGAAGACCACATCCAATGCCAATTTCTTGATTTTTCCATTTCGAAATTTATTTCTTCGTCATGAGAGCTACCTCCTGAGTGAAATACATTAATAGTTGGGTCTAAGAATATTTTTTTCCCATTTGAGACGAGTCTCTTGCACAAATCGATTTCCTCGAAATAAATAAAAAATTTGTCATCAAAATATCCAACGTCTTTAAATTGATCCAAGTTAAGAAACATTGCAAAACCTTTTACATTTTTAACCTCTATCATTTTTTTATCTAATTTTTTCTCATCGATAATTTTATCATTCTCTTGTATATAGGGTCCTATTATTGCAAAATTTGGATATTTGCTTGCAGATACAAAAAATCTTTCAAGACTATTATTATACAGTTTTGCATCAGGATTTATAATCAAAGCATATTTTGTTTTGATTAAAGATAAGCCAAGATTGTTCCCCTTGGCATATCCTAAATTTTCTTCAGACAGTACACATTTTAAATTAGGATAAAGACTTTCTAATTTTTTCTTGAGTGTTAAATCATTAGAATTTTCTATAACCAAAATAGGAGTATTTTGGCCTATCGATTGTAAGCATGGAATTATTTTTTTTTCACTTTTAAAGGAAGTTATTATAATTGTTATATCTTGATTATTCATTTTTGTTGTTATTAATTGATTTTATATAATAATTCTTTTATTAATTTACCACAATACGAGTAATTTTCTAAATTCTTATGAAAAAAATTATTGTAACTGGTGGGTCGGGTTTTATTGGGAGTAATTTAGTCCATTATCTTATAAAGAAAAAATATTTTGTGATTAATATTGATAAAATGACTTATTCTTCAAATAACTTTTATAAAAAAAAAATCAAAAAGAATTTTTTTAGATTTTATAAAATTGACTTAAACAACAAAAAAAAATTGCAAAAAATTATCAATAAATACAAACCTAAAGCTATATTTAATCTTGCTGCAGAAACTCATGTAGACAGATCAATTGATTCTCCAAATCAATTTATAAACTCAAATATATTGGGAGTTTTTAATTTACTAGAAATTATAAGAAAAAATAAAAAAATTAAAAAAAATATAAAATTAATTCATATTTCAACCGATGAAGTATATGGTGACATTAAAAAAAAGAGATCAAATGAAAATTTTCCATACAACCCAAGTTCACCATATTCAGCCACAAAAGCAAGTGCTGACCATTTAATTAAATCTTATGTTCGAACTTTTGGAATACCAGCTATTATTTCGAATTGTTGTAATAATTACGGACCATTTCAATTTCCAGAAAAATTAATTCCTAAAATGATAACCAATATAATTCAAAATAAAGCTCTTCCTATTTATTCAAAAGGTTTAAACTCTAGAGAGTGGATTTTCGTGGAAGATCATTGTGAAGCTTTGCTCAAAATTTTTAAGAAAGGAAAAATAGGTGAAAGTTACAACGTCGGTTCAGGAATAAATATTAAAAATATAAATTTAATAAAACTTTTATTAAAGATCTTTAAACAAAAAAATTTTAAAATAGGTAAAAATGTTAAAATTAAATTTGTGAAGGACAGGCCTGGCCATGATTTTAGATATGCTTTGAATAGTAGAAAAATTTCAAAAAATCTTGGCTGGAAATCTAAAATTAAGTTAGAGAAAGGTTTAAAAGAAACAATTGATTGGTATTTAAATAATATTGAATTTATAACATCAATATCGAAAAAACTTTATCAAAGAAGATTAGGATTAAAGTTATGATTAAAAAAGGTATTATACTAGCTGGTGGATTAGGAACTAGAATGAGTCCAATTACTAAATCAGTAAATAAACAATTGTTACCTATTTACGATAAACCAATGATTTTTTATCCTCTCTCAATTTTAATGTTAGCTGGGATTAAAGAAATATTAATTATAGTAAATAAAGGTCAAGTTTCTCAATTTAGAAAAGTTTTAAAAAATGGTGAACATTTGGGTATCAAAATTCAGTACAAAGAACAAAGTCAACCAAATGGTCTACCTGAGGCTTTTGTAATTGGAGAAAAATTTATAAATAATCAGAATGTTGCCCTAATACTTGGAGATAATTTTTTTTATGCTCAAAGTCTTACAAAAACTTTACAAAATTCAGTTAAACTAAAAACTGGAGCAAAAGTTTTTTTGCATCCTGTTAAAAATCCAAAATTATATGGCATTGCTACATTAAACAAAAAAAATAAAGTTATTAAATTGATTGAAAAACCAATTAAAACAAAATCGAATTTAGCTGTTACTGGATTATATTTTTTTGATAAAAATGTTGTAAAATTTAGTAAACAACTTAAACCATCTAAACGTAAAGAATTGGAGATAGTAGACTTGCTAAATAAATATAAAAAATTAAATAGATTAAATGCTGAATTCCTCGGACGAGGAGGTGCATGGCTTGATGCTGGGTCAATCGATGATTATTACGATACTACTGCTTTTGTTTCTGCAATAGAAAAAAGACAAGGTTTTAAAATAGCTTGTTTAGAGGAAATATCGTTCAGGAAGAAATGGATTAGTAAAAAAGAACTGGAAAAAGGTATAAAATTTTATGGCAATTGTGAGTATTCGAAATATTTAAAATTACTTTTGACCTAAGTCATTGTTTATATCGTAAAATAAGATTGGTATTTCAACATATTTTGCATTTTTTTTGAACCAATAAGACATAAATCTTTCAGCTAAAAAACCGTATATTCTTGTCATGCCATAACCTTTTAATTTTTCGAAACCAAAAATATCTTCACATAAACTTAACCATTTAAAAATATCTTCATAATATCTTCTAAGAAGATTTTTAGATTTACAAATAAACATATTGTGCGGATTAAAAGAATATTCAGTTGAAACAAAATGCTGAAAATCTTTTTTATTTTCATCATCAAGTAGCTCTATAGCTTTTTTTAAGTTATTTCTGCCATGCATTAAATCAAAATGAAATTTAATAGTCCTTGATTTTTCATCAAATAAATATTTAGGATTAGATAGTATCAATTTGAAACCTTTTTTTAAAAATTTCATTGTTCTTCTTTGGTTTATATAAAAAGGTTTTCCAAGTATTACGTCGTATTTTTCAAATTTACTTGGTATTTCTTTTAAAGATATTTCTTTTAATTTTCTTAAAGAAAGATCTTCGAAATTAACATCATTAAGAGACCAAAACTTTCTATATTGGCAGAAACCCAGCCATTTATTTTCCTCTAAATTTTTAAAATAGTTTTTCCATAACCAGTAGTGAAAAGTGTACTCTCCATAATATTTATTTTTACTCGAAATATTTTCACCCGTTTTGTCACCGAAACAATTAATTGATGGCTTTTTTTCACCAAGAACAACTGGATCGTAGTCTAAACTTTTTATCAAATCTATATGAGATGGTTCTAAAGTAATACAAAACATTTTGAGATTTTTCATAAATTTAATTATCTTTAATATTTGGTCTAAAGTGTGATTTTTTCAGAAAGATACCATTGATAATGCCAGAAATGCTATGTAGATGTAAATTTATTTCATTCAAATTCATTTTAAAAAATGAAATTATTATACCTTTAATACCTTGATATATATTTGGAGAGATTTTCTTTAAAGCATAAAAATAATTATTATTCTTTTTAAAATAATAAAATTTTGACCAACTAAAGTGCCAGTTTCTATTTAACATTATTGCATCGTTAAATTTATTGTCAGATGAACTTGTCCCAAGATGATCAAATTTTAATCCTTTGATGATATACATTTTATGTCTTTTTGAAAATAAATGTCTACAAAGATCCATTGTCTCAAAATACAGAAAATAATTTTCGTCTAATATATTTTTATCTTTAAATTTCAACTTATTGATAACACAAAAGCACCAATCTATATCTTTAACTTCTTGTAACTTAAATTTTGATATATTTTTTTCTTTAATCCTTTTTTCCCCTGCATGGATATAATTTTTATAAATTTTTTGATTTTTGTATTCTGGAGCTATTAATGTAAAATTTTTAAAAGATTTAATAATTTTAATTATCTGATTTATTAAATTTGAGTTGATGATAACATCAGGAGTCAAAGACAAAACGTAATTATTTTTACTTTTTTTGAAACCTAAGTTAAAAGCTGAAGCATAGCCTAAATTTTTGGCAGGTATAATGACTTTAGTATTATTATATTTTTTTTCAAAATCTTTTTTTACATCAACTTTGAGTGAATTTTCAATAATGATTATTTCATTTTCTTTTGGTATTTTTTTAATAATTTTATTTAGTAATTTCTCACTGTTATATGAAACTATAATTATAGATAAATTCATAATAGAATATAAACTTATGGTAGCGAGGGGCGGATTCGAACCGCCGACCCCAGGCTTATGAGTCCTGTGCTCTAACCAACTGAGCTACCTCGCCTTGCATTCTTGTGTGTCCAAAAATAAATATATCAAATTAATCTTATTTAATAAACATGTAGTATTTTAATATAAAAAAATCAATAACTTACAAAAACTTATCAATTTTTAGCAATTTATCTGTAAGGTAATTTAATTTATCTAAGCTAATTTTTTCTGTTGGTAGACCTATAAAAAAACCTCTATCTTCAATTTCTTGTGCGGATTTAAACTTTTCATTTTTTTTATTAAGTTTATATAATTTAATGCTCGGTTGATTAAGAAAATTTCCACTTATTATTGGTCTTGTCTCAATCTTGTTTTTATTAAGAAAATTTAAAAAATTTTTCTTAGTTTTTATATATCTTCCTTTAAGAAGTATTGGTAATCCGAACCAGCTCGGTTTAAGATATTTGACTGGATCAATAAATTGAAATTGGTCACTCCATGTTTTTGATCGTAATAATTTCTTGATTATTAAGTCTCTATTGAAAGATCTATTTTTTTTAAATTTATTTAATTTTCTAAGCTGATTTAATGCTATTGAAGCAGTTATATCCATAGGACGTAAATTAAAACCTGAATTTATAAAGTTGAAATTCTTATTATTTTTTTTATTTAATCCCCTATCCCAACCATGAGCTCTAAGTGAATGTAATATTTCATAGTCTTTTTTATCATTACAAACTATCATACCTCCCTCACCTGATGTAATTTGGTGTGAAACGTAAAAAGAAAATGTTCCAAATCTTCCGAAAGTACCGAGAGATTTATTTTTAAATTTTGAACCAAGAGACTCGCAAGTATCCTCAATGATTTGTAAATTTTTATTTTTTGAAATTTTTATTAATTCAGTCATATTTGTTGAATTTCCTAAAATATGAACAGCCATTATAGCTTTAGTTTTTTTGCTAATTTTTTTTTTCAAATCTTTAAGATTCATATTTAAAGTTTTTACATCTACATCAACAAATTTTGGTTTTAAACCGCTTTGCAATATAGGCCATAGAGAAGTTGACCAACAAAGTGAGGGTATTAAGCATTCGTCTCCTCTCCTTAATTTTTGTTTTGCTTTAGGATTTACTAAGCAGAAAAATGCCAATAGATTTGCTGACGAGCCAGAGTTTACCATTAACGCATACTTTGAACCTACATATCTTGCAAATTCTTTTTCAAATTTTTTAGTTATCTCAGACATAGTTAATCTTCCACTTATCATCACTTTTATTCCTGAAATTAAATCATCGATTGCAAAGGTATCAGAAGCTAAAGGATAGTTTTTAATACTATTCCCCTTCATAAATTTTTTTTTAATTAATTTTTTTAAAAAAATATTTTCAGACGATTTCATTTTATTTAATCACCTTTTGTTTGGTATAATATCTTAAAAAATTTTTCGAAATGTGGCTGGTAATAAAAATCATATGCATTTTTTCCTATTGGTTGTACTACAGGAAAAAATGGTTCGGCTTCTAACAATCTTGGGACTTTAAGCGCTTCAGCCATTGGATAAGCAATCGATTGATTTCCAATAAAAAATTTTGAAGACTTAATTATTTGGGCCATCTCTAAAAAATCTTTACATTCATATATCATCAAATTTGGTACCTCTTTTTTTAAATCTAAATATTCATCATTAGTACCAATAAAATACAAATCATCAAAGTTTTTTAAAAATTTATAATTTATAAACTGATTACGATGTCTAAATGTTCTATGAATAATAATCTTATCTTTTAGTTCATTATGTTCATCTACCTCTAAGTAAGGAGTAGATAAATCAACTTGCACACCGGTGATATGGAAATACCATCTTGGTGAATTAAAACAAATATTAACTGGAAGAGTTCTAAATAAATTTAAATCAATATCAATTTCTTGATTAGTATATTTTTCAATTTTAGTTATAAATGTTTGTTTCTGTATTAAAGGCAAAAATAAATTCAGCATTCTTTCGTCAATATAGTATCCGTTAGCTGGATGTTTAAAATATTCTATAGGGATTTTTTTATTTGTTTGTATAAAAAAATTACATTTATGTGTTTTAGACAATTCCTGTATAACTGAAAATGAATATATCAAATCACCTAAATTTCCTGAATGTAAAAAATTAAGGGAAGACTGGTTTTTAATTGCTTTTTGTATGTTTAATATTTTTTCTTCATGATATTTCTTAAAAGAGATTATTGATTGTTTTATTTTTTCTTCAGATTTAAGATTTAAGTAATTTTTTCTATTAAAATACTTTGTAATATATTTTTTAAACATAGTTAATTGATAAAGGTTCTATTGCAATTTTCGACTGCAAAACAATATTTTGAAAATCTTATTCTTTGAAAAGGAAATAAATTGACTAATTCATCACTATCTTTATCAGCAGAAGTCTTAAGTTCAATAATGCAATTTTTTTCTTTTTGGTAATAATTTGTTTTAAAATTTTCATATTTTATATTTTTATCAATTGAAATTCTGACATCATCAATAATCATATATTCTCTATCGTATGTTACATAAAAATTTGGCATACATACTCCATATTTATTATCAAAACAGCCTGCTCTTTTATAAAAATCAACAGTTTTATTATCAATAATTTTTCTAGTTTTAAATCTTCCCTCTACAGATGAATATTTTATCTCAAGATAGTTTTTTTTATCTTCTGAATTAGGATAATTCCTAATTCTAATTTTTTTTCTTGGAACAATTCCTTCAACAGAGTCATTATACATGTCTAGATTTGAGTTATCAAAATAAAGACTTTTTATTTTTCTTGGCTTATGTATTTTTTTCCCCGAACGGTTGAAAATAAATTTTTTAAAATCAATTAAGTTTTCTTGTCTTATGTAAAGTTTCTCCTCAGTTCTAAAACTCATTGGTTAAATTTTCCTTGTTTAGTTATTTCTGAAAATTTATCAATTTCAAACTTGTTTACAAAATTATCGCAAATTATCTCGTTTTCAAATTTAATAACCCCTCCATTGAACTCCTGTTTTTTATTATAAGCCGAAAGACAACTTTTAACATTATTAAAATTAAGATTATTTAAAAAAACTGTCGAACTATCTTTTGAGGCTATACCAATTTGAGAATTTTTGCCCTCAATGTATTTTATATAAATCGTCGAAGACTCACCTGCTGATAAAGCTTTATCCCCACAATTATTTAAAATTAGTAAGTCTAATTTATACTCGCCTGCTGAAAAATCAACACAATCATTTTTTGAAGAATTTATAAATATTTTATCTATATGCAAATTTGAAAAGTCTACATCCAAACCGTCACTGAAAGAGTTTTCGATCGTAATTTTTTTAATTTGGCCAGTGGTATTTATAAAATTAATAGCATCTTCACAATTAGTATTTTTTGAGTCTATTACTATATTTTCAACGCTTAAATTTATAAAGGATAAGCAGCCAGTCAAGCCATTCATGTCATTGGGATAATTTTTAGGAGTATTATTTTTTAAAAGAGCTTGCCCCTGGTATTGGATGTTGAAATTCTTTAAGTTACCTCCTATGAAATATGCTCTAGATCCTACCTCTGTTTGTATTATTTTTAAATTTAAATTATCATAGTTAGGCTTTATAATTATTCCATCCTCAAAATAAAGCGTAGAACTTCCAAATTTCATTTTGTTAAAGTTTCTATATTTTTTGATATTTTCAAAATTTAAAGTATTTCCTAAATATTGATATAAATTTTCATTAAGCACAAGTTCACCCTCTAATAAGTCTGTTAAATCATTTTGCGTAAAATTATAATCTTGGCAACTTGATAAAAATATTCTACATCTTTGTAAACTTCCGTTTTGAGCATTTTGTTTAACCAACATAACATTAGAATCTATATCATTTAGTGTGTCGTTAAATTTTTTTAAAATATTTTCTATTGGTTTAAATCTATTATGTTCTAAAAGTTCATCATCATTAATATTTTGATAAACTTTTTCAATTCTATTTAAATTTTCTATTATTCTATTTATTTTACTCGATACCTCGTTACTACTTATGTTTAACCCTGACAAATTTATATTATTCTTTATTATTTCCTTATTAGTATTTTTAAGCTTTATCTTAAGAGAATTAAAAGAAGAAAAAAAATTTTCTGATATTGGTAATCTATACGCAACAGTAGTAGTTGTAGGATTGTTCAAAACTATATTTGGATTTGAGTCATAGTTAATAGGTTCAAAATAATTTTCTAATGAATTCCAATAAAATTTTCGATTGTTTGCTGCTAATCCATGCTGACTATTAGTTGCTTGAATTAAAAGATTGTAAATATCTAATTTAAGAATATTTTTAGGATCAAAAAAACCTAAAAGTGTATTATCTAAATCGTAATCAAAATAATGAAAATTGTTTTTTTCGTCTTGGAACTTATTAGAATAATATAAATAAATTAGGTTAAGGTTTGTGGTAGCATTAAATGACATTTTTTTTAATCCTTCACTTTTATTTATGATATTTGAGTTAACTTGTTTTGCTAGTAAATGCTTAATGCTATTGTTCATAATCGGGACAACTCCAATTTCCCAATTACTTTTTTGGTTTGAGGGTAACTTTTCAACTGCTTTGAAAAAAAATCTTTCGTCCCCTTCGAGTATTGGACCCTCTCTTCTATTATTATACTCTAATAATTCTTTTGCAGCTTTTTCTTGAAAAATCATAGTTGAATTAGCTTTATTTATTCTTGCATCAACTTTTGCTGTTCGAGGTGCCAAATAATTTAAATTTCTTAACAATTCTGTTAAAAAAATTTCATCGGCGAGCCTTCCTCTTGTATTGGGTCTTAATAGTTTAAATCTTGTAATACCCTTAATATTTCCAACTTCAAGATGAACATCAATACTTTGAATGATAGTGTTTCCTAATAAATCGATATGGTCCTTTTCATCTCCATGATGACGTATCCTAGCACTGTACATACATTTTGTGCCATCACTATATTTAACTAAGACTGTAGCGTCGTATCTTTGTTTAAAATTTTCTGAAACATATCTTGATCTACTTGTTAGTATTCTAACGCTATTTACTATCCAATTTCTGTAATTGTGTACATCAATTTCAATTTTATCAATTTTAAGTGAGTCAAATTTTTTTGGTATAACTTCTGAAACTTCGTTAACACACCCAGAAAAGTTCTGTAACGGTTTGTTAATATTCGATAGTGTTATTTGAGGGAAGAATAAAAAGAAGGAAAAATAAATTAATATTAATCTCATTAACTAGTTAAAGTTTACATTGACTTTGTGAATATTTTTTTCTTCCTCAATTTTTTTCTTAAACTCTTGTAGCTCTTTTTTGTTGTTAAAGCTCAGTCTATAAATATATTCATTTTGAGATTGATCTATAAGTGAATTAGCTAAAAAATCACTGTTTTCTATAAAGTCTATTTTTTTTTTTGATGTGATTTCAAGTGTGTTGCTTGTATTACCCTCATTGAATGACATATTGTAAAATGATTTACCAGATTTTTTAAAGATTTTTTGTAAAATTTTTACAGCAAAAATTATTATTACAGTGCATAAAACTAATTGGATTGCCCACTTTGTTCTTACACTTGTAGCAATACCGACAGTGATTAAATCAAAATAAATTATTAATTCTAAAGCACTTTTGACTGGGTGTCTAAACCTGACTATTGAAAGAGCGCCAATCATTCCAAGTGATAAAGCTATATTTCCAGCAATTGTTTTAGTAATAACGTAAGTGATGACTGGTAAAATCATGAAAGCAACTGTTTGGGCATGTGATTTAGCCCAGGCTTGCCCTGTTAATGTAAGGGAGTATCTAATTATCAATCCACTTGATATTAGTAAAATTAAAGATTTTATTTCATCCATTATTTTTAAATTATTATCAAATCAATTTTCATAAGTCACTTAATTTATTTTTAAGTAAGTTAATGTCAACATTGATATGACCCATTTGGTTATTAGCAGCGTATTTTTCAGGTACCACAGAAATACAATCGTATTCTAAATTACATTTTTTTGCTAAATTTTCATACATTAAGCCTGCTGTTGATGGTTTTAATTCTAATGTTTTTGTTCCAGAACTACAAAAAACGAAATTTGCAAATCCTGCACCGTGGAGACCAACAATCTCTTTTGCATTATAGAAAAATTTTATTTGTTCTTTAAAACTATAATTCGAAAGAACTATACGTTTATAATTTTTACTTTGAACCAAATTAATCACCTCTTTTTCATTTGTTATTTTTCTTAATATTTGGATATTTGGAGAGGCATCAGATCTTTCAATATAAATTTTATCTGGAAATTTATTATCTTTTAAATCAAAATTGGAAGTTAAGGTTTTTTTTAACCATTTGATAATCCAAATCGGTAGATTTTGAATTTCATTAGTTGCATCATTTTTAATAACCCACGGATGATCGGTAGATATAATCTCATCACATTCAATATGCCTATAGATTGAGCTAGATAATCTTTTTTTTGATAGAATACCAAAAATATCAAGTGTTTCTTTTTGAAATTTTTTTTTAAGATCGGGTAACAAAAAATAATCAATTTCATTAATATTTGTGACATTGCTTAATATCTTTAATCTAGGAAGCACATCAAACAACCAGTGGAAGTAATTATAGTTCCCAGCTCCTCCTGTTAACATAGCAAAAACCCGGCCTTTTATTTTTTTTTTTAATCTTGGAGTTCCTTTGTTAAAAACTATGTTAGTATTAATTTTGTCAAATTTAACATTTCTAATTTGAAAAGATGGTCCTTCTACAATTTTATTTTCTTGAATAATAGCAGTATCGTTAATTGTATCTGTATACAAACGTGCTTTCTGCACTTTATATACTTTATAGATAAAGTTATTATCCAGATTAGACTTTAAGACTTCAGAACTTTCATCATTTCCCGCAGGCTTAAAATCCTTTATTTCGCCATAAAGTAATTTAAAAAGACCATAGGATAATCTTTTAAATAGTAATTGTAATTTTTTTTTTATAGTATGTATCAAAATTTTAGATTAATAACATTTAATTTCGAAAAAGATGAGTAAAAAAGCTTTAATTACAGGTATAACTGGTCAAGACGGTTCTTATTTGACTGAATTTTTGTTAAAAAAAAAATACAAAGTTCATGGTCTAGTAAGGAGAGTAGCTTTAGAAGATAAAAGTCATCGTCTTTGGCGACTAAGGCATGTGCTTAACAAAATTACATTACATCCAGGTTCTTTGGAAAGTTACGCAAGCTTGGTAAAACTGATTCAAAAAATTAAACCTGATGAGGTTTACCATTTAGGTGCTCAAAGTTATGTTGATTACTCATTTAAAGATGAATTTTCAACTTTGAACACAAATATGAATGGGACCCATTATATTTTATCTGCTTTAAAAGAGTTTTTACCTTCAGCTAGATTTTACTTTGCGGGTTCATCTGAGATGTTTGGAAAAGTAAGAGAAGTCCCACAAACTGAAAAAACACCTTTTTACCCAAGATCAGTTTATGGAATATCTAAAGTTGCTGGTTATGATCTTACAAGAAATTATCGAGAAGCTTACAATATGTATTGTTGTAGTGGAATTCTTTTTAATCATGAGTCTCCAAGAAGAGGATTTGAATTTGTAACTAGAAAAATAACACACGCAGTTGCTAGAATTAAATTTGGTATACAGAAGGATTTAAAACTAGGAAACATAGATGCAAAACGAGATTGGGGTCATGCAAAAGATTACGTTGAAGCTATGTGGTTAATGCTTAATAAAAAAAAACCAGAGGATTATGTTATTAGCACAGGGAAGCAGTACTCTGTAAGAGATTTTGTTAAATTAGCATTTAGTTTAGTGGATTTAGATTACAAAAAATATGTTAAAATTGATAAAAAACTTTATAGGCCTTCAGAGGTGAAAAGTTTACTTGGAGATTGTAGAAAAGCTAAAAGAGAGCTTAAATGGAAACAAAAATATACTTTTAAAAAGTTAGTTGAAGATATGGTCAAATCAGATTTGGATTTTGTAAAAAAACAAGGGTATTAGGTTAAATAATATTTAATTTTGGTAAAGGAAAAATAAACTTAACACCTTTTTTTCTTGTTTTTATTTCTCTTTTCAATATTTCTCTTCTAAAATGCCATGGTAACACAAGAAAATAATCTGGATTTAAAGATCTTGAATATTTCTCAGAAACTATTTTAATTTTAGAGCCTGGAGTATAATAGCCATATTTATTTTTATTTCTCTCTGCAGCATAGTCAATTAATTTATAATCTATATTATAATATTGAAGAAGAACATTTCCTTTTGTAGAAGCTCCATAACAATGAATTGTTTTATGATTATTTTTAAGATGAACAAGTTTTTTATAGAGTTGTGATTTTGACTTATTAATATGTTTGATAAAATTTTTATACGTAATTATTTTATCTAATTTTTGTTTCTTCTCAATTTTTAAAATCTTTACAATTTTTTTTGTATTTGATTTTATTTTTGAATTATTATGACAAATTAGATATTGTTTACTTCCTCCATTAATATCATTTTGTTTAATATCAAAAACTCTTAAATTGTGTTTTTTTGTTAAATCACAAATTACTTTTGAACTATAATATTCAAGATGTTCATGACAAATTGTATCAAACATTTTTAATTTTATAATAGATGAAAGGTCAGCAAACTCTAGTAAAAAAATACCATCTTTGTCTAATATTTTTTTTACATCTAAAATAAATTTGTTTGGATTTTTAGCGTCATAAAAAACTGACAAAGCTGTAATAATCTTAAATTTTTTTTTTGTTATGCCCCTTATTTTACTTGCTGAAAAAAAATCAGGTAAACAGTAGTTTATATTCTTATAGTTTTTTTTATACTTTTTTAGAATAGGATCAATCCCAAAAGTAATTATATCTTTTTTATAGAAATTTAAAAGAGATCCATCATTGCTAGCAATGTCTAAAACTATATCATTTTTTTTTAAAGTTATTTTTTTGGATAAAATTTTTGTAATGTTTTTAACATGATTTAGCATAGTTTTGTTTATTCCTGTTCGGTATCCATAATCAGGTCCATATAAATATTTTAAATTAAAATTATGTGCTAACTGAACTAGTTGGCAATTTTTGCACAAAATAAGTTTAATAGGTTCTTTTTTGATAATTTGTTTCTTAGATGGAAATTTTCCAGTAAAACACAGCTTGCCTAAAGAAAATAAATTAACTAATTTAGAAGAGTTGCAAATTCTACATTTATTTATTTTCATCAGAAAGTTATATCAATGCTAAAATACAATTAAAATCTTTCTTATATAGAAGAAATTGAGTTATTAGCTTTGATTTTATGAATATATATTGTTAAAGCGTAAGAATTATACCAAAAACTGTTACTGCTGAGATAGCAGCAGCAGACAAAATAATGTTGCTCTTTCTCTCTTGTTTTTTACTTTCATTCATCCTTGCAACGAGATCGTTAACATCAACTCTGCTACTATGAGAAGGGTTATCCTTACCTACGTCTGAATAGAAGTTTTGCTCTTTTTCTTTAGGTTGTGCACTCATACTTATCGATCATTTAATCATAAAATAACTAAGTTGTAATGGTTTATCAGTTCATACTGGGGTTTATTACACCAAGCTTTTAAATGCAAAATACTTTAAATTTTGTAATAACGACCGCTTTGGGTTTTATCAAGATAGTAGTGCTTTTTCAGCAGGCATATATTGTAACTTGAGTGCATCAGCAACACCTTTGTAAGTGACCGCACCCTTAAATATGTTAAGGCCTGATAAATAATTCTTATTTTCTAACAAGGTTTTTCTGTAACCTTGATCAGCAATTTTTTCTAAAAGAGGCAAAGTTGCTTTATTTAAAGCAATAGTTGAAGTTCTAGGAACGCCGCCTGGCATATTGGCTACACAGTAATGAACCACTCCATCTACTACATACGTTGGGTTAGCATGCGTGGTTGGTTTACTTGTCTCTACGCAGCCCCCTTGATCAATTGCAACATCTACGATTACTGAGCCTTTTTTCATTAATTTAATCATGTTCTTAGTAATTAATTTTGGTGCTTCAGCTCCAGGTATTAAAACTCCACCTACTAATAAATCACATTCTGCTATAAGTTTTTTGAGATCTGCTTTGTCACTTTCAGTTGGAATAATTTTATCTCCAAACATTTTATGAAGTTGTTCTAATCTTTCTTTCGATTTATCTACAATATAAACTTTGCCTTTCATACCAGTGGCAATTACTGCAGCATTTTCCCCAACAACTCCTCCCCCTAAAATTACTATATTTGCTGGATCAACACCAGGTGCGCCACCTAATAATAAACCTCTTCCTTTTTGATTTTTTTCAAGAGAATGAGCCCCTGCTTGAATGGACATTCGTCCTGCTACTGCGCTCATAGGAGCTAATAAAGGTAATCTACCTTTATCATCAGTTACAGTTTCGTAAGCTATGCATATTGATTTTGTTTTAATCAAACCCTCTGTAAGTTCTTTTGCAGCGGCTAAATGTAAATAAGTAAAAATTATTTGATTTTCTCTAATCATTTTTACTTCTTCCATTTGGGGTTCCTTTACTTTAACAATTATTTCTGCATCTTTAAAAATAGAATTTGCGCTATTATGAATTATCGCTCCAGCTCTTTGATAATCTTGATCAGTAAACCCTGCTTCTAAACCACCTTTTGTTTGTACTAATACTTTATGACCCTTTTCGTGTAATATTTTAACACTTTCAGGTGTAAGGCCAATTCTATGTTCTTGAAGCTTAATCTCTTTTGGTACTCCGATAATCATTTAAGATTTAGTATAATTTGATATTCCGATTCTTAATTTATCTATAATTTCATCTATATGTTTTTTTTCACAAATAAATTGCGGAGCAATGATTAAGGTATCTCCAGTATTTTTAAAATTCACTCCAGCATCATAGCAGTGTTTAAATGTTTGAAATCCTGATTTTCCAGGTTTCTCTTTCATTCTCATTTCTATACCGCCCATCATCCCATAACCTCTGATACTTACCACTTCTTTGAGATCTTTCAATGAGTGTAAACCATCTTGAAAATAAGGAGACATTTCTTTTGCTCTTTTAAAAATTTCTTCTTTATCAAAAATATCTTGAACTGCTAACGCTGCTGCTACAGCTACTGGTATGCCAGAGTACGTATATCCATGGAATAATTCTGGAGTTCCTTCAGGGGCTTTTGAAGCGTCTAGTACTGTATCGTACATTTCCTCTTTTACAGCAACGACTCCCATTGGAACAACTCCATTCGTAGTCGCTTTAGCCATAGTCATAATATCTGGAGTAACTCCCCACTCTTGAGCTGCAAATGCAGAGCCAGTTCTTCCCCAGCCTGTAATTACTTCGTCAAATATTAATAGTATTCCATGTTTATCACATATTTCCCTTAACCTTTTAAGATAACCTTTTGGAGGAACGAGAGTTCCTGTCGATCCAGCTATTGGTTCAACAATACATGCCGCGATGTTTTCCCCTCCAAAATTCATTGCTATTCTCTCTAAATCTTCTGCTAGCTCTACTCCGGTTTCTGGCTGACCTTTAACAAACTTATGTTCTGGTAAATGAGTGTGTCTCATGTGTTGTACACCTGGCATTAATACACTGGCAAAAGTTTTTACATTATTAATCATTCCACCAACTGTAGTAGCTCCAATGTTCATACCGTGATATCCTCTTTCTCTTCCAACAAATCTAAATCTTTTTGAATCCCCTTTTGCTCTATGATAAGCGATTGCAATTTTAATCGCCGTTTCAACAGCAGTAGATCCACAAATAGTGTAAAAAATTCTGTTAATTCCCTCTGGTGTTTTTTTTGCAATTCTTGTTGCTAATTCAAAAGAGCCTCCAAATCCTTGGTTGAAAGGTTGACAGTAATCTAATTTGTCTAATTGTTTTGAAACAGCTTCAGTTATTTCTTTTCTTCCGTGTCCTAAGGGATTACAAAATAATCCTGAACTAGCATCAATCATTTTTTTTCCTAAATGATTTGTTAAATATACCCCTTTAGCATCAGTAATTAATCTAGGATTTTTTTTGAATGATTTGTTATCTGAAAATGGCATCCAGTGCTCATTTAAAGAATTTGGTATGTTTGTTCTTTGTGAACTCATAATAATAAAATTTTTAGACTATTGCTTACCTAAAACAACTAAATTATATACAACTAATAGTGGTATTTAATTTTAAAATATATATCGTATAAAAAATAATGCAAATTAAAAAAACTAAGTTTAAAGGCCTCAAGATAGTCACTAATAAAATCTACAAGGATTCAAGAGGTTATTTTAAAGAAGATTTTAAACAAGCATTATTTAAAGGTTCTAAATTTATTTTTTCATGCACATCAAAGTCTAAGAAGAATGTTTTAAGAGGCCTACATATGCAAACAAAAAAAAAACAAGGAAAGTTTGTTTCTGTTCTAAAAGGTTCAATTTTAGATGTAGTAGTTGATCTGAGAAAAAACTCAAAAACATTTGGTAAACATTTTAAAATAGAACTTACTGATAAAAATGGAAAATCAATTTTTATTCCACCTGGATTTGCACATGGTTTTTTAACAAAAGAAAAGGAAAATATAGTTCATTATTATAATACAAATTATAGATCTTCAGGTAATGAAATTGGGATAATGTGGAACGATGCAACATTGAAAATTAAATGGCCAATAAAAAAACCAATACTCTCAAAAAAAGATAAAAAAAATTTAACTTTTAAACAATTTCAAAAAAAATAAAATGAAATGTAAAATTACTGGTGACAAACTCAATCCCTTTATGTCTTTTGGTAAAATGCCATCCGCAAATGGCTTTTTAGACAAAAAAGATTTTGATAAGGAATTTTTTTATGAAATGGAGGTAGGATTTTCTGAAAAAGTATCTCTTTTACAATTAAATGAATTTTCAAATCCCGTAAAAGTGCATAATGAAAGGTATCCTTTTTATACTAGTAGTTCGCAGAATATGAAAAAACATTTTAATCAATTTGCACATTGGTTAAAAGAAAAATACTTACAAGATGGATCTAAACTAATTGAAGTTGGGTCTAACGACGGGACTTTATTAGAAAATTTTAAAAACTCTAATATCAATGTAATTGGTTTTGAGCCTTCTAAAACAATAGCTGAGCTTGCAAACAAAAAAAGTATCAAAACTTTAAATAAATTTTTTAATTCCAAAAATTTAGAAGAAATAAAAAGTTTTCACTCTTCTGTTGATGTTATATGTTCTGCAAATGTAATAGCACATATCCCTGATCTCATAGATGTTATTAAAAGTGTTGATAAATTATTATCTTCAAAAGGTTTGCTTATTTTTGAAGAGCCTTATCTAGGATCAATGTTTTCAAAGATTTCTTATGATCAAATTTATGATGAACACATTTTCATGTTTTCTATTAGTTCAATAAACAAAATTTTTGATTTATTCGATTTTCAACTAGTAGATGCGCTGCCGCAGGTTACTCATGGAGGATCAATGAGATATGTAATTGGAAGAAAAAATAAACATAAAAAAAGCGAAATAATTTCAAAATATCTCGATGAAGAACAAAAAAAGAAATTAGACACAATTGAGTCATGTTTAGATTTTAAAAAGGCATGTGAGTTATCAAAAAAAATGACTTTAGAAAAATTAAATAAATTTAAAGCTAATAATAAAAAAATTTGTGGTTATGCTGCTACAGCTAAAAGTACAACAGTTTTAAACTATTGCGATATAGGAAATGATATAATTGATTATATCTGTGATACTACAAACGAAAAAATTGGAAAATTTTCACCTGGCACGCATATACCTATTGTCTCTATGAATTATTTTAAAAAAAATATTCCAGATATAGCTTTCTTATTTGCTTGGAATCACAAGGAGGAAATTTTTTTAAAAGAAAAAGAATTTGAAGAAAATGGAGGTACTTGGTTTTCCCATGTTGCTTTATAATAATCGGATAGTAGTTACAGGTGGTACTGGTAGATTTGCTTCATCTCTTAAAAAAGTAAAATCTAAATATTCTGTCTTCTTCCCTTCTAAGTCAAATTTAAACATACTTAAAGACAACTCAATTCTTAAATATTTAAAAAAGAAAAAACCAAAATATTTAATTCACTTAGCTGGTTTGTCCAGACCTATGTCAGTACATAACAAGGATATAAAGAAGAGTATTGATTTAAATATAATTGGGACTGCAAACGTTGTTAAAATTTGCGAAAAATTGAATATTAAACTTATCTATTTTTCATCAAGTTACGTATATCCAGGAAAAAAAGGTGGCTATAAAGAAAATGATCCTGTTTTACCAATAAATAATTATGCTTGGTCTAAATTAGGAGGTGAATGTTCCGTAAGGCTGTATAGAAATTCTTTAATTGTTAGAGCTTCTATGACAGAAAAACCATTTGTACATAAAGCGGCTTTTAGTGATTTTTTTACGAATTTTGTTTTCCACGAGGATATTGCTCCTAAGGTTTTTAAAATTTTAAATCTTAAAGGAATAATAAATTTTGGTGGCAAAGCTCAAAGTGTTTTTAAATTTGCAAAAAAATATAATCCTAAAATTAAAAAGATTTCTTATAAAAAAGTTTTCGGCAAAACTTATCCATCTAATACCTCTATGAATTTAAAAAAATTCAAAAGAATTTAAAAAAATTAGTATTGATTTTGATTTCAACCTACAATTGATTATTTATCTAAACATCGCCTATTATTGAACACTCTAGGTATTTACTTACGACTAAAATTCATTTTTAATCTTCATTAATTAACAAACTATATATAGGAGAACTATGAAAAAAATAATAAGCACAGTTCTTGGGATGATTTTGGCTTTTTCTCTTTACTCTTCAGTAGCAAACTCTGCTGCAAAAGAAGTAAGAGTTGCGTACTTTTTAGAGTGGCCATCTCCTAATCTTGAGGACATGAACAAAAAAGCATACGATAAAGCTCTTGGTGTTCCTGTTAAGTGGACTAACTTTACTAACGGTGTTGCTATGACAGACGCCATGTTGGCTGGAGACATTGATATCTCTTACTCACAAGGTTTAATGCCTTACATTAATGCTGTTAAAGCAAAAGCACCTATTAGTTTAGTTGACGTTGCTATGGAATACGGAATGGGAGGAACAACATGTGTTACTTCTAATAAATCTGGTATTACAAAAGCTAATGCGTCAGAGCTTGAAGGTAAAAAAGTCGCTGTTCCACTAGGAACTATGGCCGAATATGTTTTTACTGAAAGTATGAAAATAGTTGGAGCTGACAGAAAAAAAATGAATATTATTGCTATGGATCCTGAAGAAGGTGCAGCTGCACTAGTAAGCGGTGATGTTGTAATGGCATGTTTATTTGGTGGTAATTCTATTAAGTCTGCAACATCAGTTGGAAAAAGACTTCTAACTGTAGATGAAGCACGTGCTGGTGGAATTATGGGTATTGATATCGTTTCTGTTACAAACAAATTCATGAAAGAAAACCCAGGAATGTTAAAATCATTTGTTGAGTTAACTCATGAAGCTAACGAAAGATACAGAAAAGGTGGAAGTGATATGAAAGCTATGTCTAAAGAGTCGGAAATGAAAGTTGCTGACATGAAAGACACTTTAAGTGGTTTCAAATTTTTAACACCGAAAGAAACAAAAAAATCTATGAAGAGTGGTAACCTTGCTAAGTTTTTAAAAGGATTTGACACTCCTAGAGGTACGGTAACTACTAAGTTTTTACCGTAGTTTAAGAAATCAAATTAGTAGGCGCCAATTTATATAATTGGTGCCTATTTTTTTAATTAAATATCTAATATAATTATTATATGAGCGACTTAATTTCACAAAACTTAAATATGATTTTTAAAACTCCAAAAGGAGAAACGGTGCATGCGCTCAAAGATTTAAATTTCACAATAAAAAAAGGAGAATTACTAACCGTTCTTGGTCCATCAGGATGTGGAAAAACAACTTTATTAAATATTACAGCAGGATTTATAAGGCCATCTTCAGGAAAAATTACTTTAAATAATAAAGAAATTAATGGACCAGGTGTAGATAGAGGCATGGTTTTTCAGCAGGGCGCTTTATTTGAATGGTTGACTGTTGCTGAGAATGTAAATTTTGGTTTGAGAATGAAGGAAGAAGACGCTGTTCAAACACAAAAGAAAGTTGACGAATGGTTGGATATAGTTGGTTTAAAAGGTTTTGGTAATACTCCTACTTACCAATTATCAGGGGGTATGCAGCAAAGAGTAGCTTTAGCTAGATGCTTAATAAATGATCCTGATTTAATTTTAATGGATGAACCGCTTGGGGCTTTAGATGCATTGACGAGAGAAAAAATGCAGTCGCTAGTTCTTAAAATTTGGAAAGAAACAGGTAAAACAATTATTTTAATAACCCACTCGGTTGAAGAGGCGTTATTGCTTGGAGAAAAAGTTTACGTCATGGCTCCAAGACCTGGAAGAATTCATAAAGAATATAAGTTACCCTTTGCATCAATGGGTCTAAACGGTGATTTAAGGGAAATCAAAAACAACAAAGAATTTGTTTCAAAAAGGGAAGAAATTCTCTCTATGATTTGGGATATGGAAGAGGAAATAATGGGTAAAGATAATTAATGATCACAGCTTTTTTAACTTTTGTATTTTTCTTTGCTATCGTTGGATGTGTTTTATACGGTAGGAAATTAATTAAAACAGAAAAAGTTGATGCTGTTTTTGGAAATCCAGAGAGGGCTCAAGGTGGAATTCATTGGGTAATTGTTGGTAGCAGTTTCTTATTATTAGTTTGGCTTTATTATTCATGGGATATTGCAAAATCTTTCTTTCCAAAATCTGCTAATGAACTTTGTCAAGTTGGAAAGGTAAATGAGTCCCTTCTTTCTCTTAAGTACCTTTTTCCAATTGAAGAACGTCAACTTAAAAGTACATCTGTAATTGAAACTGAGACAGAAAATTTAAATAAAATAATTATTGAAATTGAAAAATCAGAAGAAGTAAAAAGTCAAGATAAAAACAAATTATTAAATTTTGTTTTACAAACTAAAAATACAATTCCTTTATTAACTAATGAAAAACTTTTAAATAATGAAACAAAAGAACAAATTAAAATAATTAATAATAAAATTATAAATTTAACTGAAAATTTTAGAAAAAAAGATTACCCGAATGAGAGTGCTGAACAAGAAATAGAAAGAATTGAAGCTGCAAAAGAAGAAGGTAATTGGAAAGCTTCAAGTACATCGATTGAAAATACCATTGAAATACCTTCAATACCAAAAACAAAAAGGGGTTTAAAATTTCAAGCAGCTGCTGAGGAGCTTAATTTAATTAGCGACGAGTTCTTCGAGCTTCGTAACCATAATAGTCAATATACTTCAGCATTGGAAAAGCTAAAAAAAGAGATTAAGGATTTCAGAACTAATCTTGGCTCTTCAGAGGAGATTTCTTCCTCGTTTGCAAAAGATATCTTAAAAATTGCACGAAGAATTGAATACGCAAGTATATTTCCACCAAATACTTTGAAAGACATGCAGCTTTCAATAATTAATTTTGATAAAGCACAGAAAAAAGAACAGGGCACTTTAAGATGGGTTGATATACTTTTGTTTCCGTCTGGTACCATTATTTCTAGTGGGCCAAGTTGTTCAGAGCAAGGATCAGGTAGATGGCTACCGAAGCCTTCAGATACAATTAATAAATTTACATTAATGCTTAACCCTAACGTTGGTTACAAACAAATTCCACTAATTTGGTATGAAATGATGGACGTGAGTAAGATTATTGGTTTCTTAATTCCTGATTGGTTTGCGGATGTTTTGCCTGGTGAATACCCAGTTCATAACGAGCAGGGAGAAGTTAAACCCAACTTTAAAAGTAAAATATTAAGTTTTGTTACAGGAGACTTCAATTTATTTAAAATTCCAATACCAACTGGTCATATATGGGACTCATTTTTAAGAGTGTTCCTTGGTCTTGTAGCAGGAATTATTGTAGGAGTACCTTTAGGGCTATTCATGGGATTAAATAGATTTGCAAAAGGATTTTTTGATCCTTTAATTGAACTTTACAGGCCTGTGCCACCACTAGCATGGGCACCATTAGTAATTTCAGTTCTTGGTATTGATAACCTTGGCAAAGTGTTCTTGTTATTTATGGTCTCGCTATCAATAATGATTATTTCGGCTAGAGCTGGGGCTTCAGGAACTCAATTATCTAAAATTCACGCCGCCCATTCTCTTGGCGCATCTAAGTGGCAAATATTAAGACATGTTATTTTTCCAAATTCTTTGCCAGAAATTCTTACTGGTATAAGAGTGGCAACAGGAATGTGTTGGGGAACTTTAGTAGCTGCAGAATTTTTAGCCGGGACTACAGGAGTTGGATTCGTAGAAAATGTCGCTAAAAAATATTTTCAATATGAAGTAATATGGATAACTATATTTATTATGGGAATGTTAGGTTTATTATTTGATATTACAATAAGAAAAATTATTGATAAAACGATTCCTTGGCGAGGAAAAGGTTAGTCATTAATGAAAAGGCTTTTGACCATAGTATTTATTTTTCTTCTGCCAGCATCCATCTTCGCTGACGAAAAAGTAAAAGAAAAAAAAGTAGCTAAATACATCATGGAAAACATTCAAAAAGATTATTTAGATTGTTACAGTTTTTATAAGGTTGCGGCAGAAAGTTTTAAAAAAGCAGGGAAAGATCAGGGAATTGTAAAAAATTTAGAAAATAGTGCAGATGTTTCATTAAAGTATAATTATGATTTAGGGGAAATTATGGGATTAAATCCTGAAGTTATGGCTGAGATGACCAAGACAAAAATAGATGCATTTGTAAAAATGGCAAACAAAGATTTTTCATCTTTAGCTAAAAAATATGGTCTCATGTGTAAGAGTTTGGTCGAGAATCCAGAACAAAGAACAAATTACTGGGAACAAAAAGGTTCTAAAATTATTAAGTGAAAAAAAAAGTAATACTTTCAAAACTTCAGAGAATTTTTAAAAAACATAATCTTCCAAACAGTCACTCCAGGATTTGTGCTGATTATTTACTAAAAGCTGAACTTATAAATGCACAGTCTCATGGTTTAGCAAGATTAAAGATGTATTGCGATAGATTGAAAAAAGGTCTTATAAATTCAAAACCAAAAATAAAAATAAAAAAAATAAGTTCATCTATCTCGCACATTAATGCAGATAATAGTATTGGTTTTGTTGCTGCAGATATAGGTATTAAAGTAGCTATTAAAAATGCAAAAAAAACTGGAATTGGTCTTGTAGCTATTAATAAAAGTGGTCATTACGGATTATCTAGTTTTTATGCCGAGCAAGCTGTAAAGAAAAATTTAATAGTGTTTTGTTTTACTAATGCTCCTCCTGCGTTAGCGCCACATGGAGCAAAAAAATCTTTGTTCGGAACTAATCCTATTTGCTTTGGAGCGCCAACAGGTAATACACCTTTTATATTCGACTCTTCAGCTTCAATGATTAATCGAGGTAAAATACGAAGAGCAGAAAAGTTGGGTTTAAAAATTCCTTTCGGTGTTGCTCTTAATAAAAAAGGAAAAATAACGACAAATGCTAAACAAGCCTTACAAGGTACGCAACTACCTATAGCAGGATTTAAAGGTTCAGGTTTAGCTTGGATGGTTGATATACTAAGTGGTGTTTTGACTGGAAGCAGCCATGGCGGAAAAACAAAAGATCCTTTTGATGACTTTTCAGGACCACAAAACGTAGGACATCTATTCATTACGATTAATCCTAATGTTTTTTCAGGAAATAGTTTTTTAAAAGAGATGAAAAAAAATATCAAATTAGTTAAAAAACTTCCTAAAGCAAAAGGATTTAGCTCAATAATGTATCCTGGAGAAAGAAAAAATAAGATATATAAAAAAAATATAAATAAAGATATATCTATACCTTCAAAAATACTGAAAGAAATGGAAGACCTTGATGCTAACGAATAAAAACATAGTTTGTCCTGAAAATCTTTTAAGAATTGCAAAAGGTAAAGGTCCAGTAAAAGCTGTAATAGTAAATGCTGTAAAAAAGGTTGCAGTAGAGTCGGCTAAGCAAGCAGTTGAGGCAAATTTAATAACACCATTGTTTGTTGGAGATAAATCAATAATCGAAAAAATTTCAAAAGAAATTAATTGGGATATTTCAAAATATGAAATTGTTCATGAGCCTGATGAAAATAGTACTGCTCCGATTGCTGCAAAATTAGCTAGTGAAGGAAAAGTAAAAATAATAGTTAAAGGTCATATTCACACAGATGTTTTAATGAAAGCAGTGCTAAAAAGAGATTTAAATCTGATAGGTAAAAAAAGATTGAGTCATATATGGCACATGACACTAGAAAAAAATGATAAGCCATTCATCATTACTGATGGCGCGTTAAACGTGTTACCTAAATTAGAAACTAAAATGCATATTCTAAAAAACTCTGTAGATTTCGCAAATAGAATAGGTATTGAAAAACCTAAAGTTTCAATTTTATCTGCTACAGAAGAAGTTTTAGAAAGTGTGCCAAGTTCTGTTGAAGCTAAAGAATTAACAAAAAGAGCTAAAGAGGAAGGTATTAAAGCTGATGTCTTTGGTCCTATGGCATTCGATAATTCAGTTTCCGAAAAAGCTGCTCAAATAAAAGGAATAAAAAATGCTGTTGCAGGAAAAACAGATATTCTATTGGTGCCAAATGTAGAAGCAGGTAATGGATTAGTTAAAATGATGATATTTTTTATGGGCGCTTGTGCTGCGGGAGTAGTTGTGGGCGGTAA
>CACDLE010000005.1 GCA_902553555.1 uncultured Pelagibacteraceae bacterium
CTATTTTTCTGCCGAGACTGATAACCTAACAATAGATAAGATAAGAGAAATTCGAGCTCTATTACAAAAATCAAATATAAATAATCAAAAAAGGTTCATAATTTTTGACGATATAGAACTATTAAACATTAATTCAATTAATGCATTATTAAAAATTATAGAAGAACCTTCAGATACAAATAACTTTATTTTGATAAATAATAAATCAAAACCATTAATAGATACAATAAGATCAAGATGTATTGAATTAAAATTATTTATACAAAGTGATGAAAGAATAGAAATAATAGATAATCTTTTACGTCAAAGAAATATAACATCAGAAATACCATATAAGGAATATCCAGTTTCCCCAGGAAACGCATTAAATTACACCAAACTATGCAAAGAAAAAAAGATCAACATTAATGATGAATTATCATTAAACGTAGAAAAACTGATTAACCTATATAAAAAAGAAAAAAATTATTTATTCATAAGATTATCAATTTTTTTGATAAACCAATTCTACGTTACAAAAATTATTAAAACTGATAACACAAATCTTTTTCATGAAAGAAATGAAACCATTAAAAAAGTTTTGAATATTAGTTCCTTTAATTTAAATAACAAAAATATATTGTATGATTTAAAATATATTGTATGAAAAAAAACTTTTATATAACAACCCCTATTTATTATCCGTCAGGAAAACCTCATATGGGTCATGCATACTCTAGTATAATAGCCGATGTAATAGCGAGATTTAAAAGAATCGAGGGATATAATGTTCATTTTTTGACGGGCACAGATGAACATGGATTAAAGATTCAAAGAGAAGCTGAAAAAAATAAAAAAAAAACTCAGATTTTTTGTGATGAACTTTCTCAAAAATTTCGTGATTTAACTAAAATACTAAATTTGTCAAATGATGATTTTATAAGAACTACAGAAAAAAGACATTTCAATTCTGTTGAAAATATTTGGCTAAAGTTAATTAAATCTGGTGATATTTATTTAGATAAATATAAAGGTTGGTATTCTGTTTCTGATGAAGCTTATTACGATGACGATGAAATTGAAAATACCAATGGTGCAAAAACATCAAAAGTGTCTGGATCAAAAGTTGAATGGGTAGAAGAAGAGTCGTTTTTTTTTAAACTTTCATCATGGTCTCAAAAATTATTAGATTTTTACAAAGCAGAGCCTGAATTTATTCTTCCTTTTTCAAGAAAAAATGAAGTAGTAAAATTTGTTGAAAAAGGTTTAAAAGATTTATCTGTAAGTAGGACATCCTTCTCTTGGGGTATACCAGTTCCAAATAACCAAAAGCATGTTATATATGTTTGGCTGGACGCTCTTACAAACTACCTTAGTGCATTAAAATATCCTGATACAAAGTCTGATATGTACAAAAATTTTTGGCCAGCCTATATACATATAATCGGAAAAGATATTTTAAGATTTCATGCGATCTATTGGCCTGCATTCTTAATGGCAGCTAAAATTCCTTTGCCTAAAAGAATTTTTGGTCATGGTTGGATATTGTCTGACGATAAAAAAATGTCAAAATCTATTGGAAATATTCTTGATCCCATTCAAGTTATTAAAGATTATGGAATAGATCAATTAAGATATTATCTAATTAAAGAAGTTTCACTTGGCAATGACGGCAATGTTTCATTAGAAAATTTAAAAAATTGTATAAATAATGATTTAGCAAATAATTATGGTAATTTGTGTCAAAGAGTATTTGCTTTTGTAAAAAAAAATTGTTCAAATAAAATACCAAAAAAAGAAATTCTGAGCAAACAAGATAAAGCTTTAACTGATAAATTAAAAAAAGATAAAGAACATTTGATAAAATTAATAAATCAACAAGATCTAAATAACTATTTGAAAAAAGTGATAGAATATTCATTTGATTCAAACAAGTATTTTAACGACTCCGAACCTTGGTCTTTAAAAAAAACTGACCCAAAAAAAATGAACTCGGTTGTTTATACTATAATAGAACAAATAAAAAATATAAGTATTTTACTTTTACCAATAATACCTAATAGTGCAAATAAAATTCTTGATACGTTGAATGTTCCAAAAAATTTAAGACAATTATCAGAGATTAAAGAAGACTCTAAATTAGAACATATTAAAGAATTGGGAAATATAAATATTTTGTTTAAAAAGGTTGAATAATGATCATAGATTCACATTGTCATTTAGATTATGAACCGATGTATTCATCTCTTGATGATGTAATAAGTCGTGCAGACAAGTCTCAGATTAAATATATTCTAACTATATCTGTAAAAGATAACAAATATAAAAATATTCTAGAAATCTTAAAAAAATATCCAAAAGTATACGGGACTTACGGGATTCATCCACATGAAGCAAAAAATCATAAAGAAATTAAAAAAAATATAATCTTAGAAAAAATAAGTTATAGTAAAAAAATTATTGGAATAGGCGAAACCGGTTTGGATTTTTTTCATAATCATTCTGACGAGAAAGATCAAATTAGATTATTCGAGGAGCACATAATGGCATCCATTGAAAGCAATTTACCATTAATTGTTCATTCAAGAAACGCCGAAGAAAAAACTTTCGAAATATTATCAACTTATTCAAAAGACAAAGAATTGAAAATATTGATGCACTGTTTTACAGGTAGTAAAAAATTTGCAAATAAATTACTCGATATAAATGCTTATTTTTCAGCTAGTGGCATTGTTACATTTAAAAAAACTAATGATCTAAGAGAAACTTTTAAATTTTTACCTCTGGATAGATTGTTAATTGAAACAGACGCACCATATTTATCACCTGAACCTTTAAGAGGAAAATCAAATGAACCGACACATCTAATTCACACAGCAAAATTTTTGGCAAACCTAAAATCGGTAGAATTTGATACCCTCTGTAATAAAACTACATATAATTTTGCTAAACTATTTGGGAGTCAATTTGAAAAATAAATTTACAATTTTGGGGTGTGGAAGCTCATTAGGGGCACCCTGGATAACAGGTTACAAAGGTAATTTAAAAAATAATTTAAAAAACATTAGAACTAGATGTTGCGCACATATAAAATATAAAAATTTGTCAATTTTAATAGACACATCTCCTGATATTAAAAATCAAATTCAAAAAAATAAAATTAAAGATATTGATGCTGTAATGTATACTCATGAACACGCAGATCAGACTGTTGGTATCTTTGAGTTAAGACCTTTTTTCTGGAAAAATAAAAAGAAAATATCTATTTTTGGTAGCAAAAGAACAATTAGGTTGATTAGGCAAAAATATAATTTTTGTTTTAAGCAAAATTCTGGTTATAAGCCGATTATGACTTCTAATATTTTTAAAAAAAAATTTAGTATCAAGAAAAAAAACAATAAATTAAATATAATAGGTATAGAATTACAACATGGAATGATTAAAGCAAATGGCTTTGTTTTTGAAAAAGTTGCTTACTTGAGCGATTGCAATCATATTCCAAAAAAATCTTTAAAATACTTGTACAATTTAAAATATCTAATAATTGATTGTTTACGAAAAAAACCTCATCCATCACATTTTAATTTTAGTGAAGCAGTAGACTTAGCTAAAAAATTTAGAGCAAAAAAAACTATTCTTACAAATTTACACGTTGATTTAGATTATGAAACTTTAAGAAGAAAACTTCCTCAAAATATTATACCTGCTTATGATGGATTAAGTTTTAACTTTTAATTTCAGCATTAATTACAGTTAAAAATTTTTTTGAATTAGGTTTAGTGAAAGAGGCAAAAGTATCAGCAACTTTTCCATCTTTACCTATTATTATCTTATGAAAATTCCATTTTGGTATCGCTCCAATTCCATAATTTTTCTTTGCCCACTTGAAGAAAGGATGTGCGTTAGATCCAATTACATCCATTTTTTCAGTCATAGGAAAATTAACACCAAAGTTTGTCTCACAAAATTCTTTTATAGCTGCATTATTCTTTGGCTCTTGTTTAAAATTATTTGTTGGAACACCAATTACAACTAAATCCTTTTTGTGATTTGTCCATAGGGTTTGTAATCCTTCATATTGAGGAGTATAACCACAACGACTAGCCACATTTACAACAACTATTACCTTATTCTTATAATTATTTAGTTTAATTTCACCACCTTCAATACTTTTAAAATTAAAATCATATGCTAGTTTGTGGTAATTTGCAGATAAATTGGAGAAAAAACTTAAAAACATAATAGTCAATATAATTTTTTTTATCATATTATTTAATTGCTTTATAAAAAGCTTTAAAAGGCAAAAGTATACAATCTTTTCTATTCATATATTTATCTTTTAACAAATAAGTTAAATTATTAAATTTTTTTGGTACCTTTTTACTAAAATTTAAATATTTTCTTAAATTTTTTTTTAAATCACTAAAGTTTGTATTTTTAGCTATGCTTGCCAATGTACTTGCGGAAGCTTGACAAAAAATACATGCTTCGGTTTCATATCTTAATTCTTGAATAGTATTTTTTTTTAATGAAATTTCTATGGATATTTTGTCGCCACAAATTGAATTTTTGAGATTGGTCTTATAAGTATAATCATTCTTTAAGCCATAAAATTCAGTATTAGATGCGATTTTCAATAATCTTTTATCGATCATTTTCTACTAGCGAATAATAACAAGAAGTAACCACATAAAGTAGACAATAATGAACCAGTGAGGACTCCAATTTTTACACCGTCACTAAATTCTAAGTTATTGGCAAAGGCGAGATTGCCTACGAATAAACTCATTGTAAAACCAATACCAGTTAATATTGAGACTGCGTATAGAGACATCCAGTTTGAGTTGTTTGGTTTGTCTGCAAATTTAAAGTAAATAGACAAATAAGAAAATAAAAATACTCCAATTTGTTTTCCAAAAAATAATCCACAAACTATTCCCAAAGGAACAGGATTCAACAATGTTGCAAATGATAATCCTTCCAAAGACACTCCTGCGTTTGCAAAAGCAAATATTGGCATAATTCCAAATGCTACGTAAGGAGAGATTGCATGTTCTAGTTTTAATAACAAAGAGTTTTTCTCTTTTTTAGTATCGTGAGGAATAGTTAAAGCTAATAAAACCCCCGCAATCGTCGCATGAATTCCTGATTGATGTGTAAATTCCCATAAAAATATTCCAACTATTAAATAAGGAATGAATGATTTTACATTTAATCTATTTAAAATTATTAGCAATATCATCGCGACAGCCATTAAAATTAGGTAAGTTGTCTGAATATTGCCTGAATAAAAGAAGGCTATTATTATTATTGCCCCAAGATCGTCAATAATTGCTAAAGCTGTTAGAAAAACTTTTAAAGATATAGGAACTCTTTTTCCAAGCAATGATAAAACTCCTAATGAAAAGGCGATATCAGTTGCTGAAGGTATAGCCCAACCGTTAAGCCTTGTGCTATCATCAATATTAATTATTATATAAATAGCAGCTGGAACTACCATTCCACCAACAGCGCCTATGATTGGCAGCATTGCTTGTTTTGGATTTGAAAGTTCACCTTTAACAAATTCTCTTTTAATTTCTAATGATACTAAGAAAAAAAAGACAGCCATCAAAACATCGTTAATCCAATGTAGCACACTTAATTTAAGACCAAAATTTTCAGTTCCAAGTGTAAAGTAACTTTCTAATATTTTAAAATAATTTTCACCTAAATTACTATTACTAATAAACAAGGCGATCACTGCTGCAAAAAGAAGAACCAAACCTGATGCAGACTCTAATTTAAAGAAATACTTAAAAGGTTTTGAAATATATTGGATCATTTAGTTATTTTTTACTAATATAATAATAATCTTTCAATTGCCAAAAAGTCATATATAACCTATATAAATAGACTTTCGGAGCGTAGCGCAGCCTGGTAGCGCATCTGGTTTGGGACCAGAGGGTCAGAGGTTCAAATCCTCTCGCTCCGACCATAATCATATGAATATTGAAAAAGTAGTTGTAATCGGATCTGGAACAATGGGAAGTGGAATTGCAGCGCATTTGTGCAATGCAAATATCCCAGTTGTTTTATTAGATCTTAAAACAGAAATTGCAGAAAAAGCTAAAGAAAGAATTTTAAAATCTAGACCACCATTATTATTTGAAAAAGATAAAATTAAAAATTTAAAGGTTGGTAACATTAATGATAACTTTAGTAATGTTTCTGATGCAGACTGGATTGTAGAAGCAGTTGTTGAAAGAATTGATATTAAACACGATATTTACAACAAAATATTCAATCAAAGAAAAAAAGACTCTATTGTCTCGTCAAATACATCAACTATTCCTTTAAAAGTATTATCAGAAAAATTAAAAGCAGAGGACAAAAAGGATTTTTGTATTACACACTTTTTTAATCCAGTTAGATATATGGGATTACTTGAAATAGTTATCGACAAGTTAAACGATCAAAATAAAATTAATTATTTGAAAGATTTTAGTGAAGAAAAATTAGGTAAAGGCGTAATTGTTTGTGGTGACACCCCTGGTTTTTTAGGAAACAGAATAGGAGTATATGCTATGCAAGTAGCGATGACTGAAGCGGTTAAAATGGATCTTTCTATTGAAGAGGCTGATGCTGTGTTTGGTAGACCTATGGGTATCCCTAAAACAGGAGTTTTTGCTTTATATGACTTAATTGGTATTGATCTAATGTCAGACGTTCTCAAAAGTTTCCAAAAAGAGTTAGCTAAAGAAGATGAATTTCAAAAAGTTGTTTCTGGTTTACCAATTATTAAAAAACTAATTGAAACTGGTTATACAGGTAGAAAAGGTAAGGGAGGGTTTTATAGGATGAATAAGTCTGAGAATAAAAAAATTCTAGAAGCTCTTAACTTAAATAAAAATAAATATTTTCCAGTTAAAAAGATTGATTTAAAAATCGATAAGATAAATCTATTAGAATTAATAAACAGAAATGATAAGTATGGCAAATATGCATGGTCAGTAATATCAAAAATAATTTTGTATTCATCATCACTGGTACCAGCTATAACTGATAAATATAATGACATTGATGAAGCTTTGAGACTAGGTTTTAATTGGTCTATGGGTCCCTTTGAAATGTTAGAGTCTGTAGGATTAAAAAATTTTTTTTCTAAAATTGGAGATATTAATCACAATGAATTTTTAAAAGACTTAAAAGAAAAAAAAGTAGATAGTTTCTATGATGAACGACAAAAATATACTAATTTAGAAACTTTAGGAAAAATTAAAAAAAAAGTCATTAAATTAGACAAAAATGATTCAGCAGAAATATTTAGATTTAAAGATTTTAATATTGTTGAGTTTAATACAAAAGCAAATGCTTTAGATAATGACTCAATGGATGCTTTGAAAAGGGCTACAGATAAACCTCTAATTATAATAAATGAGAGCATGCAATTTTCAGCAGGAGTGAATCTTAATTATGTAATGGAATTTATTAAGAATAACGATACAAAGTCCGTTGAAAAATTTATTAAGTATTTTCAAGAAACTTGCAAGCATCTCAAATACTGTAAATACCCGGTTATATCTGCTCCGTCTGGCTTAGCTCTAGGAGGTGGAGAAGAAGTTGTGCTACAAAGTAATTATGTAGTTACACATACTAATATAGTAATGGGTTTAGTAGAAACTATTGTTGGTTTAGTTCCTGCCGGCGGCGGTTGCAAAGAACTACTCTGGAGATGGTGTCAAACCAATGAGTCTAAAACAGATCCAGATTATGCTCCTTTAAAAGTTTTTGATATTATTGGTTACGCTAAAACTGCTACTTCGCCTCAAGAAGCAAAACCTCTATTGTTTCTAGATGCTAATCATAACGTTATTATTAATAGAAATGAATTATTGCCTGCAGCAAGAGAATTACTCAATAAAAACGCAGTAAAGTCTCCTTCTAATGAATGTAAATTTAAACTTTCAGGTAAAAATGCTAGAGAAAAAATGCACAAAATACTTGAAGCATTATATAATGATAAAAAGATTCTAGATCACGGTATAGAAGTTGGTAAAGAATTAGCATATGTTTTGAGTGGAGGAGATACAAATTTAGATAAAGAGGTTACAGAAGATCAAATGTATAAATTAGAATTAAATAGCTTTATGAAGTTAGTAGAAAATAAAAAAACACAAGATAGAATTGTCCATACATTACAAACAGGAAAACCATTAATAAATTAAATGACCACTTATAATGCTCCAGTCGAAGATATGATGTTTCTTTTTGATAATCTTAAAGATAATAAGAATTATAAAGAGATTGATAAATTTAAAGATATAAGTTCTGACTTGGTAAAAGATGTTTTAGATCAAGCTGCAAAAATAAATCAAGAAATTGTACATCCTTTAGCTAAAATTGGTGATGAAAATCCATGTGTATATGAAAATGGAATAGTAAGATCTCCACCAGGTTATAAAGAGGCTTATAAAAAATTCATTACTGATGGGTGGACGTCTTTATCCTGTGATCCAAAATATGGCGGTCAAGGAATGCCAAAAACCGTAAGTACTTTTTTTGAAGAAATGTTATCTTCAGCAAGTTTATCATTTAAGTTATATAGTGAATTAAGTATCGGAGCTTATAATTGTATCCTTCATCACGCAGATGATGATATCAAGGACAAGTTTCTTCCAAAAATAGTAGAGGGAAAATGGAGTGGGACTATGTGCTTAACCGAGTCTCAATGCGGAACTGATTTGGGTTTAATAAAAACTAAAGCAATCAAAAATACAGATGGATCATTTTCTTTAACTGGACAGAAAATATTTATAACATCTGGGGATCACGACTTAACAGAAAATATCGTTCATTTAGTTCTAGCTAAAATACCAGGAGGACCTACAGGAACAAAAGGGATTAGTCTTTTTTTAGTTCCAAAATTTAATGTAAATGAAAATGGTACAGTAGGTTCTAGGAATGGTGTTAGCACATTATCTATTGAATCTAAAATGGGAATAAAAGGTTCACCAACTTGTGTTCTTAATTTTGACAACGCCAAAGGTTTTTTAATCGGTAAAGAAAATAAAGGATTAAGTTCGATGTTTACAATGATGAATTTAGAGAGAATTATAGTTGGTATACAAGGATTAGGTATTGCAGAAACAGCCTATCAAAATTCATTAGCTTACACTAGAGAAAGGAAACAGGGTAAGTCGAACGATAATAAAAATGGTGATACAGATTTAATAATTAAACATGCAGATATCAGAAGAAGTTTAATGAACATGAAATCAATAATTGAAGGTCAAAGATCTCTAGCTTTCTGGTTATCACAACAAGTTGATGTAAGTTTAAATCATTCAAATGAAAATGTAAGAAAAGAAGCAGACGAAATGGTCTCCTTAATGACTCCTGTAGTAAAATCTTTCTTTTCAGATATGGGCATGGAAATAACAAATGAAGCAATACAAATATTTGGTGGTTATGGCTACACAAGAGATCAAGGTATAGAACAATTATACAGAGATAATAGAATTACACCAATTTATGAGGGAACCAATTCTGTGCAAGCAATTGATTTAGTATTTAGAAAAGTACTTACTAATCGAACGTTGGAAAAATTTATATCCTTGCTTCAAAATGAAATTAAAAATTATGATGATAATGATGAATTAAAAAGACTATCCAACATTCTTAAAGAAAAGATAAAACTTTTATTAGATTTTTCAAAATGGTTAGAGGATAAGTTTAAAAATCAAAAAGATGATGTTAGCGCGGCATGCAATGACTTTTTAAAAGTTCTTGGTTATGTAGCTTTAGGTTTTTCTTGGCTTAAAATGACCAAAGTAAGCTTTGATAATTCAAGTAAAAATAAAAACTTTTATGAAGAAAAGATTAATACTGCAAAATACTTTTTTGATAAAATTCTTCCTAAAATAGACAGTCATTATCATTCAGCAATAGCTGGTAGTGAAAGCTTGATGAAAGCTAAATTTAATTGAAAATGAGTGTATACGAAAAAAATTTAGAAAAAAATAAAGCTAATTTCGTTCCCTTAACACCACTTACTTTTTTAGTTAGAGCAAAAGAAATCTACCCAAATTATGAAGCAGTAATTTATGAGGATAGAAATTACACATGGTCAGAAGTTTATAAAAGATGTGTAAAATTTGCCAGTGCACTCTCAAAAATTGGCATTAAAAAAGGTGACACTGTCTCTTTTTTAGCCTTTAACACACCTGAAATTTTTGAAGCTCATTATTCTGTACCTATGACAGGAGCAGTACTTAATACCATTAATATACGGTTAGACGCAAAAACCATTTCTTATATTTTAGAACATGCTGAAGCAAAAGTATTAATTGTCGATCGCCAGCTTCATGTTGAAGTAAAGAAAGCTTTAAGCACCATAAAGAGAAAGATTACCATCATTGATATTAGCGATAAGTATGCAGATCATTCAAAGTGTGAAAAGATTGGTGATAGAGAGTATGAAGAATTTTTAAAAACTGGTGATGAGAATTTTCAATGGAATATGCCCGATGATGAATGGCAAGCTCTTTCACTAAGTTATACCTCTGGTACGACAGGAAATCCTAAAGGGGTAGTATATCATCATAGAGGGTCTTACTTAATGTCTACTGGTAGTGCTACTGCATGGAATATGCCTAATAGATTAAATTTTTTAACTATAGTGCCCATGTTTCATTGTAATGGGTGGGGTTATCCATGGACTGTACCAATGTTAATAGGTCGAACTATTTGTTTGAGAAATATTGACGTTAAAAAAATTTTTGAGTTAATAGACAAATACAATGTTACACATTTTGGAGGTGCTCCTATAGTTTTGAATATGATAACGGGTGCTCCTGAAAAAGACAGGAAAAAATTAAAACAAAAAGTTTATGTTTTAACTGCTGGTGCACCACCTCCAAGTATCATTTTTAAAAAAATGAAGAGTCTAGGTTTTGAAGTTATGCACGTTTATGGATTAACAGAAACATACGGTCACGTAACTCAATGTGCTTGGAACGAGTCTTGGGATGAGCTTAATGAAGAAAAACAAAACGAGATTAAAGCTAGACAAGGAGTTCGATATCCAAACACTGAAGGTGTAGCTATAATGGATCCTGAAACAATGAAAGAAGTACCGAAAGATGGTAAAACTATTGGTGAGATAATGATCAAAGGTAACGTGGTTATGAAAGGATATTTTAAGGATAAAGACGCAACTGATAAAGCTATGAAAGGCGGTTGGTTCCACACGGGAGATTTAGCGGTGATGCATCCTGATGGTTATGTAAAAATCCAAGATAGATCGAAAGACATAATTATTTCTGGAGGTGAAAATATTTCGTCTATAGAAATTGAAAATACTTTAGCAAAACATCCATCAGTATCTATTGCGGCTGTTGTTGCAAAACCTGATGAAAAATGGGGAGAGGTACCATGTGCATTTATAGAAATGGTTAAAGATAAACCAGTCACAGAAAAAGAACTAATTTCTTTTTGTAAAGAAACTTTAGCAGGATTTAAAGTTCCAAAAAAAGTGGAATTTTGCGATCTACCAAAAACATCTACAGGAAAAATACAAAAATTTGAGTTAAGAAAAAAAGCTAAAGAATTAAACTAATTTAATTATAATAATGGCAAAAATTTCAATTAATCTTAAGTGGAATCTTGATGGTGGAGAATTATCACCTGGCAAATATTCAAATAAACATCAAATAGAATTTAACGATGAGATTGTTATAAATGGTGACGCAGCTCCAGATTGGAACGGAAACAAACAAAATAGTAATCCCGAACAAGCACTTGCAGCAGCATTAAGCAGTTGTCATATGATGACTTTTTTAGCTCTTGCTGCCAAAATGAATTGGCCAGTATCAGGATATACAGACAACGCAATAGCAACTTTAGGAAAAAATTCCAAAGGCAAAATGTCAGTAACCAATATTGAATTAAATCCAAAGATAGCATTTTCAAATGAATTCTCTGTAGATGAAAACAAAATGAAAGAGGTGCAAGAGAGAGCTCATCGATATTGTTTTATAGCTAACTCTTTGTCAGATGAAGTGAAGGTAAAGATTAACTAACCCATGAATTATAGAAAAAATAGCAAAGTTTTAGAAACCTCTTTATATGAAAATGGGGTAATGCGTTTTAACTTAAATAGTCCAGAGAATTTAAATGCTCTTTCTGAAAATATGATGGATTTAATGCAAAATGCTTTGGACAAGGCAAGTCATAATAAAAATGTAAGAGTAATAATAATTTCAGGAGAGGGATCAACATTTTCATCTGGACATGACTTAAAAGAGTTAAAGGCTGCAAGAAAAGGTGCAGATAAAGGAAAAAAATATTTTTTAAAAATAATGAAAAAATGTTCAAAGATGATGCAAACAATAATTAAATGTCCAAAACCAATAATTGCAGAAGTTGAAGGAACAGCTACAGCCGCTGGGTGTCAATTAGTTGCAAGTTGTGATTTAGCATATGCTAGCAGCTCAGCTAAATTTGCAACTCCTGGGGTAAATATAGGTTTATTTTGTTCTACACCCATGGTTGCAGTTTCGAGAAACTTATCCAATAAACATTCTATGGAAATGCTTTTAACTGGAGAATTAATTTCATCAGATAAAGCCGCTAAAATTGGTTTAATCAACGATGTTATTGAAATAAATAAACTTAAAGATTTTACATTGGATAAAGCTCAAAAAATTTCAAAAAAATCCTCAGTAACTTTAAAAATCGGTAAAGAAGCTTTTTACAAGCAATTAGATATGAAACTTTCCGATGCTTATGATTATGCTTCAAAGGTAATGGTTCAAAATATGCTTAAACTAGATGCAAAAGAGGGTATCGATGCTTTCATTGATAAACGAGAACCTAACTGGAAAGATAAATAATTTTTAATAAAGGCTTTGAATTGATTACAGAAATTAAAAAGAAAAAAATATTTTCAAATGATGTTGGTCATCCTTTTGATAAAAAAAAACCGACTATCGTTCTATTGCATGGCAGTGGCCAGTCTCATGTTGTTTGGTCTTTAACTGATCAATTTTTAGCTGATAAAGGTTTTAATGTATTTAATTTAGATCTTCCAGGACATGGCAATTCCGAAGGACCTTGTTTAAAATCAATAGAAGAAATATCAAATTGGATAAATGATTTTGTTGATCATGTTGGTATTGAAAAATCTATATTGATTGCACACTCTCAAGGATGTTTAGAGGCCATAGAATTTACGAAAAACTTTCCAAAAAAAGTTGAAAAAATAGTTTTCATTGCTGGGTCCTATTCTATTCCTGTTAACAAAAGTTTAATTGATCTAGCTTTATCTGGTGATATGGAAGCCCTAAATTTAATGATGAAATGGGGATATGGATCTTCAAAACAATTTATTGGAGGCAATCCATTACAAAAAATACTTAATTCTTCTAGAGAGGTAAGAGAGGTTCTAGCTGTTGACTTGATTGCTTGTAATAATTACAAAAATGGTGCTGATGCGGTAAATAGTATAACGTGTCCGACATTTTTTATTTTTGGTGAAATTGATAAGATGATTAGATTAGAATCAGGAGAGAAATTTGCAAAAATGATTAACAAATCTAAAGTTCATATAATTAAAAATTGTGGTCATATGATAATTTTAGAAAATGCGTTTGAGATGAGAGAGAAGATTTTAGAATTTTTAAACAAATGAAGAATTTTTACATAAGTAAATCACGAAGAGTAAGGTCTACACCTTTTACAAAAAAAATAGAAGAGCAGGGTGTCAAAAGCTATACAGTTTATAATCATATGTTACTGCCAACCTCTTTTTCCAATGTTGATGAAGAATATTTGCATTTAAAAAAAGATGTTCAGCTTTGGGATGTTTCAGTGCAAAGAGAAATAGAAATTTCAGGTAAAGACGCACATCAACTAGTGCAATTAATGACATGTAGAGATCTTTCTAAATCAAAAGTAGGCAGTTGTTATTATGTACCATTAATTGACTCAAATGGTGGAATGGTAAATGATCCTTTAATTTACAAGTTAGAGGATAATATTTGGAGAGTATGCATAGCTGACTCAGATGTTTTATTATATGCCAAAGGAATTGCAGCGGGAAAAAAACTAAATGTAAAAATATTTGAGGCGAATATTGATACTTTGGCTTTACAAGGTCCAAAGTCATTTAAATTAATGGAGGACGTGTTTGGGAAAGAAATTAGCGAGTTAAAATTTTTTAAATATAATTTTTTTAAATTTAAAAATAATAAGTTTTTAATTTCTAGATCAGGGTTTTCTAAACAGGGAGGTTACGAAATTCATGTAGAAAATGTAAAAGCTGGTTTGGAGTTATATGATTATTTCTTTGAGGTAGGAAAAAAATATAATATTAAACCAGGAGCACCTAATCATGCTGAAAGGATTGAAGGAGGCTTATTGTCATATGGAAACGATATGCTTATAAGCGATAATCCGTTTGAATGTGGTTTTGAAAAACTAGTTCATCTAAACGACAATGTAGAATTTATAGGGAAAGACAGTTTAAAAAAGATTTTGAAAAATGGTATTAAAAGAAAATTAATGGGTGTAAAGATTAATTCAGATACATTAAACTTATTGAGTGTAGATTTGTTAGATAAGAAAAAACAAATAATAGGTAATTTAAGATCTGCCGCTTTTTCTCCATCTTTCAAAAAGATAGTTGGGATAGCTATGATTAATAAAGAATATTGTAAAAATAAAGAGATTTTTAAAATCAATTTAAATGACGATTTACTAGATGGCGAAATTTGCGAATTACCAATAACTTAATATGAAAAAAGCGAAAATTTATATTCCATCTAAAACTGCAACTCAATCAGGTCTGGGGAAAGAGGATAAGTGGATTTTGGAGTTTGAATCTAAAGACACTAGTATAAATCCTTTGATGGGGTGGGAGTCATCTATTGATACATTGGGCGAAGTTAGATTGGAATTTACAACTAAAGAAAAAGCGATTGAATATGCTAAAAAAAACAATATAAATTTTAAGGTAATAGAACCCAATAAAAAGAAGTTTGTTATTAAATCATATTCAGACAACTTTACTAATAATTAATTATGTGGCGTAGTTTTTTTACAGAGAAAAAATGGTTATTATGGTCGTGGGGCGGTTTTGCATTCATAATTTTATCTTTACTAGCTCAGACGTATATAGATGTTAAAATAAATGAGTGGTACAAAGGTTTTTACGACCTTTTACAAAAAGCGCCAGAACGTGAATTGTCCGAGTTTTACGACGGTATTTACTTGTTTATGAAATTGGCAATTCCCTATGTTATAATTTACACAGTCACTAATTATTTCACTAGGCTTTGGGCTTTTAGATGGAGAGAAGCCATGACTTTCTCTTATATGCCATATTGGAGAGCAGTAGATGCAAAAGTAGAAGGCGCCTCTCAAAGAATTCAAGAAGATGCCATGAATTTTGCTAAAATTGTTGAGAGTTTAGGTTTACAAATAGTAAGAGCTATAATGCTTTTAATAGCCTTTATACCTATTTTATGGGGCTTATCTTCAAATGTTGTAATACCATTTTTTAAAGACATTACTGGCTCTCTTGTTTGGGTTTCACTGACGGCTAGTTTAGGAGGTTTAGTTATAAGCTGGTTAGTAGGTATAAAACTTCCTGGTTTAGAATATAACAATCAAAAAGTGGAAGCGGCTTTTAGAAAAGAACTTGTTTATGGCGAGGATGATAGAAAAAACTATGTTCAAGCACCAACAATTTTTCAATTATTTACAGGGATAAAGTTTAATTATCACAGATTATTTTTGCATTATGGATATTTTGATTTATGGATAATAATGTACAACCAAACCATGATAATTGTTCCTTATCTTTTAATGGGACCAGGTTTATTCACAGGAGCTATGACTTTAGGCGTTTTAATTCAAACCTCTTCTGCTTTTAGAGAAGTTCAAAGTAGTTTTTCTTTATTTTTACAAAATTGGACCAGGATTACAGAATTAAGATCAATCTATAAACGTTTAAATGAATTTGAAGTTGCAATCAATTTTAAAAATAAGTTGAGAAAACCTAGAAAATCTGATGTAAGAGCTTAATGGAGCTCTATTTAAAGTTAATCGACGTACTCTTTCCTGTCTTCTTCATAATTGGAGTAGGTTATTATCTTGGTAAAAAAGATCCAAATTTTGATACAACTTTCATAACAAACTTTGCCGGAAATATCGGTACACCAGCAATGATTTTTTATACAATTACAACAACTGGGGTAACTCTTGATATCTTTATTGAATATTTTATTTATGCTGTAGTTATAATTGCAGGATTTGCAGTTGTGGGTTTCATATTTTTATTCATTCTTAAAAAAGATACTATTACAGAATTACCACCATTAATTTTACCAAATACTGGCAACATGGGAATTCCTATATGTCTGTTTGCTTATGGTACAGAAGGTTTGGGAGTGGCATCCGCCATTGCATCTGTAATTATTTTGTTTCACTTTACTATCGGTGTTTTATTGGCCAAAAAAAGTTTTTCACTAGATATTTTAGTAAAAAATGTTCCTATCTATGGAATTATTATTGCAGTTCTTTTTCTCTACTTTGAATGGGATGTTCCAGGATATATTGAGAATACTACATTTTTATTAACTTACACTACAATATTTTTAGTTTTAATGTCTTTGGGCATTGCATTAACAAGACTCAAAGTTGTATCTTGGACACACGCATCAATACTTGGGGCGGTTAGGGTAGTTATTGGTCCAATTATAGGTTTTGCTCTTATTAAATTTTTAGGACTTACGGGTTTTGCTGCTGGAGTTCTGTTAATTCAATCATCTATGCCTAGTGCAGTTTTAACTTACTTAGTTGGGTCAATGTACTCAGAAAAGAAGGCAGTAGACAACGTAGCTAGTGTTATCGTTACTTCTACTTTAATGTCATTTATCTCTGCTCCAGTTATTGTTTATATTAGTCTACTTTTTTTTCAATAAATACAATGATTTACATAATGTTATTAATGTAAATTATTAGAATATAAGTAAATACTGCTTACCTTAAAATAATAAATTATCTATAATCACTGGTATTATTAACAATAATAGATGATATTTTAGAGATAATAATTAAATAAAGTAAAATATATTAGTTTTTTGCTAAAAATGGTCATAAAAAAACGGTCATTTTTAGGCCTTCTAGAAGCGGCTACCAGCGCGAATTCTAGAGCAATGCATAAAAGGAATATAGCGTTTAAAAGGCCATAGATAGCTTTTTTTTTGCGATTTCATATTATATGGTACAACTAAGCCGCGAGTAAGTAAAAAAAGCAACCACAGATTTAGATATATGCTAAAACGCCCGTCAAACAACAATTCTAGAGTGTTATACCCTCTTTTTTTAGTAGTTTTTCTTTAGTTTTTATGCCACCTTTACCTGAATATCCTCCTAGTGAGCCGTCTGACTTAATTACTCTATGACAGGGTATTTTGGGAGCATAGGGGTTTTTACCTACCGCATTGCCCACAGCACGAGCTGAATAGGGGCTTTTAATGGCTATAGCCACTTCTTTATAGGTTTTAACCTTACCTTTTGGTATTTTAAGCAAATACTTCCAAACTTTTATCTGAAAATCAGTGCCTTTTAGCTTCATTTTGATATTTTGAACTAGTTTTACTAGAGTGGTGGGGCCCAACTAGCATAATAGTCCACGCAGGCTTATTATCTTTCAGTTTAAGACTGTGTTTATCGGTATTTTTTCTAAAACCGATGTATCCAGGACCTCTCCAAAAAGTACCTTTATCAGTAGTTTCCCAATAACCACCTTTTAAAATAATTGTTATATAAGACCAGTAATGGTCATGTAAATCTCCTCGATCTTCCTTGAGTATCTTATGTACTAAAATATTAAATGGAAACCATTTAGGCCTTTTTCTAAATAAAACATAATACCTAATCATAAATGGTTCTGCTTTATCGTAATCTGGCCAACTTGGCCCTCTATCTAAAATAACTTTTTTCCTGCTCTTAAACATGATTTAATCTATTAATAAAGCTATAATCAATAGAATTCCCACTACTAGAATAGCTATTCCTGTTGTTAAAGTTAAATTTCTACTTTTGTTTTTTAGACTTTCCCAACGATACATTAAAAAAAATGCTACGATCGGTACTGATAGTCCTAAAATAATATATTTAAGCATTAAATTATTTTAACTTATTTGCTTGACTTCTAAAATGAGTTATTATATTACTAATGATAATTAATTGTTATCGTTAGTAATGTTATGAATAAACTGACAACTGATATAAAAGCCTTACATGAGGAAACTTTAAATAATCTAAAAACCTCTAAAGCAAATAATACTTTAAGGGCTTATAAGTCTGATTACAAAGACTTTGCTGGTTTCTGCGTTAAACATGGCTTTAAACCAATGCCCTCAGATCCAAAAATCATTTCTTTGTACTTAACTTACTTATCAAAAACATCAAAAATTAGCACTTTAAGACGTAGATTAGTATCAATTGGTGTTGTTCACAAATTAAAAGGGCATTATTTAGATACAAAACATCCTGTAATCATTGAAAATTTAATGAGTATAAAAAGGGTAAAAGGTAGCAAACAAGTAGGTAAAAAACCTATATTAATCAATCATTTAAAAGAAATTATTAATGTTATAAATGAACAAAAAATTGAAGAAATTGTAAAGTTAAGAAATAAGACGTTAATATTAGTTGGTTTTGGAGGTGGTTTTAGACGAACTGAGTTAATATCTATCGATTATGAAGATCTTGAATTTGTTGATGAAGGCGTAAAAATAGTTCTTAGGAGGTCCAAAACAGATCAGTTTGGAGAAGGGATGATAAAGGGTCTACCCTACTTCAGCAAAGAAGCTTATTGTCCAGTGACGAATCTTAAAAAATGGTTAAAAATATCAAAAATTAAAACTGGACCAATTTTCAGAAGGTTCGCTAAAGGATCTGCATTAACACAATATAGATTAACAGATCAATCAGTGGTTCTTATAATAAAAAATTGTTTAAAGTTGGCTGGGATTGAAAATAACAATTTTTCAGGACATAGTTTAAGATCTGGATTTGCTACTGTAGCTGCAGAGTCAGGAGCAGATGAAAGAAGTATTATGGCAATGACAGGACATAAGACTACACAAATGGTTAGAAGATATATTAGAGATGCTAATATATTCAAAAACAATGCTTTAAGTAAAATAAAACTATGAATTTTATTAAAAAAATTTATTATCAAAAATATTCAAAAAAATCCTATTCCATAAGTAATGTGGATTTGATCATAGATAGATTATTTAGAAATAATAAGAAAGGTATATATTTAGACATTGGATGTAATCATCCAATAAAACATAATAATACCTATTTATTATATGAAAGAGGATGGAATGGTATTAATATTGATTTAGATAAAACATCCATAGATGAATTTAAAAAATTAAGACCCAAAGATATAAATATACAAATTGGTGTTTCAAATTACGCAGGCAATAAAAAAGTTTTTTATTATCATAAAAGATCTCCTTTAAATACACTTAGTAAAAAATTAAAAGAATATAGAATTAAAAAACCAACTAAAACATTTAATTTACAAGTTGATACATTAAATAATATAATTAAGAAATCTAAATTTAAAAATAAACAAATAAATCTTATGTCAATAGATATAGAAAATCATGAGTATGAAGCATTACAAAATTTCAATTTTAAAAAATATAAAATTGACCTCATTGTTACAGAATTCACCAATCTAAGCGGAAAAAAGATTGAGACTTATAATTTGTCAATATCAGACATCTTCAAAAGTAAAATTTATAAATTATTAATTAAAAATAATTATAGGTTAATAAATTGGGTCAATTCAGATCTTATATTTGCGAATAAAAATTCTAAAATATTAAATGATTAAAGATATTGAATTTATATTAAAAAAAATATTTTTATCCGAAAAATACCTACTTCAGAAAAGATTAAAAAGAGCGATACATAATAATTATGAAAAAGAGTTAAAAATAATAGAAAAATTTGCTGATAAAACAAATGATGCTTTAGATATTGGTGTATATAGAGGTGTTTATTCTTATAAATTGTCGCAATATTTTAAAATGGTCCATGCTTTTGAACCTAATCCCCTACTTTATCCTTACTTAGAAAAAAATTTACCTAAAATAATAAAAAATATAAAGCTTTATAATATGGCTTTATCTGATGAAAACGGAGAGGCAGTGTTAAAATTACCACTTAGAACACAATCTTTTTTCAGAGACAATATAGAAGAACTTTTCCAGTTAGGTGCCGCAACGATACATCCAGGTAATAAAATAGAAAAATTTAAATCGGTAAAAGTAAATAAAAAGAAACTTGATGACATAATTGAAAACAAAGTTTCTTTTATTAAAATAGATGTCGAGGGACACGAAAAAAGTGTGATTTCTGGGGCTAAAAACCTCATTTTAAAATTTAAGCCTACTTTATTAGTTGAAATTGAGCAGAGACATAGCGGTGTAAATGTTAAAGATACAATAAACTATATTAACAATTTTGGTTACAATTCATACTTTTTAAAAGACAACGATTTAATTGCTACTGATAAATCAATAAACTTTAAGATTTATAATAATTATATTTTTGTTAAAAAAAATTAATAATTTTTTTTGAAAGAATTAAGAATTTTTCTCTAGGCAAATAATTATAATTATTTAAATGATTGGTATATGTGTTGTAAAAATTTTTTCTATCTAATTCAATAATATCTAATATTTTCACATTAAATGATGAAGCAACATGTGTAAATGATCCATGACAACCTATCCAATAGTATGATTTTTTTATTAAACTGCAAGAATTAATATAATCTTGATTGTTAATAAAAAATATTTTTTTTCCTAATATTTCTTTTAAATAAATATTGTTATCTATTTTTCTAAATTCATCTTTTAATTCATCATGAATTGAAAGATTTATACTGCCACAAGTTATAATGATATTTTTATTGAGTTTATTAATAAGTTCTTTGATAAAAAAATCGAATTCATTTTTAGTTGGCCTGATATCTGTATATTCATTTATATATTCTTTTTTAAACCATTTTTCGTCAAAATGAATGATAGCAAAATCATCTTTGAATAATTTTTTGTTACCAATTAAATTTGGGTTGTTCAGTTCATTTTCAAATATATTTAAATCACTTTTTTCAAAATTTATTTTTAATATATTTAAATTTTTTTTAATAACTTCAATTTTTAAGTCTTTTTTTTTCATCATCCAGTAATATATTTATTTTAGGTAATAATTTTAAAAAAAAATAAAACTTTTTCGTAATATTTAAAATTTTAATCTTTGCTTTTATAAACAGTGAAAATATAATTGATCTATCTTTTCTATCAGTTACTATAAGATAATCAAATTGATTTTCTTTATTAATATGTTTTAAAAAATTTTTTTTTTCTTTAAAGCTTTTTGGAAAAAGCAGAACTTTATCTACGTAACTCATCGTTTCAATAAAATCATAATTCTTTTCTGATGCTATTACAGTAATCTCTGAAAACGGCTCTTTTCTTTTAATGCCTTTTAATATAATAGATGTAAGTAAAAAATCACCAACTCTGTCGGTTCTAAAAAATAAATATTTATTCATTTATTTTTCCCAAGCAAATCTTTGTTTATTTTTAATATCAAATGTTTTCTTAACAATAAAATCTGCAACAAGTGTAGAATTAAAATCTTTTAGGTATTTTTCTCTACCCTTTTTTCCTATTTTTCTTCTAAGTTTTTCATCTTGTGATATTTTTATAATTTTTTCAGCTAAATCATCAACATTATTATAAAACACCATTTCACTGTCGTTAAAAAAGTCTCTATAACCTGTTTTTTCATCTATTAAAGTAACTAGTCCATTACCAATTATTTGAGTTATTCTATCACTGCTATAATATTTTATAGGTTCTCCCCTGCTCAAGTTTAACCCCATTTTAGAGTTAGATATTGTTTTAAAATAGTGATCAGCCCATATTGGTTGAACCTTATCAATACCATATATGTCAAATTTGACATTATTTGTTTTAGAAATGAGTTTTTTAACAAAGACAGCTCTGTCATCATATTTTCCTGTTTTTAGGATGCCTCTGTGAACTCCATGACTTAATGCAAAAAAAACATCCATATTACAATTTTTTTGATGATTTTTTAAAGTTTCGAAAGATTTATCTGAAGGATTGGGAATAAAAAAATTATTTGATTGTCTTGGTAAAAAATTTAAAACATCAGGTGATGTTGTCATAAAATTTGTTTCCATAAAGTTAATTTTATCTAACACTCTATTTTTATTTCTTATAAAATCAGGTCCACGTTTATTTAATGGATCTAAAAACCATTGAGACATCTTTAAATTTGGATAGTCATCGCGCAATTCACCCAATGTGTCAGCTGAAATTAAATCGGCATGTCCAAAAATTATTAAATCAGGCTTAAAATTATAACAAGTTTTTTTTAATTTATTATTTAAATTAATTGAACCTGATAGATCTCTAAAATTTTTATAATATTTCTGTATATCCCTATCGCTAAAAGCCAAAATGCTATGTCCAAGTCTTATTAATCCATTATTTATTCTTCTTCCAGTATTAAAAAATAAACGTCCATCATGTCTTTCGTTAAAATTTGTGACATGTAAAATTCTTAAACTCAAATTCTTTTTTGTAAAAAAGGAATTCAAAAATTTAAATTTTTCTGACCTATATTCATCAATAATTTTCGATACAAAACTGTGGGTTAAGTAAAAATTATTTATAGACTTTTTTTGTAAATCTATTCGTCTAGATGCATTTTTAATCAAATATTCAATATTTTTATAAAGTGTTTTAGAGTCAAGATTTTTTAAGATAATCCCATTCGTAATCGTTTCTGGCAAACCACCTCTATTACTTATGATGACTGCACAACCGGCGGAAGAGGCCTCTAAACTAGTTCTTCCAAATGGTTCTTCCCATCTAGAACAAACAACGGCTATGCTTGTTTTTTTATAAACATTGAGGACATTTTTATGTTGTTGAAAACCAAGTTTTGTTAAATTTTTATGTTTAAATTCTATTTTATCCCTTTGTTCGTCACCAATGACATTGGCTTTCCATTTCGGGTATTTATCTAAGATTTTGACTATAGCTTCACCAAAAATATCGTAACCTTTTGATCTATTAAGCTTACCAACAAAAGTAATTTCATTTTTTTTCTTTGTTAAATTTACTGAAAGTTTTTTAGCAGATTGAAAGACGACTAGTAGTTTTTCGCTATTTACAAATTTATCATGCATTCCTTGTAAAAATCTTTTTTTTGACCAATTGCTATTAAAAATGATTTTATAACAATTTTTTAATAAATTTTTTCTTTCCTTTATAGATTTTGAACCTGTCATTGTTAAAGGATCGTTATGAAAATATAAAACTAGATTTTTTTTACCTAGCGAATTAATTATATCTGCTAGATAATTGGGTCTATTGTGTATTTCTATTAGGTCTGATGGTTGTTTTTTTTCTATCTTTATAAATTCGTTAACATATAACTTGCTTTTACTTTGAAATTTAAAACTTGATAATGGAATATTATAATATTTTATCTTAAATTTTTTTTTATAATTAGTATTACCGTATACTATTATGTTTTTTTTAAACTTACTTATTTCAACTGTATCTTTAACAAATAACGAAACAGCTCCTGGATATATGGGAGAAAAATTTTCTTTATAAGGTAACAAAATTGAGATTTTCATTGATACTTTTCTTTTATAATTTTTCTTAATTTCTTATTATTCTTTATATAATATTCTCTCGAAATTGCTTGATTTTTTGTGCTTATTTTTTCTTTATAAATAAGCTTCCATTTTCTACCTCTGGTAAATTTTGCGCCCTTTCCTGTGTTGTGTAGTTTGATTCTTTTTGTTAAATTTTTAGTGTAGCCCACATATGTTACTGATTTTTTTTGAAGAGATTTGAGCATATAAACAAAAAAGCTCATTAAAGTTATTTTATTCCTAAATGTGTATATTTTATGTTCAGATAATCTTTAATTGCCATTGATCCACCTTCTCTGCCATAACCGGTTTGTTTAATTCCTCCAAATGGTGCCTCGGGTAATGCTACTACGCCAGTATTAACAGCTACGGTTCCAGTTTCCATCATTTCAGAAGCCTTATGAGCTTTCTCTAAATTATTAGTATAAATGTAACTTGCTAGACCTAGTTTGTTATTATTTGCTCTTTTGATTACTTCGTCAAAACTTTTAAAAGATAAAATTGGTATAAGTGGTCCAAATGGTTCTTGGTGCATGATTGTATAATTGTCTTGAACGTTATCAAAAATTGTAGGTTCATAAAAATAACCTTTATTAAATCCTTTGGGCCTCTTACCTCCATATAAAACTTTTGCGCCCTCTTTCTTTGTGGTTTCAACTAATTCTTCTATCTCGTTTAATCTCTTTTGTGTTGTAAGTGGACCAAGTTCAGTTTTATCATCTAATCCATTACCAATTTTAAGTTTCATTGTTTTATTTATCATAATTTTTGTAAAATCATCTTTTTTTGTTTCATGAATATAAAATCTACTTGGTGAAATACAAACTTGACCATTATTACGGAATTTAGCATGTATAGCCATATCCGAAACTTTATCCAAGTCGGCATCTTCAAATACTATAAATGGTGAATGACCACTTAGCTCCATAGTTACTCTTTGAACTTTTTCTGCTGCTTTTTTTAGAATAATCTTTCCTACTCGTGTTGATCCTGTAATAGAAACTTTTTTGATTACATCTGAAGATAATAGACTATCAGAAATAAAAGCTGGATCACCAGATAATAGATTAACAACTCCAGCGGGGACTCCAGCTTCCCTGCAAATATCTACAAGTTCCATGACAGAACCAGGAGTTATAACGTCAGGCTTCACTATAACAGAACAACCTGCTGATAATGCAGTAGAAATTTTTCTAGATGCCAATGTCACAGGAAAATTCCATGGCACAAGAGCAGCCACAACACCAACAGGCTGATAATATACATGTATTTTTGTATCTGGAGATCTTCCTTGCAAAGTTTCTCCATAAATTCTTTTAGCTTCTTCCGAGCTCCATTCAAAAATTTCTGAGGCACCGTTGACCTCGTTTAAGCTTTCTTTAATTGGTTTACCAACTTCTAAGGTTAACCATTTTGCAAGTGGTTCTCTGCGTTCTTTTATTAATTCTGATATTCTTCTAATTATTTTAGATCTTTCCCATGGAGAAGTATTTTTCCATTTTTCAAACCCTGCTCTTGCAGACTCAAGAGCTAACTCTATATCTTTAGTATTTGCTTTAGAAACTTGACCAATGGCTTCTTCTGTAGCTGGATTTGTTACGTTATAAGTTTCACCACTTGAAGATTTTTGCCATCTACCATTTATAAATTGTCCAAATTTTTCGTACATAATTTACTGGCGGTCCCAAGGGGAATCGAACCCCTCTTTCATGGATGAAAACCATGTGTCCTAACCGATAGACGATGGGACCTGATTTTAGTGATTGTTAATAACAGAAATATCATCAATAATAAACTCTACATTTTTTTCACCTTTCCACTCATTCAAGCTTAATTTTCCAATAGTGTTAAAATTTTTACCTTTTTTATTCAACAAAAATTGGCCCAAATCCGTTTCTATAGAGTTAAATGAAATAGATTTGATTATAGAGCCATCCTTGCTACCTATAACAGATTTTATATGTTTTTCGCCTACAATTTTTGAATTTAGAATCTTCACATCCTCTAACAAAAACTTTGGTTCAGGATTGCCTGATCCAAACGGTGAAAGTTTATCAACTTGAGTAAAAAAATCCAAGTTAACAGCTGACGGTGAAATTTGACTATCATAGTAAATAAGATCTCTTTTTTTTTCTCCTTTAAACAAAGATTCATATTTTTTTATAATGAACTGTTTAAATATTTTAATTTTATTTACGTTTATTGAGAAGCCACCTGCCATTTTATGTCCACCTCCTTTTATTAGTATTTCATTTTGAACCGCTGATAAAATTGCTGAACCTATATCAAAACCAACTATAGATCTAGCAGAGGCTTTTCCAATATCGTTAGTTATAGAAATAATTATTGTGGGTTTATTAAATCTATCTTTAATTCTAGATGCTATAATACCTATTATACCTTCATGCCACTCATAACCTTCTAAAACAATTATAGGATCATCGAGACTTGTATCAATTTTATTTAACACAATGTTTAAAAGTTTCTTTTCAATTGTTTTCCGTTCTTGATTAAATTGATCTAGCTCAGAGGCAATTCTAAAACTATCTTTAGGATCATTATTTAAAAGAAGATTTGCTCCATGAGAACACTTTCCAACTCTACCTCCAGCGTTTATTCTAGGTCCCAATACGTAGCCCAAATGATATGTTGAGGGTTTGTTCTCAATTTTGCAAATATCTATTAATGTTTTTAAACCTAAATTTTTTTTTTTGCTAATAACCTTTAACCCTTGTCTTACTAGAGCTCGATTTAAACCTATCAAAGGAACTACATCACAAATGGTGCCTAGTGAAACTAAATCTAAAAAATCTAAAAGTTTTGGTTCAACAATATTGTTTTTTTTAAACCAATTAGTTTTACGTAATTCTGTATTTAAGGAAACTAGCAACATAAAACAAACACCAGCGGCACAAAGATAGTTAAGATTGGATTCATCGTCAAATCTATTTGGATTTACGATTGAGTGTGCCGCTGGTAATTTTAATTCTGATTGATGATGATCAACTACAATTACATCTATCTTTTTTTTTCTAGCAAAGTTAATTGCATCAAAAGACATTGTGCCACAATCTACGGTTATAATTATTTTAACTTTTAAATCTATTAGTTTTTTAAAACTTTCAATTGATGGGCCATAACCCTCTTTTTTTCTATCAGGTATGTATATATGAAAGGGTTTTTTTATCTCTTTGAAATAATTTCCTAATAGTGCAGTAGAACTAGCACCATCTACATCATAGTCTCCGAATATACCTATTTTTTCATTTTTCAAAATAGAACATATTATTCTGTTAATAGATTTACTCATATCCTTAATCACTAAAGGATTTGGTATTAAGTTTTTAATTGAAGGTTTTAAGAAAGTTTCAACATTTTTTTTATCTATTTTTCTTATCGATAAAAGTCTAGCAGTAATTTCATCAAGAATATAATTTTCTTTCAAATATTTAACGTAATTAGAGTCAAATTTTTTATTAAGCCATTTTTTACCTGTAATAGAAACGCTACTCATTTTAAATGAATATTTTTTATTTTTTTGACTACTTGTAAATCTTTATGTAAAGCAAAAGTTGATACTTCGTATTTATTTCCAAGATCTTTAACTCCATCGACAATATCACCATTTGTAATAGCTGTTGCACAAAAAATAACATCACCTTTTATAATTTCGTTAATATTATATTTTTTAGCAGGATCTTTCACACCTAGTTTTAAAACTCTCTCTTTTTCTTTTTCATCTAAAACTAATCTTGTTTGAATTTGTCCGCCTAAACATGATAAAGCTGCTGCTGCAAGAACTCCTTCTGGGCCGCCACCTATGCCTAAATAAATATCTATATTAGCATTTTTTTCTGCCACTGAAATAGCCCCAGAAACATCACCATCTGAAATATATTTAATTTGCACGTTAAGATTTTCCAATTCTTTTATAATTTTTTTATGTCTTGGGCGATTTAATATACACGCAGTTATTTTATCGATTTTTTTATTCTTTGCTTCAGAAAGTAATTGAATATTTTTTTTTACTGAATTATCTAAATCTAATAAGTTTTTTGGTAAGTCAGCGCCAATAGCAATTTTTTCCATATACGTATCAGGCGCAGAAAATAAATTGCCTTTCTCAGTGACTGCCAGCATTGAAAAAGAATTTGGTAAATTTTTTGCTACAAAATTAGTGCCTTCAAGAGGATCTAATGCTATGTCAAGGGAAGGTCCTTTTTTAGTTCCTACCTTCTCTCCTATATATAACATTGGAGCTTCGTCCATTTCACCTTCGCCAATGACTACTTTACCATTCATTTCAATTTTATTAAGCTCACTCCGCATATAATCTACGGAACCTTGATCCGCAGCTATTTTGTCAGCTTTACCTATAAACGGATATGCGCCAATAGCCGCTTTCTCAGTAGCTTTAATAAATTTATCGAGATAAGATTTTTCTATAGCCATTAGCCATTTTCAATTCTAATTATTTTAGGTTTTTGAATTATATAAGACTTTTTAGCTAAAGTTTTCAATGTTTTTTGAATATCTGCATCTTTACAACTGTGAGTAATTATAAGAATAGATGAATATTTCTTATATGGGTTTTGTAATACTCTTTTAATTGAAACTTTATTTGTTGAGAAAATTCTAGTTATATCAGATAAAACTCCATATTTATCTTTGACATTTATTCTTACATAAGACGAAAAATATAGATTATCAATTTTACCGCTTGTAATTTTTTTTCTTTTACTATGAGAAATTCCGAATGGTTTTTTTATATTACCTCTCAATATTGATGAGATATCTGCTACTAATGCAGATGTTGTTGCAGTTGCTCCAGCCCCTTCGCCTTGGATAATATTTTTGCCGATAGGACTTCCGTCTACAATTACAGCATTTAAAACACCATCAACACTTGCAATATAAGATGATTTTTTTACAAATGTTGGATGCACTCTTTGATATAACTTATTATTAATTATTTCTGAAAAGCCTAAAAGTTTGATCTTAAAACCAAGTTTACTTGCATTAATAATATCTTCATTGTCAATGGACCTTATCCCCTCTACATGAATATTTGAATTTACAAATGAGCCAAAGCATAAACTAGATAAAATTTTTACCTTTGACGAAACATCGTCACCATCGATATCAGATTTTGGGTTAGACTCGGCATAACCAAGTTTTTTTGCAACGGATAAAGTATCATTAAAAGAAATCTTATTTTTTTCCATAGATGATAAAATATAGTTAGAAGTGCCATTAAAAATACCAAATATTTTATTAACTTTGTTGCCAATTAAGCTTTCTTTAATCATTCTTATTATTGGCACCCCACCACAAACAGCAGCTTCATATTCTAAATTTACTTTATTTTTTTCAGCAATTTTAGATAGTTTGTCACCATATTTTGAGATTAACGCTTTATTAGCTGTAATAACGTGCTTTTTATTTTTTAAAGCAGAGAAAACCAATTTTTTTGCAGGGCCGTCTGAACCACCTATTAACTCTATAATAATGTCAACATCTTTCATTTTAGTTAAACTCATGTAATTATCTATCCATAGGTTTTTCCTAAAAGAGATTTTTCTTTTTTTTCTTTTATTTTTGGCAGAAATATATTTTATTTTGAAAGTGTTATTATTTTTATTATTTATAAGATTCTTATTTTTTTTAAGAAAATTATATAAATAAGTTCCGATGTTACCCAAACCTACTATTGCAATATTAAATATCTTTTTTTTAGTCATTTTAATTCTTAACTGTTATATCCGGAAAATCTTTTTTTTTACTTATCTTTATCAAGTAATTTGTTATCGAATCAATATTACATTTATCAAGTTTTTGACAAATATCATATGACTTATCATAAAAAATTTTCTTCTTTGTAATATCTTTGTTTTCTCTCTTTTTTTCTGGTTTTGACAATTTTTTTTCAGAAGTCTTAATGTTTTTTTGAGGAGCGCTAGCTATTTTTATCTTTTCTTTTAATTCTTTTTTTTTAAATTTTATTTCTTCTTTATAGAGTTTTTTAATTTCATTGTCTTTTTTATTTTTAACAACAGCTATTTCTTTATTTTCATTATTCTTAAGATTCAAACTAACTAGGTCAAATCTATCTTCTCTATCTTTTGAAATAATTCTAACTTCAATTGATAAATTATCATTAAAATATTGTTTTGCTTCAGCCTTATTTATGCACTTATGGTCACCACATATTAAAACACTTTTTGGTTTTGAGCATGAGACCAAAATTAGTAAAAATAAAATCAATAAATATTTCATTTTAACCCCAAAGTTTCTTTTAATTTAAACATCAAATTCATATTTTGAACGGCTTGACCTGCAGCTCCTTTTACTAAATTATCGATTGCTGAAAATATAACTAATTTATTTTCATATCTCGTATTGCATACTGAAATTTCACAATTGTTAGTGTTAAGAACGTTTCCTGTTCCTAAATGAGTATTTTGTTTTAAAATTTTTATAAATTTATCTCTAGAGTAAAATTTCTTGAGCGCATCTACAATCTTATAAATTGTTATTCCTTTTTTTTTATGAATATAAATTGATGAAAGTATTCCTCTAAAAGTTGGTACCAAGTGTGGATTAAAAACAAATTTAATTTTTTTTGATATTTTCTTAAATTCTTGGTCCATTTCTGCTGTATGTCTATGGCTCATAGGAGAGTATGCGAAAGTAGCAGAACCAAAATTTTTATATTTAAACTTTTTTTTATAATTTTTGCCTGCACCAGAGTAACCTGACTTTGAGTCAATTATAATATCGTCAAATTTAATAAGTTTTTTTTTAATCAAAGGATATAACGCCAATTGTATAGAAGTTGGATAGCATCCAGGATTAGAAATAATCCTATAATTCGTAATTATTTTTTTTTTCAATTCTGCGATAGAGTATAAAGAGTTATTAATCAAATTTTTAGCGTTATGTTTTTTTTTGTAATATCTTTTATAAATTAAATGATTTTTTATTCTAAAATCAGCGGATAAATCAATAAATTTTAAGTGACTATATTTGTAATATAATTTTTTGATAATATTGTGAGCTGCTCCATTCGGAAGTGATAAAAAAAGTAAATCAATTTCATTCCATTTTACTTGGTTTAATCTACTAATCTTTGGTAAGGTTTTTTTTAATCTTTTATCAAAAATATGGATTTGTTTACCTAAATTTTTTGTTGCACAAAGATTAACTAATTTAATCTTTGGATGTTTTGATAATAAATTTACTAAATCTAATCCAACATACCCAGTGGCACCAGCTATAGCAATTTTTAACTTATAATTAGACATAAATCCTTTATATCACTAAAAAATTAAAATTAAATTTAAATGATTTATCTTTTTGAGAATTGAAAGCTTCTTCTAGCTTTACGGTGACCGTATTTTTTTCTTTCAACAACTCTCGAGTCTCTGGTGGTAAGTTTGTCTTTTTTCAAATCTTTTTTTAAGTTTGCTTCATGAGAAATTAATGCTCTAGAGATTCCAAGAATAATTGCTCCTGCTTGACCCGATAAGCCACCACCCTTAACAGAACATTTAACATCATAATTGTTTAAAACATTTGTAATCTCTAGTGGTCTTGTAACGATTAATTGATGGACGGGTCTTTTAAAATATTCAGTCATATTTTTACCATTTACGTAAATTTTTCCTGAACCTTTTTTTACCCAGACTTTTGCTATAGATTTTTTTCTTCTTCCTGTAGAGTATTTGCTATCTTTAAAATCTAATTTCAATTTTGGAATTTTATTTTTTATTGATTCAGTTTGTTCCATTAGTTTCTTACTTCATTTCTTTTGTTGAGATTTTTAAAATCTATAATTTTTGGATTTTGATTTTGGTGTGGATGAGTTTCACCTGAATAAATTTTTAATTTAGTTAATTGTTTTTTTGCTAGAGGTCCTCCAGGTAACATTCTTTTTACAGCTAATTTTAAGATATCATGTGTCTTATTTTTTGTTTTAAGTGTTAATGGTGTAAAACTTTTAATACCTCCAGGGTGACCAGTATGTTTATAATATTTTTTATTTTCAAATTTTTTTCCACTAAATTTAATCTTATCGATATTTGTGACAACTACAAAATCTCCATTATCCATATGTGGATTAAAAGTAGCTTTGTTTTTTCCTCTTAAAACTTTTGATATAAAAGCTGCTAGTCTGCCTACAGCTGCGTTTTCAGCATTTATTAAATACCAATCTTGTTTAATCTCTTTTTTTTTTATAAATGGCGTCATACTAATTATGGCGATAACTACTAATAATAACTGCAAAAGTCAATTTATTTAAGAAAATTTATAATTAAAATATAGAACTGATAATACAAGAAAAATGCTTGTTAATTGATGCAATGAAGCCATGTAAATATTTAATCCTGTTATTAAAGTAAGAATTCCAAGAAATACTTGGATTGATAAGAGCAAGATAACTAATAAATAATTTTTAAAATGCATTTGCTTATTGAAAAAATAATATTTTAATCCAATTATAATTGAAAAAAATATTAAGATATAAGCCATACTTCTATGAATAAATTGCACAAATCCTTGTTGGTTAAAAACAGAAAAAAAGTCTGATTTATTAAAGACAAAATCGTCAGGAAAAAAACCTGTATTCATTTTCGGCCAAGTTTGATAAATTAACCCTGCGTCTAATCCTGAAACAAATGCGCCTATAACTATCTGTGATAAAATTAAAAAATAAAAAATATTTAAAAGTAAATTATTTTTATTAAAAAAAGTTTTATTATTATCATATATTAAATTTAAATAATTCCAAAAAAGAATTGAAATAATTATGAAGGCCATAGTTAAGTGTAATGATAATCTATAATGACTTACAGTAACATCATCAACTAAACCACTTTTTACCATATACCAACCAATTAATCCTTGAATTAAAATTAATATAAATACTAAGTATAGATTTTGTAACATCTCCTTTTTAAAAATTTTTAAAAAAGAAAAATAAATTAATGGCAAGAAAAAGAATAAACCAATAAATCTTCCGAGTAATCTGTGAAAATATTCCCAATAAAATATTATTTTAAATTCATCCAAACTCATGTAAGGATTAACCAAGTAAAATTGAGGTATTTCTTTATATAAATTAAAGTATTTTATCCAATCTTCATTATTTAATGGTGGAAATATACCTTCGAACAGCTCCCACTTGGTTATTGATAATCCAGAGTCGGTAAGTCGAGTAAGTCCACCGACAATGATTATTGAAAAAATTAAAAAAATTGTTAATTGAAACCAATAAATTGTTATTTTTTTATAATTATTTTTTTTTAAAAGCATTTAAATAATATATAGCTTATGTATTCAAATACATATAATCTTAATGTCGCTATGAAAAATAAAAAATTAATTATAATAAGAAAAAAGTTAGATAAACTAGATAATAAATTTTTAGCATTGATAAAGAAACGAACACAATTAGTTAATCAAGTGCTAAAAACAAAAAAACATAAAAAAGAAATTATTGACAATAAAAGAATAGCTGTAATTTTAAAAAATATAAATATCAAATCAAAGAAAAGAAAAATTGATCCAAAAATTACCAATTCAATTTGGAAGTCAATGATTAAAGCCTATATTAATTATGAATTTAGGAATTTTAAAAAGTAAATTATTTACTATGTGGAGGTAATTTTTTCTCTACAAAAAATTCATGTTTTCTTGTATTTGGATTATACTTTCTAATCTTAAGCTTGACCTTAGCTTTTTCACCTTTAGTTGGTTTTTTTGCGTAATAAACAAAAGCACTATCTGCTTTACTCTCAGGAACCATTCTAACTTTTAGATGTGTTTTCTTAGCCATTTTTTTTAATTGCTTTGATCTTATCTAGTATTAATTTTGTTTTGTTTTTAATATTTCTCTTTAAAAACTCATTTCTTACAGCATTAGCCTCTAAGTCGTCAACATTATTTTGTTTGAGTTTTAACAATTTTTTTGCTCCTTTTAATGTATATCCTTTATCTTTTAACAAAAATTTTATATATTTAATTTTTTCTATTTCTTTCTCATCATAATATCTTCTATTACCAGATAATAATGTTGGTCTTATTTGCTTAAATTCTTTTTCCCAAAAACGTATTACATGATTTTGAGGCTTTCCTGTATTTTTATCCCTTAAATCAAGTAAATTTGATAATTCAGAAATATTCAAAAGTTTTTTTGACATTTAGTATTTGTTGATTTCCTTTTTAAAATTTTTTGAAGTTATTAATGAAACAGTATTTCTTGCAGATATTGAAAACATTTCTTTGGTTTTGGGATTTCTACCTACTCTTTCTTTTTTTAATATTATTCTAATTTGGGCAAAATTTTTTATACTTATAGAATTCTTGGATAATATGATATTTATCAGAGAGTCAATTATATCATCAAATATTTTTTCTATGTTCTTTGTTGAGGTTCCAAATTTAGATTTTAAATTGTTTACTAATTCTTTTTTATTAAAGTTATCTCTACTAATTTTTGTCATTTAAGTGACTTAAATTATTTTTTATTTGACTCATTAAATTACCTTTAACAATTTTATAACATAAATCTATTGAGTGATAAAAGCCTTTAGAGTCTGTTGATCCATGACTTTTTACAACAGGGCCATTTAATCCTAAAAAAATTGCACCATTAAACTTTCTTGGATCAAGTTTTTCTTTAAATTTTTTTAAACTAAAATATGAAAATAAAATAGAAATCTTTGAGAAAATGTTTTCACTTAATGATCTCTTTAAATTATCTGTTATAAATTTAGCTGTGCCTTCTGCAGTTTTTAATGCTACATTTCCAGTAAATCCGTCTGTTACAATTATGTTACTTAGTCCTTCGGTTATTTTATTTCCCTCTATGTAACCATTAAAAACAAAATCACCTTTTTGACTTATACTCTTAAGATCTGAGTAAGCTTTTTTAATTGTTTCTGTACCTTTGATTTCTTCTGATCCTATATTCAATAACGCAACTTTTTGTTCTTCAGAGGGAAATAATGACTTATGTAAAGCCGCTCCCATTTCAGCGAATTCAATTAAATTATTTTCGTCACACTCAATATTAGCGCCAAGATCTAAAACAATATTCATTCCATTATTATTAGGCCACAATCCAGCTAAAGCTGGTTTGCTCACACCTTCAAAAGTTTTAAGTATCATCCTTGATATTACTAATAGTACACCAGTGTTTCCTGCAGATAAAGTTATATCGCTCACAGCGTTAACCTGAGAAAAAACTGAATTCCACATGCTGCTATTTTTTGAATTTTTAATAGCGGTTATAGGCGTTTCATCATCAGCAACTGCTGATGTCGTATGATATATTTTATAACAATTTTGAGAAATTTTATATTTATTTAGTTCTTGATCAATTTTTTTTTCATCTCCAAATATATTAAAAAAAAAATCATTCTTTAATTTATTTTTGGAATAAAATAGATTAATTCCCTCAATAGTTTTGAACGGTGCTTTTTCACCCCCCATTGCATCAATTGCAATAGTAATTTTTTTTTTCATTTAAAATTAAATATCTAAAATTTTTTTACCGTTATAAAAGCCCGACTTTAAATCAACATGATGGGATAAACGATATTCTCCAGATTTTTTGTCTTCTACGATATTTAGATTAGAAATCTTATGATGAGATCTTCTTTTATTTCTTTTTGAAACCGATGTTTTTCTTTTTGGAACTGCCATTTTAAATCCTAAATTTAATAATGTCTTTTAACATACTTTTATCAATTATATCAAAACAAAAATCTCTATATTTGCTAAAATAAACTAACAATTTTTCAGTAATTTGATCACTCTTACCTGCTAAATTTAAATGTTTTACAACGATTTTGACATCAATATCTTCAGAATCTTTTTTACTGTTAAAGAGTTTTGTTAAAATATCGTGAAATATTTGATTAAATAATTTCATTTTTTTATTCACTGTTACGTCTCCATGTCCCAATTCTCTTATATTATTTTCAATATTTAAAAAAATATTGTCATAAATTTCTTGGGAGGTTTTTTTATATTTTTCACTACCTTTTAAAGATCTTAAAATGATACATAGGTGTGTGAATATAATAATTACTCTATTTTCAAGCTTGTCGTTGATTTTAAGATCTTTGTAAAAGAAAATATTTCGTGATAATTCCACTAAATTATTATAAATATAATTATGTTTTTTATATCCAAAATCAAACATTTTAAAATATTCACTTTGTTATTATCATTAATTATATTAAATAATTGTCAATTAAAAGACCCCATAAAAGGTCACGGTATAAATTTTTTAAAAAATAGAGCGGATAAAATAGTAATAAATAAATCAAATAAAAATGATATTATGAAAAATCTAGGTAATCCTCACACTAAATCAATTAGTGACGAAAATCTTTGGTTTTATTTCGATAGAAAAATTTCAACTGGGTCAATAATACATATGAAAAAGAATAAGCTTATAGAGAACAATGTTTTAGTAATAGAATTTAATAAATATGGAGTTGTCATTAACAAAAAATTATTAACTAAAAATGATATGAAAGAAATAGTTTATTCAACTAACAAAACTGAGAATCCAGTTACGGAACAAAGTTTCGTTACAAGATTTTTACAAAGTGTTAAGCAAAAAATGTATGGCAAAAGAAAATTTTAATGTGCTATTACAGACAATAAAAGTAAAGCTACAATATTTGTAATTTTAATCATTGGATTTACCGCTGGTCCAGCAGTATCTTTGTACGGATCTCCTACAGTATCACCGGTCACTGCTGCTTTATGAGCTTCTGATCCTTTACCGCCAAAATTTCCATCTTCAATATATTTTTTAGCGTTATCCCATGCGCCACCACCAGCAGTCATTGAGATAGCAACAAATAAGCCAGTAACAATTACACCTAAAAGCATAGCACCCAAAGAAGAGAGAGCAGCATTTTGATCAGCAATTAAAAAAATTATTACGTATAACAGTATTGGCGATAAAACAGGCAACAAAGATGGTATTATCATCTCTTTAATCGCTGCTTTAGTTAGTAAGTCAACTAGTTTTCCATAGTCAGGTTTTCTTTTTCCTTTCATAATTCCAGGTATTTTTTTAAATTGTCTTCTCACTTCAATTACGACAGCTCCGCCAGCTCTACCTACAGCTTGCATTCCCATTGAACCAAATAGATAAGGCAATAAACCTCCAATCAATAAACCGATTACCACGTATGGATTTGATAAATCAAAATTAACATCTAAGTTATACAAAGTGGAAGTCTTATCTAATGAATAATATTTTATATCTTCTGTATAAGCAGCAAATAAAACCAATGCGCCTAAGCCAGCTGATCCAATGGCATAACCTTTAGTTACAGCTTTTGTGGTGTTACCTACAGCGTCTAAAGCATCTGTCGTTTTTCTGACGTTTTTAGGAAGTTTAGACATTTCGGCTATTCCACCTGCGTTGTCAGTTACTGGGCCATATGCATCTAGTGCGACTACCATTCCAGTTAATGCTAGCATAGATGTAACTGCAATCGCAATTCCATACAGTCCAGCTAAATTATAGGTGCAAATTATTCCAACAACTATTATTAACGCTGGTATAGCGGTAGCTTCCATAGATATTGCTAATCCTTGAATAACATTTGTACCGTGGCCAGTTGTAGAAGACTGTGCCACACTTTTAACGGGCCTAAATTGAGTACCCGTATAATATTCTGTAATCCAAATTATTAATCCAGTTATAACTAATCCTGCTATTGCACATAAATATAAATCAAATCCCGTAAATTTTATATCTGAATAAATGTAAATATTATTTAATCCTATAGATGATTTAGTTATTGGGTATAATATTATTAATGATAATACAGCTGTTGCAACAAAACCTTTATACAAAGCTCCCATTATATTTTTACTTTTTCCAAGTTTCACAAACCACGTTCCAATTATAGATGTAATTATACAAGATCCACCAATAGCAAGTGGGTAAACCATCATATTCTGTGATTCAGGAAAAAAAATAGAAGCTAAAACCATAGTAGCTACTATTGTCACTGCGTAAGTTTCAAATAAATCTGCTGCCATACCAGCACAATCACCAACATTATCTCCAACATTGTCTGCGATTACTGCGGGGTTTCTTGGATCATCCTCTGGAATACCTGCCTCTACTTTTCCCACTAAATCTGCACCAACATCTGCTCCTTTAGTAAATATTCCCCCACCCAATCTTGCAAATATTGAAATTAAAGATGCTCCAAAACCTAACGCAACCAAAGCATTTATAATTTCTCTACTATCAGTGTTTAATTGTATAAGTACTAAATAATATATTGATATTGCTAATAACGCTAATCCAGCAACTAATAAACCGGTAATAGCTCCCGATTTAAAAGCAATACTCAATCCAGATTGTAAACTTTTTCTTGAAGCCTCAGCTGTTCTAACATTCGCTTTCACAGATATTAGCATTCCTATATAGCCTGCAGCTCCAGATAAAGCGGCTCCAATAAAATAACCAAATCCAACTAATAAATTAAAAAAATAACTTACAATTATTAAAACAATTAAACCGACAACAGCAATTGTTTTGTATTGTCGATTTAAATAAGCTTTTGCACCTATTTGTATAGCTTCTGCAATTTCTTTCATCCGATTATTTCCTTCGCTAGCTGAAAGTATTTGATTAGATAGAAGATAACTGTATGCAACAGCTAAAGTTCCAGTGAAAATTATAAGATACAGCAATTCCAAAGATGAATTCATAAATTAAATGATAAATGCCAAAATATGAATGAAAACGCAAGTTAAAGTTTTAATAATTTTAAGAATTTGTTAATTAAGCTAATCTTTTCTAATTATATGAGATAATTTGTCTAATATGGCATTTAAGTATTTAATTTGACTTTTCTCCAAGAAAAATTGAGATGTTTTAATATATTCGCTTATTATCACCTTTTTAGGATTGTTGTGCTTAAATAGAAGCTCAAAAACTGCTGCAAATATAATCATTTTTAACAAAAGATCTGTCCTTTTTAAATCAAAATCATCTTTTAAATTTTTAGTAACATAATTTTCTATATATTCTTTTCTTTCAATTGTTCCCTCAGTAACATCTTTTATAAATTTCCTATATTGACTTTTATTATAAGTGATTTTTTCATCAGGATTAATTGTTTTAGAGTATAATTTTTGAATAATTTTAATTCTTGGTGTTGAAGATTTAATATTTAACTTCATTAAACCACTTTAAAAATTTCTAACACTGCATTAGTAGCTTCTTTACCTTTTTTTGAAGCTCTTAATTTGGCTTGTTTCATATTTAAACAGGTTATAATTCCATTGCCAACAGGTTTCTTTTTTTTTATTGAAAAATAAGACAATGTTGTAAAAGTTGAGTTGCAAATGAATTCAAAATGAGGAGTTTGACCTTTAATGACACAGCCTAAAACAATAAATCCGTCAAATCTGCTCTGTAACTTTGATACAATGATTGGAATTTCAAAAATACCAGGCACATAAACAATTTTTGGTTTAATTTTCTTAAGTTTCAATATTTTCTTTGTGTCAGTAAGCAGTTTAGCGGATATTTGCTGATAATAATTTGCAACCACAACTAATATTTTTTTTTTCATTTTATTATTTCTTGTTTAATTATTTTTATACCATATCCATCTAAACCTATAACTTTTTTTTTGGATCTTGATACTAAAATCATTTTTTTAATACCTAAGTCCTTTATAATTTGGGCTCCAATACCGTAATATCTTAATATATTTTTATTACTAAACTTCTCAGAAATTTTTTGCTGTTTAGATTTTTGATCCTTAATAATGATTAAAGCAAAAGAATTATATTTAGATAAAAAATTTAACGTTTTTTTTATTTTAACATCATTTATTTTTTTTAAAGTATTATTAAATTCTTTTGAGATAACTCTTACTTTTATAGGTTTATTTTTTCGAAATTGTCCATTTTTAATTACATAGTTTAAAGAGTTATCTATATTATTTTTATATTTTAAGAAAAAATATCTTTTTCCATATAGTTTAATTACTTTTGTCTCAACCAGTTTAATAAGTTTTTCATTTTTAAGTCTAAAAGAGATCAGATCTTCAATGCTTGCAATTTTCAATTTATGTTTCTTTGAGAAACCAATTAAATCATTCATTCTTGCCATGCGTCCATCTTGATTCATTATCTCACAAATGACTGCACTAGGATTTAAATTTGCTAATTTAGAGATATCAACTGATGCCTCAGTATGTCCTGCTCTTTCTAGCACACCTCCAGATCTAGCTACTAAAGGAAAAACGTGACCTGGTGATACTATGTCTTTATTTTTTGATTTTTTTTTAATTGCAACCTTAATAGTTTTTGCTCTATCAAAAGCAGATATACCTGTTGTGATCCCTTTCTTAGCCTCTATGGAGACGGTAAATGCTGTTTGCATTCGTGCTTTATTTAATGATGACATTAAAGGCAAATCTAATTGCTCTACTTGATTTTTTGTCAGGGCCAAACAAACTAATCCTTTGCCATGAGTAGCCATAAAATTAATTTTTTTAGAATTACATTTAGAAGCAGGAATAACAAGATCTCCTTCATTTTCTCTATCTTTATCATCAACAAGAATAAACATTTTTCCTTTCTTTGCGTCAGAAATTATTTCTTTGATTGGTGATAAATTGTTTTTCGTCATTTACTAATATCTAAAATATATTTACCAAAAATATCGAACTCTATATTTACAAAATCTCCAATTTTAAGATTTTGAAGATTTGTAAGTTTAAGAGTATGAGGTATCACACTTATTTCAAAACTGTTTTTTAATTTCTTCGAGATAGTTAGTGATACACCATTAATATGAATTGAGGCTTTTTCAACTATAAATCGTTCAAATTTATTATCTATATTTATTCTCAAGATCCAAGTTTTATCAGAAATAGAAATATTTTTAATTTTGCCTACAGTATCGATATGTCCTTGAACATAATGACCAGACAATTCATCACCATGCTTTAATGACTTTTCAATATTTATTTTATCTCCAATTTTTTTCTTGGAAAAATTAGATCTTTTTATTGTTTCATTGGACAAGTAAAAAAACAATTTTTTTTTTTTAAACGAATAAAGAGTGAGGCATATGCCATCACAAGAAATTGATGAACCAATCATTTTTTTTGTAACTTTTAGATTAGTTGTTATTCCTATGATATAACTATTTTTATTTTTTTGTATGCTAGTTATTTTCCCTAAATTTTTTATTATACCATTAAACATTATATTATTTTCTCTTTATATAAATTATTTCCACCTAAATTAATATTGACTTTATTTCTAAATTTCATTTTTTTTAAAAACTTATTTGAAACATTATTATAGCCAACTTTTTTCAGTTTTACATGAGATGAAAAGACGTATAAATTATTAATAAATTTATTTATTACCAAATAATTGACAAAAGTTAATCCCGCTTCAATTAAAATTCTATTATATCCTTTTACAAAAAGTTTTTGAAATATTTGGTTAAAATCAGATTTGGATAACATAGACTTTAAATAAATTAACTTGATATTTTTATTTTTAAACCATTTTTGTTTTTTACTATCCACTTTTGAAGTAATAATAATAATTTTTCTGTTTGTTTTATTTGAAAAAATCCTCAAATTTTTTTTTAAAATTAATTTTCTATCTATAATTACTAAATCTGGTGATCTATCCTCTAACCCTGGTATCCTGCAATTTAATAGCGAATTATCTTTATTAATCGATTTAGCTGTTGAAACTATGCAGTTATAATTTGATCTTAAAAAATTACCTATTTTTCTCGAATGTTCGTTAGTTATCCATTTATTTTTTGTGCTTATAGTAAAATAATCTTTAGAGATAGCTATTTTTCCATCTATAAGTGGTAAATTTTGATTGTGTTGTCGTGTATAACTTTCATAGAAATTTTTACCAAATTTCTTCATTAAATTATTTTTAGTGATAATTTTCTTTTGTTTTAAAACCTTATTTGCTTTTTCTTTAGATCTAGGATCTACATCAGTTAAAGAGTAAAAAACTCGTCTTATTCCTTTTCTTTTAATAATATTTGTACATGGAGGTGTTTTTCCATAATGCGAACATGGTTCTAAAGTGACAAACATGTTAGCTCCTTTAAAATTTAGATTTTTATTTAAAGCATTATATTCGGCATGCGGTCTGCCATGCAAAGATGTTATTCCGCTAGATATAATAGATCCATTTTTTTCTATTACACATCCTACCGATGGATTTTTTCTGGTAGAACCTAAATTTATTTTAGCTTGCTCAAATGCTAAATTAAGATAAAAGTTATTAAGTTTCCTGCTATTATTTCTTTTTAATTTTGCCATGAAGCTCATCAATATAATTACCAAATTCACCAATTTCTTTAAAATTTGTATATACTGAGGCAAACCTTATATATGCTATCTTATCAAGCTCTTTGAGTTCATCCATTACTTTTTTTCCTATTATATTGGATTGTATCTCTGACTGTCCCATTTCTTCAAGCTCTCTTGATATTTTAGAAACTACCCTTTCAGTCGTATCAGCATCTATTGGCCTTTTTTTTAAAGCTGTGAAAAGTGACTTTGCAAGTTTTTCTCTATCAAACGGCGTTCTTCTTCCATTTTTTTTTATTACTGTGAGTTCTCTAAATTGAACTCTTTCAAATGTAGTAAATCTTTGACCACCACCACAAGTACAAACTCTTCTTCTTCTTATTGCGGTTCCATCCTCTGTTGGTCTAGAGTCGACAACAGAAGTATCTTTTTCTCTACAAAAAGGGCAAATCATTTTAGTTGATATTAATTACCATAAATAGGGAACGAAGAACAAAGATTAATAACTTCTTTTTTTACGCTTTCTTCAACTTTAGAATTATCTTTTGGATTTTCTGCTAAACCTTTAATCACTTTAGTAATCAATTGACCCACTAATTTAAATTCATCCTCACCAAAACCTCTTGTTGTTGCTGCTGGAGTGCCAAGTCTTATACCAGAAGTAATCATAGGGCTCTGAGTATCAAAAGGGATACCATTTTTATTGCAAGTAATATTTGCTTTTCCTAAACTTGCTTCAGCGTCTTTGCCTGTTACATTATATGGCCTTAAATCTACAAGCATTAAATGTGTATCTGTACCGCCTGAAAAAATCTTAAAATTATTTTCAATTAAAGTTTTACTTAAAGTTTTCGCATTTAGAATTACTTTTTTTGTATATTTTTTAAACTCATCGTCTAAGGCCTCTTTAAAACAAACAGCTTTAGCTGAAATAACATGCATTAATGGACCTCCTTGCAAACCAGGAAAAACAGCGCTATTAAATTTTTTATATAGTTCCTCATTGTTAGTAAGAATGATACCTCCTCTTGGTCCTCTTAAAACTTTATGCGTTGTAGAAGTTACTGCATCAGCATACTTAACTGGGTTAGGATATTCACCACCCGCAACTAATCCTGAGAAATGAGCCATATCCACAAGTAAGTAGGCATTAACCTTGTCGCAAATATTTCTAAATTTTTTAAAGTCAATTATTCTTGAGTAGGCACTCCCACCAGCTATAATAATTTTTGGTTTGTATTCAAGAGCCATTTGTTCTACATTTTCATAATCAATCAACCCTGAGTTTTTATCTACATCGTAATGCACTGCTTTAAACCATTTGCCAGATTGCGCAGGTTTAGCGCCATGAGTTAAGTGTCCTCCTGAGTTTAAACTCATTCCTAAAATTGTATCACCTGGTTTAATTAAAGCTAAATAAACAGCTCCATTAGCTTGAGCACCTGAATGAGGTTGCACGTTAGCAAATTTACAATCAAATAATTTCTTAGCCCTTTCTATCGCAAGATTTTCAGCAATGTCTACAAATTCACATCCGCCATAATATCTTTTGCCCGAATAACCTTCAGCATATTTATTAGTTAGAACTGAACCTTGGGCTTCTAAAACAGCTTTTGAAACAATATTTTCTGAAGCTATAAGCTCTATATGATTTTGTTGTCGAACAAACTCTTTTGAAATTGAGTTAAACACTTCTTTGTCTGAGTGTTCTAAGCCTTGATCAAAAAAACTATTTGTTACTCTACTAATTTTTGTTGCAGTTGACATTTATATTTTTTTTACTCTCCTTTGGTGTCTTCCACCCTCAAATTTTGTGTCTAAAAATATTGACACTATTTTTTTAATATCTTTTTTTTTTGTTAATCTTGACCCTAAACATAATATATTAGCATTATTATGTTGGCGAGACAATTGTGTTGATTTAACATTATATCCTACTACAGCTCTTATTCCTCTAGTTTTATTGGCTGATATAGCCATTCCAGTGCCAGATCCACATACTAAAATACCAATGTCGCTTTTTTTTTTAGATACCCTGTTTGAAACTTTTTTAGCGAAATCTGGGTAATCGACTGACTTATCGGTGAAAGGCCCCAAATCTATTATAGAAATTTTTGAATTAATTATAAAATCTTTAATGTATTCTTTAAGATAATATCCAGCATGATCAGACGAAATACATAACCTTTTAAATTTTGACTTCAATTTAGGCAAATCTATTTTCTAACATGCAAGCTACAATATGAATTCTGTTTTGTTCGCCGCCGTTAAAAAAGTTATGATATCTTGTGTTATTTGTTATCCAAACTTTACCATCAGCTGGCATATGCTTGGCAACATCTTCTATGACCATTCTACATCCTGGGTTTGTAATAATTGGTATATGCAACCTAGGTTCTGGGTCTTTGTGCCAGCTTAAAGTTGATCTTGGTTCTTTTAATAATATTCTAACTCTACCTAATTTAAACTTTAATCTTAATGATTCATAAACTTTTTCAAAATACGTATTTTTAAAATCACTTATTAATTCCGTATATTTTGACTCATCTATCGGTTTATCCCTTGAAACTTCTTTGCCAGACTCATCGGGTTTAGTCCAGTAAATACCTCTTACGTTGTGACCTTTTGCTGATTCATCATCTCCAGGGATTTTATTCATCGGAATAGCAGCAAAATTTGTAATTCCTAAAGTTTGGTACTTTGATTTTTTTAGAATTTTGTCCAATTCCTCTCTTAATTTATTAATATCAAAATTAAGATCAGGTACTTGGTAAAAATCTTCAAAATTAATAGAATTAGACATATTTATTAAATAAATTACTTTGCTTATAAGGTATAATATTATATTTGTCGCATTAAAAAAAGTTAAAAACATAAAATGAAGGTAAAAGGCAATTTTCCATCAACAAGATTGAGAAGAGTTCGCAGTTCGAACTGGGTAAGAAGGCTTGTAACGGAGCACAGTTTATCTGCAAATGATTTGATTTTACCAATTTTTTTGACAGAGGGAAAAAATAAAAGAGAAAAAATTAAAAATATGCCTGATATTTTTAGATACTCTATTGATAATCTAAATCAAATATTAGACCAAGCATCAAAGTATCGTATACCAATGATTGCATTATTTCCTAACACGCCAAATTCAAAAAAAGATAAATTTGGAAGCGAGGCTCTTAATGATAAGAATATTGTTTGCAAGGCTTTAAAAAAAATAAAAAAAAATTATAAAAATTTCGGCCTTATGTGTGATGTAGCGCTGGATCCTTACACAGATCACGGCCATGATGGATTGTTAATTGATGGAATAATCGATAATGACAAGACTTTAGAAATTCTGATTAATCAAGCAGTCTTGCAAGCTGAAATGGGATGTGATGTAATCGCACCGTCTGACATGATGGATGGTAGAATAGGAAGAATTCGAAAAGAGTTAGATAAAAATAACTTTAAAGACACCAAAATTTTATCTTACGCCGTTAAATACGCGTCAAATTTCTACGGTCCTTTCAGAAATGCTATAGGTTCAAATAAATTTCTTAAAGGAGATAAAAAAACTTATCAAATGAATTTTCATAATTCAGAAGAAGCAATTAGAGAAGTTGCATTTGATGTAAAAGAAGGCGCAGATTTTGTTATGGTCAAACCTGGTTTGCCTTACTTAGATATCATTTCATTAATAAAAAATAATTTTAAAATTCCTGTATTTTCGTACCAGGTTTCAGGAGAATATAGTTTGATCAAAAACGCGATAAAGAATAAAATTATTGATAAAAGTGCTATTTTTGAAACTCTAATATCTTTAAAAAGAGCTGGATCTAGCGCCATAGTTACCTATTTTGCATTACAAATATGCAAAGAACTAAAAAATCAATTAAAATAATTTTCAAAAATAACCCTAGATCTTGGAAATATTAAATCATTTGGAAGAAAAAATTTATTTAACAACAAATTACGAGTAAAAACTAAAGAATCTGCAATTAATTTACTGGAGTAATTGCTAGGTGTAATTTCGTTAATTATAAATTTTGGTACTTCATAACTAACGTTATCTATTTCAGTTGTAATTAAATCACTTTCACTGTTTGTTTTATTTAATTCTAGACCAAAACCTAATTCTTTGATTAAATTTAATTCCCAAAATATATACATAAGTGGCCAATTGTTGTGATCTAAATTTTTAATCATATTATTTAGAGAGGTGTAAAGCTTTTTGTGAGATTGGGATTCGGGCAAAAGAGAGTTTAACAAATCAGTAATTGATAAAATACAATATGATCTTAATTTATCATCAAAATATTTTGGTGAAATAGCATTTATAATTTCAGTTTTAAGATAACCTGGTTTATTAGCATTTTTAGATTTAAAAATTAAAAAAATTTTATTTCCTATTTGTAAGTAATTTTTTACTTTTCTAGAATTGCCTCCGTACACAATGCCGCTTACTTTACCGTGGGTTTCAGTGAATACGTTTATGATGTTAGCATTTTCCCTAAATTTAGTTTTTTTTAAAAGATAACCCTCATCTTCCCAATTCATATCTTTAATTCTTTTATTAGTATTTGAGCTGCATTTTGTTGAGCTTCTTTTTTAGATGTTCCAGATGATGCAATTTTTTTGGAATTCGGTATTTGCACATAAACTTTAAATAGTGGCTTATGATCTGGACCAGACTTCTTTTCTAAAGTGTACAATGGTAACTTTTTATATTTTTTTAAACAAAATTCTTGAAGTTTAGTTTTTGAGTCAACTATCGTTTCAATAGACTGTTGAATTGAACTCTCCCAATATCTTAAAATAAATTTTTCAGCTGCTTTGATACCTTTATCAACAAATATTGCTCCAATTAATGCCTCCAAACAATCGCCAGATATTTTTTCATATGTTTGGTCTTTTTTTTTATAATTTTCCCCTAAATACATAAATTTTTTTAAATTTATTTTTTCTGCAATATAAGCACATTTTTTTTTATTCACTAAATTAGCGAATTTCTTATCTAGAATACCCTCGTTGTCTTTTGGATATTTTAATATTAGATTTTTTGCTATTATAAGTCCTAAAACTCTATCTCCTAAAAATTCTAGTTTTTCATTATTAATATCTGGGTCAAAGCTTTTATGCGTTAAACTTTTTTTTAAAAAACTTTTTGTTTCAAATTTATAATTAATTATATTTTCAAGTTTCGATAAATTAATTTTTTTCATAACTTTAATAGAAATCTATCCATTCTTAAAGAATCCCTCCAATTCCAAAACTTTAAAAAACTACTTGTAAGAGTGTCGTTAGAGAAAAAAATTATTTTCGCTTTACCCACCAAATTTTCATTTTTGACATAACCAACTGATGAGAGAAATCTACTATCTTTAGAGCAATCTCTATTATCACCTAAAAAAAAATAGTGATTTTTAGGAACATTATAACGATCAGAATTTTGCAGAGTGCCAAGTGAATTATAAACAGCCACATATTTTTTTCCATTAGGTAAAGTTTCATAAAAAGCATTTACTTTTAAATTTAAGCCACCACATCTAACAAAAAATTCTTTTTTTATCTCCTCTCTTAAAACCTCTTCGTCATTAATGAATAAAGAACCATTTATAAATTGAATAGTGTCACCAGGCATGCCAATTATTCTTTTAATATAGTCTGTTCTATTATCTGCAGGAGTTTTAAATACTACTAGATCCCCTCTAATGGGTTCATCATTAAAAATTCTATTTTTAAATAAAGCTGGACTAAAGGGAAAAGAATGTTTGCTATAGCCATATGTATATTTTGATACAAATAATCTATCGCCAACTAACAGAGTTGGCTCCATTGAAGACGAAGGAATATAAAAAGGTTGAAAAAGTAAAGATCTTATAAGGACAGCGATAATAAGAGCATAAATTAAAGTTTTAAGATTATCTATTATAACTTTTTTCATATTGAAATTGTAACAAATGCAACCGCATAGTCTTTTTCATCAGCAATTGACAGTGAGATTTTATAATTCTTTTTTTTTATTTTTCTCTCAACAATCTTTTTTGTTTTATTAATTAACTTTATATATGGTTTGCCTGATTTTTCATTTAAAATCACGATTTCATTGAAATTAATACCTTTAGATATTCCTGTACCTAAAGCTTTTGAGAATGCTTCCTTGGCAGCAAATCTTTTTGCAAAACAATTTGAATTGTTTTTAGTTCTTTTACATTTTATAATTTCCTCATCACTGAATATTCTTGATAAAAAAGGTTTTTTTTTAAGAGATTTTTTTAATCTATTTATACCTATTATGTCAGTACCAACACCGAATAGCTTCATTTATGCAAAATCCTTTTAAATTTTTTAACAGTTTTACCCAAACCTTCAAAAATTGACTCTCCAATTAAAAAATGTCCAATATTAAATTCTTTAATTCCTTTAACTTTTTTTAATATTTTAGCAGATTTAAATGTAAGACCATGGCCTGCATGTACCTCTAAACCTAATTTGTTGCCAAAAGTTACAGCTTTTTTAATCTTTTCAAGTTCGTAATTGAAATTTTTATTGTCATTAACTAGATTGCAAAATCTTCCAGTATGTATTTCTACACAATCAGCATTTAATTCTTGTGACTTTTTAATATCTTGGATGCTAGGCTCAATAAATAAACTTACTCTGAAACTATTTTTTTTAAGTTTTTTAATCAGTTTATTCAAAAACCTTTTTCTATGGTTTAAATTTAAGCCGCCCTCTGTGGTTAATTCTTGCCTTTTTTCTGGAACAATACAAATAAAATCTGGTTTGCTTTTTAAAGCGATGTTTAACATTTCTTTGGTAGCAGCTATTTCAAGATTAAGTGGAATTTTTAATTTCGATTTTATTTCCTTAAGATCAAATTCTCTTATATGGCGTCTATCTTCCCTTAAATGAATTGTAACAGATTCAGCGCCATTTTTTTGAGCTAAT
>CACDLE010000006.1 GCA_902553555.1 uncultured Pelagibacteraceae bacterium
TCGGGTAAATCAAAAAAAATTAGCAAAAAGTAACCAATAGTTGTATAAATCAAATCTATGAGTCGTGAATTTGAAGAAAAAATGAATACTCTTATTCCTATGGTCGTTGAACAATCAAGTAAAGGGGAAAGAGCTTACGATATATACTCTAGACTTTTAAAAGAACGAATTGTTTTTTTAGTTGGACCTGTTAACGACACTGTTGCCTCACTAGTTACAGCGCAATTATTATTTTTGGAGTCAGAAAACCCAAATAAGGAAATAAGTTTTTACATAAATAGCCCTGGCGGCCTAGTAACATCTGGGTTAGGTATTTATGACACTATGCAATACATCAACTCACCTGTTTCAACTTTGTGTATTGGTCAAGCTTCATCAATGGGGTCATTTTTATTAGCAGCGGGTGAAAAAGGAAAAAGATATTCATTGCCTAACTCAAGAATTATGGTTCATCAACCTTCAGCTGGTTTTCAAGGCCAAGCCACAGATATTCAAATACATGCTCAAGAAATTCAATCATTAAAAAATAGGCTCAATAATATATATTCAAAACATACAGGGAAAACTGTTGATGAAATTTCAAAAGCGTTAGAGAGAGACAATTTCATGACCGCTGATGAAGCAAAAAAATTTGGCTTAATAGACTCTGTTGTGGAAAAGAGAAAATAGAGTACTATATATAGAAACTACTACAACTTGAGCTTGCTAACAATCGTTTAGAGTTTTATTATTAATCAATTGATTCGTTATGACTGAAAAAACAAATAAAAATATTCTTTACTGCTCCTTTTGTGGCAAGAGCCAACATGAAGTTAGAAAACTCATAGCTGGCCCAACAGTTTTTATATGCGATGAATGTGTAGAGTTGTGCATGGATATTATAAAAGAGGAAAATAAGAGTTCGCTTATAAAACATCAAGATGGCGTTCCAACTCCAAAAGAGATTTGTTCAGTATTAGATGATTATGTTATAGGTCAAAAGTTTGCAAAAGAGGTTTTATCTGTAGCAGTTCATAATCATTATAAAAGATTAAATCATGAAGTTAAGAGCAGTAAAGATGTTGAATTGTCAAAGTCCAATATACTTCTTGTTGGCCCAACAGGTTGTGGAAAAACTTTATTGGCACAAACTCTTGCTAAAATTTTAGATGTTCCTTTTACGATGGCTGATGCTACAACACTTACTGAAGCTGGTTATGTTGGTGAAGATGTTGAAAATATCATTTTAAAACTTTTACAAGCAGCAGATTACAATGTGGAAAAAGCACAGAGAGGAATAGTTTATATAGATGAAGTAGACAAGATTAGCAGAAAATCTGAAAATCCATCCATTACAAGAGATGTTTCTGGAGAGGGCGTTCAGCAAGCTTTACTAAAAATTATGGAAGGTACTATTGCAAGTGTTCCTCCTCAAGGTGGAAGGAAACATCCTCAACAAGAATTTTTACAAGTTGACACTACTAACATTCTATTTATTTGTGGTGGTGCATTTGCTGGTTTAGATAAAATTATAGATAGTAGAGGAAAAGGAAGTTCTATTGGCTTTGGCGCAAAAGTAAAAAGTTACAAAGAGCTGCCATTATCTGAATTAATGAAGGCTTTAGAACCAGAAGATCTGATAAAATATGGTTTGATACCTGAATTTATAGGAAGAATGCCAATTATTGCTACCTTAGATGAATTAAATGAAAAATCACTAATAAAGATTTTAAAAGAACCAAAAAATTCACTTATCAAACAATATAAAAGATTGTTTGAATTTGAAAATGTTGAACTAGAATTTCAAGACGATGCTATTATGGAGATAGCAAAAAAGGCAATTAAGAAAAAAACTGGTGCGAGAGGCCTTAGATCTATTTTAGAAAATATACTTCTAAAAACTATGTTTGAGCTTCCCGACAAAAACGATGTCCTAAAAGTCACGGTTGATAAATCATCAGCAAAAGGAGATAGTGACCCAATAGTGACATATGGCAAAAAACAATCAACATCAGTTGCTTAAAGTAAATTTGCTCCTTGAAATATTGTATAAAACTATCATATAAGTAAATTATATGAACTTAACTTATACAAAGCCGTTATTACCGTTAAGAGATATTGTCATTTTTCCCTCAATTGTAGTTCCTCTATTCGTAGGCAGAGAAAAATCAATTAAAGCTCTTCAAGAGGCAATGAAAACCGACAAGTCAATAATTCTTGTTGCTCAAAAAAATTCTGAGATTGATGACCCTAAAGACAGAGATTTGTATGCTTTTGGCTGCTTAAGTAAAGTTTTACAACTTTTAAAACTGCCTGATGGAACCGTCAAAGTTTTAGTAGAGGGTCAAAAAAGAGTTAAAATAGTAAAGGTTCAAAATGAAAAAGAATTTTTAAATTGTGAAGTTGAGTTAGCTGAAGATATTAATGTGACTAAGGACTTAGATGTTTATGCTCAAGGTTTAGTTAAGAAGTTTGAAAAACTTATTGTGTTAAATAAAAAAGATTTAAATGACAATTTAAACCTAATAAGAAATTCAAAAGATGCAAAGATTATCGCAGATAATATTGCCGCCAATCTGAATATAAAGATTTTTCAAAAGCAAGAAATTTTAGAAATTAGAGACCTAAGAAAAAGATTAGAAAAAATTTTTGAAATTGTTAATAAAGAAACAAGCGTAATATCTGTAGAGAAAAAAATTAGAGGTAGAGTAAAAAATCAGATGGAAAAAACTCAAAGGGAATATTATTTAAATGAACAATTAAAAGCTATTCAAAAATTTACTGGTGGTGTTAGGGTAAACGAGTCCGACGGTTTTTGTGCTGCATTACCATATTTTTTATATGGTTATGATCTAAAAGATGTTTTAAAAATCATCAAAATAGTTACAGTTTCAAAAATGAGTATAAAATATGCAATTACGAAATTTCACCTAATAACTTTTGCTCTTAGAGGAGCAAAAAATCCCATTAAGGAATTTACAAAAAAATTTAAAAAAAATAATCTTTTTAAAGAAATTGTTAATGACATTGAAAAGGTCAAGAAATTAAAAACAAAACCCCACTCTGTTGTGGTAAAGAAACTAGGTATGGCTTGTAGTTACCCTGGAACATTTAATAGCTCTATTCACTCAATTTTGACATCAAAAGATTATAAAACTGCAATTACAAAAACAATAAAAGCTGGGGGCTGTAATTGCTCTAGAGTAAATTTTATTGGAGCATATTTTACAGCTTTAAAAGGTATGAGTTCTATTCCTAAATCTTGGATAAAAAAAACATATCCTGCAAAAAGAATATTAAAACAAAATTAATTATTATAAATTTTCACAAAAATCTTTTATTCTTGACATTGCTTTCTCAAGATTTTCCATGGAGGTAGCGTAAGATATTCTAAAATGACCGTCTAATCCAAATGCAGATCCCTGAACAACTGCAACCATAGATCTATCTAATAATTTGCTGACAAACTCCGTGTCATTCTTTAATTTGGTTTTTTTATTTAACAAACCCTTACAACTTGGAAAAACATAAAATGCCCCATTTGGGTTCAAACAATTTATACCTTTAATATTGTTTAAACTTTTTACCACAAAGTCCCTTCTCTTTTTAAAAGCATCAGCTCTCTCATTTATAAAATTTTGCTGACCATTTAAGGCTTCGACTGCTGCCGCTTGACTAATTGAAGAAGGGTTTGAAGTTGATTGCGATTGAATTTTTCTTATAGCGGTTATAATTTCCTTAGGTCCCGCAGCATAACCTATTCTCCATCCAGTCATGGCATACGACTTGCTTACCCCGTTCATTGTCAAAGTTCTCTCTTTAAGTTTTGGAATTTGAGCAATTGTAAAAAAATTAAAGTTATCGTATTTAATATGTTCATAAATATCATCACTCAAGATAAAAACTTTCTTATTTTTTAAAAGTACTTTTCCAAGTTCTTCAATTTCGTTTTGTGTATAACCAGCACCTGTAGGATTTGATGGTGAATTTAAAATGATCCATTTTGTTTTTTTATTTATTGTTTTTTTTAATTTACTTGCAGTAATTTTAAAACCATCTTTTTCTTCACATTTTATAATTTTAGGTTTACCACCAGCTAACAATACCATGTCAGGATAGGATACCCAAAAAGGAGCTGGAATAATCACTTCATCGCCTTTATTTAAAGTAGCCATAAAAGTATTGTATAAAACTTGTTTACCACCAGTGCCTACTGTAATTTGTTCAGTTGTGTAATCTAAATTATTTTCTCTTTTGAATTTTTCAACAATGGCTTTTTTTAAAGCTGGTGTTCCATCAACTGCTGTATATTTAGTATCCCCCTTTTTTATAGCCTCTATAGCAGCTTCTTTAATGTTATCTGGTGTGTCAAAATCAGGCTCTCCAGCGCCTAAGCCTATCACATCTTTGCCAGCAGCACGCATTTCTCTAGCTTTTGTAGTAACGGCTATTGTGGGCGACGGTTTTATACGTTTTAAATTGTTGGAAACTATGCTCATTGAAATTTATAATATCTTATTTAAATTATTAATAACATAAAATGAGTAATTCGTATCAAGAAAAATTTAACGAGCTAGAGAGCGGGTCAAATGCTATTAAGAAAAAACTTGAGGGAGGTATCAAGTTTAAAATTAAAAGTGATTTTCAACCCAGCGGTGATCAACCAGAGGCTATCAAAAAAATTATAAAGAACTTAAAAGGTGATAAGCAGGAACAAGTTTTATTAGGCGTTACAGGATCTGGTAAAACCTTTACAATGGCTAAAGTTATAGAAAGCGTAAATAGGCCTGCACTTGTTTTAGCTCCAAATAAAACTTTGGCAGCACAGCTTTATGGTGAAATGAAAAGTTTTTTTCCAAATAATGCTGTTGAGTATTTTGTTTCATATTATGATTATTATACACCAGAAGCATATGTTCCTAGATCAGATACTTACATAGAAAAAGAGGCTTCTATAAATGAACAGATAGACAGAATGAGACACTCAGCAACTCGTTCCCTATTAGAGCGCGATGATGTAATTATTGTTGCCAGCGTTTCTTGTATTTATGGTTTAGGATCTGTCGAAGCATATTCTAAAATGACAATTACATTAAAAAAAAATTATGAATATGATAGAGATCAACTTATTAGAGCCTTCATTAATTTACAATATAAGAGAAATGATCAAAATTTTTTTAGGGGTACTTTTAGAGTAAGGGGTGAGAACTTAGAGATTTTCCCATCTCATTTAGAAGATAGAGCATGGAGATTGAGTCTAAATCTAAATAAATTAGAAAAAATTGAGGAATTCGACCCTTTAACTGGAGATAAAACTAATGACTTCTCGATAATTAAAATTTATGCGAATAGTCATTATATCACTCCCAAACCTACAATAGATCAGGCTATTAAAGAAATAAAAAATGAACTTGAAATTACTTTAAAGAGGCATGAAAAAAATAACAAACTGTTAGAGGCGCAAAGACTAAGGGAGAGAACAAAATTTGACTTAGAAATGATCGAGGCTACTGGCACTTGTGCGGGCATAGAGAATTACTCAAGATTTTTATCTGGAAGAAAACCTGGTGAACCACCACCGACATTGTTTGAATACTTTCCTGATAATGCAATAATCTTTGTTGATGAAAGCCATGTTACGGTTCCTCAATTAAATGGTATGTATAAAGGTGACCACACTAGAAAGAAAACATTAGCTGAGTATGGTTTTAGGCTACCTTCTTGTATGGACAATCGACCTTTAAAATTTGAAGAATGGGATTTAATGAGAACTCAAACGGTATTTGTATCTGCAACACCAGGACCATGGGAATTAAAACAAACAAAAAATGAGTATATTGATCAAATAATTCGACCCACTGGATTAATTGATCCACCAGTTGAAATTAGACCGTCTAAAACTCAAGTTGATGACCTTATGCATGAAGCAAGAGAAATAGTGAAAAAAGGTTATAGAGTATTAGCTACTACACTTACAAAAAAAATGGCAGAAGATTTAACTGAATATCTTCATGAAAACGGATTAAAGGTAAGATATATGCACTCAGATATTGATACTTTGGAAAGAATTGAAATCATCAGAGATCTTAGGATGGGGGTATTTGATATTCTTGTTGGAATTAATTTGTTGAGAGAAGGTTTAGATATACCAGAGTGTGCATTAGTAGCTATTTTAGATGCTGATAAAGAAGGTTTTTTAAGATCTGAAACATCTTTAATTCAGACAATAGGTAGAGCTGCGAGAAATGTAGACGGCAAAGTAATTTTATATGCTGATAAAGTTACGAAAAGTATTAATAAAGCCATTAAAGAAACTGACAGAAGAAGAAACAAACAGCTAGAGTATAATAAAAAAAATAAAATTACAGCAGAGTCAGTAAAAAAAGAAATTAGTGATATTTTGGAGTCGGTATATGAAAAAGATTATGTAAAAATAAGCGAAGGTTCAAATGTCGGAGGAAATTTAAAAAAACACTTAAAAGCACTTAATAGAAAAATGAAAGAGTCAGCATCTAATCTTGAATTTGAAGAAGCTGCCAAAATTAGGGATGAGATAAGGAAACTCGAAGCTAGCGAGTTAGAAATAACTTTAAATCCAAAAATTTCTCAATACAAACTTAAAAATAAAGTATACCCTAAAGGTAGATCAACTATGGGAATGCCAGGTACCAGGCCAAGAAAAGCTATAAAAAAATGGAAGCAAAAAAAATAATTATAACAGGCGGGGCTACTAGAATTGGTGCCGCGATTGCTAAAAGCTTAGCAACCTATGATAATGAAATTACTATTCATTATAATAAATCAATTAAACCAGCTCAAAAGCTTAAAAAAGATTTAGAAAAACAAGGCACTAAAATTCATTTAATCAAAGCAGATTTAAATAATTTAGCCCAGACACAAAAAATGATGAAAGAGGCTTTTAAAAAAATGAAAGGATTAGACTGTTTAATTAATAATGCATCTATTTTCGAAAATGATAATTTAAACAATTTCACAGACAAAAGTTTTATTAAACATTTAAATGTTAATTTAAAGGCACCAGCTTTATTAACTCAGAGTTTTAGTAGATATGTTAGAAATTCGGATGGTATAATAATAAATATTATTGATCAAAGAATTGAAAAACTTACCCCTTTTTTCTTTTCTTATACTTTAAGCAAAACAGCACTAGGAACTCTTACTACTACTTCTGCTATGAGGTTAGCTCCAAATATTAGAGTAAATGCTGTATCTCCTGGACCTACACTAAAAAATAAAAGACAATCAGAAACTCATTTTAAAAAACAATGGAAATCTGTACCGTTAGAAAAAGTTGTTGATCTAAAAAATATTTGTAATTCTGTTAAATTTCTAGTTGAAAATGATAATATTACTGGGCAGATAATTAATGTAGATAGTGGGCAAAGACTTGCATGGTTAACTCCAGATATAATAAATTCTAGAGAATGAAAATTTTAAAATTTAAAAATAAACAAAAATATAAATATTCAAAAAAAATTTTAATTGAAGATTTAATTTTATCTATATCAATAGGTATTCATAATTTTGAGAAATTAAAAAGGCAGAGAGTAAAATTCAATATTGAAATTACCACTGATCCTAATCTAAAAACTGACATCAAATCGATAGTAAATTATGAAAATGTAATTATTACGATAAAAAAAATTACTGAAAAAAAACATTATGAATTGCTTGAGGAATTATCAGAGTCAATTCTCGATGAAGTTTTTAAAAATAAAAAAATTAAAAAGATTAAACTCAAAATAGATAAACTTGATATCATCAAAGAAACAAAATCAGTTGGTATAGAAGTTATAAAAACGAAGTTATAATGAACAGTTTAGAACAAGGTAAAAAAGTTATTAAGGACAAGATACCTTTAATTACAAACAATCCCGGAGTTTATAAAATGTTAAGCTCGACAGGTGAAATATTGTATATCGGAAAGGCAAAAAATATACCTAATAGACTTAAAAGTTACGTTACAGAGTCTTATTTGCCTATTAGAACTGAAAGAATGCTATCTCTAACACATAATCTTGAAACTACAACTACTAGCAATGAGAGTGAGGCATTGCTATTGGAGGCAAATTTAATAAAAAAATATAAACCGAAATTTAATATACTATTAAAAGATGATAAGTCGTTTCCATACATCTTTATTTCAGATCACAAATTTCCAAGAATTGAAAGACACAGAGGAGCAAAAAATAGAAAAGGGAAATACTATGGGCCCTTTGCAAGTTCTTTAGCCGTTAACATGGCAATAAAAACAATTCAAAAAATTTTTTTATTAAGATCATGCACAGATAAACAAGTAGAAGCTGGAGAAAAAACTTGTTTTAATTATTTGCTCAAGAGGTGTGCAGGACCATGTGGTGGAAAAATCAGTAAAAAGGAATATGCGAAATTAGTTGAGGCTGCTGATGAATTTTTAAGTAAAGGGAAATCAAGAAAAATTCAGAAAACCCTTTCTCAACAAATGGAGAAAGCTAGTGATGAATTGGATTTTGAAAAAGCAACGATTATGAGAGATAAGATTAAATCTTTAAATATAATTCAATCATCATTAACTGTGACTGAGGCAAATCTCATAGAAGCAGATGTTATTGCTGGCTATAAAGAATCTGGCAAAACATGTATTCAAGTTTTTTTTTATAGATCTAAACAAAATTGGGGGAACCAAGCTTTTTTTCCAAAACATGATGAGGAAGATACAATCAAAGATATTCTCTCATCTTTCATATCTCAGTTTTATGAAAATAAAACTATACCAAGTCTAATAATTACAAATTTTGATGTTAATGAGAAATCATTACTAGAGAAGACTTTTTCTAACAAAGAAAATAAGCAAATTATAATTAAACAGGCTAAATCAAAAAATGAAATTAGTATTTTAAATCTTGCAGAAAAAAATGCAAAACAAGCTTTAACTCAAAAACTAATTCAGTCAGATACCAATAATAATTTGATTGAGAATTTAGCTTCAAAATTTAAAATTAATGACAATATTGATTTAATTGAGGTTTACGATAATAGTCATATTCAAGGCACTGACTCTGTAGGTGCTTTGATATGTTTTGGACGTGAAGGATTTATTAAAAAAAGATACCGGAAATTTAACATTAAAAATGAAAAAGTTAGAAATGATGATTATGGGATGATGAAAGAGGTATTATTTAGAAGGTTTTCAAAAGCAGTAAAAGAAAAATCGGGGTCTTTATCTTTGCCAGAATTAGTGATTATAGATGGTGGAAAAGGTCAGTATTCTGTGAGCAGAGAAATACTTAATGAATTAGGTCTTCATGATTTACCTATACTTGCAGTTGCGAAAGGGAAAAATAGAAATGCAGGTGAAGAAAAAATTTACTATGAAAGTAAGGAGTATATATTGCAAAAAAATGATCCTCTTTTATTTTTTATTCAAAGATTGAGAGATGAGGCTCATAGGTTTGCTATTAGCACACATAGAGCTAAGAGAAAAAAAGCTCTAAGTAAATCATTATTAGATCAAATAATAGGTATAGGAAAACAACGAAAAAGGGCTTTGTTAAATCATTTTGGATCTGCTAGATCAGTTGAGTCGGCTAGTTTAGATGATTTAAAATCAGTCGAGGGTATAGAGGAAAATATTGCTAAAAAGATATATGATTATTTTCACGATTAATTATGAAATTTAAAATACCAAATATTTTAACTATTGGAAGAATTATCATTGTTCCTATTTTTGTATTAACATTTTTTCTTCCAGGATTTTTTGGAGATCTAATACCATTTTTTTTGTTTGTGCTAGCAAGTTTTACTGATTACTTAGATGGTTTATTAGCTAGGGTATTCAAAGAAGAATCTAAGCTCGGTGAACTGTTAGATCCAATAGCAGATAAAATTTTGGTTTCGACTGCATTAGTATTATTAATAATGAATGGAACTATAAAAAATTTTGAGGTGATTGCTGCAATTATAATTATTACAAGAGAAATAATTATCTCTGGACTTAGAGAATTTTTAGCTAAAGGAAGTATTTCAATGCCAGTAACGGGTTTAGCCAAAGTAAAAGCATTTATTCAGATGTTCTCTATATCAATTTTATTACTAGGAGATTTTGGAAATAAGATTATTAATTTTCAAGACTACAATGCGCAAACTATAGGAATTATACTTTTATGGGTATCAGCAGCTTTTACTCTTTATACAGGCTATGACTATTTAGTTAAAGGTATTGATCACGCTTTAAGTGAAGACGATAAATCTTAAGCAGCCGATTTTTTTCTTACCATACTTTGATAACTATCGCTTAGATCTTTAATTAATTCACAAACCTTAAATTCATATTTATCTATTTGTGAAACTGGTGTTATTTCGGCGGCTGTACCAGTCAAAAAACATCCAACAAATTGACTCATTTCACTAGGTAATATTTTTCGCTCAGAAACTTTAATGTTTTTGGATTTGGCTATTTCGATTACAGCCCTCCGAGTTATTCCATCTAAAAAAGAGTCTGGTATTGGTGTGTGCAATTCTCCATCTTTAGATTTAAAAAAAATATTTGCACCAGTAGCCTCTGCAATATTTCCCTTAAAATCAAGCATTAAAGAATCAGTAAATCCCTGTGCTTCAGCTTCATGCTTAGATAAAGTACAAATCATATAAAGGCCTGCTGCTTTAGTATCCCATGGGATTGTGTTAGGAGCTGGTCTTCGCCATTTTGAAATATTTAATTTTATTCCCTCAATTTTTAACTTTGGATCAAAATATGATCCCCACTCCCAAGTTGCTATTGCTATATGTGTTTTATTTTTTTGAGCTGAGATTGCCATCATCTCGCTACCTCTCCAAATGACTGGTCTCACATAGCCATTTTTAACTTTTTGAATATTTACGATTTTTTTACAAGCATCATTTATTTCTTCTTGGGTGTAAGGGACTGTAATTCCCATTCTCTTAGCAGAATAAAATAATCTCTCGGTATGTTCCTCTAACTTGAATATCTCGCCATCATAAACACGTTCACCCTCAAAAACACAACTTGCATAGTGAAGGCCGTGGTTTAGAACGTGAATTTGAGCGTCTTCCCAATTAACTGCTTGTCCATTGAACCAAATCTTACCAGATCTTTTATCGTAAGGAATCATTTCCATAGAAATTTAAATAATTTATTTATTTTTTTGTTACAAAAAAGTATATTTCTTAATAGAATAAGTCAATATAACTTACCAATTATGAGAGACTTACTTTATCTTAAAGACGAGCAAATTAAAGATTTTATACAGTTGTTATATTATGCTTATAGGGAAACCTACTCTGACCCTAAAGAAATCCTTTCAAAGAAATATTTTGGGCCCGCGCATTTAAGAACTTTAAGTTTAATAGACAGTAATCCTGGAATAAGTTTAAGTGAATTAATTTATAAACTCAAAATAACTAAACAAAGTATAAATAGAGTATTAAGGGATTTATTAAAAGAAAAAATGGTTAAGCAAATTAAAGATGAGAAAGACACAAGAAAAAAAAAACTATACATTGATAGTGAGGGCAAAACATACTTTGAAATGATTTACAAAATGCAAAAAAAAAGAATTTTTAACGCTTTAAAAAATTCTGAACCAGACTCTGTGGTAAAATTTAAAGAGGTTTTAAAAAAAATTATTAATGGCTAAATTAAATCACTTATTAGTTGTGGATGATGATAATAGAATAAGAGGCTTACTTAAAGAATATCTTAATGAAAAAAATTTTATAATTTCAACAGCTGAAAACTCTTTCGAAGCTAAAAACAAATTAAAATTTTTGAAGTTTGATTTGCTTGTAATTGACGTGATGATGCCTGGACAAGACGGCTATGATTTAACTAAAGAAATAAAAAAAGAGTCCAATATCCCAATTATTTTATTGACTGCCAAAAGTGAGGTTGAAAACAGAATAAAGGGTCTTGAACTAGGTGCGGATGATTATCTTAGTAAACCTTTTGAACCAAAAGAGCTTTTGCTCAGAATAAACAATATAATTAAAAAAAGTAAGAAATTGGATACTAAAAAAAAATATTTTATTGGCAAAGCGCAAGTTGATTTAAATAAAATGACGATCCAACTAAATAACAATTTTAAGAAAATAAATGAGACTGAGAAAAAAGTTTTGCTTGAAATGCTAACTAATCCTGGAAAAACTTACTCCAGATTAAAAATTGCTAAAATTTCTGGTATAACTCAGGAAAGATCTATAGATGTAATGATTACTAGACTAAGACAAAAGATTGAGCAGAATCCCAAAAAACCAAAGTATTTACAAACTGTAAGAGGATCAGGTTATGTTCTATGGATTGAATAAATTTTTTAAAAAAATTTTACCTAAAGGTTTATTTTATAGGTCATTAATAATTGTAGCAGCTCCGACTATCATATTGCAATTAATTGTAACAATAGTTTTTTTTGATAGCATTTGGATAAAAGCAAATAAAGGTATGACGAGATCTTTAGTTGGTGAGATAAAAACCTTGAGTGATGTTTACAATTCTAACAATAAAAATCAAATAAATTATATTACTGAAATATATAAAAAAAATTTCGATTTTGTAATAAATTCAAAAAATGAGAATTTCCCTGAGCAAAAATTTGAGCGAAGATTTAGTCCAATGGATAGATCTTTAAGAAGAGAATTGAAGTCTACTTTTGGTAATGGCAATTATTGGTTTAACACTATAAATTATTTAGACATTGTAGAGGTTAGAATTAAATCTGAGGGAAAACATTTACAGTTTTTTTTTCCTAAAGAAAGAATAGCAACATCTTCTGTTAGACTTTTTGTTCTATGGATTACATTGCCGTCTATAATTTTAATTTTAATAGCCATATTATTTCTCAAAAATCAAACACGGCCAATTACAAATTTAGCCAAAGCTGCCCAAAGATTTGGTAAAGGGGATTATATAAATGAATTTAGACCTTCAGGGGCAAGGGAAATAAGAAACGCAGCGTATGAGTTCGACAGAATGGCAAAAAGAATTAATAGGCATTTGAATCAAAGATCTGAAATGTTATCTGGAATTAGTCATGACCTTAGGACACCTTTAACAAGATTAAAATTACAACTTGAAATGTTAAAGGATAAGTCAGTTTCCCAACAAATGTCTAAAGATATTGATGAAATGGAGAATATGCTTAATGATTATCTCCAATTCGCAAAAAGTCAAATAAAAGAAAATACTGAGAAAATCAAAATTAACGATATTTTTTTCAATATACAAAAAAAGCTAAACACTAAAAATTTAGATATCGAAATAAATAATGAAATACACTTGCATGGAAGAAGGCAAGCTTTGGAGAGATGTTTTTCAAATATAATTCAGAATGGCTTAGTGTACGGAAATAAAGTAAATATTTATGCCGAAAAAAGTTTGAACAGAGTAGTGATTCTTTTTCAGGACGATGGTCCAGGTATTCCTCCTGAACATTATAGAAATGTTTTTAAGCCTTTTTTTAGATTAGATCGTAGTAGAAGCTTAAACAAATCGGGGGTTGGCTTAGGACTTGCAATTGTCGAGGATATTGTAAATTCTCATGGCGGAAATATACAGTTAAGCAAAAGTCCTCTTAATGGTTTACAGGTTAAGATTTCTTTGCCTTTTTAGTTTTTTTTTGAAATTTTTTTATGATCTGTTCTTGCTTTTCTACTATTTTTTTTAGCACTTCAAACTCTTCTCTGGAGACTAAATCTAACTGATTAATCAGTGAGTCTTTTCCAAACTTAACATTATTAATAAACTCTTTCTTTACATCGTTCGCTGTCAAAATTCCATTTTCTATAAGTTTTGACAAAATTTTTAATATTTTATCTCTTTCAGGCACATTTAATCATATTTGATTAAGAAAAATATTTCAATTATGTTATTTTGTATAATGTATATTCATAATTTAGACCCTGTTATTTTTAATTTAGGTTTCTTGTCATTAAGATGGTATTCAGTAGCATATATACTCGGCATTATAATTGGCTGGTGGTATGGAAAAAAAATTCTTTCTCAAATTTGTTTAAATAACAACATAAATTTTAAGATAAGTTTATTTGATGACTATATTTCTTATGTAATAATATCAATAATTTTAGGTGGCAGAATAGGATATATTTTATTTTATAATCTTGAGTTTTACTTATTAAATCCATTGGAAGTTTTTTTCATTTGGAAAGGCGGCATGTCATTCCATGGAGGTCTATTAGGAATAATAATCGCAACAATATTCTTCTCTAAAAAAAACAACTTAGATAAATTAATTATTTTTGATGTTGTGTCATGTGTGGCGCCTATTGGAATATTTTTAGGAAGAATGGCTAACTTTATTAATAGTGAACTTTTCGGAAAACCAACTGATTTACCTTGGGCTATAATTTTTCCATTAGTTGATGGACAACCTAGACACCCATCACAGATTTATGAAGCATTTCTTGAGGGGATTTTGTTGTTTCTCATATTAAATATATTTATTAGAACATCAATTTACATAAAGGGGAAAGTAGCCTCTCTATTCTTAATTCTTTATTCAATTTTTAGACTAATTTCCGAGTTATATAGAGAGCCTGATCATCAAGTTGGTTATGTTTTAGATTTTTTAAGTATGGGATCTATATTAAGTTTTTTTATGATTGCGTTAGGCTTAATTATGTACATTAAAGTTAGATGATTAAACAAAAAAAAATTTTACCAATAGATAAATTTATTGATATCGCTTTGTACGACAAAAATTATGGTTATTACTCAAAAAATAATCCTTTGGGGAAAAATGGAGATTTTGTTACTGCGCCACTAATATCTCCCCTATTCAGCGAAATGATATTTATCTGGGTAATTTCTTACTGGATCAAGATTGGAAAACCAAATAAATTTTCCTTTGTCGAGCTAGGTCCAGGTGATGGTTCTTTTTGCAAAACATTTTGTAGAATATTGAAAAGATTTTCTGAATTTGAAAAATCTATAAAAATATATTTATTTGAAAAAAGTGAAAAACTAATTGGGACTCAAAAGAAAAACATTAAATCAAAGAATGTAGTATGGATAAAAAATTTAAACGAAATTAAAAATGGTCCAATACTTTTTTTTGGTAATGAGTTTTTTGACTCTATCCCAATTAAACAATTTATATTTAAAAAAAAGCAATTATATGAAAAATATATTGAATTAGATAAAGGCAAATTTAAAAAGTTTCATTTAAAAAAGACCTCAATAAAAATAAAAAAAGAATTAGATAGCTTAGATTTGATAAAAAAATTCAAATTGATTGAGTATCCAAAAATGGGATTAGAAATTTTAAAAAAATTAATAAAAAAGGTTAAAAAGTATAAAGGTGGAATTTTATTTATTGATTATGGCTACTTACAATCAAAGGGTATAGATACACTTCAATCAGTGATGTCTCATAAAAAGAATAAATATTTTAATAATATAGGTAAAGCGGATATAACTTACTTGGTAAACTTTCAGCTATTAAAAAAATTTATAGAAAGTAATAGTTTATTTTTGAATGAGATTGTAGAACAAAGTTTTTTTTTAAAAAAAATGGGAATCTCAGAAAGGGCTGAAATTCTATCAAGAAAAATGACTTTTAAAGAAAAATCTGACCTTTATTACAGACTTGAAAGACTTTTGAGTGAGAAAAAGATGGGTAGTTTATTTAAAGTTTTGTTTGCTAACAGTGAGAACTTAAAATTTAACTTAGGATTTAAATAATGTTTTTTTCAAAAAAATTAAAGAAATTTAAAAATATAAATCACTGTTTTTTTTCAAGGAATGGAGGTTTTTCAAAAGGAATTTATAAAAGTCTTAATTGTGGTAAAGGATCTAAAGATAAAAAAATATTTATAAAAAAGAATTTGAATTTAGTTTCAAAAAAAATGAATATTAAAAGAAAACTATTCTTGATGTATCAAACACATAGTAACAAAGTAATGATAATAACTAACAAAAATAAAAATTTAAATAAATTTAAGTCCGATGCTATTGTCACTCAACTTAGAGGTTATGGCCTAGGTGTAGTGACAGCTGATTGTGTTCCAATTGTTCTCTATGATAAAAAAAATCATACTATTGGATGTATTCATGCTGGTTGGAAAGGAGCTTTATCTGGCATTGTAGAAAATACAATTAAAACTTTTAAAAAAATAAGTCTAAATAACGAAATTTTTGCTGCGGTTGGTCCTTGTATTGATAAAAAAAGCTATGAAGTAGACTCAAATTTCTACAAAGAATTTATTTTGAGATCTAAAAAAAATAAGATTTATTTTTTAAAAAAAAATAAAAACAAAAAACTATTTGATCTAAGAGGTTATGTTACCCATAAATTACTAAAGCTAAATATAAATGTTGATCATATAAACCTTGACACATTTAAACAAAAAAGTAATTTTTTTAGTTATAGAAGATCTCAAAAAAAAGGTGAAACTGACTATGGCAGGTGTATTTCGGTAATCAGCTTGACAAATTTTGGCCAAAATTAATAATTATATTAATAATTGTTAAAACTCTTTAACGAAAATCTTAACAACAAACATATGTATCAATTAGAACTGGATTTATTTCCTTATAGATCAAAAACTATTAGCGAGGGAGAAAATCAAATATTCTCTTGGTTTGATAACATAAGTGAAGACCAGTATAAAATTTCCTACCATGAAAGTGTATATGTCAAAAATCAAAAGATGGATCTTGAAGATTGGATTCATATTAAAAGGAAAGATTCGGGCAAACTAACACTTGAGTATTTTTATTCATTCTTAAAAAAAATTAAAGATAATAAATTGGATGTTCTTAAAGAATTTTTAACTCACAGAAAAATAGTTTTTGAGAAAGGTTCTTGGGAAAGTTTTGAATAAATTAATACAATATTTGATTGGATTTGGTTTGAAAACATTTAAAAATAACTATATAAGTAATAATATTTCATGAAAATTTTATCTGGAACAAGTAATCTTAAACTTAGTAAAGAAATCTCTAAACAACTAAAGCTAAAATTAGTTAATACAAATATTAAAAGATTTGCGGACGGGGAAATCTACATAGAAATTAATGAAAATATTAGGGGTAATAGTGTTTTTGTTATTCAATCAACATCAAATCCTGCTAATGATAATTTAATGGAATTACTTTTGTGTATTGATGCATTAAGAAGGTCGTCAGCAAAAAACATTACAGCCGTAATTCCTTATTATGGATATGCAAGACAAGATAGAAAAGTTGTGCCTAGAACTTCTATATCTGCAAAAGTTGTAGCAAATTTAATTAGTAACGCAGGAGCTAGCAGAGTCGTTACTGTAGATTTGCATGCTGGACAAATTCAAGGTTTTTTTGATATGCCAGTTGATAACCTTTTTACAACACCGTTGTTTGCAAGATATATAAAAAAAAAATTAAAAAACAAAAAATTAATTTGCGTTTCTCCTGACGTAGGTGGGGTTCAAAGAACAAGAGGCTTAGCAACAAAAATTAAGGCTGATTTAGCAATAATAGATAAAAGAAGACCTAGGCCTGGTAAATCCCAAGTTATGAATATAATAGGAGATGTAAAAGGCAAAACTTGTATTATAGTTGATGATATAATAGATAGTGGTGGCACGATAGTAAATGCGGTTGAAGCTTTAAAGAAAAACGGGGCTACTGACGTTTATGTTTTTATTACTCATGCTGTTTTAAGTGGTGATGCAGTGAGAAAAATCAAAAATTCAAAAATAAAAAAATTAATAATTACAGATTCAATAGACAACTCACAAAAAATAAAAAATAACAATAAAATAGAGGTATTATCAATATCCTCACTTATGGCTGAAGCAATTAAAAGAATTTCAAACTCAACTTCGGTTTCAGATTTATTCAATTAGCACTTGTTTTATTTTAAAAGTGTGCTAAATACCATTTTCAAATTAAAATATGATTAATATAAAAGCTAACAAACGAGAGAAATCTTCTTCTGGTTTCACAAACAAATTGAGGTCTGATGGATTTATACCAGCTATACTTTATGGTGGTAAATCAGAGAATGAAAAAATATCTATTGCAAAAAAAGATATAAAGAATTTTATTCAATCTGAGTCTTTTTTATCAACTGTCATGGAGATTGAGCTTAATGGAAAAAAAGAAAAAGTCTTACCAAGAGAAGTCGCTTACCATGTTTTGACGAATGAACCAATTCACTTAGACCTGATGAGAGTAGTCTCAGGTTCGAAAATAATATTGGATATTCCAGTAAAATTTATTAACAATACTGATTGTCCAGGACTAAAAAGAGGTGGTGTACTAAACATTGTTAGACGAAAAGTTGAACTTAAATGTCCGACAGATAATATTCCAGAAGATATTGTAATTGATTTAGCGGGAAAAGACATTGGAACAAGTATTAAAATTTCATCAGTTAAATTACCTGAAAATGTTTTGCCAACAATTACAGATAGAGATTTTGTAATAGCTACAGTAGCAGCTCCTACAGTAATCAAAGAACCTGAAAAACCAGCTGAAGCTGAAACAGCTGAGGGTGAAGAAGGCGTATCAGCAGCTGAGGGTGGAGAACAGTCTCAAGACGCTTCTGCAAAAGAAGGAGATCAGAATAAAAAAGACGATAAAGGAAAAGAAGCTACTGGTGATAAAAAACCTGCTGATAAAAAAGCGCCTGAAAAAAAACCTGCTGAGAAAAAATAATTTATGCTTTTACTTGTAGGATTGGGAAATCCTGGACCAAATAGTGAGAATAATAGGCACAATATTGGCTTTAAGATTATTGATGCAATTAATACTCATTTTAAATTGTCAAAACAAAAGCCAAAATTTAAAGGTTTGCTTACCACAGGAAATATTGAGTCTAAAAAAGTTTACGCAATAAAGCCTCTTACATTTATGAATAATTCTGGAACAGCAATAAAAGAGCTAATAGATTACTTTAAAATTGACTCTAAAAATGTAATTGTTTTCCATGACGATCTAGATATTGATTTTGGTAAAGTAAAAGCAAAAGTTGGCGGTACAAGCGCTGGACACAACGGTATAAAGTCAATTGATAAATTTATAGGCACAGAATATTCAAGAGTGAGAGTTGGTATTGGCCATCCAAAGGACAAAAGAACAGTCAATAATCATGTTTTAGAGGATTTTAAAGAAGATGAAGAAGAGAAGTTAAGAGAAATAACAGAAAGTATTGTAAAGTTAATACCAACCTTAATAGATAAAAAAATTGATCTTTTCTCAAGTAAAGTAAATCAGAATTTAAATGGGTTTTAAGTGTGGAATTGTTGGCTTACCTAATGTTGGTAAATCAACCTTGTTTAATGCTTTAACAACCTCTAAGAATGCAGAGGCAGCAAATTTTCCTTTCTGTACAATTGATCCTAATATTGGCGTAGTAGAAGTACCTGATAATCGCTTAGATACTTTGGCAAAACTATCAAGTTCAAAAAAAAAAATTTATGCATCTATAACTTTTGTTGATATCGCAGGATTAGTAAAAGGTGCATCAAAAGGTGAGGGTTTAGGAAACAAATTTCTTTCTCATATTAGAGAAGTAGACGCAATTATACATTTGGTGAGGTGTTTTGAGTCAGAAAATATCCAACACGTAAATAATAAAATTAATCCTGTTGAAGACCTTGAGACAATTAAAACAGAGATAATTTTATCAGACATAGAATCTATTCAAAAAAAGCTAGAAAAATCAAAGAAGAAAATGCTGTCTCAAAATCAAATAGAAATTTTAGAAACTGCTCTTAAACAACTAGATAAAGGAGATGAGCTTGAAAAACTCGAAGTAGAAAAGAAAGAATTTTTAAAACAAGTAGGCTTACTTAGTTTAAAACCTAAAATATTGGTCTGTAATGTTGGAGAAACTGATCTTATTGACGGTAACGAACATACTAAATGCATATTTAAAAAATATCCGAATGAAAAAATAATAACTATTTGCGCAGACTTTGAGGATCAACTCTCGAGCCTAAAAGGTGATGAAAAATTGAAATTTATGAAAGATACAGGTTTAGAAAAACTTGGAATTAGTAAGCTTATAAAATCTGGTTACGATTTACTGGACTTACAAACTTTTTTTACTTCAGGTCCAGAAGAGAGCAGAGCATGGACTATAAAAAAGAACACACTTGCTCCGAAAGCAGCTGGAGTAATTCACACAGATTTTGAAAAAAAATTTATTAGAGCTGAAGCTGTAGATGCCAATGATTTTATTAAATTTGGTAGTACAGAAAAATGTAAAGAAAACGGTAAACTAAGAATTGAAGGTAAAGATTATATAGTTAATGATGGAGATGTTTTATTCTTCAGAGTTAACCCTTGACCAGATTCTCTTCATACTCAAAAAAACTAGTATTGATAACAAAACTAGATATAAAATAACTTTAACGCCAGTTTTATGTCTAGTTTCTAATTCTGGCTCAGCCGCCCAACTAAGAAAGGTTGTAACATCTTTTGCCATTTGATCTACAGTGGAAACAGTGCCATCGGCATATTCTACTAAACCATCCGATAAATTATTTGGCATTTTAATCTTATTGCCAATCATATATTTATTGTAATACACACCTTCGTCTAATGTTACGCCTGGAGGCGGGTCTTCATAGCCAACTAATACAGAGTAAATATAATTTGCACCCCCTTTTCTTGCTTTTACCAAAACAGACATATCAGGAGGATAAGCTCCTCCATTAGCTGCTGCTGCTGCATTAACATTTGGGTAAGGACTAACAAATTTATCAGATGGCCTTCCAGGTCTGGTAAACATTTCTCCTTGGGCGTCTGGACCATCCGTTACTTCAAACCCAGCAGCTATAGCTTTAACTTCTTCCTCTGAAAATTCAGGTCCGCCGGGTTCTCCAAGATTTCTATAACTTAAATATTGCATAGAATGACAAGAGGCACAAACTTCATTATATACTTGATAACCTCTTTGTAATGACGCTCTATCAAACTTTCCAAGTAAGCCCTTAAAGCTCCAGTCTACTTTTATCGGATCAACCTGCTCTGCAGATTTTAAAGTGTTAAAAATAGTCAAAGATAAAAATATACAAAAGAATAATTTAAATTTTTTCATTATCCTTCTTCGCCATTGAATAATCCGCCGATCCTGACAGAACTGGCTCAGATATACTTAAGGGGACAGGTTCAGTTTTTTCCAAATATCCAACAACTGGTAATATTACTAAAAAATGTAGGAAGTAATAGACTGTTCCAACTCTTGCCAAAACTAAATAGATTCCTTCAGCAGGCATTGCTCCTACGTAACCAAGAACCAACACATCAACAATTAAAATCCAAAAGAACTGTCTATAAATTGGTCTAAACACTGCAGATCTTACTTTTGATGTATCTAACCATGGCAATACAAATAAAATAAATATTGCACCAAACATAAGAATTACACCGCCAAGTTTATCTGGAACTGATCTTAGAATTGCGTAAAAAGGTAATAAATACCACTCTGGAACTATATGTGCTGGAGTAACCATTGGATTAGCTTGAATATAATTATCAGAGTGCCCCAGAACATTAGGAGCAAAAAATACAAAACCAGCAAAAATAATCATAAATAAAAGTAAGGCAAAAGCATCTTTAATAGTTATATAAGGGTGGAAAGGAACTGTATCTTTTGACGGTTTTTTAATGTCTATACCGACTGGGTTGTTATTCCCTGGTACATGAAGTGCCCATATGTGCAGAACCACAAGTCCTAAAATTAAAAAAGGTATTAAATAATGTAGGCTAAAAAATCTTGTTAAAGTTGGATTGTCAACTGAGTATGCGCCCCACAACCATGTGGTAATGCTGTCTCCAACTAAAGGAATAGCGCTAAAAAGATTTGTAATAACTGTTGCTCCCCAAAAACTCATTTGACCCCAAGGCAAAACATAACCCATAAATGCAGCAGCCATCATTAAAAGATAAATCATCAACCCTATTATCCAAATTATTTCTCTTGGAGACTTATAAGACCCATAAAATAGAGACCTAAAAATATGAATATAGACGGCGAGGAAAAACATTGAAGCCCCATTACTATGAATATATCTAATTAACCAACCGTAATTAACATCTCTCATAATATGTTCTACACTCGCAAAAGCTAAATCTGCGTGTGCAACGTAATGCATTGCTAAAACTATCCCAGTAATGATTTGGGTAAGTAAACAAAAAGTTAATATACCACCAAAGGTCCACCAATAATTAAGGTTTTTTGGAGTTGGATAATCTGTTAAATGAGATGCCAATGATAACAAAGGCAGTCTATCATTAAACCACTTTCCTGCTTTAGACTTTGGTACGTATTCTTGTTCACTCATAAATTATCCAATCTTAATTGTGTTAGCATCTACAAACTCATATTTTGGTATCTCCATATTTTTTGGAGCTGGACCTTTTCTAATTCTACCAGAAACATCATAGTGCGAACCATGACAAGGACAAAACCATCCTTTATAATCACCTTTATTTGAAAGTGGAACACAACCTAAGTGGGTGCAAACTCCCAGCATAACTAACCACTCATCCTTTCCGTTTTTCACTCTCTCCTCGTCTTTTTCTGGATGTGGAAGATCATCTAAAGAAACTGATCTTGCCTCTAAAATTTCCTCTTGAGTTCGTCTTTTTAAAAAAACTGGTTTTCCTCTCCACAATACAGTAATGGACTTACCAGGTTCAATTTGACTTATATCAACTTCTGTAGTTGCTAAAGCCTTTTGAGCCTTATCAGGATTCATTTGGTCTATCAAAGGCCAAATTACTGCACCTAAACCTACTGCCCCAACTGTATAACTAGTGGTAAATAAAAAATCTCTTCTAGTTGTTTTTTTTTCTGATTTGTCCATATTGATGTTTATACTCTTATTTATTAAATAAGACAGAAAATTAACATTTTCTAGGGTCAGAATGACACATAATATTATTGATAATGATTAGTATTGCCCTTTATAAACCAGATATACCTCAAAACACCGCATCAATTATTAGGTTCAGTGCTTGTTATGGAATAAATGTGCATATTATTGAGCCTTGTGGCTTTAATTTAAATGACAGTAGATTTAAAAGAGTGGTTATGGATTATATTAATCTTGTTGAAATTAGTAGATATTATGATTTTCAAGACTTAGTGAAAAAAAATAAAAATTCAAGAATTATACTTATGACTACTAAAGCAAAAAAATCAGTATTTAAATTCGATTTCAAAAAAAACGATATTATTCTTTTAGGACGAGAGAGCAAAGGTGTACCTGAATTTATACATAATTTTTTAAATAACAAAATAAAAATACCAATCTCGAACAAATCAAGATCACTGAATGTAGCTTTAAGTGCTGCAATTTCGGCCACCGAAGCACTAAGGCAATTAAAAAAATTTTAAATTATGAAAATAGAAGATAAAAAGAAATTTTCAGAAAAATGGTTCGAATATTTACAGGATCAAATATGTGATTGCTATGAAAGCATAGAAAAAAAATTTGGAGGTTCACAAAAGTTTTTAGCAACGAAATGGTCTAAAAGTAAAAAATCAGAGGGTGGAGGAAACTACAGAATTCTAAAAGCGGGTAAGGTATTTGACAAAGTGGGTGTTAATAAGTCCACAGTCTCTGGCAAGTTTTCTAAAAAATTTAGAACAAATATTCTAGGTGCCCAAAAAGATGGAAACTACTGGGCTTCAGGAATTTCCGTAGTTGCGCATATGAAAAACCCAAAGATACCTGCAATGCATTTCAATACTAGATTTATAGTTACTAAAAAAAGTTGGTTTGGTGGAGGGATTGATTTAACTCCAAGTTTTAAAGACAAAAAAGAAGAAATATATTTTCATTCTAAACTTAAAGAACTTTGCAATAATAATAGAAAAAATTATAATAAGTATAAAATTTGGTGTGATAAATACTTTTTTTTAAAACATAGAAATGAAAAAAGAGGTATAGGTGGTATTTTTTTTGACTATGAGAAAAAAAATTGGGAAAAAGACTTTCAATTTGTGAGAGAGATCGGAATTGGATTTATAGAATTATCATCTCACATTATAAATAATAAAATTAAATTAAAATATAATAAAAGAGATAAAGAAAGACAATATTTGAAAAGAGGAAGGTATATTGAGTTTAATTTACTTTATGACAGAGGAACAAAATTTGGATTAAATTCTGGCGGAAACACTGAGGCTATACTTATGTCGTTACCTCCAAAGGCAAAATGGTAAAATAGATGGATAAAGAACCGATTACAAAAGAAGGATTACAAAAATTAAAAGAAGAGTTAGATAATTTAAAGAATATCGAAAGACCAAAGATTGTAGCAGCAATAGCTGAAGCAAGATCCCATGGGGACTTAAAAGAAAATGCCGAGTATCACGCAGCGAAAGAACAACAAGCTAAATTAGAGGGAAGAGTGCTTTATATAAATGACTCAATTGCACGAGCGAATGTTATCGACGTTACTAAATTAGAAAATAGCGGAAAGGTTATTTTTGGATCGACTATAAAAGTTAAAGATTTAAATACTAATAAAGAAATTAAATATAAATTAGTAGGCAAAGACGAAGCAGATATAAATCGAAATTTAATTTATTTTAAAAGTCCTATTGGTAAAGCTTTAATTGGTAAAAATTGTGATGAATTAGTAACTGTTGAAACTCCTTCTGGTGAAAGAAACTTTGAAATTTTAAAAGTAGATTATGTCTAACTAAATTAAGAATTATACTTTATGATTTTTTCAAAATCTTCTTTGGATAAATTAAAATCTTTTTGTAGCCATATTTTTTCAGCTTCTGATAAAATTGTTCCAATTTTTTTTCCTTCTTTAAAACCTCTATTAAGTAGCAATTTTCCATCGTAAGGGAATTTAGGTATAGTAATGTTTTCGATGGTTTTAAATAGATCAATTTCCTGCTTTGAAAATCTTTTCTTGTCTAAAAGATACAAGCAAAGTAAAATCTTTATATTATTAACCCCAACTTTAAAAATATTTCTTTTTAAATTCTTTTTGAAAAAATCTTTATCTTTGTTTAAATTTTCATAATTTTTATTTATTAATTTTAAAATTTCGTTAATTTTATTTGAAGTATTATATTTGTGTATAAAATACTCATGGCTTTTTTTACTATCTATCAACAAAATCGATAAAAATAATATGTCTGATTTTTCAATATAATCTTCTAAAGATTTAAACTTACCAAGTCTTGACGTATTTTTAAATTCAGGAAAAATTAATTCAAAAATTTCTAACAACTCTTTATTATCAATAATGTCAGAAAAATTTTTTAATTTAATAATTTTAAGTAACTCCGACAAGATTCTCTCTTTAGATAAATTTTTTATTCCACTGAGATTTAACTTAATTGCATTAATAGTTGTTGTCTCAATTTCAGTGTTATATTGGGTTGAAAATCTTAAAAATCTAATAATTCTTAAAAAATCTTCTTCAATTCTTGTTTGTGGATCGCCAATAAATTTTACAATATTATTTTTTAAATCATTTACCCCTTGCTGAGGGTCAAAAATTTTTCCCTTTTTACTTAAATAAATTGCATTCATGGTGAAGTCTCTTCTCTTGGAGTCCTCTTGCCAATTATCAATTATCTCTATTTCAGCATGTCTTCCATCTGTTTTTAAATCTTTTCTTAGTGTCGTTAATTCAAATTTATAATTTTTTGATACAACGGTTACTGAGCCATGTTCTAATCCAGTTTCAATAACTTTAAATTGTGAATTTTTTAATTTTTCTTTTAATTGCTGCGGGGTAAAGATAGTTGCTATATCTATGTCATCTATTGGCTTTGATTGTATGTAATTTCTTACACAGCCGCCAACAAACATCGCCACCTCTTCGTTTGATTTCTTGTCAACTTCTAAGCATTTAAAAAGAAGTTTAATATCATTTGATTTATAAAATGGGAAAAAAATTTTAGTTAAAGAATTAGTAAAATTTTCAATAAATTTTTTCATTTATTTGGCTGGGGCACTAGGATTCGAACCTAGGATGGCGGTACCAAAAACCGCTGCCTTACCGCTTGGCTATGCCCCAAAGCTAAAGCTGATATATCATAAATTTTTAAAATTAAATAGTTTTTGTAACAACGCACCAATGTTTTGGATAACTTTTATTTGCTTGCTTTAATGCAAGTTTGGCTAATTTATGAGTTTTAAAAAGTCCAAAGCATGCAGATCCTGACCCTGTCATTCGTGAGAGAACGCAACCTTTCTGATTGCTTATAAAATCTAAAAGTGTTTTTATACCAAAGTATTTTTTCGATGATATTTTTTGAAGGTCATTTTTCTCTTCAATAAGGTAATTAATAAATTTTTTTTTTGTCTTAATTGTGTGAAAACTAATTCTACTGGGTTTGTTATATTTTTTAACTAAAGAATATATTTTTTTCGTAGAACATTTTATATTTGGAAATATTAAAATGAACCAAAATTTAAATTTTTTTTTGTAAGGATAAACTTTTTTTAATCTTTTTTGAAAAGATTGATTAATACTCAATATTCTGAAATCACTTCCAATCCTATTCTCAAAAAAGTTGATAAACTCTTTTTTGAGACCTTTTTTCAATAAATGTTTTATAATTGAAACTGAATTACCAGTGCCCCCACCTAAACCTGAGAATACTGGTATATTTTTTTTAATTTCAATTTTATAAAAATTCTTAATTAATTTAAATTTTCTTAATAAATATAATGTTTCAACCACAGTGTTTTTTTTGGGATTAATGAATTCTTTAAATTTTCCTTTAAAGCTAACAAGGTCTTTAGTTTTATTTGTTTTGACCAATTTAATCTCATCAAATACATTTACCATTACATTATTTGATTCAATGTCATGAAGATTATTATTTAGTTTTCTCAATACTCTAAGAGATAGATTTATTTTGCAGTAAGATTTTATTTTCATCTGGTTTGAAAATTTGGACCAAACAATAATTTATCATTTATTTTTATTCTTAGTTTTTCGTCCGTCTCTTTTAAACTTAATACATATTCCCAGTGATACCTAGCTTGTAAATTCTGATTAAGCATCCAAAGAGAATCTGCGTAATGATCATTTACAATAGGATCGGAAGGCATCAATTTTACAGCTAACTGTAGATATTTTTTGGCCTCAGTAAATTTTTTTAGCTTATATAATGCCCACCCTAATGAATCTGTTATATAGCCGTCATTTGGTTTTAGTTCATTAGCTTTTTTTAACATTTTAAGAGATTTTTCAATATTGATACCTTTTTCTATCCATGAGTAAGCGAGATAATTTATAACGTAAGCTTGATCTGGGCTAACTTTTAAAGATTGTAAAAAATCTTTTTCCGCGATCTTCCAATTACCTAATCTTTCATTGGCAATTCCTCTGCCATCTGTGGCCTTTGGATATAATTGATGTCTTTTATCAATGCTATTTAATACTTCTGTGTAAAATTTTATAGAGTCTTTGAATTCCTCATTATTTTTTAAAAAATTTGCATAATCGTAAATTTGATAAACGTTTGGATTACTTAATTTTTTGAAAGAGTGGCTCATGATATTAATTCCCTTTTTCAACTTATTTTTTTTATTTATTAGGATTATTGCTGTTTGTTTTGATGCATGCCAATCGTAAATTTCCCCGTAGTCTTTAATTTTTTTATACGACAGCAATGCTTTTTCTATTTTATCATCCATATAAAAATTTTCGGCTAAAAGAATTTCAAAAGAAGGAAAATTAGGATTTAAATATTTTGCAAAACTTAAATAATAGTTTGATAAATCATAAAGTGATTGAGTTGAAAAAGCATTAGCTATTAAATAAAATAATTCTGCATAAATATCTTTGATGTTTTTACAATCAAACTGATTTGTAACAATATTTTTTCTTTTGTTGTGTATATCTAACTTTGTTTGATTTAGTAAAAGATTTCTGGGAGATTGATTTAATGATTTTTCCAAAACAATCTTAGCTTTATTTAAATTTTTATTTTTATATAAATAATTTATATAAAAATAATTATATCTAGAAAAATCTACGTTTGTTTCATTTATAAGCTTGTTATAAATAAAATCAGTATTTTCTTTTCCATAATAACAATTTAAAAAAGCAAGTTGAATTTTTTTTATATTCTTAAATCTCTCATCTATATTACTAAAAGAAGTTTTAGAGTCTTCGAAGTTAGCGAGTTCAACTTTTGACCAGAAATAAAGTGTTTCTGCTATTAATTTTTCTAATGGAGATTTTTTGTGGTCATATAATAATTTAGAAAAATAGTTGTTTGCATCATCATATTTTGCATTTTTAAAATGATGAATTGCAATAATTAAATCACTTTCAAAAGAATTAATATTATTTTTTTCTAATCTTTTTGCAAATTTTAAGGCTTCATTTAATTTTGAATTATTTATTAAAGATTTCATATAAATATTGGCAAATTTTGAATGCTCTAGTTCAAAACCTTCTAATTTTTTTAAAAAATTTAGTGAAACGTCGTAATTATTATTATTTGATGAAACTATGCCTGAAAAATAATTGGAAATTAATTTTTTTTCATTAATTTTTGCAAAACTGTCTGTGGTAAAGTAATTTATAATTATTAACAAATATAAGGTTTGAATAAAAGTTTTTTTAATACTATAAAATGAATTCATATTATGTCAAAAAAAATTAATACAAAATTATCAAAATTAATCAAATATTATAATCTAATAAATTATAACCTAGTTTTTAATAATAAAGAAATAATCAGATACAAAAAAAAAGAGCTTGCTTCTGAAAGCACAATAGAAAAAAGTCTTAATAATTTATCCCAAGAAATATCTGAAATTAGGGGTTGTAAATTGAAAGATAACGCTAGTAAGCAAGTTTTTTCTGATGGCAATTCAAAATCAAAAATCATGATAATTGGAGAGGGTCCAGGAGCTAATGAGGATAAAGAGGGATTGCCGTTTGTCGGTAGAGCAGGACAACTTCTTGATAAGATGTTAGATGCTATTAATTTAAACCGTAGTAACGTATATATTACAAATGTTGTAAATTATCGACCGCCAGAGAATAGAAAGCCAACTGATGTGGAGGTAAAAAGATATCTTCCTTTTTTAAAAAAACATATTTCAATCATTCGCCCAAAAATAATTCTACTTTTAGGAAGTACGGCAATGAATGCTATTCTGGAAAATTCAGATGTAATTTCAAAAATGAGAGGCAAATGGCATGAAGTAATAATTGAAAAATCTAAAATATTTACGATCGTTTCCTTTCATCCAGCCTATCTTCTAAGGCAGCCAGATCAAAAGAAATTTTCTTGGGAAGATTTAAAAAAGATTAGAGATAAAATAAAAAATTTAAATATAAAAATTGAAAAAAATTAATTTGATAGCTGGTGTAGATGAAGTGGGCAGAGGTTGTCTTGCAGGACCAGTAGTTTCAGCTGCAGTTATAATTAAAAAAAGGCGCAAGACTGAGCGATGTAAAAGATTCAAAAAAATTGTCTTTTTTAAAGAGAAAAGAACTATCTAAAGAAATCAAAATCAAATCATATTTTTCAATAGGTATTTCCTCAGTAAAAGAAATTGAAAAATTAAATATTCTTCAGGCCTCGTTGTTATCAATGAAAAGAGCTATCTTTAACTTACCATTAATACCAGACTTAGTGCTAGTGGACGGTAATTTTTCACCTAATATTGGTCACAAATGTAAATCTATCATAAAAGGAGATGAAAAAATAAAATGTATCAGTGCAGCTTCGATAATTGCTAAAGTTTATAGGGATGAATTAATGATTAAGCTTTCAAAAAAATTTAAAAACTATCTTTGGAATAAAAATTTTGGATACGGTACTAAAGAACATTTAGATGGATTAAAAAAACATGGGGCATCAACAATACATAGAAAAAATTTTAATCCTATATACAAGATGTTGTTAAAATAATTTTTTAGACAACTAAACCAACCTTTTTTCACGTAAAATAGTTTGACCAAAGATTCAATTTAAGGTTGAATCCTTAGATGCATAATTTTTCTAATAAAATAATAAATGGAGATTGTTTAAAAGAATTAAAAAAAATTCCGAGTAAATCCTTTGACTTGGTTTTTGCTGACCCTCCATACAATATGCAGATTGGTAAAAAATTAACAAGGCCTGATTCAAGCAAAGTCAACGGAGTAAATGATAAATGGGATCATTTTAATAGTTTTTCTCATTATGACATTTTCAGCAAAACTTGGCTTAGTGAATGTAGAAGAATTTTAAAAGACAATGGCAGCATTTGGGTAATTGGATCTTATCATAATATTTTTCGTCTCGGATATCATTTACAGAATTTAAATTTTTGGTTGCTCAATGACGTAATATGGAAGAAGAATAATCCTATGCCTAATTTTAGAGGAACTAGATTCACAAATGCCCATGAAACATTAATTTGGGCCTCTAAAAATAAAAAATCAAAATATACCTTCAATTACCAGTCTCTAAAATGCTTGAACGACGATTTACAAATGCGGTCTGATTGGATACTGCCAATTTGTAGTGGAAAAGAGAGACTAAAAAAAAATGGAAAAAAATTACACTCAACACAAAAACCAGAATCTTTATTGCATAGAATTATTTTAGCAACTACCAATAAAGGCGACAAAATATTTGATCCTTTTTTAGGAACGGGGACTACTGCAGTAGTTTCAAAAAAATTAGGAAGAACTTATTTTGGAATAGAAAAAGATAAAAAGTATTTTCAGGCAGCCCTAGAAAGGGTTAATAAGGCAAAAAAAATTGAAGATGATTTTCTTGATACAATTGAAAACAATAAATCAAAACCTAGAGTACCTTTTGGTTCATTAGTTGAATTAGGCATAATTCAACCTGGAACAACTTTATTCGATCCAAAGAAAAAAATTAATGCTAAAATTATGGTTGACGGTAGCATCAAATACAAGGAGACTGAGGGATCGATTCATAAAATTGCAGCTAAAATTATGGGTGCTGAAAGCTATAACGGTTGGACGTATTGGCATTATAATATGAATGGGACACCAGTATTAATAGATAATCTTAGACAAAAATTTATATTAGATAAAAAGTTTTAGTTTTTATAAACTACACCCAAATAAGCGTTAATAAAATTTTTCCTCTTCAAAAATATCTTCATCAAAAAGTTTCTAATAGATTGCATTATATAACTTGAAAAATGAAAAATGAAAAAGTTAAAATTTGACCTTTTTTTTACCAATGTTGCTTTTTTATATCTCGCTTGGAAATAAATTTTTTGAATATCTGAATTTTTATTTTTTATTAAATCAAACAGTTCATTAGCACTTTCTACAGATTGTCCAGCACCTTGAGCCATAGTCGGTAGAAATCCACTAAATGCATCACCTATATAAAATACTTTATTGTTAGTAGATGGCAACATGTTTGGAGTTGAGTATAATGGCCAAGAAGTAAGATCATCTTTGAAAATATTTTTTAATCCCATATTTTGAGATAGAACTTTTTTTTCAAGTAAATTTTTAATATTTTCTGGATCGTATTTTTTATTTCTTAAAATACAAACCATATTTATCTCATTTTTTTTATTAATTGGATAAAGAACTAAGTGGCAATTTCCCCCTAACATCAAACTAATATTTTGACTATTAATATTTAAATCGTCGTTAAACTTTAAGAGTGATCTTATTGCAATAGCATTCCGAAATTTAGGATTACTTTTTTTCTTTTCAAAAAAAGATCTTGTGTTTGAAAAAATTCCATCTGCACCGACCACATAATCAACTAAATCATTTGTATTGTCATCAAATTTGATTAGGATTTTCTCTTTAATCTCAGATACCTCTTTAATTCTTTTTCCAAATCTTAAATGTTGAGCGTAAACATTGTCTTTCAAAAATTCTATCAAAGTTGATCTTTGTAAAGTTGTATATTTTTCATTACCTGTGTTGAACTGGGTCAAATCCAAATCACATATTTGTTTATTTTTTAAATTGTAAAAATCTATCTTATAAGGATTAAAAATATTATCGTCGTTTATTTTTTTAAAATTAATTTTGTTTAAAATTTTAATAATGTTTGGAGATAATTGAATTCCATAACCTTGATCGAGTGGTAAGCTTTCTGCTTTTTCATAAAGCATAAACTCATGATCTGAGAATTTTTTAATAAGATTTGCCAACGTTAAGCCAGCTATCCCGGCACCAATTATAGCTAATTTTTTTTTCATTGGAATAAAGTAGAAACTTGCCTAAAAATTTTTTTTGTAAATGAGGGAATAAACTCATTATTATTTTTAATAGAATACCAATTATAATCAACTGGTATTCTTTTTGAAAACTGGTAATACAAATTGATATTTAATTTTTTATTTGAAATAGAATTTCGATATTTTTTAAGCAATTTCCATTTTTTAAAAGATCTTTTAGATTCTAATTTTTTTTCTATTTGAGGCAAATTAAATTTATTTAAAAAGCCAACTTTATTTTTTTTTGTTAAAGCTATCTTTCCATTTTTATTTAGGTAACAAAAAACATTTAATTCTTCATTAATTAAATTTTTTTTTGTTAGAATTAATTTTTTTTCACTTTTTTCAAATTTACAGTTTTTTTTAATCGGACATATGCTGCAACAAGGTTCTTTGGGTTTACAAATTAAGGCTCCGAATTCCATTAGCGCCTCTACAACATCGGAGTTACGATTTGTATTTAGTAGATTTTTTTTATTTGTATTTATAAATTTTTGAAAATCAATTTCATTTTCGGATTTGTTTAAAATCCTCGTAAATAATCTTTTAACATTGCCATCAATAGCAATTGTAGCTTTATTATGTATTAAAGCTGCTAATACATTTGCTGTATACTCACCCACGCCAGGTAAAGTTTTAATCTCATTAATATCTTTAGGAAGTTTTGAGTTGTATTTGTTAATTAAAATTTTTGAAGTGATTAACAAATTTCTAGCTCTTCTGTAATAACCTAGACCCTCCCAAAGTTTTAAAACCTTTTTTTCACTAGAATTTGATAGGCTATTTAAATTTTTAAAGGTTCTTGTAAATTTAACAAAATAAGGGATAACTGTTTTAACTTGTGTTTGCTGGAGCATAAATTCGCTTAAAATACGATAATAGAGCCGATTAGGTGAGTTTTTACCAACACGCCATGGTAATATGCGCTTTTTATTATCATACCAAGCTAGAATATATTTTGTTAAATTAAATTTTAAATGCATAAAAAGAATAATAATAAAACTAAAAGTTTCATACAAGGTTTAAGACCGTTTTCAAGTATTATACCTTCAAAAATTAAAAAAAATCTTAAAAAAAATGGTTACAACTTTGCAAGCATTGTTGATAATTGGACAAAAATAGTTGGAAAAGATATTTCAGATAAATGCTTTCCTATAAACATAAAAATAAATAAATTATCTAATAAACCAAATTTAGTGATTAACGTGTTGCATGGAAAAGAAGTTGCTATAGAGTATAATAAAAATTCTATAATAGATAAAATAAATACTTTTTTCGGATATAATTATATTGAAAATGTTGAATTAAAACTACTTCATACTAGAAGAGAAAAAAACTCAAATAACCAGTCTCAATTTGATTTCAAGATATTTGATAAAGACTTGGAGCAAATAAAAGATTTAAAATTAAAGAGAAAACTTAATGAATTAATCAAAGCTTATAATGAAAAAAATAATTAGCCAACTAATATTAATATATTTATTTATAATACCAATTTCTCTAATTTCTGCAGAAACTGTTTTAAAAATAGGGAAAAGTGATGCAAAAGTAACTATAAAAGTTTTTTCTTCATTAACTTGTCCTCATTGTGCTAAATTTCATGAAAATATCTTTTCTCGTTTAAAGAGCGAATATATTGATGCAGGTAAAGTAACTTTTGAACACCATTCATTTCCTTTAGATTTAGCCGCGCTAAATGCTGAAAAACTTATTCGTTGTTCTTCTAGCGTAGAAAAAAACTTTGATTTGTTAGCAAAATTATATGAGAAACAAAAAGATTGGGCGATCGGATCTGATATAAATGTAATCAATAAGTTATTAATAAAAATAGGGTTAGAGAATAATTTTGAAGAAAGTGCAATGAATAAATGTATAACAGATGACAAGATTCAAGAGATAATTCTTAATGAACGAATCGATGCTCAAAAAAAATATAAAATTTCCTCAACCCCTACTATATATATCAATGATAAAAAGTATGAAGGTGGGCCAAAATACAAATCTTTAAAAAAGCAAATAGATAAACTACTATAAGACATGAAATTTAAAAAATTGGAGTTAACTGGATTTAAGTCCTTTTTTGATAAGACTACCTTTTTTATTGATGAAGGGTTAACTGGTATAGTAGGTCCTAATGGTTGTGGTAAATCAAACATTGTTGAATCATTAAGATGGTGTATGGGAGAAACATCTGCAAAAAGTATGAGAGGTGCAGGCATGGAAGATGTTATTTTTTCAGGAACATCAAATCGCCCAGAAAAAAATTTTTCAGAAGTTTCAATTTTTCTAGATAATCAAAATAAGAGTGGGCCACAACAATACTCCTCAATGGATGAGGTGCTGGTCTCAAGAAAAATTGAAAGAGACAAAGGTTCAAAGTATTACATTAATGGTAAAGAAGTTAGAGCAAGAGACGCACAAACATTTTTTGCTGATCTGTCCACTGGTGCTCACTCACCATCAATGATTAGTCAAGGAAAAATTGGTCAACTAGTTATTTCAAAACCGGTTGAGAGAAGAGCTATTTTAGAAGAAGCCGCAGGTATAGCAGGAATTCATGCTAGAAGACACGAAGCTGAAACAAGACTAAATGCAGCTGAAAATAATTTAAAAAGAGCTGATGAATTAAAAAGACAACAAGAAAAACAACTTGATAATTTAAAAAAACAAGCTGAAGAAGCAACTAAATACAAGGAAATATCAAAAAAAATTAGAAAAGCCGAATCTGGATTGTATTACTTAAAATTAAAAGAAATAGAAAAAAATAAAAAAGAAATTATTGAAAATATAAGTGAACAAGATGATGAAATCAGCGCTTTAAAAATTGATATGAATCATAATAATACTCTTTTAGAAGAAGAAAATAAAAAATTGTCACCTTTAAGAGATAAAAAAATAGAAAACTTAGCAAAACTTCAAAAGCTGAACCTTGACATGGTTAAATTAGAAGAAGAAGAGGAGAGAGTAAAGACTTTAAACGCAAAACTTAAAAATTCTATTGATACAATCGTTGCTGATTTAGATAGAGAAAGGAGTATTGCGCTTGACGCTTCTGTTAATGAAAAAAGAATATTGCAAGAAAAAAACGAATTAATCAAAACCGAAAAAGTTTTAAGTTCTTCAGAAATCCAATCTGATGAAAATAGAAAAAGATCATTAGAAATTTTGAATAATTTAAAAACTGAGTTAAACAAATCTATTGATCAAATAGAGGATTTAATTGACAATGACAATAAAATTTCCAAAGACGTTTTTAAAAATCTTAAATCTATTATTAATAAGATTACACGTGCTCAAGAAGAATACGCACTTGCATCTGCAAAAAATGAAGTTGTCAAAAATGACTCTTTCAAACGTAAAGAAAGAATAAAAAATATAGACTTAGAACTTGAAAATTGGAAAAATTTGAAAACAAATTCCGAAAAAATGACAATTGAGCTTAATAATAGAAAAAATAAAATCTTAAAAGAGTTTGATGATAACCAAAAAAATCCTGAGAAAATAGCTACGTCAAAGGGTCAAAATATTCAAAATCTAGAAAATACTAAAAAAATTAATAAAGAATTAGAAGATGAGCTTATTCAATCAGAGAATAAATTTAATTCAATTAATAGTAATATCAAACTTATTCAAGAAAATTTATCTAATTTGAGAGAAAAAAAAGCGAGAAATGAAGCAACAATTGATGGAATCGAAAGTAGAAAAAAAGATTTATTTTATACAGTAACTTCAGAATTAAACATTGAAAATGAAACAAAACTTTTAGCGTCTGCAGAGCTAGATCTGGATAACTTGCCATCGATTAATAGTCAAATAACACTGATTGATAAAATAAAAAAACAAAGAGACTCTATGGGATCAGTTAATTTAAGAGCGGATGAAGAAACAAAAAAATATGAAGATGAAATAAAAAAAATGGAAGATGATAGATCTGATCTCTATTCAGCAATTGTTAAGTTAAAAACTAGTATTGATGAACTTAATCAAAAAGGTAGAGAAAGATTATTGGATGCTTTCGAGAAGGTAAATAGAAAATTTAATGAAGTTTACACTAAACTTTTTAGTGGAGGAAATGCAAAATTAGAACTAGTTGACTCAGATGACCCGTTAGAGGCAGGACTTGAAATGTTTGTTTCACCACCTGGAAAAAGATTGCAATCAATAACTTTACTTTCTGGAGGTGAACAGGCTTTAACAGCATTGTCACTTATATTTGCTGTTTTTTTAGTTAATCCTTCACCAATTTGTGTTTTAGACGAAGTTGATGCACCGCTTGATGATGCGAATGTAACAAGATTTTGCGCTTTGTTAGATGAATTGACTAAAATAACAAATACAAGATTTATAATCATCACACATCATGCCTTGACAATGTCTAGAATGCACAGACTATATGGTATAACAATGCCTGAAAAAGGCATAAGTCAACTAGTTGCTGTAGACCTAGAAAAAGCGGAAGAGCTAGTAGCATAAAATTAATGTCTAATAAAGATAATGACAATTTTAAAACTCGCTTAAAAATTGCAAAAAAACAGATATCGTCAAATAATACAAATGATGCCGATAATAAAGGGCTTTTTATGGGTTCCGCTTTTAGACTTGGAACAGAATTGGTTGCTGCAGTCGTGGTTGGGACAATTATTGGGTTTATTTTAGATAGTTGGTTTGGTACTAAACCTTGGTTCATTATTATTTTCTTTTTACTCGGCGTTACAGCAGGTATTTTGAATGTTATAAGGACAGCAAAAAAAATGCAGGACAATAATTAAACGGAGTTAAAATGTCAAAAAACCCAATGCATCAATTTGAAGTTTATAAAATTGGGCCAGAAATAAAATTTGGATCAGTAGATTTATCATTCACGAATGCAAGTTTATTTATGCTTATAAGTGCAACAATTATTTGTTTTTTTTTATTTTTAGGTTCAAAAAATAAAAGTATTATACCTAACAAAATTCAACTTATAGCGGAACTATTTTATAATTTTATAGCAAAAATGATAAGCGATACTGCAGGCTCAAAGGCTAAGCCGTACTTTCCTTTTATATTTAGTTTGTTTATGTTTGTTTTGCTTTGCAATATGGTTGGAATGTTACCTTATTCATTTACTGTAACTAGCCATATCATAGTTACGCTTATAATGGCTTTATTCATTTTTATTGCAGTAACAATTATCGGTTTTTTAAAACATGGTTTCAAATATCTTTCAATTTTTGTACCAAAAGGTGTACCTGCACTTTTATTGCCTTTAATAACAATTATTGAGATTATTTCATATTTAAGCAGGCCAGTGAGTCTTTCGGTTAGATTATTTGCAAATATGATGGCTGGTCACACTATGTTAAAAGTATTTGGTGGGTTTGTAATTAGTTTAGGGGTACTGGGTGGGTGGTTACCACTTAGTTTTTCAGTAGCATTGACGGGTTTGGAAATTTTAGTTGCATTTTTACAAGCTTATGTTTTTGCAATATTAACCTGCATCTACTTAAATGATGCATTAAATCTTCACCATTAATAAAGGAGGAAAAAATGGAGTTAGAAGCAGCAAAGATGATTGGAGCAGGTTTAGCTGCAATCGCATTAGCAGGAGCTGGAGTAGGTATTGGAATTATTTTTGGTAACTACCTGTCTGGTGCTATGAGAAATCCATCTGCCGCTCAAAAGCAATTTCCAAACCTATTGTTAGGATTTGCTTTAGCTGAGGCAACTGGATTATTTGGACTAGTAGTTGCGCTTATTATTTTATTTGCGTTTTAAATAAAATATGAAAGTAAAAGTTTTATTAGTCGTATTAATTGTTTTTTATAAAATTAATTTGAATGCAGCTGAGGCTGGAATGCCTCAGCTTGACCCAACCTATTGGTTTTCTCAAGCCTTCTGGCTAATTCTAATATTTTCATTATTATATATTTCTATAGCTAAGTTTTTTATTCCAAAAATCAAAGATAATTTAGACGATAGAGAAAATAAGATAAAAGATGATCTTGATGAAGCAAAAGAGCTAAATGAATTGGCTGAAAAGAAAAATTTAGAATATGAAAATATGTTGATTAAAGCAAAAAAAGATGTTGCCAAAATATTATTAGACTCAAAAAATCAACTTGATAAAAGTATTAATTCAAAAAAAGAAACTTTTGAAAAAGATTTAGAAAATCAAATTAAAAAAGTAGAAAATGAAATTATTGAAGCGAAAAAAAAATCGGCAAATAAAATTAATTTAATGTCAGAAGAGATTTCATCTCAAATTATTAAAGAAGTTACTGGTCACAAACCAAATGATGCTACTTTAAAGAAAGCAGTTATAGAAATTTCAAAAGAAAGAGTAAATAAAAACTTATGACTATAGATGCAACATTTTGGGTAGCAATTTCTTTTATAATTTTTATATTATTATTATTTTACTTCAAAATACCAGCAAAAGTACAATCAGTTTTAGATGATAATATTAATAAGATAAAAGGCCAAATTGATGAGGCTGAAAGTTTAAAAGAAGAGGCCAAAAGTAATTTGGCTAATCAAGAGAAAAAGTTAGCAGACTCAAAAACAGAAATACAATCAATGATAAATGATGCTACGAGTGCGGCAGATAGAAAAGTTAAAAAAAGTAATGAAGACTTAGAGAGTTTTTTAAAAATTAAAAGAAAAAATACTAGTGATAAGATTAAGCAAATGAAGAGCCAAGCTCTTAAAGACATAAAAAATACATCTGTAGAAATTGCCGTTGAAAGCGCAGAAAGAGTTATTAAAAATTCTTTAGACAAGAGCAAATTAGATGAAATTTTCAAGAAAAGTGTAGAGGAAACAAAGTTAGCACTTCAAAAGAAATCCAGTTAAAATAAGCCATAATATTTATGGCAAAAAAAATTATAATCATTGGCTCTGGTTTTGGTGGTTTAGCAGCATCCCTAAGACTTAGAGCAAAAGGATACAACGTAACACTTGTCGAAAAACATTCGAACTTAGGTGGTAGAGCTAGAGTTTTTAAAAAAGGAAACTTTATTTACGACGGTGGTCCTACCGTCATCACAGCGCCCTATTTACTCGATGAATTATTTGCTTTATTTGACAAAAAAATTTCAGACTACGCAAAAATAGTACCATTAGATCTATGGTACCGTTTCGTCTTTAGCAATGGTGATACTTTTGATTACAGTGGAAATGAGGATGCTATGAAAGAAGAAATTGAAAAATTTTCCTATGAAGACTTTAAGGGCTATAAAGATTTAGTAAATTTTACAGAAAAAATATTTAATAAAGGTTTTACTGATTTATCGGACAAACCTTTTAATAACTTATTGTTCATGCTTAAGCAAGTACCTTCTCTATTACACTTAAAGAGCTACAAATCTGTTTATGAATTGGTATCACATTATATATCTAATGAAAAACTAAGAAGAGTTTTTAGCATGCATCCTTTATTGGTTGGAGGCAATCCTTTCACAACAACATCTATATACACATTAATTCTTTTTTTAGAGAAAAAATGGGGAATTCATTATTCAATAGGCGGAACAGGAAATGTGGTCTCTGCACTTGAAAAACTTATGAACGAAGAAGGAATTGAAATAATTAAAAATGCAGAAGTTACAGAAATAATAACAAACAAAAATTTTATAAAAGGTGTAAAAATAAATAATACAAAAATTATTAATTGTGATTTTATTATTTGTAATTCTGATCCACCTAATGTTTATAAAAATTTAATTAAATCTAAAGAAAAGTATAATTTCTTCTTTAAACAAAAAATAAATAGAATGGATTACTCAATGGGTCTCTTTGTTTATTATTTTGGGTCTAAGAAACAGTATAAAAACGTTGCGCATCATACTATTTATTTTGGAGAATCCTATAAAGAGCATTTGGATAAAATTTTTGAAAAAAAAATTCTATCTGATGATATAAGTTATTATTTACATCGTCCATCAGCTACCGACTCTAGTATGGCGCCCGATGGTCAAGATGCCTTTTATGTCTTAGTGCCAGTTCCTAATAATCTTTCAAATATAAATTGGTCTACAGAGGGTGAAAAATTTAAGGATTTAGTTTTAAACAAAATGGATGAATCAGTTTTACCTGGAATAAAAAATAATGTTATAAATGATTTTTATTTAACACCAAATTATTTTGAAAAGGATTTATCTACTTTGCACGGTTCTGGTTTTTCTATACAACCCAAATTTTCTCAATCAGCATACTTTAGATTTCATAATAAATCAGAAGTAATTAAAAATTTATATTTTGTAGGCGCAGGAACGCATCCAGGTGCGGGTATGCCTGGAGTTTTATCTTCTGCTAAAGTTTTAGATAAATTTTTTAATGAATAATAATTTAATAAAAAAACATGCTAAATCTTTTTACTGGGCAAGTATATTTTTACCAAAACCAATATTTAAAAAATGCTCTTACCTATATAATTTTTGTAGGACATTAGATGATATAGTTGATGATAAAAATGATATTGAAACTAAGAAAATTAACTTCTTAAAATTTAAAAAAAACTTCGAGAATAAAAATTTTAAAGATCCGATTATAAAGGAAATGTGGTCAATAATTTATAGTGAAAAAATTTCTACTAAAATCGTTTATGATTTATTTGATGGAGTTGAGACAGATTTAGTAAATAAACTTAGCATCAAATCAAAAAAAGACTTGCTGGTATATTCGTATAGAGTAGCTGGCACGGTTGGCTTAATGATGTCCAAAATACTTAAAGTTGAAAATAAAGAGGCACTTAAGGGCGCGATAGATCTAGGAATTGCTATGCAGCTAACAAATATTGCGAGAGATGTTTTTGAAGATAATGCTCGTAATAGAAAATACATTTGTACAAAATTTTCTTCTATAAAAGATACAATTAAAGAAGCTGATATTTTTTATCAAAAATCTTTTAACTCAATAAGTGTAATACCGTTAAGAACTAGGTTTTCTGTCATAGTGGCAAGACGAATTTATAAAAAAATAGGTGACTATATTCTTAAACATAAGGATATAGAGAGTTATGAAAAAGCTGGAAAAATTTATGTACCTATAATCAGCAAAATTAATGAGACCTTTTTATCGATTTTTGACTTTATAAAATTATTATTTATAAAAAAAATAAGCTACGATAATTATGACAATCATAATATTTTGGCGCAGGAGATAAATTTAAATGAAAGAGTTTGATTATATAATCGTTGGTGGTGGATGTGCTGGATTGTCTTTGGCTTATGAGCTTGAAATTAAAGGAAAGCTAAAAGATAAAAGTCTAGCAATAATTGAGAATCGTGAGAACTATCTAAGAGACAAAACTTGGTCATTTTGGAAAGTTATTGACCATAATTTTGAAGATTGTGTGATAAAAAGTTGGAATAATTTTACGATAAATTCTGCAGAAAAAACTAATGAACTAAATGCTGATAAATTTCCTTATCAAAGTATCGATAGTGGTAAATTTTATAAAAAAGTTAATGATAAACTCTCTACTAATCCGAAAATTAGTTACCTTAAAAATATTAATGAAATAAATACTCAAAAATCAATAATCTTTAATAGTGTTTTTAATGGGGAACGTGATGAGTCACAACTTTGGCAACATTTTCAAGGAATTGAAATTGAAACGACAAGAGATATTTTTGATGATCAAATCTTAAATCTTATGGATTTTAATTGTGATCAAGGGGACAGTGTTCATTTTTTTTATACTTTGCCATTTAGTAAAAATAGAGCGTTAATAGAAACTACATGGCTATCAGATCTAAAGAATAAAAGTATAATGGACTATGACATTCAATTAGAAAATTATATAAAAAATAATTTAGGGATAAAAAATTATAAAATTCAATTTACAGAAAAAGGTGCAATACCTTTGTTTTATCCCGAAAATCAAACTAACAAAAGAACAATAAACATTGGTTCCCTTGGAGGAATGACAAGATTGAGCACAGGTTATACTTTTTTAAATATACAAGAACATAGTAAATATATTTGTGATAATATTGAAACTATTTTAACAAAAAAAAAATTCACAATAGGAAAGAAGTATCAATTACTTGATAAAATTTTTTTGAGGGTGCTAAAGAATAACCCTGAAAAAATGCCAAAAATATTTTATGACATGTTCCAAGGTTCATCAAATAAAATAATAAAATTTCTATCAAATAAAAGTAATTTTTTTGATGATCTGTCTATTATTATGAAAATGCCAAAATTACTTTTTTTAAAAGCTTTGATTTAAAATGACCAATACTTATATAAATAAATATCATTCATTATTATTTTTTTTTATATGTTTTGTTTTAAATTTTTTTAAAGAGGTTTTACAATTAAATCACGATCTAGGTGCTTTTATTTGTTTTTTTTTAATAGCTACTCTTGGTATTTCACATGGTGCTTTGGATAATCAGAAAGGATTAAATTTATTCAAAAAATTAGAAATTAAAAATATTGCATTTTTTTATTTAGGTTATGTGGTTTTGGCTATATTGGTAATATCATGCTGGTTGATATTTTCTACATTTACCCTAATTATATTTCTATTGGTAGCAGCTTTCCATTTCGGGAAGGAAGATAATGTTTTTGAATTAAGAAAAATTAAATTAGTAAATCTTTTGCATCTTTCAAAGGGATCTCTAATTATTTTAGCTCCGCTATACTTTAAAACCAAAGAAACTGTTGAAATTTTTACAATTTTAAATGTCAGCATGGGAAACATTGATGAAAGACTTATAATTGGATTTATGATACTTGGTATATTTAGCAGTTTTATTGTAAATAGAGATTTTTTATATTCTTTTTTAGATTGTTTTTCTATCATATTGTTAAATTATACCTTTTCACCTTTAGTTGCTTTTACGATTTATTTTTGTTTTTTGCATTCAATTAGACACTCAATTACCTTAGTATTTGAGTTGGATAATAAAAATTTTTTAAATGGTGCTAAAATTTTCTTTAAAAAAGCATTGCCGTTGACAGTCATCACGGCAATAATTTTTGTATCAAGTTTTTATGCTATTAATAATTATTATTCGTTAAATTCATCAATTTTAAAGGTTGTTTTTATTGGTTTGGCCTCTTTAACTTTTCCGCATATATTGCTTGAATATCTAATAGAGAAATATGAAAAAAGAACTTAAAATATTTTTAGCTTCACCGAGAGGTTTTTGTGCAGGAGTGGATAGGGCTATAGAAATTGTAAATAAAGCTCTAAATAAATATGGCTCTCCAGTTTATGTGAGACATGAGATAGTTCACAACAAGCAAGTTGTTGAAGATCTGAGAAATCGAGGAGCAATATTTATTGAGGAGTTATCAGAAATAAAAGACCACTCAAGGCCAGTAATTTTTTCTGCGCATGGAGTACCAAAAAGTGTTCCAGCAGAGGCAATAGATAAAAAACTAAATTATGTAGATGCAACTTGTCCTTTGGTATCTAAGGTTCATAGGGAGTCTGAACAGCTGTACAAGAAAGGATATGATATAATTTTAATTGGTCACAATCATCACCCTGAAGTAATAGGAACAATGGGTCAATTACCAGTTGGGTCAATAAAATTAGTAGAGACAATAAAAGATGTTGAAAATATAAACCTTGCAGATCTCAAAAAACCTTTGGCGTATATTACTCAAACAACTTTATCTGTTGATGATACTAAAGAAATAATTGATTTATTGAAAAAAAAATTTCCCAATATTAAAGGACCTATAAAAGAGGATATTTGCTATGCAACAACAAATAGGCAGATGGCGGTGAAAGAGATAGCAAAAAATTGCGATTTATTTTTTGTTATTGGAAGTAGAAATTCATCAAACTCTGTAAGACTAGTAGAAGTGGCCAAAAAGGCTGGGTGTAAAAATTCTTATCTAATGCACCATGGAAAAAAACTTCCACTGAATGAAATTGAAAAAAGTAATGCAATTGGGATTTCTTCTGGCGCATCTGCTCCAGAGGGTCTAGTTCAAAATTTAATTAAAGAAATTAAAGAAAATTTTAAAGTTTCAATTGTAGAAATCAAAGTTGCTGAAGAAAAAGTAGTATTTAAACTTCCAAAAGAATTAAACTAAATGGCAGTATACACAAAATTTAACCAAAAAGACTTTGAAAATATTTTAAAAGAATATTCAATTGGGGAATTGAATGACTTTAAAGGAATTAAAGAAGGTATCGAAAATACAAATTATTTCTTAAAGGTTGGTGAAAAAAAATACATTCTCACAATTTACGAAAAACGTGTAAAGGAGGAGGATCTCCCTTTTTTTGCAGAGCTAATGTTGAAATTAAATGCATCAAGATTTGATTGTCCTGTTCCAATTTTAAACAAAAAAAAAGTAGCAATAACAAAATATAAGGAAAAAAAATTAATGATTTCCTCATTTCTTGATGGCTCAGCAAAAGACATTCTCTCTCCAGATAATTGTAAATCTGTTGGAAGAGAGGCCGCAAAATTACATGAAATAACTAAGAATTTTAAAATAAATAGAAAGAATGATCTTTCTGTAAATTCCTGGAGAAAGATTTTTAATTCTGTAAAAGAGTCATGTGGAAAAATACATAAAGAACTTCCAAATCTTATTGAGACAAACTTAATTGATGTTGAAAAAAATTGGCCAAATGACCTTCCTAGAGGAATAATACATGCAGATTTATTTAATGATAATATTTTTTTTGAAAAAGAAAAATTCAGCGGAATAATTGATTTTTATTTTTCTTGTAATGATTTTTTTGCATTTGAAATAGCAATTTGCTTTAATGCCTTATGTTTTGATGGTTTGAAAAGTAATTTAAGCTTCAATGTAACTAAAGCGAAAAATTTCATCGATGGCTATACATCAATTAGAAAACTTACCAACATGGAAATTGACAGTATGAAAGTATTATCCCAAGGAGCTGCATTAAGATTTTTATTAACTAGGGTTTTTGATGCACTTAATACTGTAGAGGGTGCTATAGTAAAAATTAAAGATCCAATGGAATATTTAAAAAGATTAGAATTTCACAAGAATTCAAAAAATCATGAGGATTATTTCTTTTAATGAGTTGTAAAATATATACAGACGGATCATGCATAGGGAATCCTGGTAAAGGAGGTTGGGCTGCAATAATTATCAAAAACGGTAAGAAAAAAATTATTTCAGGTTCTGAAAATTATACTACGAATAACAGGATGGAAATAATAGCAGTGATAAAAGCCCTGAATACTATTAAATTAAAACAGGCTACATTAATTACTGACTCTCAGTATGTAAAAAATGGGATAGAAGTTTGGATACATAAATGGAAAGACAATGGCTGGATGACAGCAGAAAAAAAACCAGTAAAAAATAAAGATTTATGGACTAAGCTGGATAAAATTCAAAAAACAAAAAAAATTAAGTGGGAATGGGTCAAGGGCCATTCGTCTGACAAGCTTAATAATGAGGTTGATAGAATTGCCCGCGAACGAGCAGAGTCTATTGGTTATAGTGAAAAGATTTAAATTAAATATTTTTTAAAAAATTTTCTGCTGCTGACAATTTACAAGTGGCAGTCTCTTTTTCTTCTTCTACTTTTTTTACTTCATTATTCTCAACTAACATAGTATATCTATTTGATCTAATTCCTAATCCTTTTTCAGATTTATCTACCTCTGCACCAATAGCTTTTGTAAATTTAAGAAAGGGATCGCCGGCCATAAATATTTTATCTCCAGCATTTTGATTTTCACCCCAAGCTTTCATGACATTAGGATCATTAACTGCAATACATATAATTTTTGAAATTCCTTTTTTTGAGGCTAATTCATAGTTTTTAATATAACCAGGCAAATGTAGAGCTGAACAAGTTTTAGTAAAAGCTCCGGGCATACCTAAAATTATAATCTTATTATTTCCGCACAAATCTAAAATATCAATTTTTTTAACATTATTACTTTGGTCTAGATAAAAAAGTTCTGTGCTAGGTAATTTATCTCCAACTTTTATTTTCATTACGTTTTTTCCCTAATATATTTTTTTATATCTTCTAGTTTGTTATCAATTATTTCAAATTTTTCAATTTTTTTAGATAAATCTGAAAACTGTTTTGGCGGATCAACATTCTTTCCTATTGCCAATTTAATTGTCTCTAAAAATTTGTAAGGATGGGCTGTGCCTAATACCACAGTTTTTGACTTATTTTTAACTTTGTATGAAGCACCCACAGCTGTTGCTGTGTGTGGGTCTAAGATAAATCCATAATTCATAAAAAAATCTTTAATGATTCTTAAAGTATCTGCGTCATTTATTTTTTCAGCAGAAAAATTTTCCCTAATTTTTTTTAATTCATCTTTTTCTAATTTAAAAAAACCATTTTCATTTAAATTTTGCATTGATTTTGAGACTTTTTGATCATCATTGTTAAGTACGTCAAACAACAGCCTTTCAAAATTACTTGCAACTTGTATATCCATACTGGGAGAGAGAGACGGTTTGACTTTAGAAGGTCTATATTCTCCTGAATTTATAACTCTACACAAAATATCATTTTCATTTGTGGCTACAATTAACTTGTCTATAGGTAATCCCATTTTTTTTGCAATATAACCTGCATATACATCTCCAAAATTTCCAGTTGGAACAGAAAAATTTATTTTTGTGGACATTTGAAAATATGCGTAAAAATAATAAACAATCTGACAAATAATTCTTGCCCAATTAATTGAATTTACACCTGACATATTTATTTTTTCTCTAAATTTTTCGTCATTAAACATTTGCTTAACGATTTTTTGGCAATCATCA
>CACDLE010000007.1 GCA_902553555.1 uncultured Pelagibacteraceae bacterium
AATGCTTTAAATTTTAATTGATTTTGTGCTGAGGGTTTATTTTTATTTCCAAAAACATTAATTGAAATAACTCTTGATTCTTTTTTTGATAAATATTTTTTAAATTCATAAGATTTAAGTTTAAGTCCATGAAGAAAATGACCTAAAAAATTACTCTGTTTTCCAATTATGCTATCAGAAAAAACAAAGTATTCAGAATTCTTTCCATAATTTATACGTCCATAAAATTCGGCACCCAAATTTTCAATATCAGATGACTTTAAATTATTTTTTATGGAAACTAATACAATTTTTTTTTTTGAATTTACTTCAAAAACAAATAAATTTTTTTTTAAATCACTCGTTTTTAATAAATCTTGTATGTAAGAATACTCAGACTTAGAAAGATATTTTTCAAGATTAGTAATATTAAATTTCTCATTAGAAAATAGGACAATATTATCCGACGTCTTATTGTATGTTTTGCTTGAATAGTTTATTTTAATAGACATAAATTTTAAATAAATTGAGTTAAGTGGTATATATGTACGAATATATCATATTTCAATGGAATATTAATCATTCTGTACTATCATAGGTTGAGTTTTAACTAAAGTTGCACTATTTTATACAACAAATTCTCATGGTTAAAAACAAAATTTATAAATATATAATTTTAGAACAGATAAAATCATTTTTTCTAATATTATTTTCGCTTTCGTTAATAGCGTGGACAGTAAGATCAGTTAATTTCTTAGATTTGATAGTTGAAAGTGGTTATTCAACAAAGACTTATTTTACATATTCAATGTTAAATTTAACGAATATTGTAACTAAATTTATCCCATTAAGTTTTCTAATTTCATTACTACTTACCATAATTAAATTAGAAAGACAGAATGAACTAATTGTTTTATGGACTTCAGGAATTGGCAAAATGAAAATAGCTAATCTTTTTTTCAGATTTTCGTTGGTTGTTGTAATAATCTATTTAGTTTTTTCGACAATCGTAACTCCAAGCTCACTTAATTTATCTAGAAATTTAATTAAGCAATCAGAACTTGACTCACTATCGGGATTAATCAAACCAAAAGTATTTTCTGATACATTTAAAGGATTGACTGTGTATGTTGATGAAAAAAATAACAATATAGTTAAAAATATTTTTATTAAAGACGATGCGAATAATTTAAATAATATTTTGCCAAAAGATTCTAGCTCTCAAGATCAAACTATAATAGCTAAAAGAGGAATAATTAATGAAAACAAAATAATTTTAGAAAATGGTATTATATATTCTTACGATAAAAATGAAGAAATAAAAATAATTGAATTTAACAAAACTTTACTGAATTTGGGTAATTTAGACAATAGAGTTATTAAAGAAGCAAAAATTCAAGAAACTTCAACAAAGAAAATAATAGGTTGTCTAATAGATTACTATAAAGGAAATCTAAAAGATGATGTTTATATTAAAAACTGCCCCAAAAATAATATAGAGATAATACTAGAAACATTCTCAAGAAGAATAGGCATGCCGTTATATATTCCGATAATATCTTTATTAATTTCGTTCATATTGGTTTACAAAAAAAATAAAAAGAATATTTTATTTAATAGATATTTGTTTTTTTCTTTAAGTTTTGTGCTTTTGGTAATTTCTAATTTACTAGTCAGATATTCAGGCTTCTCTGATTTACATTTTATTAGTTATTTTATAATTCCCTTAGTACTTATTCCAACAGTATATTTGTGCTTATATAGATCTCTTAAAAGGGAGTTTAAATGAATAAAAAAATTAACAATTATATTATTTTCGGTTATACCAAAATTCTACTTAATGCTATCCTGCTTTTTATATGTTTGGGTGTAATTTTAAATTTATTTGAAGAAATAGAATTTTTTAAAAATACAGATGCTCATTTAATACTACCTTTAATTTTAACTTTTTCTTACATACCTAATTTAGTTTTTATTAATCTTATGCCATTTATAATTTTTTTATCTGCTATGTATTATTTTATTTCTATAAAACAAAAAAATAATGAACTTCTTACTTTAAAAGTTTTTGGTTATTCAAATTTAAAAATAATATCAATTGTTAGTGTCGTAGCATTTTTATTTGGTTTATCAATTTTAGTAATTATAAATCCTATTACTTCAAATATGGTAAAGTTTTACGAACAAACAAAATCAAATTACTCGAGAGATACTGATCACTTAGTTACTATTAACAGAAATGGCGTATGGATTAAAGAAACTCAACAAAATCAACTTATCTTAATAAATGCCCAAAGACTCGAAAATAATTTCTTAATAGATGTATCACTAGATATACTGTCAGAAGATCACGTTTTATTAAAAAGAATTGAAGCAAAAAAGGCTGACGTAACTGAAAATCTTTGGAAATTAGATCAGTCAAAAGTTTATGATTTTACTAATACGGTCAAGGGCAAATTTGAATCGGTAGATACAATTGAATTCAATTCCTTTTATAATCTCGTTAAACTTAATTCTTTATACAAAAATTTAGACACCATTTCCTTTTTAGATATTATTATAGAATATAGAGAATTAATTGTGAGAGGGTACGAAAAATCAACTATTTCAGAGAAAATAAACACCTTTTTAGCTCTACCGTTCTTCTTGGTTTTGATGATTTTTTTGGCTTCAATTTTTACTATTAATAATAGAAATATTAATAATATTAATTATACTTTAATAGCGGTTCTATCTTGCGCAATTATATACTATATGAAAGACGTTTCATTTGCTCTTGGAAAATCAAATAGATTGTCACCAGAGATGTCTGTTTGGATCCCTATAATCATAATAAGTTTATTTAATTTAGTTGGTTTGCTTCAAATAAATGAAAAGTAATTTTATATTTATCATCTCTTTATCACTAATTTTAGTATCAAATATTGTATTAAGCGAAGAAAATTTAAATATAGTATCTAACGAAGTAAAAATTGAAAAACAAAATTCTGAGATAGTTTTTAAAGGAAATGTTAAGGCTAGTGATAAATCTTTAAACTATTTATATACTGATGAAGCAAAATATTTCAAAGAAAAAGATTTTCTTAAAAGTGTTGGAGAAACAAAAATTATTACTTCCCAAGAATATATTTTGGAAAGTCAAAATGTTGAGTTTGATAACAAGAATAATATTATAAAATCAGACTATCCTACAACTATCATTGATCAAGACGGTAATAAAATTTTTGTAAATATGTTTAATTATAATTCAATTAAAAATATATTATTTTCCAAAGGTGAAATTAAGATGATTGATAAAAATGCAAATACTTTTAAATTTAGTGAAATTTACATTAACGAAGTTCAAAATAAGATTATTGGCTCAGATGCTAAATTATTATTTGAAGATGATAGTTTTAAAATTGACCCAGAAAACAATCCTCGAATATATGCTAATAGCGTTTCTATTAATTCTAATGAAACATCAGTACAAAAAGGTGTTTTAACTTATTGTAAATTTAGGGAAAATGACAAATGTCCGCCATGGGAACTCCGAGCAAAAAAAATTAGGCACGATAGTACAAAAAAAACGATATTCTATGATAGTGCAACACTTAAAATATATGACTTTCCGATTTTTTATTTTCCTAAATTATCTCATCCTGATCCAACGGTCAAAAGAAGATCTGGTTTTTTAGTGCCGTCTTTCACAGACAGTTCTAATGTGGGGTTTGGTTTGCAGACACCATATTTTTGGAATATAGCTAAAGATAAAGACATAACTTTTTCTCCAAGATTTTATCAAAACCACAAACCTTTGTACTTAGCTGAATATAGACAAGATTTTCTTAACTCTTTTTTAATAGTTGATGGAGGATTTACCGAAGGTTACGAAAAAATTTCAAATACAAGAACGCCAGGATCTAGATCTCATATATTTGCAAAGTTTAATACTATACTTAAAGATACTGCAGAAAGTTTTAGCGATATAACATTAAATCTACAACATTTATCTAATAGCACCTATGCTAAAATAAATAAGTTAGACACCCTACTTGTAAATAAAGATAATAATATAGTTGAAAATAGTTTTTCCTATAATTATCAAAAAGAAGATTTATTTTTTTCATCCAATTTTTCTGCTTATGAAGATTTGAATAAAACTGGTAATTCAAAATATGAGTATATGATGCCAGATATAACCTTCGAAAAAAATATTTTTATGAGTGAAGAAATTGGAGTTTTAGATTTTCAGTCGAATTTTAATGTAAGAAATTATGATGTGAATAAACAAGTTGAAATAGTTTCTAATGATTTTAAGTGGAATTCAAATAGCTGGATAAATAAGTTAGGTTTTGAGAATGAATTTTTAGGACTTATAAAAAATGTAAATTATAATGCAAAAAATGAGACGAAGTATAAAACACAAGATGAAGTAAGTGAATTATATGGAGCTTTAGGATTTAAATCTGAATTAGGTTTATTCAAATTAAATCAAGCAAAAAGAGAATTAAATATATTTAAGCCGAAAGTATTATTTAAAGTATCTCCAAATCATATGCGGGATATTTCTGATGACTCATCTAGATTAAAATATTCCAATTTATTCAAATTAAATAAAATAGATAAAATAGACGTAATAGATGCTGGCTCGAGTGTAAGCTATGGATTTGACTTTAAAAAGAATAGAATAAATAGTGAAAATACTGTTTTAGAAGAAAAATTCAAATTTAGCTTGGGACAGGTGATTAGCGAAAATGAAAATGAAAATCTGCCTAATAAAACTTCTTTAAATCAGAGATTTTCAGATGTAGTAGGATCGTCAGCTATAAAAATTGGTGGCAATTCAACATTGAAATTTAACTTCTCTATTGATCAAAACTTGAAAGACTTAAATGAAAATGAAGTTGGCTTAAACATGATTTATCCTAAAGTAGATTTTAACTTAAGTTATTTAGAGGAAAAACAGCATATTGGAAATCAAAAATATGTTAACACTAGTGCAGGAATAAATCTTAATAATGGATTATTTAAATTTAGCACTAAAAGGAACCTTCTTACCAACTCGGCAGAATTTTATAATTTAAGCTATGAGTACATAAATGATTGTTTAAAGGCTGGTTTAGCTTATAGACGAGAATTTTATCTTGATAGAGACGTTGAACCTGAAGATTCGTTAATGTTTAAAATTACATTTTCTCCCTTTGGACAAATCACATCACCAACCTTTGATTAATGAAAAGATTTTTTATTTTTTTAATAGTTTTTTTAATTGCTAACAACTCTTCTTTTGCAAAAATAGAAAATAAAATTATAGCAAAAATTGGAGATAAAATAATTACAAATTTCGATATTAGAAATGAAATAAATACAATATTGGCAATTTCAAATAAAAATATAAATAACGAAGACATAAACATATTACGAAATTTAGCATTTGTAAGTTTAAAAAAACAAATGATAAGAAAAACTGAAATTGAAAAATATAAAATTAATTCGTATAATAAAAAGGATTTGGATAGCTATGTATTAAATTTGGAAAAAAATTTAAGTTTACCAAGCTCATTAAAGGATCATTTTAAAAAATATAATGCAAATTATGAATCATTCATCAGAAAATTAGTAGTTGATATTAAGTGGAATAATCTAATTTATTCATTATATAAAAAGCAACTCGATGTTGATGAATTATTAATAAAAGCAGAGCTGCAAAAAGAAATAAGTGAAAAAAGAGAAATTATTGAATTTAATTTATCCGAGATAGTAATTGAAAAGCCTAAGGAAACTCTTATTCAAGAAATATATGCAAGTATAAATAAAGATGGATTTGAAAAAACAGCAAGTTTACGCAGCAATTCGTTATCTGCACCTAAGGGAGGAAAAATTGGTTGGGTATCGTCAAGTTCAATTTCAAACTTATATTTAAGTGAAATTCAAAAACTTAAACCAGGTCAAATTACTCCTCCAATAAACAATATTAATAATACTGTAATAATAAAATTAAATGATAAAAGAATAACAAAATCTAACAATTTAGATTTAGTAAAAATTGAAAATAATATTATAAAAAAAAAAAAGGAAGAAAAATTAAATGTTTTTTCAAATTCGCATTATTTGAATTTAGAAAAACTAACTTTTATTGAGATTAATGAATAAATTTGCAATTATTTTAGGTGAACCAAACAGTATAAATATTGAGATCTTGGCAAAATCTATAGCGAGAAAAAAAAATTGTTTAATAATTGGCAACATTGATTTAATTAGAGCACAACTAAAAATATTAAAAAAAAAAATTAAGATAATTAATTATAATCATTTATATAAATTAAATAAGACTAAAAATGAATTATTAGTATACAATGTACCTTTAAGTTTTAAAAATCCATTTAACGTAAGTGCTAAAAGTAGCAAAGTTTATATAAATAAATCCTTTATTATAGCCAACAAATTATCAATTGAAAAAAAAATCAAAGGCTTTATTAATTGTCCAATTGATAAAAAGGTTTTTTTTGGTCACAAAGCAATTGGAATTACCGAATATTTGGCCAAAAAAAATAATTGTTTTGGGTCAGAAGCTATGTTGATTTACAACCCTAAATTATCAGTAGCTCCGATTACCACACATATTCCTATAAACAATATTAAAAGAAATATCAAAAAATCAAGCGTGAGAAAGAAAATAATTACCATTAGCACGTTTTATAAAAAATATTTTGGTAAGAAACCAAGAATTGGTGTCTTAGGATTAAATCCTCATAATAATGAGTTAAGAAAAAATTCTGAAGAAGTTAAGATAATTATTCCAACTATAAAAAAACTTAAATCAAAAATTAATGTTAAGGGTCCATTTCCAGCTGACACAATATTTTTAAAAGAAAATAGAAAAAAATTTGATGTGATAGTTGGTATGTATCATGATCAAGTTTTAGCACCATTTAAAACCATATTTGGATTTGACGCAATAAATATAACTTTAGGTTTACCTTATATAAGAATTTCTCCCGACCATGGCATAGCTGCAGATAAAAAAAAATTAAATATATCTAAACCAGACAGTTTAAATAAATGTATATCTTTTTTCTCAAAATTATAAAATTTAATGTTTTTTAAAAAGTCATTAGGCCAAAATTTATTAATTGATAAAAATATAATCAAAAAAATTTTATCAAGTACCGACATACGAAATAAAAATGTAGTTGAAATAGGTCCAGGAACAGGAAATTTAACTAAAGAAATTATAAAATTAAAACCAAAAAAACTCTTGCTTATCGAAAAAGATAAAAATCTTTATAGTAAATTACAAAAAAGTTTTGCAAGTGATAAATCAATTCAAACAATTAATTTGGATATTTTAAAATTTAATTTAAAAGATTTAGAATTTGATAGATTCACTGTTTTTGGAAATTTGCCATACAATATTTCAAGTCAAATATTAGTAAAATTTATTAATTTCTATGACGATACATCAAATTATAAAAAAATTATTTTTATGTTCCAAAAGGAAGTTGGGCAAAAAATTATTGCTAATTTTAAAACTAAAAATTATTCTAGATTATCAATTTTAACAAAATCAAGATTAAAAATTTTAAATTATTTTTATGTTTCGAAAAATTGTTTTTTCCCTAAACCTAAAGTAGATTCAATTATAATTGAATTTGAACCAATAAAAAAAAAAGAAATTAAAGTGAAAAATATCAAATCACTAGAATTTGTTACACGTGTTATTTTTTCAAATAAAAGAAAAATGATTAACAAATCTTTAAAAAAATTATTCAAAAACATTGATGCTGTTGCAGTTGAATTGAAAATTAATCTCAAACTAAGGCCTCAAGAATTAGATGAACTAACTTACTATAAAATTGCAAATCGATACGACAAAATATCAAATATATGACATTTTATCTTTTTTGTGATTTCTTATTATCTGCTCAATTTGGCTAAAACATTTTTCGAGATCATTATTAATAACAATATAATCATAATCTTCCCAGTGTAATATATCGTTATCGTATTGCATTAGCCTCTTATCATTTGCAATTTTACTGTCTTGGTTTCTCTTATTAAGTCTTTTTTTTAACTCTGTTTTATTAGGCGGTAAAATAAAAATTTTAACCAAATTTAGTTCTTTGAATTTTGATAGTTTTTTTGTCCCTTGCCAATCAATATCAAAAACAACATCGAAATTTTGATCTTGTAATTTTTTTACTAAGGCTTTTGAGGTTCCATAATAATTGTCAAAAATTTTTGCGTATTCATAAAAGTTGCCTTCTTCAATAAGTTTTTGAAATTTGATTTTATCTACAAAGTAATAATCAACCCCATCTATCTCGTTTGATCTTGGTTTTCTTGTCGTATGAGAAATAGAAATTTTTATATTGGGATATTTTTGACTAAGTTTTTTTGTTATTGTAGTCTTTCCTGCACCTGAGGGTGAGGAGAGAACTATGTTTACACCCATAGTTTTTCCTTAAATATTATTGCGAAGATTTGCTTTCAATAAATTTAATTGCATCGCCAACCGTCAGAATTTTCTCGGCCTCGCTATCTGAAATTTCAGATCCAAATTCTTCTTCAAAGGCCATTACTAACTCAACTGTATCAAGACTATCAGCACCTAGATCATCAATGAAGCTAGCTTCATCAACAACTTTTTCTTCATCAACACCTAAATGATCTGCAACTATTTTTTTTACTTTTGAACCAATTTCTTTTGACATGAATTTTCCTTTTAAGTTTATATTTGACTTACTAAATTTAATAATTGGAATTGTCAAGCCATATACATTCCACCGTTAACATGAATAGTTTCCCCTGTAATATAAGAAGCTTCATCGGAACTTAAAAAAGCTACACAATTAGACACATCATCACCTGAACCCATTTTGCCCATCGGAATTTTAGAGAGAAGTATAGATTTTATCTTTTCTGGGATACCACTTGTCATATCAGAAACTATAAAACCTGGTGAAACACAATTTATAGTTATATTTTTCTTTGCATATTCAATAGATAGACTTTTTGACATTCCTATTGTACCTGCTTTAGAAGCTGCATAATTAGATTGGCCAATATTTCCTGTGTGACCAACAATTGATGTTATGTTTATTACCCTGCCCGAGCTGCTTTTCATCATTTTTTTTATTGCATATTTTGATAACAAAAATGTTGATGTTAAGTTGATGTCAAGAACTTTTTGCCATTCATCATCCTTCATTCTTAACGACAAATTATCTCTATTGATACCCGCATTATTTATTAAAATATCTAATCCACCTAATTCCTCTGTAACTTCATCTATAAATTTCTCAATTTCAGAATGAGCTGAAATATCAAATTTTTTAACTTTAATCTTATTAAATTCATTTTTAAGTTTTTCAAGCTTATCTGATTTAGTACCTGTTCCTAAAACTTCTGCATTAAGTGACAAAAATTTTTTTACTAAAGATCCACCAATCCCTCCCGTGGCTCCAGTAATTAATACTTTTTTATTTTTAAGATCAATCATTTGATTTTTTTTATATCCTCAATTGTATTTATACTTGCACACGAAACTTTGTCACTAATTCTTTTTACTAAGCCCGTTAATACTTTTCCTGGACCTACTTCAATAAAATCAGTTATATCTTTGTTTATCATATATTCAACGCTTTCTCTCCATCTTACTTTTGAAAATATTTGTTTAATGAGTAAGTTTTTAATTTCATTGCTTGATTTAACAGGTTCAGCAGTCACATTGTTTACTAATTCAAATACAGAATCTTTCATTTCTGTCTCATTTATTAAAAAACTCATTTTTTCTGAGGCTGGTTTCATTAAAGAGCAGTGGAAGGGAGCGCTCACAGGTAAAAAAATTGATCTTTTTTTATTATTAGCTAAAATTGTATTTATATCTTGAATAGATTTTTTATCACCACTTAAAATAATCTGGCCATTCGAATTGTCATTTGCTATCTCGCAAATTCCGTTTTTATTTTTTAATTCTTCTAAAAATTTTACAAGTGATTTTATATCTACACCCATGACAGCTAGCATAGCTCCTTCCCCCTCTGGCACTGCACTTTGCATAAATTTTCCTCTTTGATGGACTAGTTTAAGTGCATCTTCAAATTTAAGTGATCCTGATGATACCAACGCACTGTACTCGCCCAATGAATGACCTGCAAAAAATTTGAAATTTTTTTGATCGATATTTATTTCTTTTTTAATCACCTCAAATATGGCATATGATGTTGTTAAGATAGCTGGTTGAGTAATTTCTGTTTTCTTAAGATCCTCTTCAGGCCCATTTAAAATTAATTCAGACAATTTAATATTAAGAGTTTCATCAGCTCTTTTGAAAATTTCTTTGACAATTTTAAAGTTTTTTTCAAATTCACTAGCCATTCCAGCTTTTTGAGAGCCTTCACCTGGAAATAATAATGCTTTCATTTTACCTAAATATCACGCTTATAATTAATGTTGAAATGAATTTTTTATAATAGTATAAAACCCGCTTAATACTAAACTTATTTATTATGAATTACTACGAGCATACACTAATTGCTAGACAAAATCTTTCACAAAAAGATGTTGAGGAAGTGGAAAAAAAATACACTACCTTGATCAACGAGAACTCTGGAAAAGTATTAAAAGTTGAAAAATGGGGTCTTCTTAATTTTAAAAGAAAAATCAAAAATTATACGAAAGGTTATTACCTTCATTATAAAATGGAGGGTGATAGTAAGACTTTAGAGGAGATTAAGAACAAAACAAAGTTGGATAACAACATTGTTAGATATTTAACAGTTCGATATAAGAAGCTAGATCTAAAAACAGAGTATTTTACAAAAAATAAAAGCTAATGAAAAAAAGAAAAAATAATTTTAAAAATTCTAAATCATCTTTAAGCAAACTAAGTCTTTTCCAAAAAAATGACGGAAGATTTTCTCGTAAGTGTCCATTCTCAGTTAAGGATGCTCCAGTGATAGATTACAAAAATATTAGTTTACTTCAAAAATATATTACTGAGACCAACAAAATAATTACATCTAAAATTAGTAACATTTCACAAGGAAAACAAAAGAAATTAGCAAGAGAGATTAAAAAGGCAAAAATTTTAGGAATACTTTAAAACATGCAAATAATTTTATTAGAAAATATTGCAAAGCTCGGGAAAATTGGAGATCTTGTAGAAGTTAAAAATGGATATGCGAGAAACTTTCTTTTAAGAGAAAACAAAGCATTAAGAGCAAATAAAGAAAATATTGCGCTTGTTAATAAAAACAAGTCTGAACTAAATAGAAAAAACACAGAGATTAAAAATAAATTTATTGAAAAAGCTAATAAAATTAAAAATAAAAAAGTTAAAATTCATAAAGCTGTAAAGGAAAATGGTGACCTTTACGCGATAATCAAGCCTAAAGAAATTTCTAAACTTATTTCTGATGAATTAAAAACTGACATTACTCCATCAGAAATAATAATAAAAAAAGAAATCAACAAAATAGGCCAATTTGAAATCATTATCAATTTACACTCGGAAGTTCAAACCAAAATTTATATTTTAGTAGACAAATTAGATAAATTACAAAATAAATAGTTTTTCCACAGGTTGAAAAAAAGGTGTGTAACTTAAAAGTTACAATTTTAAATTTTTTATATAGGATAAATAAATGGAAAAACAAAGTATTCAACCAAACTACTCTAATACAGAGGATGTACCATCTAATATAGAAGCTGAACAACATTTGCTTGGATCTGTAATGGTAAATAATGAAATATTAGATGAAATAGCTAGTATTATTAATTACGAAAAGTTTTACGACCCAATACATAAAAAAATTTATGAAGTAATCGAAAATTTAAATAGCAAAGGTATGGTTGCAAATCCAATTACTTTAAAAAACTTCTTCGAAAAAAATAAAGGTTTGGAAGAAGTGGGTGGAGTTGAATATCTAGTAAAACTTACTAGATTTTCCTCATCTACAAAGCAAGCTATTGATTACTCTAAAATTGTTCACGAAAATTTTGTAAAAAGAGAACTTTTAAAAATATCAACAGAAATTAAAGATGAAACTTTGGATAATGACGAAGAAAAATCTACGGAACTCATAATTGAAAATGCTGAAAAATTACTTTTCGATTTAGCTGAAAGAGGTACGTTTTCTCAATCATTCATGAAATTTAATCTTGCTTTAGATCAATCAATAAATATGGCTGAACAAGCTATGAAGAGCGATCAAGGTATTGTTGGTGTGCCTACCGGGTTAACTGATCTAGACGAAAAACTTGGTGGCTTACATAAATCAGACCTTGTAATTATTGCGGGAAGACCATCAATGGGTAAAACGGCTTTGGCAACAAATATTGCTTATCATGCAGCAAAAAATATCCAAGCTAAAGGATTAAAATCCTCAGTTGCTTTCTTTTCTTTAGAAATGTCTTCAGAGCAATTATCAACTAGAATTCTTTCTGAACAATCACGAATAAAATCTAATGATATTAGAAGAGGTAAAGCAACAGAGGAGGAACTGGGAAGATATATTGAAACCTCTAGAGATATATATGATTTACCACTTTATATTGATGAAACCCCTGCAATTACAATTTCGACTTTAAGTAATAGAGCTAGAAGAATTAAAAGATTATTTGGTTTAAATTTAATTGTTGTAGATTACATTCAGCTAATGAGAACTAATAGTAAAAAAAATGATAATAGAGTCCAAGAAGTTTCTGAAATAACCCAAGGTCTGAAGGCATTAGCTAAAGAATTGAGTGTGCCAGTTTTAGCTTTGTCTCAACTATCAAGAGCGGTCGAGCAGAGAGAAGAAAAAAAACCTCAACTTTCAGATTTACGAGAGTCTGGCTCAATAGAGCAAGATGCTGATGTAGTCTTGTTTGTTTATCGTGAAGAATATTATGAAGAAAAAAAACAACCAAAATTAGGATCAATTGAGCATGCAGAATGGCAATCAAAAATGAATGATATTGCTGGATTAGCTGAAATTTTAATTGGTAAGCAAAGGCACGGACCTACAGGAAATATACAAGTTGAATTTGAGGGAATGTACACAAGATTTAAAGACTTGTCACAATAATAAGCAATATATTTGTCTTTTAATATTAGGTATATAGAATATACAGTATATTTTACTAATGCTTATCAGAATTTATAATAAATTAATTACTAACTTTTCTAAAATCACATTATTCTTATTGTCGCTAGTATTAATAACAGCAATTTTTTACTCAAAAAATTTTAATCTAGATGCCTCGTCTGATGCATTATTATTAGAGGGTGATCAGGATCTTAAATACTTGAGAGAAATTAATGAAAGGTATGGCTCCAAAGATTTTCTTTTCTTAACGTATACGCCTATAACTGATTTCACTGATGAAGATACAATTATTAATCTACAACTATTAAAATCAAAAATAGAAAAATTATCATGGGTTGATAGTGTTATTACTATTGTAGATGTTCCGCTGCTGAAAAGTACAGATGAAGCTTTAATGGAGAGGCTAAAAAATTATAAAACTTTATCTTATCCTGAAGTTGACAAGGATAGAGGTTTTGAAGAAATAATCAACAGCCCAATATACAAAAACTATGTTATAAGCAATGATGGAAAAACTTCTGGTATTGTAGTTTATCTCAAAATTGATCAAAGACTCAAAGAGTTTATAAAGTTAAAAGAGAAATATCAGATTCAGTCAAAAGAAAAAAATCTTACACAATTAGATAAAGATAAATATTTAGATTTTTTGGTTGAGTATGAAAATTATAAAAATTTATATAATAAAAGAAATCATCAAAATATAAATGAAATAAGAGAAGTTATCAGTAAATATGGAGAAAATGCAAAAATCCACTTGGGTGGAATACCGATGATTGCTGACGACATGATGACGTTTATTAAAAAAGATATAATTGTTTTTGGTTTTGGGGTTTTTGTTTTTATAATTTTTACATTATGGATGATATTTAAAAATGTTAAATGGGTTATGATCCCTTTAATGGGTTGTACAAGTTCGGTTATAATAATGATTGGTCTTCTTGGATATCTCGGCTGGAAAGTTACAGTAATATCCTCAAACTTTATTGCGTTAATGTTGATATTAAATATGGCAATGAACATTCATATGACTGTTAGGTATTTACAAATCAGAAAAGATTTTTCTAATTTGACAAAAAATGAGTCTATTATAGAAACAACAAGAAAAATGTTCTTGCCAATATTGTATACTGTACTGACTACAATTTGTGCTTTCTTGTCTTTAATATTCAGCGGTATAAAGCCAATAATTGATTTTGGCTGGATGATGACCTTGGGCTTGATAGTTTCTATTACTGTAACATTTTTTTTATTGCCATCACTTTTAAACTTACTAAAAGATGATGAGCTTAATATAAATGAAATAAAAAAATCAAGAATTACAAGTTTTTTAAGTAAAGTTTCACAAGGAAATTCTTTTATAATATTCGGTTTAACAATTATTATTGTAGCTATTAGTGTCAAAGGAATTACAAAATTAGAGGTCGAAAATAGCTTTATAAACTATTTTGATAGAGACACTGAAATATATAAAGGAATGAAAACTATTGATGATAAGTTAGGTGGCACAACCCCCTTAGACGTAATAATCAAATTCCCAAATCAAAATAACAAAAAGAAAACGCAAGAAGATGAATTTTCAGAATGGGAAGAGGATGAAGGAGATGATAATAAGTCCAAATATTGGTTTACAAGAGATAAAATTGATCGAATTTTAAAAGTACATGATTACTTAGACTCATTGCCAGAAATTGGAAAAGTATTATCTTTTGGGTCAATTATTAGAGTTGCTGAAGACTTAAATGGAAAAGAACTTCAAAGTTTAGAAATCGCTGTTCTCTACAGCAAGATTCCATCTGAGATTAAAAAGGAGATAATTACTCCATATATCTCCGTCGAGAACGATGAAGCTAGAATAAGTGTGAGAATAAAAGATTCTTTAAAAGATTTAAGAAGAAATGATTTAATTTTAAAAATCAATAACGAAATTATTTCTGAATTAGGAATTTCTAAAGAAGAGTTTAAATTAACAGGGGTATTAATTCTTTTCAATAATCTTTTGCAAAGTTTATTTAAATCACAAATATTAACTTTAGGTATAGTTATGCTTGGTATTTCTTTTATGTTTTTTGTTCTATTTAGAAATGTGCTAATTTCAGTAATTGGGGTGGTTCCAAACTTTATAGCTGCCTTTTTTATTCTTGGAATAATAGGTCTTAATAAAATCCCACTTGATATGATGACTATTACGATTGCTGCTATTACAATTGGTATAGCTGTTGATAATAGCATTCATTATATTTATAGATTCAAAGAAGAGCTTAAAATTTTAAAAGATTATAATTTGACAGTAGAAAAATGCCACTCAACTGTTGGGGTAGCAATACTGAATACATCGATAACTATAGTATTCGGATTCTCAATTTTAGTTTTATCAAACTTTATTCCGACTATTTATTTTGGAGTTTTCACAGGTATGGCCATGCTACTCGCCATGATTTCAGTTTTAACACTTTTACCAAAACTTATATTGATATTTAAACCTTTTGGAACAAATTAAATTTGTTAAATGAATAAAAACTTTTTAGAAAACGTAATGGATAATTTATATTTATTTGATGGTTTATTTTGTTTAGTGATGATTTACTCAATCATACAGTGTGCAACCAAAGGGTTTTCTTTAAGTTTAATTTCTTTTATGAAATGGGTTGCGGCTTTAGTTCTTACAATCTACTTGTTACCTAAGCTTCAACCTTGGGTTTCAGATTACATCGATTCTCCCTTTTTAAATAGTATAGGTTTGGGAATAATGATTTACGTAATTAGTCTATTTTTAATGGTTATGGTTGGAAAAATTTTTAGTAATTCTATGAAATGGACTGGATTTGGACCCATAGATAAAACTTTCGGTTTATTTTTTGGTTTTTTTAAAGGTTATATTATTTCAATATGCTTGTTTACAATTATTAACTGGTTTTATCCTTTTAAGAATTGGAATATAGATGTAGAAAAAGCTTATTCATTTAAAATTGTAGAAAGTGGTAGTAAGATATTGATAGATGAATTTCCCAAATATGATGATATAGAAAACACGAAGGACAAAATTGATAAAATTTAAATCTGATAAGCTTAGGGAAGAATGTGGTGTATTTGGTGTATCTAACACAGAAGATGCGGCCACATTAGTGGCTTTAGGTCTTCATGCTTTACAACACAGAGGCCAAGAAGGTTGCGGAATAGTATCGTTTGATGGAAAAAATTATCACTCAGAAAAAAGACATGGACTGGTAGGTGATCATTTTACAAGTAGCGAGGTTTTAAAAAAGTTACCCGGCAATTCTGCTATTGGTCATAATAGGTACTCGACCACTGGTGATAATTCATTAAGAAATATTCAACCATTTTTTGCAGATTTGCAATATGGAGGTTTGAGTATTGCGCATAATGGCAATTTAACTAACGCAATTTCTTTAAGAAATAACTTAGTTAAAAATGGATCAATATTTCGTACCACAAGCGATACAGAAACAATAGTGCAATTAATTGCTAAATCCAAAAGAGAGAAAATTGTAGATAAAATTATTGAAACTCTGTTTAAAATTCAAGGTGGATATGCTTTAGTAATTTTAACTAATAAAAAGTTAATAGGTGTTAGAGACCCTATGGGAATTAGACCACTAGTTATTGGTAAGTTAAATGGCTCTTATATTTTAGCGTCTGAAACATGTGCTCTAGATATTATTGATGCTAAATTTATTAGGGAAGTTGAAAATGGTGAAGTCATAGTAATAGAAAATAACGAATTGAAAAGTTATATGCCATTCACTAAAGTAAAATCTAGACCATGTGTTTTTGAATATATTTATTTTGCTAGACCAGATAGTATTTTAAATGGTGAATGCGCTTACGAATACAGAAAAAGACTTGGTATTGAACTTGCAAAAGAGTCAGTTTCAGATGCTGATTTAGTTGTACCTGTGCCTGACTCTGGAGTACCCGCGGCTATTGGTTATTCTCAATTTTCAAAAATACCTTTTGAATTGGGACTTATAAGAAACCACTATGTTGGTAGAACTTTTATTGAACCAACTCAAAATATTAGAAGCTTAGGAGTAAAATTAAAATTAAGCTCAACTAAAAGTATTTTAAAAAATAAGTCAGTAATATTAATAGATGACTCTTTAGTAAGAGGAACAACGTGTAATAAAATTGTAAAAATGTTATACAAGGCGGGTGTCAGAAAGGTTCATGTTAAGATTGCTTGTCCAGAAATTAAGTTTCCTGATTTTTATGGTGTCGATATGCCAACAAAAAAAGAACTGCTTTCAGGTAATAAAAATGTTGATGAGATAAAAAAATATATTGGGTCAGATAGTTTAAATTTTTTATCTATTGAAGGACTGTACAAAGCTTTAGTTAAAGAAAAAAGAAACAATAACTACCCTCAATTTAGCGATCATTATTTCACTGGCGAATACCCGATTAAACCCCTGGATAATTTGGGAGATGAGAAAATTACTCAATTATCTTTGTTAAGCAGTAAATCCATATCTTAATAAATTTTTAATAATTTATTCTTCTCTCCTACTGCAAAAAAACTTTTATCAATTATTAATATATCACTTTCTAAAGTTGGAAATTTTTTTAAAGAAGTAATTTTAAACTCATTGTTTATATCTACCTCAATTAAATATGAATTATCTGAAATAATTAAAACTTTATTATTTGTTATCATTATTTTTTTTATATTCTTAATTTTTTTAAAATTTTTATTGGTAGAATCTGAAATCATTGATATTAAATTTTTTGAAAATAGTATTTCTCCATCATATAAGTCGATTACTGTAAACAAGTTATCCTTTGTGACCGTAACTATAACATTACCAGATACAGCTGGAGCTATTAAGGTTTTAATATTTAAATCCCAAAGTCTATTACCTGTTTTTTTATAAATCCCTAACGTATTGTCAGTTGTCACTATAATGTTATCCCTGAAGACGGCAATTGGACTTGAATTAAAAATTAATTCATCATCTAAATTAAAATTTAACACCCAGTTAATGATTTTATTTTTTATTAATTGCATTGAATATAAATTTCCTGATGTATTTAGATACAAAATATTACCGCTATCATCCAATGCAATATTGCTTTTAAAACTTGTGACTGCTTTAGCAGGTTGAGTGTATAATTCGTCAATCTTATTTCCTGTGCTAGCCTCAATGATGATGATTTTATTATCCTCGTGTGCTAAAAATAAAAATCCGTTTTGATGTTTTATATTAGATCTAAATGGCACAAGATAATTCTTTGCCCAGTTCAACTTATTTTCTTCGACATTAATTGAATAGACATAGCCGAGATTGTCTGCAGCAATTATTTGATTTTTAACAACTAATAAATTTATATCTTTTTTTGTTCTTTTAAATTTTTTTTTATAGAAATTATATTTGTATATGATCTCATTTAGGTCGACTGAGTAAACAATGATATTACCCTTAATGTCAGATAAAATTATATTATTGTTAGAAAATAATATATTTTTGTTGATCTGATATTTAGATATTTTTTTTGTTTTCAAATAATTGCCTTGATTAAGAAATTCTTGGTGGCCAACGTAGTTATATTTATTTTGAAATTGTTCTTCCCAATTTGTATAGCTAATTTTTTTGTCTAAACGCAATTTATTTTTATATTCAAATTTTTTTTCATTTAAAATAGCCTGTTCTTTCTCAAAAACTGGTTCTAGATTTTGATTATTTTTTTTTTTTGAAATTTTTTCTGTTCCTGTCCAAATACCAGATTTATTATCAAAAGAGCAGCCAACAAGAACAAGATAAAAAAATAAAGTTAAAATAATTTTCATTAATATTTAGTTAATCTTAAATTCTTTTGCTTTATCAAGTTCATTTTTTGAAAGATAAAATTTGTACAAATAGTCTTGGGCTATTTGTTTCCAAATTGAGTTGGACTGTATGATTGGGTTTAGATTTGCCAACAAAATACTTTCATCTACATTATTACCTAAAAAATAAATTTTTTTAATGATAAATAAATTTTTCATTTCTACGTCTAAATTTCTCATACTTATTATAAGATCAAAATATTTAACAACTTCATTTTCATCTTCAACAAGATCATAATCTATTATTAAATTTAAAGCTGAAGGTGAATAAAATGTATTTTTTTTTTTTATGATTGAAATTAATTTATCTTTCGATGATTTAGTATTATTATTAGCTAATTGAATCTTTGCAAGATTGAATTCCTCGGAAATTTTTATATTATTTTTTTTTTGTAATTCTAAATAAATAACAAATATAAAAATACCAAATATTATTAAAGTAAAAAAGGATATAATCTTTTTTTTATTATTTTTGAATAAATTAGACATATTGAGTTGAGTGTTTATTTGATCGTTCATTTAAAAACTATTTATATTTTTTGGAAAAATTCCTTTTTGTACTTCTTTTTTAAAATTTTTTACAGCACTTTTTATAATCTGATCTAAATTTGCATATTTTTTTACAAATCTTGGATAAAATCCACTTAATCCTAAAATATCGTCTGTAACCAGAACTTGTCCATCACAATATTGCGACGATCCTATTCCTATAGTTGGAATTTTTATTTCTTGAGTAATTTTTTTAGATGATTTTTTATTAATGCATTCTAACACAATTGAAAAGGCCCCCGCTTCTTCAATTTTTTTTGCAAGATTTAGTAATTTCTTTAACTCTTTTGAATTTTCTCCCTCTACTTTAAATTTTTTTTTAAATTGAGGTGTGAACCCTATATGGCCCATTACAGGGATATTAGATTTCACAATAGCATTAACTATATTAATATTTTTTACTGTATTTTCAATTTTGATTGCATCGCAACCAGTTTTTTTTAAAATTAACTTTGCATTTTTTTGTGCTGATGCTGTAGTCAAGTAACTATTTTTAGGCATATCTACAACTAATAATGATTTTTTTACTCCAGCTTTAACTGATTGTGCATGTCTTATCATTATTTCAACATCAATTTGGTGGGTGTTTTTCATTCCATACAGAACGTTTGCAAGAGAGTCCCCTACTAATATTATATCACAATAACCATCTAAAATTTTACTAAAATTTTTTGAGTAAGCCGTTAAACAAATTAATTTTGATTTATTCTTTTTTTTAATAATTTTATCTATTTTAACATTTTTCATTCTAATTCTATTGTGCTAGGTGGTTTTGAAGTTATGTCATAAACTACCCTATTAATACCATAAACTCTATTAATTATTTTATTGGAAATATCATTTAAAAATTCATTAGAAAAATTGTAGTTAGCAGCAGTCATGCCGTCCTCAGAAGTTACAGCTCTTATTAAACATATATAATCAAATGTACGAGTATCACCCATAACACCCACAGTTTTGACAGGCAATAAGGCAGCATAAGCTTGCCATATATTATCGTAAATATTTCTTTCTATTAAGGCTTTAATAAAAATATCATCAGCCTCTTGAAGAATTTTTATTTTATTTTCAGAAATTTTTCCTATAATTCTTATAGCTAAACCAGGTCCAGGAAAAGGATGTTTGTTCAGTATTTTTTTAGTCAGACCTATTGATTTTCCTAATTTTCTTACCTCATCTTTAAAAAAATCTCGAAGTGGCTCAACTAACTTAAGTTTCATCTTTTTGGGCAATCCTCCAACATTGTGATGTGATTTAATTTTTGATGTGTTGCTTCCAGTAGCCGACGTACTCTCTATTACATCTGGGTATAACGTTCCTTGGGCTAAATATCTAATATTCTTAATTTTTTTTGCCTCCTTATCAAACACTTCAATGAATGACTTTCCTATTATTTTTCTTTTTTTTTCTGGGTCAGATATATTTTTCAATCTTTTATAAAATAGTTTTTTTGCATTTATAACCTTTACATTAAGTTTATATTTTTTTTTAAAAATACGATAAGACTCTTTAAATTCCCCCTTTCGTAGCAGACCAGTGTCTACCATCAAACAAATAAGATTTTTTTTTATCGCTTTGTGAATTAACAATGCAACTACACTACTATCCACGCCTCCCGATAGAGCACAAATTACTTTTCCATCTTTTAATTTTAATCGTAAATTCTTGATTATTCTATTTTTTTCAGAAGGTACTTTCCAGTTTTTTTTTAATTTGCAAATTTTTATTGCAAAATTTTTTAAAATCTCTTTTCCCCTTGATGTGTGTGTAACCTCAGGATGGAATTGTATCCCATAAATTTTTTTTGTTTTATGTTCTATTGAAGTGAATTTTACACTTTTGGTAGAAGCTATTACTTTAAAATATTTTGGAATTTTAACTACGCCGTCTTGATGACTCATCCATACATCACTTTTATTATTGATGTAAAAATTATTAGTTAAAATTGAATTTGATTTTTTTATAAGGATCGCTTTACCAAATTCTCTTTTCTTGATATTTGATTTTATCTTTCCGCCAAATAGCTTTGCTATTAATTGTAACCCATAACAAATTCCTAGTATAGGGATATTGAGGCTAAAAATTTTTTTAGAAATTTTAGGAAAACCCTCATTTGTGACTGTTGAGGGCCCGCCCGATAATATAATTCCCTTGATATTTTTAAAATTTTTTAAGTTATTAAATTTTTTAATATTGATTATCTCACAGTAGACATGCAGCTCACGTATTCTTCTTGCAATTAATTTGGTAACTTGAGAACCAAAATCAATAATTAAAATTTTTTTTTTGTTTTCAATTAAATTAGTTTTTGACATTAAGTTATTTTTTTAAAATATCATCTAATTTTTTTTGAAGGCTAGATAATTTAGGGCAAAGCTTTTTGCAGACTTTTTCAAAATCGTTTATTAGCTTTTCTGTTTCTGAATAATTCGACTTTCTTATTTTTAAATAAGCAAGTTCTAAAATAGCTTCTTCATTTTTTGGATTTAATAGAAGCACTGTTTTCAAATTTGACTCTTCTTGATCATCATTTTTTTTTATTTTATAGATTTTGGCAAGGTATAAATATGATTTTTCATTTTTTGGATTAAAGACAATGTCTTGTTCAAATTTAAATCTAGCTTTATCAAATTTTTTTTCCAAAAATAATAATTTCCCTTTATTAAAATAATTTATATCTGCAATTGCAAAATTATTTATATTAATTGAGTTTAATAAAAATAAGAAAATAAAAATAATTTTTTTCATAGTTTGTAGTTTAAGTTGTTACCCAAAATTTCAACACTGTGTACCATACTCTCATAAAAACCTGCTTTTGTAATTTTAATAAATTTAGCTTTTTTGTTAACTTCTTTTATTTTTTTTACACCAATATAGCCCATTGAAGATCTCAAGCCTCCTTGGAGTTGATAAATTATTTCAGAGACGTATCCTTTATATCTTACTCTGCTTTCTACACCTTCAGGAACATATTTGGATTTATCTGTTTGATGTTTTTGAAAATATCTTCCAGAAGAGCCAGATGACATTGCACCAATTGACCCCATGCCTCTATAAAATTTATAAGTTTTATTTTTTATCTTAAATTTTTTTCCAGGACTTTCGTCTGTGCCAGCAAATATTGATCCCATCATAATTGCATCTGCACCTGCGGCTATTGCTTTAATTATATCGCCAGAAAATTTTATACCACCATCTGATATTATTTTTATTTTTTTATTTTTCATCGCCTTTTTTACATTCATAATAGCTGTAATTTGAGGTACACCAATTCCAGCAACCATTCTAGTTGTGCATATTGATCCAGGACCTATGCCAACTTTAAGTATATCGGCTCCAGCATTGTAAATTGATTTAGCTGCTTCAGGTGTAGCAATATTTCCCACACAAAGTGTTACTAGATTTGAAAATTTCTTAAGTTTGCTTATTGTTTGCAAAACCCTTTTTGAATGACCATGCGCAGTATCTACTACAATCATATCAACACCTGAATCTAATAATGATTTGGCTCTAATCAAGTCTGAACTACCAGATCCTATTGCAGCTCCAACTAAAAGTTGTTTTGACTTAACCTTTTTAACTTCTTCACTTTGATCTTTTATAGTGAGGTTTCTATGTATGACTCCGATCCCACCGTTTTTAGCCATTCCTATAGCCATTTTCGACTCGGTTACTGTGTCCATTGCTGCTGACATAAAAGGAACCTTTAAATGAATTTTATTTGTCAGTTGAGTATCTATTGAAGTTTCCGAAGGCAAGACAGAAGAATACTGAGGTAGTAATAAGACATCATCAAATGTGAGAGCTTCTTTTATTATACCCATATAAACTTATATACAATTTTATATTTTTATAAAGTCTTAATTCCTTCGCAGTGTATATAAGTTTCTTTTGACGCATCTTTACTAGATTTAGGTTTGAAAAAATTAACTTTTTTAAAATTTTTTTTTGCTAAGTTTTTTACTTTAATAAAATCAGTACCATTGAAAAGTTTAGATACGACAACTCCAGTATCTTTTAAAACGAATCGAGCAAATTCAATAACCTCAGCGCATAAAAGATTTGTTCTGATACAATCTAAATTTTTATTCCCTGTGGTATCAGCAGCCATATCAGATAAAACTATGTCCGCTTTAGTATCGATTGCCTCTATAATTTTTTTTTTATTTTTCTCCTCTAAAAAGTCTAATTTTAAGAATTTTACTCCTTTAATTATCTCCATGTCTTTAAGATCAACTGATAATGTAATGCCTCTTTTAATTAATTGACTAGCTACTTGGGACCAGCCACCAGGTGCGCTGCCTAAATCAATTACTGTGGAATTTGATTTTATAAATTTAAATTTTTTATTTAATTCTATTAATTTAAAAGCTGAACGAGACCTATAGCCAGTATTTTTTGCTTTTTTAAAGAATGGATCTCTATGTTTTGAAATAATGTAATTTTTTAAACCCTTTTTTCTTACCATTACAAAATATCTTCATGGTCATCTTCGGAATAAGTTTTAGTATTAATTTTCTCTCTTTTTTTGTATGTAATAACCGATAAAGGAATTGAAATTAAATAAAGCGTTCCGAAAATAAATAAAGTTTCAAAAGTGAAGAAGATTAAAGATACTAGCGATACTCCAACACCAAGTAAAATAAATATAGTTAAGGTTGGTTTTATTTTTATATTTTTAAAAGAATAAGTTGGTATTTTGCTTATTAACATAATCGCAATAAAAATAGTATACACTGGAATTATTGCTTTCATGTCATATAAAATATTAAAATTTGAAATTTCGCCAACCAAAGGCATTAATAACAAAATACCTCCTAATGGCGAAGGTACACCTTCAAAATAATTTTGTTTCCATGTATTTTCTTCGCTGTAAGAAGTAAGATTAAATCTTGCTAATCTTAACACACAACAAACTGAGTAAATTAAAGTTATTGCCCATCCTATTTTTCCATATTTATTTAATTCCCAAAAATAAATTATAAATGCAGGTGCTATACCAAAGCTTACAAAATCAGTGAGTGAATCTAGTTCTTTGCCAAAATCTGATGTTCCTTTAATCAACCTAGCAATTCTTCCGTCCAATGCATCTAGAATTGCTGCTAAAGCTAAAAATATAATGGCTAAATTAAAATTTTGATCAATTGAAAATTTTATCGAACTTATTCCTAAACAAACGCCAGCTATTGTCAAAATATTAGGGAGTATGTATCTAGTTCTTTTTGATTGAACAATTTTAAATTTTTTTTCTTCCATTATTCTACAGCAAGTAAACTTTCTCCAGCAACAACATTTTGACCAACTTTAGCTAAAATTTTTTTATTATTAAAAAATAAATCAACTCTGCTTCCGAACCTTATCATTCCTATTCTATCGCCTTGTTTTAATTCTTGATCTTTGCTTACCTCACATACAATGCGTCTAGCAACTAAGCCTGCTATTTGAACAATTACAATTTCTTTATTATTTTTATCAATTATCTTGTAATAGTTTCTCTCATTTTCTTCGCTGGCTTTATCTAGTGAGGCATTTAAAAATTTGCCTGGTTTATAAAAAATTTCCTCTATTTTTCCCGAAGTTGGGATTCTATTAACATGGCAATTAAAAACATTCATAAAAATACTTACTCTAGTAAAATTTTTATTTTCTAAATTCAACTCTTGTGGACCTTGAACCTCTTTAATCTCAGTAATTAACCCATCCGCTGGGCTTATAAGAAACTTATCATCATTAATCGATACCCTTTCTGGATCTCTAAAAAAATAATAGACCCAAATAGTTATTAAAATCATTATAAAGGCTAAAAAATTTGAAATTAACCAGAAAACAAACGAAAGAATTAATGATATTGCTAAAAATTTATAGCCCTCTCTGTGAATTTTTGGAAAAATGTTATCCATCATATTTATTCAATTAAATTTGATAATTTCCATTAATATGTATAAAAATCTGTCATAATCAAATTATTTTTATGGCTAAAATTAAGGTAAAAAATCCCATAGTTGAGCTAGATGGTGATGAAATGACACGCATAATATGGTCATTTATAAAAAAAAAACTTATTCAGCCCTACCTAGACATTGACATAAAATATTATGATTTAGGCATTCAAAGTAGAGATAAAACATCTGATCAAATCACAGTCGACTGCGCTAATGCTATAAAAAAAATTGGTGTTGGAATTAAATGTGCAACAATCACTCCTGACGAGGCTAGAGTTAAAGAGTTCAATTTGCAAAAAATGTGGAGGTCGCCTAATGGAACTATTAGGAATATTCTTGGTGGAACTGTTTTTAGAGAACCCATTATTTGTAAAAATATACCAAAATTAGTTCCTGGTTGGACAAACCCTATTATAATTGGAAGGCACGCTTTTGGTGATCAATACAGAGCTACAGATTTTCTTGTTCCTGGTAAGGGAAAGTTGGAAATGAAATGGACATCATTAGATGGTAAACAAAAAAAAGAATTTGAAGTATTTAATTTTCCAAGCTCTGGCGTTGCATTATCAATGTATAATTTAGATGACTCTATAAAGGATTTTGCTAGGGCTTGTATGAATTACGGTTTTCAAAGAAATTATCCAGTTTACATGTCAACTAAAAATACAATTTTAAAAGGTTACGATGGAAGATTTAAAGACTTATTTCAAGAAGTTTTTGATAAAGAGTTTAAAGATAAATTTCAAAAAAAACAACTTACTTACGAACATAGATTGATTGACGATATGGTTGCGTGTGCAATGAAATGGAATGGTGGATACGTTTGGGCTTGTAAAAATTACGATGGAGACGTTCAGTCTGACACTGTTGCACAAGGCTTTGGCTCCTTAGGATTAATGACTAGCGTTTTAATGACACCTGATGGAAAAATAGTGGAGTCGGAAGCAGCCCACGGTACAGTTACAAGACATTATAGGATGCATCAACAAGGGAAAGAAACATCTACTAATCCAATTGCGTCTATATTTGCTTGGACTAGAGGGTTAGCTCATAGAGGGAAGCTCGACAATAATGATGAATTAATCAAATTTTCTAAAAGTTTAGAAGAAGTCTGCATTAATACAGTTGAAAGTGGCTCAATGACAAAAGATTTAGCGATATTGATTGACAAGTCTACAAGGTATTTAACTACTAATCAGTTTTTAGAAGCCATTGACAGTAATTTGAAAAAAAAACTTAACTAATTTTTTTGGATATCTCTTTAAAAGCTTTCTCAACTTTATTTTTATCTACCCCACCAGCTTGAGCAAAATCTTTTCGTCCTCCACCACCTTTCCCACCTAAAGTCTCAGATGCAATTTTTGCTAAATCAACTGCGTCATACTTTGAGGTAAGATCTGTAGAAACACCCACGGCTACTCCAACTTTGTCCTCAAAAGTTGAAATACAAATTATAATTCCAGAATCAATTTCTTTCTTACCTTGATCAATTATACCCCTTAATTCTTTTGGTGGAAAATCTTTTAATAATTGCTCTCTTATTTTTATTTTACCTATTTGTTTATCTTTAATTATATTTTTACTTTTATCTTTTTTGATATTTTCAATTTTAATTTTAGCTAATTGTTTGCTTAGATTTTTTAAGTTCTCAGATAAATTTAATTTACTACTGTAATCTGGTCTTATTTTGAAAAATTTAAGTTCTTTTTTAATAGTCTCAATATCCTCGTTTAAACTCTTTTCTTTTAAAGACTTGTTTTGTTTTAAAGAATTTTCGTATTTCTTTAATTGCTTGTCTCTTAAAGCCTCTACTCTTCGCACTCCTGAAGCAATTGATGACTGACTAATAACTTTAAACTTTCCAACCTCTTTTGTATTTTTAACATGAGTACCACCACATAACTCGGTTGAGAAAAAACCATTATTTTCTTTCCCCATAAATACTACCCTTACTTCATCTCCGTATTTTTCACCAAATAGAGCAAGGGCGCCCATTTTTACTGCTTCTTTTGGCGTCATAATTCTTGTTTGAACATCGCTGCCACCGTCAACTATTTCGTTTACTATTGCATTAATTTCTATCATCTCCTCTTCATTAATTGGTTTGTTGTGACTAAAATCAAATCTTAATCTCTCGGGTGAAACTAGAGAACCTTTTTGAGTAACATGTTTTCCAAGAGTCCTTCGTAAAGACTCATGTAGTAAATGTGTAGCTGAGTGATTAGCTTTGGAATTATTTCTTTTTTCAGTATCTATTTCTAAATTTACGCTTTGTCCTACTTTAATTTTTCCTTTTGTAATATCTCCTGAGTGAACAAAAAGATCTCCCATTTTTTTTTGAGTATCTATAATATTTATTTCGCACTCAGAGGTGTAAATTATACCTTGATCTCCTACTTGACCACCCGACTCACCGTAAAAAGGAGTTTGATTTGTTATAATTTCAATTTTATCACCAGCACTTGCATTATCAACAAATTTATTATCTTTTGATAATTTTAAAACTACACCTTCGGCTTTATCAAATTCATAACCTAAAAATTCTGTTGGTTTTAATTCTTCTCTGATTTTAAACCATCTTTCTTCGATAGACTTATCTCCAGATCCTTTCCAGTTTGCTCTTGCTAAAGCTTTACTTTTTTCCATTTCTTTTTCAAATGAAGAACTATCAATTTTAATATTTTTTGTTCGTAAAATATCTGCAGTTAAGTCAATTGGAAAACCATAAGTGTCGTACAATTTAAAAGCTATTGATCCTGGAAGAATTCTATTTTTAACTTGGGACAAATTTTCATCAAGAATTTTCATTCCTCTTTCAAGAAGGGAGGAAAACTTTTCTTCCTCATTTTGTAAAGTTTCAATTATAAGATCTTTACCATTTGTTAATTCAGGATAGCTATTTTTCATCTCATTTAACAAAACATTAAAAAGTTTATGAAAAAGAGGTGATTTACTTCCTAGAGAGTGCGCATGCCTCATACCTCTTCGCATTATTCTCCTTAAAACATAACCTCGACCTTCGTTTGAAGGCAAAATTCCCTCAGCGATTAAAAAACTACTTGCTCTTAAATGATCAGCTATAACCCTATGACTAGCTATAGTTTTCTCATTTATTGAAGTTTTGGTTATTTCTGATGATGATGCCATTATTTTTTTAAAATGATCTATTTCATAGTTATCGTGTGTGCCTTGAAGCACAGCAGTCATTCTTTCAAGTCCCATGCCTGTATCAACAGAAGGTTTAGGAAGATTAATTCTTTTTTCTTTAGAAATTTGTTCGTATTGCATAAAGACGAGATTCCATATCTCAATAAATCTATCTCCATCTTGTTCTGGGCTTCCAGGTGGTCCTCCTTTTAATTTTTCTCCATGGTCATAAAAAATTTCAGAACATGGTCCACACGGTCCAGTGTCACCCATTGACCAAAAGTTGTCTGCTGTTGAAATTCTTATTATTTTATTTTCATTCAGCCCAGCTATTTTTTTCCATAAATTGAAAGACTCATCATCTTCGTGAAAAACAGTCACAGAAAGTTTGTCTTTAGGTAGTTTAAAATCTTTTGTTAATAAATTCCAAGCGTGATGTATCGCTTGTTCTTTAAAGTAATCTCCGAAAGAAAAATTGCCAAGCATCTCAAAAAATGTATGGTGTCTTGGGGTGTAACCCACGTTTTCAAGATCATTATGTTTCCCTCCTGCTCTTACACATTTTTGTGATGTTGTTGCTGTTTTATACGGTCTTTTTTCTAACCCAGTAAAAACATTCTTAAATTGGACCATTCCAGAATTAGTAAACATTAAAGTCGGATCATTGTTAGGCACAAGATTACTTGAGTCCACTATTTGATGATTATTTTTCTTAAAATACTCTAAAAACTTTTTTCTTACATCTGTAAGTAAAATTTGGCTCATACTTTATTAAATACAGATATTTTTAAGGTTGTCTATATAGAGATTAATTACTTTTCGATTTATCGTTATCAACTACCACGCAAATTTCTGATTTAGTAAGAAATCTTTGTCCAGTTCCATTATCAAGTGAAAACATGCCTCCAATACCTTTGACGGCATCAATAGTTAAATCTGTATGTTTCCATTTCTCATACTGATCTTCATTCATATAAAACGGTGTTCCATCAACTTCTCCCAACTTTACATCACTATTTCCAACCATATATTCTTTCGCCGGAAAACACATGGGTGCGCTTCCGTCACAACATCCTCCAGATTGATGAAATAAAAGATCATCTCCGTGAACCTCTTTGATTTCACTTAGTAGTTTTTTTGCTGATAAAGTGAACGATACTTTCATTTTGTTATTTCGGCCCATGATAAAGAATCATGGGCCATTATATATTATTGGTTAAAAGAAGCCTAATTTTTTCTCACTGTAAGACACGTGTAAATTTTTCACTTGTCTATAATGATTTAACATCATTTTGTGAGTTTCTCTTCCTATACCAGATTGTTTATATCCTCCAAAAGCAGCATGAGCAGGATAAGCGTGGTAACAGTTTGTCCAAACTCTTCCAGCCTGTATCTCTCTTCCCATTCTGTATGCGAGATTTCCATTTCTAGTCCAAACACCTGCGCCTAAACCATAAAGGGTATCATTAGCTATTTCTAATGCCTCTTTTTCATCTTTGAACTTAGTTACTGAAACAACTGGTCCAAAAATTTCCTCTTGGAATATTCGCATTTTGTTATTTCCTTCAAAAATAGTTGGTTGGATATAATTTCCTTTTTCCAATCCACTATTTAATTTAGCTACACTGCCTCCAGTTAGAACTTTGGCACCTTCTTTCTTGCCAAGATCTAGATAAGATTTGATCTTTTCCATTTGTTCCAAAGAAGCTTGAGCCCCTATCATAGTTTCCATTTTTAAAGGATTGTCTTGTTTAACAGCTTTTGTTCTAGCAATAGCCTTTTTCATGAATTTATCATAAATTGACTCTTGTACTAAAACTCTGCTCGGACAAGTACAAACTTCACCTTGGTTAAGCGTAAACATGGCAAATCCTTCAAGACATTTGTCGAAGAAGTCGTCATCTTTATCCATAACATCTTCAAAGAAAATGTTAGGAGATTTACCACCTAATTCCAATGTGATTGGTATAAGGTTTTGTGATGCATATTGCATGATTAGCCGACCAGTAGTTGTTTCCCCAGTAAAAGCTATCTTCTTTATTCTTTTAGAAGAAGCTAATGGTTTACCTGCTTCAAGGCCATAACCGCTAACTACGTTAACAACACCTTTCGGTAATAAATCACCAATTAGTTCCATCATTATCATGATAGAAGCTGGCGTTTGCTCAGCTGGTTTTAAAACTACACAATTTCCTGCTGCAAGTGCTGGCGCCAATTTCCATGTAGCCATAAGCAATGGAAAGTTCCAAGGAATAATTTGTCCAACTACTCCAAGTGGTTCAGGTATATGATAAGAATATTCGCTATTACTTATCTCAGCTACTGACCCTTCCTCTGCTCTAATTACTCCAGCAAAATATCTCCAGTGATCAATGACCAATGGTAAATCTGCAGCCATGCATTCCCTTATAGGCTTACCATTATCTAAACACTCTGCTGTCGCTAGTAAGTTAAGATTTTTCTCTATAACATCAGCAATTTTATTGAGGATATTTGATCTCTCAGTAATTGAAGTCTTTCCCCAAGCTGGAAAAGCTGCATGTGCTGCGTCTAAAGCAAAATCAATGTCTTTTTCGTTCGATCGTGGCACCTGGCAGATAACTTCATTTGTAATTGGTGTTGTATTATCAAAATACTTTCCAGATTTCGGTTCTACAAACTTTCCATTTACATAGTTCCCATATTTTGCTTTAAATGGAAACTTCACTTTTAAGTGTGAGGTATCTAGGCTGGGTGACATTTTCGAGCTACTTGATTGTTGTGTACTCATTTCCCCTCCATGTTAATAAGTTAATTAAACCCAATATTGACAGTTATGTACAGACTTAATTAATAATTATTTTTAATTACAATTTTAAGTTGATTCAATTTTTAGTTGTTTAAAATTTCATGGGAAACAAAATTAAGGGGGTCGTTAACCCCCTTAGTTATTAAAGATGACTATTTTTCTTCGTCTTTGCTAATCTTTTCTTTAGGTGAAGGATTGCCTTCAAGCTCTTTGGCTATTGCTCCGGCCTTTTCTCTTACAGCTTTCTCAATTTCATCTGCAACATTTGGATTTTTTTCCAAATATAATTTGGCATTCTCTTTTCCTTGCCCAATTTTTTCACCTTTGTATGCGTACCAAGCTCCTGACTTCTCAATTATGTCTGCTTTAGCACCTAGGTCGATTAATTCACCGTTTTTACTGATGCCTTTGCCATACATCAAATCGAACTCTACAACCTTAAAAGGAGGAGCTACCTTATTTTTGATAACTTTCACTCTAGTCGTATTTCCAATGATTTGATCCTTATCTTTTATGGCACCAATTCTTCTAATATCCATTCTTACGGATGAATAAAATTTTAATGCATTTCCACCTGATGTAGTTTCTGGATTTCCAAACATCACTCCAATTTTCATTCTGATTTGATTAATGAAAATTACCATTGTATTTGATTTTGCTACCGAACCAGTAATTTTTCTTAGCGCTTGACTCATTAATCTTGATTGTAAGCCTACATGATGATCTCCCATTTCACCTTCTAATTCTGCTTTTGGTGTTAAGGCTGCTACAGAGTCTACTACTAACACTGAAACAGAGCCTGATTTAATTAAAGTATCAGTTATTTCTAGAGCTTGCTCACCTGTATCAGGTTGAGAAATTAGTAATTCATCAGTTTTAACTCCTAACTTTTTTGCATAAGCAGGATCCATTGCATGCTCAGCATCAACAAAAGCGCATATTCCTCCAACTTTTTGAGCCTCAGCTACTACCTGTAAAGCTAAGGTTGTTTTTCCTGAAGACTCTGGACCGTAAATTTCTATTATTCTTCCTTTAGGCAGTCCTCCAATACCTAATGCTAAATCTAGACTTAAAGAACCAGTCGAAATTGCCTCTACGTCTAAAGCTTCTTGTTGACCAAGTCTCATAACTGAGCCCTTACCAAAATTTTGATCTATCTGGCTTATTGCTGCCTCTAAAGACTTGTTTTTTTCCTTAATTTCTTGGGTTTTTTTGTTGTCAGACTTCACAACTTTTAAATTATTTTTTGTCATTTTTATCCTTTTTTGTTATCGAATCGTTAATATAAATGTACACATTTTGTTCTTTTTATCAAGACAATAAAAAAATATTAATTTTACAAATTATCTTGATTGTAAGGCTTTGAGATCGAGTTCGCCAACTTGATCTAGGAGCTCTAATTTAGAGACTATTAGATCTTTTTTTGCATTAGCATTAGATATTCTCGCTTCTAATAATAAGCTTCTAGATTGAATAACATCTAACGTGGTTCTTGTGCTACCAGAATCGTATTCTAATGTGATGCCCTCATTAGCTATTTCCGCCGCCCTGAGTTGTGCTTCCGTAGACTTTAAAACACTTTCTGCCGATTGAAAAAAAGACCATGCCTTGGCTGTTTCAGTTGCTACCTCATTTTCCTTGTCAGCTAGTAATAACCTGCTTTTTTCCTTTTTATGCTTGAATTTCTTAATACTTGAGAAATTCTTTCCACCTTTGATAATTGGCCAAGTAATAGTAGCTTTAACGGTTTCTTGATCATCTTCATCAACGGTTGTGCTTAGGTCTTTATTTTCGCTTAGAGAGTAATTTAATGTAGCTGATGGAGATAGTTTAGCTTTTTCAACACTTAGTTCTTTTTCTGAAATAGCTAGATTTATTCTAGCAATTATTAATCCAGGATTATTTGAAGATGACTTTTTTAAAGCATCTTCTAGGCTTAAAGGTAATGTAAAATTTATGGTATTTTCCTCATCAAGTTTATCTGGTGCGCTTATTCTTGTAATTCTCTCAAATTCAGCTACAGCAGCAATCAATTCTGTTTTTGCTTTAATTAATTTAGCATTGGCGCCTGCTAAGGAAGATTCTGATTGAGCCAAATCTGTTAAACTTATTTCTCCCTTTTGAAGTCTTAATTTATCAGACTCAACTTGTCTTTCAAAAAGATCAACATTAGCTAAATTAAAATTTTTTGTGTTATTTTTTAATAATAAATCATAATAAACCGATACAGAATTTAATATTGTATCTTGTTTGACCTGTTTGTACTCATAGTTGGCCTTTTCAAATTCTAATCTTGATTTTTTTAAGTTGTTAAAACCTTTGAAACCTTGGAAAATTGTTTGATCAATTGAGATTGTTTTTGTTTCAGTATTTCGTTTTGTATCACCCGATCTCGTACCTGATTGATTAATAACATTAGAACTCTCTGTATTTTTTTGCGAACCAGATAAAGTTAGTGACGGCAAGAAGTCGCCTTTTGATATATTGATATTTTGTTTTATAGATTTAAGATTTTCTCTTTCAGCATTAATTTTTGGATTTTTTTCTACAGCAGAATTTACAAAAAAAAATAAACTATTTTCTGCTTTCAATGAAGAAAATTTTAATAATATGATTAGAATAAAAATAATTTTATACATTTAATTGATAATTGATTTAATTTTATGTTGATTATCTAAATTTATAATAACGTCATTTTTTTTTATATTCTTCATCATACTTTTAGTGACTCTTTCAAAATGCATTATAAAGTTTTTTATTTGTTTATTATTCATTACATTTTTTGATTTATTTGAATATCTCAATTTTTTTTCTTGCAACAATCTCCATTTTAAAACATGATTGTAACTCGGAACTTTGAGATAAATCAAATTATCAATTAGTTTAAAAATCTTTTTATAGTTTGATTTCAATTCTTCATTGACTTTTATTCTCCAACTTTTATTGGAATCTCTTTTTTTCTCAAGAAGATTAACTGGTTTTTTTAAATCGTGAAACGTTTGGGGTTTAGCTCCCAGACACCAACCTTCAAAAATAATTATATTTGGTTTTTTTTTGATTTTAATCCAATTTTTTTTATTTTTTCTGTTATCTCTAGACTTGTCAAATTGTGGAATTCTTAAAGATTTAAAATTTTTACTTTTTAAATTTTTTAAAGAACTATAAATCATCTTATGATCATGAGTTCCTGGTACACCTCTAGTTAAAAAAAGTGGATGAACTTTCTGTGACATTAACACTCTTTCTTTTTTAGTTTTATAAAAATCATCAATTGAGAAACATACTACATTTAAACTAAATTTATCTCTTAATATTATTTTCAAAATTTGAGCCATAGTCGATTTTCCTGACCCCTGGCCTCCTGAAAGTCCTATAATTAAAGTATTATTGGATTTTTTGTACTTATTATAAATATTTTGACAGATAGGAATATAGAAATTTTTTAATTGGATTAATTTATTTTTAAAGGCTTGTCCAAATATTCTTTGTTTTTTTAGGTACTGTGAATAATTTTTTTCCAAATTACTTGCCATCTAATTTAATAAGATTATTTTTTTTTATCTAACGGATGGTTTTTGCCATCTGCAACACTAATATTTTTTAATTTAAAAGAATCTATTTCATCCACACAGCCAACATTAAAACCTGTTAAGGAAGGATTAATTCTTGGATTATGGTGTGTGTAAATACCACATTCAATACAAAAATAATGTTTAGCTATCTTTGAGTGAAATTGATACAATTTTAGTTTATCGAGACCTCTGATAATTTTAAAGTCCTCATTATTAACTATAGACATAATTGCGCCCTTTTTTTTACAAATTGAGCAGTTGCATCTAATGATTTTTTCTAAATCACCTTTTATATTTATTTCGGCTTGAACTGCACCACAATGACACGATAGTTTTTTCATAATTATATCTTTCTATTAATAATTAACTCTCAATTAGTAAATATGTTTTAATATCCACGTTTTTTTAAGAATTATTGAAATGTTCTCCTTTTGATTCCTCTTTGATTCATATTTAGACCACATATACAACTATCTAGTGTGCTATTATTTCAGAGTTTTTTTGCTCATGATCTGTATTAATTTTCTTATTTTTTTCTATCATTAATGAAACATAATAAATCATTAAATTAAAAAATACGATTAAAATTGATAAAACGTGTCCATAAATCCCTATGTAAGGATTTAAGTATGAAAATAAAATTATAAAAAGCGCAGATCTTAAAAAAACATTCATTTTAAAAACAGCAATAATTGAAAAAGAGTGAAATATTAATTTCGCTAAAGGCATTTTTGAAGGGCCGAAGTATCTTTTGCCTCTCACACAGTTAATATATCCTAAATTTTTAATATTTTTTTTAACAGTGCCTGATATATTTGAATTCAATGTATGATCAATACTTAAAACTTCAGCATCTTTTTTTGTAAGAATGCTAAAATTTCCAAAGTTCATGAGTTTGCCAGTAAAAACAAATGTTAAAATTTTATGGCATTGATAAAAAACTCTAAAAATTGGCCCTTCTGATCTTTTAACTCTTTTCGCCACTATAGAAGTATTGGGATCCTTGTCTATTTTAAAAATTAGATCACGTATTTCTACTGGTCTATCTTCCCCATCAGCGTCCATTAAAATAATATAATCAAACTCATAATTTTTTAGGCAATATCGAATGCCATGCGCTAAACAAATAGCGTGACCATTATTTTTTTTCATATTTAAAATTTCGATTTTTTTTATATTTTTTGGAATATTAATTTTTGGGGTCAACATTGTAGAGCCATCGTTTATTACTATTAATTCAAAAGCAACATTGTGCAAATTTTCAACGGTTAAACTAATTTCATCAAGCAACTTATTAAAAGACTCCCAATCATTGTAAACTGGTGTTATTAAAATTATTTTTTTCATTTAACTCCAATCATACAGTAACCAACTGGTTTAATTGTTCCAAAAACACCTGGACAAGATTTTTTCAAAATTTTAGGATTACCTGTATAAATTACTCCAGTGTTGTAGTCGACAATTTCAAGATTATTTTCTATTGTGTTAAACCATTTTGGCCTAGAGGATAGATGATAAGAAAGATTGCCTGCAAACCATTCATCACCAACAACTATTGATATTTCGTTAAAAAAATTTTTTTCCCATTTCCTTTGAACAAGATTAGAAATTTCTTTACCAGGATAATCAGTTCTTTTGAAATCATTAGCCAATGATACGTATAAATAAGAAGCTGGAGAGAGAAAAAAAACTAAAACGAATAATGAAAAAAAAAATTTTAGATTATCTTTAATCTTAACTGCTGTAATCATAATTAATAGAACTCCAAAAAACAAATAAAAAGGTGTCATCCACATAGTCCTTATTTTTGCTCCTGTTACTATTGAAGTTAATAAAACCAAAACAATTGGTAGAATAGTAAGTAATAATATAAACAATTTCTTTTTATCTTTTTTTACTGAAAAATTAAATTTAAAACGTTTAACAATTAAGATAAATAAAATTAAAAAAGGAAATAAAATACCCAATTGTTTAAGAATAAATTTAAGAGGATTGGCAAAATACTCTATAAATGAAACGGCTTCTACACCTGATCGATTTAAAGCATAAGAAATTGTAACAAATTCATTTTCTAACAACCATAAAACATGTGGTGAAATAATTAATAAAAAAATTGCTGAGGGAATAAAATATTTTATCTCAAATTTTTTCTTTTTAAAAATATCATATATGAAAAAAATTTTCAGTGATAAGATTAAATAAACAAATACATATTTTGACAAAAAACCTATTGCTGCAACTATACCTAAAAGTATCCAGTCAGAAACCTTATTTCTATCATAACATTTCCAACCATAATAAATTGTCATAGACCAAAAAGGTAGCTGACAAACGTTTACGTTAAATTCTGGTGTCGTAAAATTATAGAAAAAAATTGCTTCTAAAAGCAAAACTGAGATTAAGCATAAACTTTCTTTTTTTAGAAAAATCTTAGATAATTTCCAAACATAAAAAAATGCAATAATAACAAATATTTGGCTTAATAAATAATATGCCCAGTCTCTATTACCAAATATTTGATAAACTAGTTCAACAAAATAAGCACTAGCGGGAGGATGTTTGTAATATCCCCAAGATAGATTACTACCCCAAGCTAAAGCCTCAATAGTGTCTAATGGTAAATTAATGTTTGAAAGCGTAGGGATTAATGTCCATACGACTAAGTGAGAAATTAAAAAAATCCCAAAAAATAGGTCATAATTATTTTTCAACATCCACCTAAATTAATACAATTTAAAGACTATTGACACGTATAAATTCAAATCTATACTCCGCTTTTTCGAAATGGTAAAAAAAACTACTAAAAAATACACTCCAAATCAGAAAGAAAAGTATATGTGTGTAAAACACAAGAAATTCTTTACTGAAGAACTAATAAGGTGGAAAAAAGATATTATTCGTGCAAATAATCTTGGAAATTTATTAAATTCCTCTGATGATAGTATGTCTTCAGCAGACTTAGTTGATCAAGCATCTTCGTATACCGACAAATCAGTTGAGATGAAGGCGTTGAATAGAAGTAGAAAATTAATAGCGAAAATAGATTTAGCATTAAGAAGAATAAAAGATGGTACCTACGGTTACTGTGAAGAAACAGGGGAACCAATTGGATTAAAAAGATTGATGGCTAGACCAATTGCTACTTTGACTATTGAAGCCCAAGAAAAACATGAAAGAGATGAAAAAATATTTGTTGATGATTAAATCTCTGGAATAGTTTCACCTTTTTTTAAAAGATCATATCCTGATTTAACCTTTGAACGGGAAGCTATTTCTAAATACCATCTTGATAAATTTTTAAATTTTTTTAAACCAATATCGTGCCATTCATGTCTTGCTATCCAAGGAAAAGTAGCTATATCAGCTATCGTATAATCGTCATAAGCTAGAAATTTTGATTTTTCTAAACGTAAATCGAGTTCTAAGTAAATTCTTTCGCAAATTTTAAAATATCTTTCTTCGCCAAATTTACTTTTTCCTGGATTATAATGATGAAATTGATGATGTTGACCTAGCATAGGTCCCACATAAGCCATTTGACCCATTAACCATTGATTAATAACTGTTCTTTTGGATTTATCATAAAATTTTCCACTTTTTTCAGCCAAGTAAATTAATATTGCCCCTGACTCAAATAAACTTACATTGCTACCATGATCAATTATAACTGGAATTTTTCTGAAAGGACTTAGTTTTTGAAACTCTGGTTTAAATTGTTCGTCCTTCTTTATATTGATTTTTGTTATTTTATAATCAAACCCTATTTCTTCAAGCATTATTGTAATTTTTTTTCCGTTTGGCGTGTTAGAAGTTAATACTTCGATCATTTTTTAACACCAAGTCTATCTTGAATTTCTTTGGAGGAAGTGGTGAATTGAAATCTGTATTTTTCGTTAGGCCTTGCTCTCTTAAAGCATTCTACTGATGCTAAAGCTGCTTCATGAAAACCAGATAAAATTAGTTTTAATTTACCTGGATAATGACAAATATCTCCAATAGCAAAAATTCCAGATTTATTTGTTTGAAAATTCTCTGTGTTTACCTCAATTGTTTTTTTATTCATATTCAGGCCCCATTTAGCTATTGGACCCAATTGCATGATTAAACCAAAAAAACCAAAAATTATATCTGTTGGGATTTTCTCAATTTTATCATCATCACTTTTAATCTCGATCTCTTGAAGGTCTCTGCCATTATTTACAGATTTTATTTGGAAAGGTGTTTTAATAAAAATTTTTCCCTGTTTCTTTAATTTTTTAAGTTCAGCCAAAGTGTGTGGAGCTCCCCTAAATTCATCTCTCCTATGAATTAAAGTAACCTTTGAATTTTTAGAAAATTCTAATGCCCAATCCAAAGCAGTGTCACCACCTCCAAATATTGAAATTTTTTTTCCTTTAAATAAGTCTTTGTTGCTTACAGAATAAAAAACAGATTTATTCTCAAACTTTTCAAGTTCTTTTAAAGGTAATTTTCTTGGCTCAAATGAACCTACGCCGCCAGCTATAATTATATTTGGAGTTTCAAATGTTTTGTTTAGATTTGTTTTTACTATCCATGAGCCTTTTTTTTCACTAATTTCCTGCACTCTCTCATTTAGATGTATATTTGATCCGAATGGCTTAATTTGACTAA
>CACDLE010000008.1 GCA_902553555.1 uncultured Pelagibacteraceae bacterium
TATCCTATAGTCATGTAAAGAAAGACTGTTAGTCCCGGAAAATAAAATAAAATATATAACCAAAAATCTACGAGTCCTTGATTTTTAGTTTTGAAATTTCTGTATAAAAAATCTGCTCTTATGTGAACTCCTTTAGAGAGAGCATACCCTGCTCCTAACATAAATAGAGCCCCATATAAAAATCTACTCATATCGTAAGCCCAAATTGTTGGAGCTAAAAATAATTTTCTCATTATAACTTCATAAGTCATTGCTAAAATTAAAGGCACAAGGATCCAACAAACTATATTACCTACACGTTTACTGAATTTATCTATTGAAGTTATAGTGTTCGCCATCCATGCTGGCATATCGGCTGGCATTTTACCTGAACCGCCGCGCCTTTCAGCAATCATTTCATCTGAGATATCTATTTTTGGTGGCTTGTCATTCATAGTTCATCCTAAACAATTAGAGCGGACTTTAAAAGCCCGCTCTAATACTTCTTTAATTATTTTATTACTTTAATGTCGCTGCGTGAGCCATTCCTAGCTTAGCATTTGACATTTGTGCACCACTCCAGAATGGAACAGCAATATCAGCAAATTCTTTCATTGATTTGTAAACTTTAGCAAAAAATTTATTTTCTGCTGCGTTTTTATTCAATGTTTTCTTCGCTGCTGCCATATATTCTTTAAAGTAGTCTGTAGGAGTGTCTTCTAAAATTACTCCGTGCTTAGTAGTTAATTCTCTTAAAGCTTTTCCATTTTCATAGATTCTGTAGCTTAAAGATTTAGCTAATGAAGCGTTAGCAGCTACTTCAAGAGATTTTTTCTCGTGAGCAGTCATTTTTTTGTAAGTTTTTCCAGTAATATAAAAGTCAGCATTTACTACTACTTGGTGTAAACCTTGTAAATAGTAGTGTTTTAATACCTTTTGGAAACCAAATGTTAAATCTGGTTTAGGACAACACCACTCTGCTGCATCGATAGTACCTGCTTGTAATGCTGGTAAAATGTCTCCACCACCCATTGCTACAGATGCGATACCGATATCTTTATATGTTTGACCAGGAATTCCTGGAGGAGTTCTGAATTTATATTTTCTAAAGTCAGCCATATCTTTAATTGGTTTTGGAAACCAACCTAAAGCTTCTGGTCCAACTGGTTGAAGCATAAATCCTTTTATGTCTCTTCCCATTTCTTTCCATAATTGGTCGTACAACTCTTTTCCACCACCGTATTGAAACCATGATAAAAATGCTAAATTGTCTATACCTACTCCACCACCTGCTACTGGCGAACCAAATAACATAGCTGCTGGATGGTCACCTGACCAATAGTGTGTCCAAGCGAAACCACAATCGATTAGTCCTTTATCAACTGCGTCTAAAGTTTCTTTAACTCCTACAACAGCACCTGCTGGTAAAATTTCAAATTTTAATGAACCATCAGTTAATTCTGTTACAGTGTCAGTAAAGTCCTTTAACATTTTTACTTCATCAGCTTTAGTGTTAAGAACGGTCTGACATTTTAATGTCTTAGCGTTTGCTGAAGTTATAGAAAAACCTATAAATACAGCTAAACCTAAAACAATTGATAATAGTCTTCTCATTTATCCCCCGTTAGGTTTGTTTATTTTTCGGTAGTATGTTGGATTGAATAGATAGAGTCAAACACTAGTCTTTAAACCTTAGGTTGTAGTAGACTTGTTGGTAATATTAAATTTTCTAATTTATAAGATTAATATCATGAACGAATTCGATTATATCATTATAGGTGCAGGGTCAGCAGGATGTGTTTTGGCAAACAGACTTACAAGTAAGGAAGAGAATAAAGTTTTACTGCTCGAGGCTGGAGGTAAAGATAATTATCCATGGATACACATTCCTGTCGGGTATTATAAAACTATGCACAACCCTAAAGTTGACTGGTGTTTCCATACAGAGAAAGATGAAACCATGAATAATAGATCAATTAGATACCCAAGAGGTAAAACTTTAGGCGGAAGTTCCTCTATTAATGGTCTTCTTTGGATAAGAGGTCAAAGTAATGACTATGATAATTGGAGACAAATGGGAAATAACGGATGGGGATGGAATGATGTTCTACCTTATTTTTTAAAATCTGAAAATAATGAATTAGGTAAAAGTGAATTTCATAACGACAGCGGACCAATTATGGTTTCTAATAAAAAAATTAATTTAAAAATGTTAGATGAGTTTCAAAATGCAGCTGAAGAATGTGGAATTCCAAAAACTAATGATTTTAATACTGGAGATAATACTGGGATAGGTTTTTTTCAATTTACTACAAATCACAACAAGTCTGTACTAAAATTAAGATGTAGTGCTGCAAAAGGATATTTAAATCCTGTAAAAAAAAGAAATAATTTAAAAATCATAACTGGAGCGCACGTTCAAAAAATTAACTTTGATGGAAAAAAAGCAGAAAGTGTGAGTTTTTTTCAAGGCGATAAAGTTGTTACCGTTAAAGCACGAAGAGAAATTATTTTATCAGCAGGTTCGATAGGATCACCTCATATACTTCAAGTTTCTGGTGTTGGAGATTCAAGTAAACTAAAAAAAAACGGCATACAAACTATTCACGAATTAAAAGGTGTTGGTAAAAATCTGCAAGATCACTTAATGTTTAGACCGGTTTACAAGGTAAAAAATTTGAAATCATTAAATGGTAAAATAAATAGTTTATTTGGTAATTTTTTAATTGGTTTAGAATATCTATTTAAACAAAGTGGACCCATGACAATGGGGGCAAGCCAAGTTTGTGGATTTGCTAAAAGCGATCCATCAAAAGAGACACCTAATTTACAATTTCATGTTCAACCAATTAGCACGGATATTTTAGGAGCATCAAAACTTCACGACTTTGATGGTATCACTCCAACTGTTGCAAATATTAGGCCTTCAAGCAGGGGAGAAATTTCAATAGTAAGTAATGACAGTAGAGTAAATCCCAAGATTAAAATGAATTACTTGTCTACACAAGATGATCGAATAGTTGCAGCTCAAGGACTAAAACTTGTGAGAAAAATTATGTTAGAGACTGAAACTTTTAAGAAATATGAACCAGAAGAGTATAGACCTGGCGTTCATATTACGGAAGATGAAGAGTTGGTAAAAGCTGGTAGCGAGTTTACTCAAACTATTTTTCATCCCGTGGGTACGTGTAAAATGGGCAAAGATGATAATGCAGTCGTTAATGATAAATTATATATGCATGGACTTAAGAATTTAAGAGTGATAGATGCTTCAATAATGCCAAATATTACATCAGGTAACACTAATGCTCCTACTATAATGATTGCTGAAAAAGGTGCAGAATTTATTTTGAATAATCAAACTCAATGACAGAAGAATTAATAATTTTAATACAGATAATATTTATTGATCTAGTCTTAGCTGGTGATAACGCAATTATTATTGGTATGGTTGCATCAAAATTTGATGCTGACAAAAGAAAAAAAATAATTTTTTGGGGTATAAGCGCTGCAGTTATTTTAAGAATATTATTCACATTAATTACAACTTATTTATTAATGATCACTGGCCTTAGATTAATTGGAGGTATTTTGCTTCTTTATATTTGTTACAAATTATACGTTGATGTAATTAAAGGCCAAATTGAAAAGAAAGATATTAAAGTTGATAACAGTTCATTTAGTAGAGCAATTTTTACAATTATTATGGCTGACGTTACAATGAGTCTTGATAATGTATTGAGTGTTGCCGGAGCAGCGAAAGGTCATTTTATGTTATTGATATTTGGCTTAGCTTTATCTATTGCGTTAATGGCGTTTGCAGCTAATCTGATAGCTAAATGGATTGAAAAATATAAATGGATTGGATGGTTGGGTTTATTAGCTATACTATTTGTAGCTATAGATTTAATATACACTGATTTAAAATTGATTTTATAAATATGTATCTAAAAAAATATAATTTAAAAGGCAAATATGCTTTAGTGACTGGGGCAGGTAAAGGTCTAGGAAGAGCTTGCGCCATAGCATTAGCTGAAGCTGGTTCAAATTTGATTTTAATTAGTAGAACACAAAAAGACTTAGACTCGGTATCCAAAATATCGAAAAAATATAAAGTAAAAAGTAAAACCTATGTATGTGATTTAACAAATTACATGAAACTTAAAAAAATAATTGAAGAACAAAAAAAAATTGATGTTTTAATAAATAATGCAGGAACAAATATTCCTGAACATTTTTTAAAAATTCAAAAGCAAGATATGGAAAAGGTTGTTAAGATAAACACGATTGCAGCATTTAATGTTGCAAATTTAGTAGCATTAAAAATGGTGCAGACAAAAAACAGAAAAAAGATCGGAGGAGCAATAGTTAACATGTCTTCACAGATGGGTCATGTTGGGGGCCCTATAAGAAGTGTTTATAATATGACAAAATTTGGAATTGAGGGATTAACAAAAGGTATGGCAATAGATTTAGCTAAATACAATATCAGAGTTAATAGCATTGCTCCTACTTTTGTAGTTACTCCGATGACAAAAAAATTCTTTAAAAATAAAAATTTTAGAAAAGAAGTTTTAGGTAATATTCCTTTAGGGCGTTATGCAGAATTATCTGAAATATCATCTGCAGCAGTTTTTTTAGCTTCAGATGCAGCTTCTATGGTAACTGGAACTTCATTATTGGTAGATGGTGGATGGACAGCAAGATAACAAGATTACTACTCTTCTTTTTTTTACTACCTATAAATTCTTACGCAACTGAATTTCAAGGAAGTTTTAAACAAGGTTCTTTTATTTTAGGGAAAACTAATCAAAATTCAGAAGTTTATATTGATAAAAAAAAAGTCAGGGTAACAAAAGATGGGTACTTTGCTTTTGGAATAGGTAGAGACAGAAAAAATAATGTTATAATTAAAGTAATTAATAATGAAAAAACAGAGATTATAGAAAAAAAGATATTTAAAAAAAAATATATCATTCAAAGAATTGATGGTTTGCCTCCTAAGCAGGTTACACCTCCTAAAGAAGTTTATGATAGAATTAAAGCTGACAATGTTTTGATTGGTAAAGCTAGATCTATAAATAGCAATTTAACTTTCTTCAAAAATAAGTTTAAGGCTCCACTAAAAAATTCGATTGTTACTGGAGTTTATGGAAGTCAAAGAATACTTAATGGCAAACCTAGAAGACCACATTATGGACTTGATTTTGCTTCAGATGAAGGAACACCAATAACAGCTATGTTGGATGGTGTAGTCACTTTGGCAGAAGATGATCTTTATTTTACAGGTGGTACAGTAATATTTGATCATGGTCATGGTATAAGTACTTTATATATGCATTTAAAAGATGTCGATGTGAAGATAGGGCAAAAAATAAAACAAGGTGAAAAAATTGGAACAGTTGGAAAAACTGGCAGATCCACAGGACCTCATTTAGATATCAGATTAAATTGGTTCGATGTTAAGTTAGATCCAGCTAGTGTACTAAAATTAAATTAAGTTTTTTTGAGGTTTCATGTCAGATTTTTTGATACCAGCGACCTTGACTGGTTTTTTCATTGCATCTCTTCTAAATGGTTCTCCTAATTCTTGATTTAAAATAACTTCAATAAAGGTAGTAATCCCCTTTTTTTGATCCTCACAGGATTGTTTAATTGCTTTTGTAGTTTCCTCCATAGTGTGTACGGTAACTCCCTTTAAACCACATGCATTAGCAACTTTAGCAAAACTTAATTCTGGATCAAGCTCGGTTCCAATAAAATTGTTGTCAAACCATAATGTTGTATTTCTTTTTTCTGCACCCCATTGATAATTTCTAAAAATAACCATTGTAATTGACGGCCATTCCTCACGTGCACAAGAACTCATTTCGTTCATACTAATTCCGAACGCACCGTCACCAGCAAATCCTATAACTGGCACATCTGGACATCCAATTTTTGCACCAAGAATTGATGGAAAACCGTATCCACATGGTCCAAATAAACCTGGAGCAAGATATTTTCTTCCTTTTTCAAAGGTTGGATAAGCATTTCCAATTGCGCAATTATTTCCAATATCACTTGATATTATAACATCTTCAGGCATACCTGCTTGTATTGCTCTCCAAGCTTGTCGAGGGGACATTCTGTCTTTATCTCTATTTCTAGCCTCTTTATTCCAAACAGTGCCTGGATCGTCATCTTCATGATCTAAACTTGATAACTTTTGTAACCATGCTGACTTTGTTTGATGAATTAAATCTTTCCGTTTTTGTCTGTCTGAGTCTCCTGCATTTTTTGAGAGTTTATTTAGCAATTGTTGAGCAACTAGTTTTGCATCGCCACAAATTCCAACTGTTACTTTTTTTGTTAGGCCTATTCTGTCTGAATTCATGTCAACTTGAATTATTTTTGCATTTTTTGGCCAATAGTCTATTCCATATCCTGGTAGCGTTGAAAAAGGATTTAATCTAGTTCCTAAAGCAAGAACTACATCCGCTTTTGCAATTAATTCCATGGCTGCTTTAGATCCGTTGTAACCTAATGGTCCAACTGCAAGAGGGTGGCTTCCTGGAAAACTATCATTGTGTTGATAACCTGAGCAAACTGGAGAGTCTAATCTTTCTGCTAATTTAACACAGTCCTGAATTGCTCCTCCAATTACCACTCCAGCTCCAGAAAGAATAACTGGAAACTTAGCGTCCGATAATAATTTTGCTGCCTTATCTATTGCCTCTGCACCACCCGCTTGTCTTTCCAGCCTAACGATTGGTGGTAACTCTATATCAATAACTTGCGTCCAGTAATCTCTAGGGACGTTAATTTGTGCCGGTGCAGATCCTCTAATTGCTTTCTCTATTACTCTATTTAATACCTCTGCTATTCTTGAAGGGTCTCTAACCTCTTCTTGGTAACAGACCATGTCTTTAAATAAATTCATTTGTTCTACTTCCTGAAAACCACCTTGGCCCATAGTTTTATTTGCTGCTTGAGGAGTTACTAATAGCAATGGAGTATGGTTCCAGTAAGCTGTTTTAATTGGTGTAACTAATCCAGTTATTCCAGGTCCATTTTGAGCAACAACCATAGACATTTTTCCTGTTGCTCTTGTATAGCCATCAGCAATCAGTCCCCCGTTTGTCTCATGGGCAACATCCCAAAATTTTATACCTGCATCAGGAAAGATATGAGATATAGGCATGAAGGCCGAACCAATTATGCCAAATGCGTGTTCAATACCATGCATTTGTAAAACTTTTACAAAAGCTTCCTCAGTGGTCATTTTGGCCATAAAAATCCTTGTATTATTTAATTTAATCTTACTTCCAATATATCAAAATTTAGTCTATATCCATTAAATATTTTATGTCACAGCCTGATTTAATTATCCACGATGAAAAAGATAACGTTGGTGTTGTAGTTATTGAAAACACTAAAAAAGGCCAAGAATGTAACGCTTGGATAATGGAGAATGACAAAACTGTAAAGGTAAGCTCTATAAACGAAGTTCCTTTAGGCCATAAGATTGCTCTTAAAGATTTAAAAGAGGGCGATACTATACTGAAATATGGTCACGATATTGGTAAAGTTGTCAAAACTATTAAAAAGGGTGAGCATGTTCATGTTCATAATGTAAAAACGAAGAAATGGTAAATTAATGGAAATTCCAAAAAGTTTTTTAGGTTATAGAAGAGAAAATGGAAGAGCAGGAACAAGAAATCATGTTATTATTTTGCCTGTAGATGACATTTCAAATGCTTGTGCTGAAGCTGTAGCTAATAACATCAAAGGCACCATAGCGCTTCCACACTCATATGGAAGATTGCAATTTGGGGCAGATTTGGAACTGCATTTCAGGACTATGATAGGAACTGGTAAAAATCCTAATGTTGCTGCCGTTATAGTTATTGGTATAGAGCCTAAATGGACTAAAAGAATTGTTGATGAAATAGCAAAAACTGGGAAGCCAGTTGAGGGATTTCATATAGAAAGAACTGGGGATATTGGAACCATAATGAAAGCATCAAAAAAAGCTCAAGAATTTTCTCAGTGGGCTTCTGAAAAACAAAGGGAAGAATGTCCTTTGAGTGACTTATGGATATCAGTAAAGTGTGGTGAGTCTGATACTACTTCTGGACTGGCGTCAAATCCAACCGTAGGGAATTTGATGGAAAAGCTAGAACCTTTTGGTGTTCACTTATGTTTTGGTGAAACATCAGAATTAACTGGAGCCGAAAAAGTATGTGCAGCTAGAGGTGCAACAAAAGAGGCACAAGAAAAATTTATGAAAACGTGGAGCTCTTACAATGATTTTATTCTTAAAGAAGCAACAAATGACTTATCCGAAAGTCAGCCTACTGCAGGAAATATAGCTGGAGGATTGACAACAATAGAGGAAAAAGCTTTTGGAAACTTTCAAAAAATTGGAAATCTTAAATTTATAGATGTTTTAGAGCCTGCTGAAGAGCCAAAAAAGGGTAAAGGTTTGTACTTCATGGATACATCATCTGCTGCTGCAGAATGTGTAACTTTACAAGCTGCCGGTGGATTTAATATTCACTTATTTCCAACGGGTCAAGGAAACATTATAGGAAACCCTATTGAGCCTGTTGTAAAACTAACAGCAAATCCTTTAACAGCCAAGTTAATGAAAGAACATGTCGATTGCGATGTTTCAAAGATATTATCAAGAGAAATGAACTTATCGCAAGCAGGTGATGAGTTGATTAAAACTATGTTAAGAGTAGCAAATGGAAGACTAACATGCGCTGAAGCTTTGGGTCACAGAGAGTTCGTGATGACTAAATTATACAGAAGTGCTTAGAAAATTTATTTTTCAGGAAATTTAACTTCGTCTACTTTTTTTATGTCCTTATTTTTAAAATCACTTAACATTTTTCTTATTACGGGACTCAAAATTTTTCTTGCAAATGCTATTAATGCTCCAAGTGTAACTGCTAAAATAATCGCTAACGCTCCGTATAAAAAAGGAGCTTCATTAGAAAATTTAACAGTGAATTCAGCTAAAGCATTTAAATCAGTTTTAATTATTTTTTCGCCATTAAAAGATGTTTTATCTCTGAAAAATGAGTCATATCCAATAGCTATTGATACACATACCAGAAGCATTGCGAACAATGATTTTAATTCTGTGCTATCTAAAAATTGACCAACTTTTTGGCCGAGTTGGACGCCAACAATTGAACCTAGAATTAAAGGTATAACTAAAAACAAATCTATTGAACCATAATTAAATGAGTGAAGTATGGTCACTATAGCGCTGATAAAAATTGTTACAAACAATGATGTTCCAGGTATTAGTTTAACAGGCATTCCAACAATATAAATCATTGCTGGAACCATTAAAAACGCTCCCCCTATTCCCATCATTGCTGCAACAAATCCAACAATTAACCCTAATAAAATAGGAGTAAGCGCACTTTCATAAAGTTTAGATTTATGAAAACGCATTCTAAATGGAAGACCCTGAAACCAATTATGATCATGTAATTTTTTTTTAATCAAAACTTTTTTCTTTATTTGATTTTTTTCTCTATAACCATCTATAAGCATTAAAGTTCCTACAATTGCTAACAAATACATATAAAGTAGAGAAATTATTAAGCTAATTTTTCCGATTTCTGAAAAAAAAGTAAAGGTCATTATACCCAAAATGGTTCCAACAATTCCACCAGCAACAATCATCATACCCATTTTATAATCTAAAGTTTGTTTGTACCAATGAGTAAGAGATCCTGATACAGAGGTTGCAAGAATATTATTTACCTCATTGGGAACTGCATAAACAGGTGGTATACCCATAAAAATTAAAAAAGGTGTCATTAAAAAACCACCGCCAACACCAAATAACCCTGACAAAATACCCACTGCCAAACTTACAAATAATAATAAAAAAATATCAATGTTGACTTGTGCTATAGGTAGGTATATTTCAAGCATTATTCTAAGTATGCCTGAAAATAGTTGTTGTCAATCTTAATAAATTGTTGCCCCAAATACTTTTATCATATCCCCTTCCAAGCCTAATACTAAACGGCCAAGAAATTCACCAGGAACAGTATTGCTTTTTTGTTTGTACAAAACTGTTATAAAATTATCTCTTCTTATAAGACCTAGAACTTCTTGTTGTTCTGATAAACTTGTAAGAATTTTGTTACTTGCCCACTGTTTTCCTAATTCAACTTCATTAGCTCCATAAAGCATTTGAGAAGAAAAATCCTTAGTAAATCCTCCGTAATCTTTGATGTTAGACGATTTGACTAAGTTAGACCAAATTGGATTAGCGATTTTAATGATTTCATCATCACTTTTTTCCAACAGACTCATTGGGTTTTTAAGAAGCTTTCTTTTTCTTATCGTCACCTACTATGTGATAAACTGGCATTTTTTCCATAGTAAATTTACCTGTTTTGGGATCTCTTCTAGAGACTGTTAAACAATGCCAATTTTCATCATCTAATTTAAGTTTATCGCCTCTGTAATAATAGCCAGGCCAACGTGTTTCTTCTCTAAACAAAGTGTGCTCAGTTACACACTGTGATGTTAAAGTTCGATGTTTTAATTCCCAGGCTCTCATCAACTGATGGTAGTCTTCTGCACCAACATTCTCTAAATCTTCCTGAAGCCAATCCAATAACTCTAGTCCTTTTTTTAATAAGTTATCATTTGTCATATAATTTGCAGTAATCCCACCAACATATTCATCCATAATTTTTTGAAGCCTTTGTAACCCTTGTATAGGTGAAATATAACTTGGTGAGACAGTTCCACCTGTTATTTCATTTCTTCCAATCGTATAATTATCTAGTGGTTTGTAAATAATTTCTTTTAAATTTGCGCACTGTTTGTCGCTTACATTTATTTCCTCTGCCTTTTTGTCCTCTATATATTTTACTGCAGCTTTAGCAGCTAATCTTCCCTCAGTAAATGAACCAGAGGAAAACTTATGTGCACTTCCACCGACGGTATCGCCAGCTCCAAATAAACCCTCGACTGTGGTCATTCTATTATATCCCCAAAAATATTCTGGTGGAGCTATGTCTTCAGGCCCACTTACCCAAGCTCCTGAACATGTAGCGTGAGACCCCATAACATATGGCTCAGAGGTAGTTAGCTCAGGATTAGTATATTTTGGATCGATATTTTGTGAAGCCCACACGACTGCTTGACCTACTGTCATACCTAAAAAATTTTCCCAGCCAACTGTTTCTAAATGAGGATCTTGGAAAGCTTCTTTTGTCACCATGTGAATTGGGCCTCCACCGGCCATCACTTCTTGAATGAATGCGTGATTTCTTAAACAAGTCGGAGTTGGGTGATGATCTATATATTCTCCTACTAATTCTTTTGTCTTATCATACCATTTCTTTTCATAGTTTTCGCCGTTAGCATTTTGCGTATAAGTTTTTAAATGTAAAAAATAAGCACCGACTGGACCGTAACCATCTTTAAATCTACATAATACAATTCTATTCTCCATTTGTGTCATCTTAGCACCCGCTGCTATTGGTAAAGCATAAGCAGATCCATTACTCCAAGGAGCATACCAAGTTCTACCCATACCTTCTCCAACTGCTCTAGGTTTAAAAATGTGTGAAGCTCCACCAGCAGCTACTATTACTGTTTTTGCTTTAAATACGTGATAGTCTCCAGTTCTCATATTAAATCCTACTGCACCACCTACTCGATTTTGGTTATTCTCATCCATTAACAAATGTGTAACCATTATTCTGTTATAAATTTTATCAGCAGATTTTTTTGCAGCTTCAGCTACAATAGGTTTGTAACTCTCTCCGTGAATCATAATTTGCCATTTACCTTCTCTTTGATATCTACCAGTTTTTTTATCTTTCATCATTGGAAGGCCCCATTCATCAAACATATGAACTGTAGAATCTACATGACGGGCCATATCGTAACCAAGATCTTCTCTTACTAGTCCCATAAGATCATTTCTTGCGTATCTAACATGATCTTCAGGTTGATTTTCATTCCATCTCATACCCATGTAGCAGTTAATAGCGTACAAACCTTGGGCCACTGCACCACTTCTATCAATATTAGCTTTTTCTACACAGATGATTTTTAAATCTCTTCCCCAGTGTCTGGCTTCAAATGTAGCACCTGTTCCAGCCATACCTCCGCCTACTACAAGAACATCGCAATTTTCGTGAACAGTTTTTCTCTTTGGCATTAATAATAAACTCCCTTTTTAAAAGAGTCTTTACTTATTGTAGGTAAATCTTTCTTAGTATCTAATCCTTCTGGTTCAGAGTAAAGAACTTGAGAATTCATTTCGCCTTGACGAGGTTTATCTCCCTCAGCTAATTTTGGAATAAATTTTCCCCATGGTTTAGTTGTTATGGGAGAGACAAAATCTTTTTCCGTTCCATTTCTAAATTTTATTTTCCAAGATATAGTTCCTTTTTCTTCCTCTCTTCTAACTCTTACGCTATGACCCATAGGTGCAAAATCTGCGTATCCCCTTACATCAATGGCATGATTTGGGCATGCTTTTACGCATGAATAGCATTCCCAACAAAAATTAGGTTCGATATTTTTAGCTCTTCTTATGGTTTCATCTATGTGCATGATGTCTGAAGGACAAATGTCAACACAATGTCCGCATCCATCACATCTTGTCATATATACAAAAGTAGACATAATTATTTCCTCCCAGTTTCTATAATAGCTTTAAATAATATACTAGTTTTATTAATCATGATGTTAATAATGTTTTGGTTGTTCTCTTTTAATACCAAGGCCAAATTGCTCTGGTGCGTCCGCTGGTGGAGGCAAATTGTCTCTGGACCCATCGGCCTCCGCTAAATTTTTTTGTATAGCAGCACCCGGTTTATAAAACATGTGTGCAAATTTAGACCAATAAACTCCGCCAAATAAAGCTAAATTTGCAAGAATAAATAAAATTAAAAATAAATAACTCAATCCCGTCATTCCAGAAAATTGAAAATAAGACCAAGCTAATCCAAAAGTAGCGCAAGCTAGTAGAGCTAAAACAAATAAATCAGCGGTAATAATTCTGTACCAAGGATGTGCTTCTGCGGATACATCTACTCTTAAAAAAAACCAAAACCAATACCCACCTAAACATGTCATTATTGCTCCAACATGCCAGATAATTGGAATATAAGATGGTGCTGTTACGCCATCAGAATATTTAAATATTAAGACTACAGATGCTATCCAAAAAAGGATAGTTCCATACATTCCAAGCACATGAGCTAGTCTTCTCTTTCCAAATCCAAGTTCTGATGTAGTCGCAATATCACTAGCAACTGTTTTTAAAATTACAGCTGTTTTTTTTCCAGCGCTTAATTCTGTTTTTGCAGATTTTTTTGCTTTTTGAGCATTTCTAAAAAAATAAACTACATTTTTTTTGTGTAGCATATCTAAACCTGTTCCAATAATAATCAAAAGTACCATAGCAATTACAAAAAATTGCAAAAAAGTTGCTGGTACTATTTGTGAAAGTTCTGCAAATGGATTAATTGATAACATAAATAATTTTAGTAGTTTGATGTATACAGGTCAAGTGAGAACAATTCGCAGTTATTTTAGCTTTCCATCTTTTCTCATTTGAGCTCTAATTTTTGTAGCCGAAATTTGTTGCGTTTTTTCATCAAGAACTACTTCTTCAATTTTATAACCTACACCTCTTCCATAACAAATATTTGTAATATTAGGGACCAGAGTGACCTGAAATCTACCTTTATAATCTTTTAAAGCTTCAAAAATATTTTTTTTTACAGTTTCAAAATCAAAAGGATTGTCATCAACACCTTGCACATCGCGTACCATGATATTAACTTGACCAGTTTTTTTTAAGATTTCTTCAAATAACTTTTGGTGTCCAGCGTGCCACGGTTGCCATCTTCCAAGCATTTGAGCAGTTGGTTTTTTATTATCCCAGACATGACCATCATTTTTCATTAGGTCTGTCATAAAGATTCTTTAAGCAGCAGCTTGTATTTTGTGCTTAGTAGACATACCACTTAGGAAATTCCAAAGATATCTTGCTGTCAGCATAGAAGCTTTTTCTGCTTTAATTTTTTCTTCTTTTGTTAAAGCATCTAAAAGCTTTTCACACTCTTTTCTATGTATTACATCTGCAGCCTTATGGGCTTCAAAAAACTCTAAACCTTCTTTTGATGTCACTCCGTAAAATTTTTTTAAGCCTCTTATCTTTGTTTCGGCAATTTCAGGAATTTGTCTCTCATAAGTATATAAAGAGGCTAAACCTTCAGCATATGATTTTCTAGCTTGATGAAAAAAGTTTTCAATCATATCGTTAGTAAACCATTCCCTTTTTACATCTTCAATTTTATCTACATCTGCGCCCATTGCTATTGCAAAATTTTTCCAAAGCTTTGGATGATCTGCGTTTGGATTTTCCTCATCCTGAAGATTTTCTAAAAGAATTTTTCTTTTTTCAATGTCTTCACAAATTGAGTGTGTAGCGCTGATGTATCTTGGAAACGCTTTCACGTGTTGGTAATATTGCTCTGCATAATCTTTTATAATTTCTCTTGTTAATTTTCCTTCATTCCAAGACTTGTAGAATGGATGATTTAACAAATGATACTGATCTAATTTTTTATTTAATTCTTGTGAAAACATATTTCTCCTTTGTTAATTAATTTTATTAAAACTGTTTCAACTTAGGAAATAGAATAATGATTTATCCACATTAAGTATACAAAAAAAGGTGCGATGTTCTTGTTTTGATTCACCTTTGATTCCAATTTAGACTCATAATACAACCTTAAATTGTTACCTCAGATCTCTGAATAGGCCTTTCGTTTATTGGGTAATGAACAATTGTTGCGAATATTGATAAGGCAATTGCCATGTAAAAAGCATAATCATAAGAACCAAATTGATCATAAAAATATCCCCCTAGATACGCTCCTATGAAAGCTCCAACTTGGTGACTCAAAAAAACAATACCAAAAAGGGAACTTAAATATTTTGTTCCAAATATTTGCGCCACAATTCCATTTGTTGGGGGAACAGTAGATAGCCATAATAGTCCAAAAGAAATTCCGAAAACTATAGACATTATGTTTGATGGAGGTGAAAAAATAAAAATAGCTATCGATACAGCTCTCAAGGCATAGAGAATACAAAGTAAGCTTTTTTTTCTATATTTAGTTCCTAAATATCCCATCCCCAAAGTTCCGATAATATTAAATAATCCAATTAGTGCTAAAATAATCGTTGCAGACCAACCTCCCATACCCCTTTCTTGCATATATCCAGGTATATGCGTAGCGATCAATGTTATTTGAAAACCACAAACAAAAAAACCTGCATTAAGTAAAAGATATCCTCTATGAGAGAAAGCTTCTTTTAGTGCTTCAAAAAAAGTTTGATTTTTTATAACTGATTGATTTTGATCAATTAACTTTTTTGGGGCAAATATGAATAATGAAACTATTGAGCCAAATAAAATAAAATATAAGAAATATTTTAAAGTTTCTTCCCAGCCGAATTCCCCTAAGGAATATTTTGTAAAAAGAGGTGCAATAAAATATCCAACTGATGCTGCTGCAGTAACAAGACCTGAAGCTATTGTTCTTTTCTCATTCGGAAAATGTTTGCTAACTTCTGAGACAGGTACACTTATTGCAGTAGCTCCCAAAGCAATTCCAATTAAAACTCCAAGACTAATTTGAAAATAAATACCTGTGTTGGGCCCAGAATAAAGCATAAATATACCTGCTCCAAAAATTAGAAAACCAATAAAAACTGCTTTATTTCCTCCAAACCTATCTGCAACTAATCCAAACAAAGGAGAAAACATTCCCCAAAAAATCATTTGAATACCAATTGCTAGACCAAATTCTGTACGCGTACATCCTAATCCTTCTTCAAAAGCTTGAAAGAAAAGTCCAAAGGTCTGTCTGAGACCCATAGAAATCATTATCACTACGCAAGCTGAGATTAGAACAATTAGAGTTAATCTGTTATTAATAAATTTTTCTGACATTTATTTTACAAATTTTAGAGCTTTATTTAGATCAGCAATTAATTCTTTTGGTTCTTCTAAACCAATATGCAATCGTACAATATGTTCGTCTTTACCAAAACGATAGAAATGTCGCCCTTTTATGTATTCAGTTTTTTTTTTTAAATCTTGTAAAATCGCCAAACTTTCAAATCCACCCCAACTATAACCAATTCCAAATAATTCAAGTGAATTTACAAATTTTATTACTGAAGATTTTTTTCTACTTTTAATAACTATGGAAAATAGGCTTGTTGCACCAGAATAATATTTTTTCCAAAGTTTGTAATTTTTAGATGATGGTTTGTGAGGAAATAAAATCTCTTTTACTTTTTTATGTTTTTTTAAATAATTTATAACTTTTATAGCATTTTCATAATGTTGTTTTAACCTTACATCTAAAGTTCTAAGACCTCTTATAATTAAATAAGCTTCGTCAGCCGACATTCTATATCCAGATAATTTATAAAAAAACATAATTTTTTTATAAACTTTTTTGTTTACCGCTAGAGTTCCGCCCATTGCATCTGAGTGACCAGAAAAATATTTCGTTGCAGATGAAAATGATATATCGAATCCAACTTTAAGTGGCTTTAAATATAGCGGTGTACCCCAAGTATTATCAAGCATAGTTACAATATTTTTCTTTTTTGCAATTCTGACAATTTTAGTTAAATCTTGAAATTCAAAAGTATTACTTCCAGGATTTTCTACAAATATCATTTTAGTTTTTTTTGTAATTTTATTTCGTAAATCGTCAAATTTCTCTGGGTTATAAAACTTCGCGATAATATTAAATTGTTTTAAGAGATCTTCAGTAATTTCTTTTGTAGGTCCGTATACATTGTCTGAAACAATTATTTCATCTCCTGGCCTACACAAACTCATTAAGGCTAAGGATATTCCTCCAAACCCTGTGCCTGTTAAAAAAACGTGATAAGCCTCCTCAAGTTTTTTTATAATGTTTTCCAATTCAATTGTTGTTGTACTGCCATATCGACCGTAAGAATAGTGGGTAATATTTTTGTGTAATTTAATTTTTTTCTCATGAGAAATCATCTCTTGCATTGTATTAAAAAGTATTGTTGAAGCTCTTGTTACAGGTGGATTTGCAGATCTATTATCATTATCTTTGGTAGGGTGTTTTAAAAATGTGTTTATAGACTTTTTCATAAAAAGAGTATAAATGAACTTTATATAAGTTTATTTAATTAAGATATGAAAAAGGAGGCAGAAATATGGGTTACCCAAAAAAACATAGAGGTAGACGTAAAATAGGATCCAAAAAAAGAAGAGCAAGAAAAAGAAATAAACGTAAATAAATCAAACTAATATGACAGAAACAGCTCAAATTCGTAAACTGAGTTTATGGATATTTTTTTTACCATTAATCGCAATAAATATCTGTTTGTTTATCTCTGTAAATTTTCATCTTCTTGAAAATACAATTTTTCAAGTCAATCAAATTGGAAGATCAGGATTCACGGTTCCTTATCTTGATGGAAGTGTTTCTATAAGCAGAGCATCAAGAACTTTTCCGCAATATTTAATTTTTAAACCTTCAATGATAATAACTGGTATTCTTTTATTTTATTATTGGAATTATAATAATAATTTAATTTGTAAATTAAGAAATACAGAAAATTTCAAATATAAATTTCGTATGTTCGGTATTTTATCAGCTATATTTTTAATTATTCACTCGATTTTTTTAGGGGTGAAATTTGATATTCAGCTTTATAAATTATTTAGAAGAGTTGTATTGCTATTATTTATTATTTTTGAATTAGTCGCTCAAGGAATTTTAGTTTATTACTTATTTAACATTAAGGATAAAATCTTGGAGATTACAAATAGAAAAATTTTAATTGTTAAGATATCTTTGGTCTCAGTTTTAGTTTTAGTAGCATTAGCTAGTTTGCCAATACTTGTAACAAAAGGAAATACGCATTTTAAACATGCTCTTGAATGGAATTATTTTGTAGGTGTCATAACTTTTTATTTATTGACGTATTTCTTTTGGAGAAAAACCACTTAAATTTCTAGGTTTGCACCCAGAAATTTAGTAGTTTATGGTTCGTCGTTGTAGGCGCTACCGCCGAACCGACCCGATCAACCATTTTAGCGCTACTCAGTTGACCTTTCTGCCCTTTAAGCTTGAACCTCTCGGTTTTTCCTTAATTGGCCAGTTAAGAGTTGCCTCTTAATTAATTTCATTAAATCATAATTTAAAAAATTTTGTATCACTTTTTGGTTGTCTGATTCTTGCTTGTGAATTATGTGGATAAATTTTTATTATAAGTCTTATCTATCCATCCACCACCTAATACCTTATCCCCAATATTGTCGCTTCGATAAAAAACACAAGCTTGACCTGGTGAAATTCCATTTTCTCCACCAATGATATTTACCTCGGGAGACTTTAAATTTAGATTGACAGAAGCGTTAAGTAATTTGCCTGTTGAACGAACTTTTACTTTAACGTCTTTTTTAAATTCATCAGGACTTCCTAAAAGATTAATTTCTCTTAATGCTATTTTATCTATTTTTAATGAGTCTTTCGGTCCTACTATAATAGAATTTTTTGTACTATCTATTTTTACGACATAAAGCGGTTCGTCGTTTGAAATTTTTATTCCTCTACGTTGACCAATAGTATAATTAATTATTCCATCATGTTTTCCGATTATCTTTCCTTCCATATTATAAATATCCCCTGATTTAAATGACTCTGGTCTAAATTTTTTAATTACTGAACCGTAGTTTCCATTTGGAACAAAACAAATATCCTGACTATCTGGTTTATCAGCAACATTTAAATTTAATTTTTTTGCAATAGTTCTTGTCTCTTTTTTTTCAATTTCACCTAAAGGAAATCTTAAAAAATCAAGCTGTTCTTGAGAGGTATTAAATAAGAAATAACTTTGATCACGAGTATAATCTTTTGCTCTATACATAAGTCCTTTACCATTATTTTGTAGTCTCTTTATGTAATGTCCAGTTACTAATACATCTGCTTTTAAATCTTTGGAGTATTTAAAAAGATCTCTAAATTTCACTGTTTGATTGCATTGTACACATGGTATTGGAGTTTCTCCAACCGAATAGCTGTTTATGAAACTATCGATCACCTCTGATTTAAATTTTTTTTGAAAATATAAAATTTCGTGATTAATATTTAATTGTTCAGAAACTCTTTTAGCGTCCACGATGTCTTGACCAGCACAACATTGTCTTCCTTGAGTAGATTTTTTTATATCATCATAAAGTTTCAAGGTAATGCCAGTTACATCATATCCCTCATTTTTCATAAGTCCTGCTACAACTGAGGAGTCAACACCGCCCGACATAGCCACAACAACTTTGGTATTTTTTTTTGGTTTATTTATCCCTAGTGAATTTGTCATAATAAGTATATATTATATATATTAAATATTTTCCATAATGCAATATGATCTCGAACCAGGTGACTTTGTAATAAACCCCAACAATAACGGCTGGGGTATTGGTCAAATACAATCAATCATAAAAAATAAAATTACGGTTAATTTTCAGAACAATGGAAAACAAGTTATAGACCTGAATTATGTAAAACTGGAAAAAGTAAATGATCGATAAAATTAATTACAAAAAGGTTACAGAGAATTTAATACCAATTTTTGATGAGGCTGGAAAAATATCAATAGATCTTTATGAAAAAGGTTTAAAAATAAAAATGAAAGATGATAAAACACCTGTAAGCAACGGTGATTTAAAGATCAATGATATTATTTCAAAAAAAATAATGGATATTACACCTGAAATACCAATAATTTCTGAGGAGACAGTAAATATTAATGAAAAAAATTTTAATAAAATATTTTGGTTAATTGATCCTATCGATGGAACAAGAGAATATATCGCTGGAAAAGATGAATATACTATTAATGCAGCTTTAATAATCAATCAAAAACCCATCATTGGGTTAGTTGGTGCACCAAGAAAAGGTCAGCTATTTTATACATATGGTAAAGGAGAAAGTTTTGTTATTGAAAAAAATATTCACAAAAAAATTATTTGTAAAAAAAATAGTGATCGTAATACCATCAAGGCACTCTCTAGCATTGGCAAACCCTCGGAATTAATTTTAGAAACTTTAAAGAATTTCAATGTTTCTTCAATCGACAAGGTAGCAAGTTCCTACAAATTTTGTTTAATTGCTTATGGATCCCATGATATTTATGCTGCTAAAGAAAGAGCAAACGAGTGGGATTATGCTGCGGGGCATGCAGTGGCTGAAAATGCAGGAGCAATAATAACTACTTTAGATGGAAAGCCCTTTTTGTATGGAAAAGAAGACTACAGAAATCCAAGTTTATTAATTTTAAGATCCAAAGATTTAAATGATTAAAACAATTCTTATTATTATCGTTTCGGTTTCAATATTTGGACTAATTGTGTTTGTCTTAGTCAAAAACGCTATGAAAAAAAAAATAGATGATTTAATAGAAGAAGAAAATAAAAAATCAAACAATTTTGATTAATTTGTTAAATTCTTCTTTATCTAAATTAAGAACTCTTTTTGATAAATCATAATCAAACCCTGCTCTAGCCAATACACCCATATCTTTCTTATAAAAAATTTCTCTGTTCGCATGTGGCCTTAGTGCGCCTATTCTTCTTCGTTTACAAAGACGCAGAGCTGAGACGAAATCAGGTTCGATTTCTTTATTCTTAATTTTTTCTATACTACTTTTAATGTATTTTTGGTCTATTCCTTTCATTCTTAAGGATTGATTGATTTTATTTATTGAATAACCTCTGCGTAGAAGCATTCTTGATTTTGACTCTGAATAAAGTTCATCATTAAGAAAACTTTTTTTTTCTAATGTTGAAAGAATTTCACTTATTAAGTTTGAAATTTCTTTTTTTGTTTTTGAAGTTTTAAATTTTGTAAGAGTTTTTTTCATCAAATATACCCTTAACTGTTGTTTTGAAGGGCTATACTTTTCAATATATGAATACGCTAAATCTTTCAAACTTGTGCTAAGATCTTTAAAATCTTTTTTATTTGATGTGGGATTCATTGATTTAATATACTATATTATTTTAAATGATAAATAACTTTGCGTCCTATCTTACGTTAGAAAATATATACCTCATATCTAACTGGGGCGTTATACCTTTTTGGTTGTTACTAATTTTTTCTCCTACAAGTGGAATTACTAAAGTCTTGTTGAATTCAATAGTGATTCCTTTATTGTTAGCATCTGCTTATATTTTTATCGTATACAAGGTTTATCAAAATGGAAATTTTTTAGACAGTTTTCAATTGTATTTAGGTATTGAGAGTCTTTATACTCTTTTTTCTGATGAAAATTTTTTATTAATATTCTGGCTTCATTTTTTATCGATTAGTTTATTTGTGGGATCATGGATAGCGCGAGATGCATTAAAATACTCAATTCCAAACTTTTTAACTGCTATGGCTCTTGTAATCACATATTTTACAGGTCCTCTAGGTATAGTAATTTATTCTATTATTAGAGTATTCTATTCAAAAAAAATTTCACTAAATGAATAAAAGTTTTGATTTCTATTTTGATTTTATCAGCCCATATTCATTTATAGCTCATAAAAAGATCAAAAAAATAGAAAGTGAGTATAATTTCAAAATTAAATATAAGCCAATTTTACTAGGTGGATTGCACAATTTACACAATATTAAAGCGCCAGCATTTATTCCTTCAAAAGCTAAATTTATGATCAGGGATTGTAAGATGGTTGCCGAAAAAAATAAAATAGACTTTAAATTTAATTCTTATTTTCCAATCAAAAGCTTGAATCTGATGAGAGGTGTTTTAGTTGCTGAGGAAGATGGTGTAAAAGATTATTATATTGATGAAATTTTCAATTCGATATGGAAAAATGGATTAAATATGAATGATGAGAGTGTAATTGATAAAGTCTTAAAAAATTTTAATATTAATCCTAAAACTTTTTTATTAAGGGCTCAAAGTCAAAACATCAAAGATGCATTAAGACAAAAAACTGAAGAAGCATTTAGAAAAGGTATATTTGGTGCACCAACGTTCATTGCAAAAAATAAAATATTTTGGGGTCAAGATAGATTGCAATATGCAATTTCTGAAGCTATAAAATAATTACTTTTTTTCTTTAGTTATGATCTTTAAACCAGTTTTTTTTAGCGCATCAAATCCACCAGATGCATTTGCCACATTCTTGAAGCCCATATCTTTCAAAGATTTTGTAGCTAGTGCAGACCTGAAGCCCAGAGCACAAAATAATACTATGTTTTTTACCTCACCAAGTTTACTTTCTTGAAAATAAGAGCTTTGGGGGTCTAACCAAAATTCTAACATGCCTCGGGGGATATGGATTGAATTTTGTATTGTTCCCTCTTTCCAAAGTTCTCTTATATCCCTTATATCTATAAGAGTTATTTCTCCCTTTTCATAAGAAGATTTAACTTCCTCAGCACTTAGAACTTTTATTTCCTTGTTTGCTTCTTCAACAAGCTCTTTAGATGATTTTATATTCATGATAGTAAGATATTAGATTAAGATCAGATTGCAATGAGACAAATAAAAAAAACTTATAAAAGAGGCATTCTCAAAAAACTCTTTATTAAACTATGTAGATTGTTTGGTTATGAACTTATTGATCAAGCGGATATGTCTTTTGTGACATCTGAGAATCTTAAAAATCCTTCAAAAAGCGGAAAAAAATCTATTACATTGCCTTTAGGAGAAGTAAAAATTACAAGAAAAGTTCAAAATTTTGATATTATTTTAAAAACATGTACTTCAGTGAATTTAGTCTCTCAAAATAAAAAGAGGATATTTGAACAACCAAAATCAGAATACACGATGAGAACTATTAATTCATTAATAAAAAGTATCAAAAAAGCTTCAAAGGATAAGAGTTATACTAATTTCAATATAACAATTTTAGATGCTGGTTCTCCTAAAGAAGATATGACCATAATTGAAAGGGTTTTAAAAAATTCAGAATTAAAATTTAATATTATATGCCTAAATTTAAATGAGTATTTAAAAAGAATAAAAATTATTAAAAGAAATAATTATCAAATTGAAAATAATATGAAATCAACAATGGCAAGTATAATTAAATCTTTTGAACTAGCAAAAGATCTTGATGACCTGGTTTATTTTGTAGAGGATGATTACATACATGACGATGAAAGTATTTCGGAGATGATATCCGCGTATGAGAAATTTTCTACTATTTTGAAAGATGAAATATTCATAGTTCCAGTGGATTATCCTTATCTTTATCAAAAAAATCAATCTACTAATGTCTTAATCGGCCAAAAAAATCATTGGAGATCTGTAAATGAGTCTTTGCTCACATTTATGACTAGTAAAGAAATGATCAATAAATATTACAGTGATCTTATCAAGATGGGTGAAATTGAGTACGAACCTTATGAAACTATATTGCATAGTATTTATGATAAAGAAAACTGTTTTTCACCAATTCCCTCACTAGCTTTGCACTGTACTAATGTAAACTCAGTATTTGGATTATCCCCAAATATTAATGCAAAAGATCTCTGGGAAAAGAACAAAAATTAAATTAAAAAAAAGGCCCAGCGGGGGGCTGGGCCTTAAGTTTTCTCCAACTAACGAGGGAGGAGATAAGATAAGAAGTTTTAGTCTCTTATACCGTAAGCGACAACTCCTACTTCAGCTTTATCAGTTCCAAGTCTTTCAGCTTCTTTACTGATTCTTAGACCGATTGTAGCTTTCATAATTTGGAACACTATTAGTGATACTACAAAAACAAATACCACAATTGAAATTGTTCCTAAGAATTGAGCTCCGAAAGAAACGTCTCCATTAGTTAATGGAACAGCTAATGTACCCCATACTCCAGCAACTAAGTGGGCTGGGATCGCTCCAACTACATCATCTATTTTTAGCTTAAATAGAAGTTTTGTTGAGAAATACATTACTAATCCACCAATTGCTCCAATAAATATTGCAGCTAATGGACTTGGTGTTAATGGTTCAGCTGTAATTGCTACTAAACCTGCAATCGCGCCGTTTAGCATCATAACTACATCTGTTTTACCACCAAGTAATCTCGAAATTACTGCAGCAGTCATCACTCCACCGCCGGCAGCTAAGTTTGTATTTATGTAAATTGTTGCTACTGAAGTAACATCGTCAAATGTACCTGCAGCTAATTGTGAACCGCCATTAAAACCGAACCAACCTAACCAAAGTATAAACACTCCAAGTGTTGCTAACGGAATTGATGATGCAGCAAATGGTGTCATCGATTTTACTCCACCGCTTGAACTAAATCTACCAGTTCTTGCACCTAATACAATTGCTCCTGCTAAAGCGGCAGCTCCACCAGCGGCATGTACTAACGTTGAACCAGCAAAATCTGAAAATCCAGCAGCTGATAACCATCCACCGCCCCACTGCCAGCCCATTTCAATTGGATAAATTATTCCAGTTAAAATTGCTGCAAATAAAAAGAACGGCCAAATTTTAATTCTTTCAGCTAAAGTTCCAGATACAATAGACATTGTTGTTGCACAGAATACCATCTGGAAAAACCAGTCTGATCCATCTGAATAACCAGTATCTACTGCGGATCCATCACTCCATGGAGTAAATGATCCGATATATCCACCTTCTGGGATACCGTAAGCTAAATTATATCCAACCAACCAGAACATTAATCCTGCGATTGAATAAAGACCTATATTTTTAGCACAGATTGCTGAAACACTTTTAGATGTTACTAAACCAGACTCTAACATCGTAAATCCAGCAGCCATCCACATGACTAAGAAACCTGACATTAAAAATAGTAGGGTATTAAATATATATTGAGTCTCTGCTGATACAGTTGTCTCCGCATAACCAAGACCTGCAAAACCAAAGTAAACTGCGGTTCCAGCAAAGAAATATCCTAAGTATTTTTTCATAATAAACTCCCTTGTTTGTTGAAAATGAATTTATAAGACTTTGAAAAATTTAAAGAATTGAAATCTATTGATTTTAGCTATGCAGTTTTTGCAAGTAGTTTAGCCCTTATTTGATTTTGTCAAATAAGGGCTAAAAATAAGATTTAACGGTTAAACATTTCTTTTAAGCTTTTAGCAGGTAAAAACTTAACTTTTTGAGAAGCTGCTATTTGAATAGACTCACCTGTTCTAGGATTTCTACCTACTCTAGCTTTTCTTTTAGCTACTTTATAAGTACCAAAACCTGCGATTTTTACAGTGTCGTCATTCTTTAGAGCGTCCAAAATAATAGTCGTTATTGAGTCAAAAGTTCTTTCTGCATCAGCCTTGCTCTGGCCCAATGTGGACGATATTTTTGCTACTAGTTGTTTTTTATTCATTTTTGCCCCTATAGTTAATTCTAATCTCAACAAAAACTGAGTAAAATCAACATTATTTTTAGTATAAAACAAAAATATTAACACTAAATATAGTGTTTGAAAAAGTATTGAATTTACTAGCTTTTTTAATGATTAAAAATGGCTTAAAATAAGCCTAAATCTCTGAGATCGTTAAATGTTGTAAAAAACATTAAAGAAAATAACAAAAATAACCCGATTCGAAAAAAACCTTCCTGAGTTTTTTGAGAAAGAGGTTTCCCTAGTATTTTCTCAAAAGCATAAAACATTAAATGTCCCCCGTCTAAAAGAGGAATTGGAAATAAATTTATTAAACCTAAACTTATAGAAATATAAGCCATTATACTTAAAAAGGCTATCAAACCGAATTGAGCGACCTGACCTGTTATTTTTGCTATTCGTATAGGTCCACCTAATTGTGAACTATCCCCTTTTCCTTGAAACATAGATCCTACAAATTTTAAAGTGGTCTTGGTTACAAACCATGTTTCTCCCAACGCATAATACATGGCTTTAGTTGGCCCTAATTTTTGTTTATCAAATTCATTATTTAGAGGAGATATTTTTATACCAATAATTTTCCTTTTAACTTTATTACCTAAATTATCTTCACTCATTACTTCTTTAGGTTCTATTATGAATGACAGTTCTTGCTCATTTCTTAAAACTTTAATTTCAACATTTTCATTTGTTGTTGCATTAATATGTGTAGAAACCTCTAAAACACTACTTATTTTATTATCATTAATTTCTGTAATAATATCATTCACTTTTAATCCTGATGAAAAGGCTGGGCTATTTTCTTGTACTTCAGATATTTTAGCTGGAGTGAAATCTTTGCCAGAAAACATATATATAAAGGTAAAAATGATAATAGCCAAAATAAAATTAGCTAATGGACCTCCAAAGACAATCAATGATCTTTGATAAAGAGGTTTAACTACGAAAAGTTTTTTTCTATCACTCTCATTGTATTTTTTTAAAAGCTCCGCTTGTTCAGCTTGACTAAAAACATTTCTGTCACCAAAAAACTTTACATACCCGCCTAAAGGTATTAAACAAAATTTCCACCTTGTTCCGTTTTTGTCATTAATGCCGAATAATTCTCTACCGAAACCTATTGAGAAATCAGTAACACCTACACCATATTTTCTAGCAAAATAATAATGGCCATATTCATGAACAAACACAACTATGGTAAGTAAAATAATAAATGGTATTATAAAATTTAAAATTTCCATTCATTTACCTTGCTAAAAAGAAAATTTCTGAACGCAACTAATCTAGCATTGTTTTTAAGTGACTCTGGGTAAACAAAATGTGTTTCTGTTGGTTTTCCAGGTTCAGTTGGTAAAACTTTTGTAATACCGCTTATATTGTGTGCAATATAGTCTGGTAATGCTGCTAACCCAACTCCGCTTTGAACTGCTAATAATAGTCCGTAAACACTGTTTACTTTCAACAAAGACTTCCTTTTTTTCCCATCCTTTGTACCTACTTTTAATACCCAGTCTGGATTATAAACAGGGGATGGCGCACCTTTACCATAAGTAATGAATTTATGTTTATCTAAATCCTTTAAAGTTTTTGGATAACCATTTTTTTCTAAATATTCATTTGACCCATAAATGTGATAGTTGAAATCAACAAATTTTTTTTGAATTAAATTAAGTTGTTTTGGTCTTCTCATTCTGATAGCCACATCGGCTTGACGAGTTGCTAAATCAAGTTCTTTATCGTCAAATATTAATTCTATTTCAATACCAGGGTTTAAATCCATAAACTCTTTTATTCGAGGGGTTAACCATGTAGTTCCAAAACTTACAACGGTAGTGACTATAAGTTTTCCACTCAACTTATCTTTTTCTTCGCTTAAAGTAGCCTCTACATCTTTTAGTTTTGAAATTACCTCGTGTGCTGTCTTAAAAAGGTATTTGCCATTATCAGTTAGAGCTAATCCCCTAGCGTGTCTCTCAAAAAGCTTTATTTTAAGGTCGCTTTCTAAAGATTGAATTTGCCTACTAATAGCTGATTGACTTAAATTCAAAATTGTTGATGCTTTTGTAAAGCTACTCGCCTCGGCTACTGTATGAAATATCTTTAATTTATCCCAGTCCATGAGAAAAGATTATAGATTATTTGTTAGGATTTACT
>CACDLE010000009.1 GCA_902553555.1 uncultured Pelagibacteraceae bacterium
AATTCTAATAATAAACTTAAAATTAATTTTTCTAAATATGGATTGCTTACACTAAACAATTCAGCTGTAAAACAATCTATAGAAATTGTAAGACGTAGAGTTGATGACATAGGAACCAAAGAACCCACAATTATTCAAAGAGGTGAAAAAAGAATTTTAGTAGAGTTACCCGGCCTAAAAGATCCTGAAAGAATAAAAAATTTACTTGGCAAAACTGCTCAATTAAACTTTAGATTAGTTTCAAAATCAAATAATGAATTTGGATATGAAACTATGACATCAAATACTGGTGAAAAACTTAATATTAGCAAACAGATAATAATGACCGGTGATAATTTATTAGATGCACAGCCAAGAGTAGATAATCAAAGTAGTGAACCAATTGTATCTTTCACTTTAGATAGATTTGGTGCACAAAAATTTGGCAATGTTACTACAAAAAATGTTGGTAAGAGATTAGCCATAGTCTTAGATGATAAGGTAATAAGCGCTCCAGTTATAAGAGAGTCTATTACCGGTGGTAGTGGAACAATATCTGGTAATTTTACTTTTCAGGAAGCTACTGACTTAGCATTACTATTGAGATCTGGTGCTTTACCAACACCAATTTTAATCGTTGAAGAGAGAACGGTTGGACCAGATCTTGGCAAGGACTCGATAAAATCAGGATCGATATCTTTGGTTGTTGGTTTCTTTCTAGTAATTCTTTACATGTTATATAAATACAAATTTTTTGGTCTTATTGCCAATATTTCATTGATAAGTAATTTAATAATGTTGTTAGGTATACTTACAATTTTAGAAGCAACTTTAACTTTGCCTGGAATTGCTGGAATAATTTTAACGGTTGGAATGGCTGTAGACGCAAACGTTTTAATTTTTGAGAGAATTAAAGAAGAGTTACTAACAGAAAAATCCTCAATACATGCTTTTGATTTAGGATATAATAGAGCTAAAATTACAGTTTTAGATGCAAATATAACTACTTTGATAGCCACAATTATTTTATTTTTTTTCGGATCAGGCCCAGTTAAGGGTTTTGCTATAACTTTAGGCATTGGTATTTTGACTACATTATTCTCAGCATATTTTATAGCAAGACATTTAACTTCTTATTACGTCTTAAGCAAAAAAGGGGAAAAAGTTCAAATATGAAATATAATTTTAAATTTTCAAATTTTTTTATAAAACTTAATTATATATCACTAACATTTTTTATTTTAAGTGTGAGCTTTATTCTCGTTAAAGGCCTAAATTATGGCATAGATTTTAAGGGTGGCACATTACTTGAAATTGAAGTTGAAAGTAAAAATATAACTACAGCTGACTTACGCTCCTCATTAAATAATCTAGAATTGGGTGATGTTAATGTTAAAAATTTTGGAAAAGAAAATCACTATTTAATTAAAATAGAAAAAAACCTTAATAATAATAAAAGTTTAATTATGGAAATAAAATCTGAATTGAATAAAAGTTTAGGTGAAAAAATAAATTATAGAAGAATTGAAAATGTTGGACCAAAGGTAAGCTCTGAATTATTAAAATCAGGTATTATTTCTATATGTTTAGCATTAATAGCTATGTTATTTTACATATGGGTAAGATTTGAATGGCAATTTAGCTTAGGTTCAATTGTAGCATTAACGCATGATGTTATTATTACTTTGGGAATTTTTTCCATTTTATCAATTGAAATAAATCTATCAATAGTAGCCGCAGTATTAACAATTGTTGGATACTCAATGAACGATACAGTTGTAATATACGATAGAATTAGAGAAAATCTTTCAAAATTTAATAGAATTAATATTAACGAAATTTCTGATATTTCAATTAATGAGACATTATCAAGAACTTTAATAACATCTGTAACAACTTTATTAGCATTATTATCTATATTTATTTTAGGTGGTGAAATATTAAAAGGTTTCTCTTTTGCTATGATACTAGGTGTCTTAATTGGAACGTATTCATCAATTTTTGTTGCTGCACCGATGCTTAAATATTTAAAAGTATCTCATAAAACATTAGAAAAAAAAGAAGAAAAAATTGTTCCCTAATAAAGATTTTGTGCTGCAACCATGGTTAATAACATTGGTATAGACAACAACGTATTAACTCTTGAAGTAATCATAGCTTTTTTTGCCGCTAGCATTTTTTGATCTGGATCTACTTCAATAAAACCAAGAGCTTTTTTTTGATTTGGCCAAATTATAAACCAAACGTTATATGCCATTATAATTCCTAGCCACATTCCAATACCTATAGCTGTATTTTTTCCACCACCACTTCCTATACCAAGCGTCATAGACTCATGTAAGTACCCGTTTAAGTATGCAACTATAAGTCCTGTAAGTATCGTTGCAAAAGCTGCCCATCTAAACCAAAAAAGTACTTTAGGAGCAATTACCTTTGTAACAGCTGGTTTTTGTTCATCTGGAATAGATGGCATGCTTGGTATTTGAACAAAATTTAAGTACCAAAGTAAACCAATCCACATTATGCCTGCTAAAACATGCAAATATCTGAATAGCCAGCTAAAGAAATATTGATCAAAAACAAAATCTCCACCAAAATAAAAAAGTCCTACAAATAAAAGCAATGCTAGTACTAGAGAAAGGTGAATAGTTTTTGATAATGATTGTAATATGCTAACCATAATAGATAATATCATAATTTTATAAAATTATGCAGTTTTTTTCATTTTTCCTGTGCTAAATATATCTTTCAAAAAATGACCAGTATAGCTCGTTTTTTCTAATGAAACCTTTTCTGGTGTTCCCTCAGCAATAATTTGCCCGCCAGCTTCTCCACCTTCAGGGCCCATATCTATTATATGATCTGCTGTTTTTATTACATCAAGATTGTGTTCTATTACAACAACGGTATTACCAGTATTAACAAAAGCTTGTAAAATATCTAAAAGCTTTTTTATATCATGCGAATGTAATCCAGTCGTAGGTTCATCAAGTATATATAAAGTTCTTCCTGTTGATCTTTTTGACAATTCTTTAGCTAACTTGATTCTTTGAGCTTCTCCACCAGAAAGCGTAGTCGCTTGCTGTCCAATTTTCATATAGCCCAAACCAACGTGCTTCAACGTAATTAATTTTGATCTAATTGATTGAATATTTTCAAAAAAATCACACCCTTCATCAACCGTCATATTCAATATATCAGCAATATTTTTATTTTTAAATCTAATTTCTAAAGTTTCTCTATTATACCTTGCGCCCTTACATGTGTCGCAAGGTATAAAAACGTCAGGCAAAAAGTGCATTTCATAAGTTAAAACACCGTCACCTTCACAAGTTTCACATCTTCCACCTTTAACATTAAAAGAAAATCTCCCAACTTTGTATCCTCTAGCTTTTGACTCTGGTAAATTTGCAAACCAATCTCTAATTGGTCCAAAAGCACCAGTGTAAGTTGCTGGATTTGATCTAGGTGTTCTTCCTATAGGAGACTGATCTATATCAATAATTTTATCTATTAATTCTGTCCCTTTATAACCCTTGAATGATTTCGGAATTTTTCTAGATTTATTATTATTTAATATTAAATTTAGAGCATTATATAAAGTATGTAAAACCAAAGTAGATTTTCCACTTCCAGATACACCAGTAATACAAGTGAAAGTACCTAAAGGAATTTTTAAGTTTACATTTTTTAAATTATTTCCGCAGGCACCAGTAATTTCTAAAAATCTACCATTTTTTGCTGACCTTCTTTTTTTTGGAACAGAAATAAACTTTTTACCAGATAAATAATTACCTGTTATACTCTCTGGAGTATCTATTATTTCTTTAATATTTCCTTGCGCTGTAATAGTTCCTCCGTTTAATCCCGCTTCAGGACCAATATCAATTATATGATCTGCATTTTCCATTGTTTCGATATCATGCTCAACGACAATAACTGTGTTACCTAAATCCCTAAGTTTTTTTAATGCTGTTATTAGTTTTTTATTATCTCTTTGGTGTAGTCCTATGGAAGGCTCATCGAGTACATATAAAACTCCCGTGAGACCAGATCCAATTTGAGAAGCTAATCTAATTCTTTGAGACTCACCGCCAGATAAAGTTCCAGATTCTCTTGATAGAGTTAAATAGTTTAAACCAACATTTAACAAAAAATTTAATCTCTCATTAATTTCTTTTAGAATATGAAGGGCAATTTTATTTTGTTTATCATTTAAAAATTTAGGTAAATTATCGAACCATTTTTGTGCTTCTAAAATTGACATTTGTGTTATTTGACTAATGTTTAAAGAATTTAATTTCACACACAAAGCTTCATCTTTAAGTCTTAGACCTTTACATTTTTCGCAATTAGACTCTGATTGATATTGTGATATTTCTTCTCTCTTCCAGTCACTATCAGTTTCAAGATATCTTCTTTCTAAATTATTAATTACGCCTTCAAATGTTTTTTTTGTTGTGTATGACTCATATCCATCATCATAAGAAAATTTTATTTCGTCTTCATCAGATCCATAAAGTATAATGTCTTGAATCTTTTTAGGTATTTTTTTCCATTTAACGTCAAGATCTATTTTATAATGTTTTGCTAAAGATGAAAGTGTTTGAATGTAGTAAAGAGAAGTAGATTTTGCCCATGGAACTATAGCGCCGTCTTGTAATGATTTGTTTTCATCTGGTACAACTAATTTTGGGTCAACATTTAAATTACTCCCAATACCTTCGCACTCTTCACATGCGCCATACGGTGAATTAAAAGAAAATAACCTAGGCTCGATTTCTTCAATTGTAAAACCACTTTCTGGACAAGAAAATTTGGATGAAAAGGTAATAGATTCAGTTTTTCTAAATTTCTTTGGCAAACTTTCATTCTCGTATTCTACATTTAATAATCCATTTGATAAATTTAAAGCTGTCTCTACGCTGTCAGCTAATCGGTTTCCTATTGATGAATTGATAACAATTCTATCCACAATAATTGAAATGTCATGTTTAACTTTTTTATTTAATTTTGGGAAATCATCAATTTGATAATATTTGCCATCAACTTTTATTTTTTGAAATCCTCTTTTTTTATAATTAAGAATTTCTTTTTTGTATTCACCTTTTCTACCTCTAACTATAGGTGCTAATAAATATATTGTACTACTTTTTGGAAGTAATTTGATTTTATCAACCATTTCACTTACCGATTGGGAAACAATTGGTTTTCCGGTGAAGGGCGAGTATGGAACACCAGCTCTAGCAAATAAAACTCTCATGTAATCGTAGATTTCGGTTACTGTTGCTACAGTCGATCTTGGATTCTTTGATGTATTTTTTTGTTCAATTGAAATAGCTGGACTTAAGCCTTCTATTAAGTCAACATTTGGTTTTTTCATTTTATCTAAAAATTGACGAGCATAAGCTGAAAGACTTTCAACATAACGTCTTTGGCCTTCAGCATAAATAGTATCAAATGCTAACGAAGATTTACCTGACCCAGAAAGACCTGTTATCACAACAAGTTTTTCTTTTGGCATTTCTACCGAAACATTTTTCAAATTATGTTCTTTTGCGCCTTTTATAACGATTTTTTTTAGCATAATTTATTAACACTTTTAAATATCAGCTTAAAATAACTGATCATTTATGATATAAATTAAGCTTAATATAATTATAAATCATTAAGTATTCAAAAAATTTTTATGGCTGGAAGTCTTAATAAAGTGCAATTAATAGGGAGATTAGGGGCAGATCCTGAAATAAAACAAATGGTTAACGGAAAAAACGTCGCAAGACTGAGCATTGCTACCAGTCAATCATGGAAAGACAAAAATTCTGGTGAAAGAAAAGAAAAAACAGAGTGGCATAGGATAGTAATTTTTAATGAAGGATTAGTTGGTGTAGTACAACAATATCTTAAAAAAGGTGCAAACGTTTACGTTGAAGGTCAATTGAGCACAAGGAAATGGAAAGATGAAAGTACTGGTCAAGATAAATATTCGACTGAAGTAATACTACAAGGATATAATTCGAATTTGACTATGCTTGATGGAAGATCCAAAGGTGATAATTCTAATCTAGTTTCTGAAAATAAAAGCTCACTCCCAGAAGAAAATTTGAATCAAGATAAAGATGATTTAGATGATGAAATTCCATTTTAATAATTATGGAAAAAGAAAAAATTTCAACAAAAAATTTATTTAAGCCAATATTTGTAAGAAATGAGATGAGTTCATCTTATTTATCTTACGCTATGAGTGTAATCGTAAGTAGAGCCCTTCCAGATGTTAGGGATGGATTGAAACCGGTGCATAGAAGAATTATATACGCGATGTATAAAGGAGGTTATGATTGGAGTAAAAATTTTAGAAAATCAGCTAGAATAGTTGGAGATGTAATTGGTAAGTATCATCCTCATGGTGATCAAGCTGTATATGACGCGTTAGTTAGATTAGTTCAAGATTTTTCAATGAGTTTGCCTTTACTAAAAGGGCAAGGAAATTTTGGATCTATTGATGGCGATCCACCAGCAGCGATGAGATACACTGAGACGAAATTAGGAAAAATTTCTCAATTTTTAACTGAAGATCTTGAAAAAAATACAGTCACTTACAGAAATAATTATGATGAAACTGAAAAAGAACCCACGGTATTACCATCCCAATATCCAAATTTGTTAGTAAACGGTGCGGGAGGAATAGCTGTAGGAATGGCAACGAGTATCCCACCACACAATCTCGCAGAAGTAATAAATGGAACAATCGCTTATATTGGAAATCCCAATATAACCTTGGCACAGTTGATGAAGCATATCCCTGGTCCTGATTTTCCTACTGGAGGGCTAATTATAGGCAAAGATTTTATTAAACAAGGCTATAAGGGTGAAAAAGCAACTTTTAAGATTAGGGGGGAAATCGAATTCGAGGAAAAGAAAAGTGGTAGATCAATCTTAGTTATTAAATCAATCCCTTACCAAATAAACAAATCAGTATTAAATGAAAAAATAGCATTGTTGGCAAGAGATAAAAAAATTGAGGGCATTAGTGACATAAGAGATGAATCAAATCGTGAAGGAATAAGAATTGTTGTAGAGTTAAAAAAGGGTGTTGAGCCTGAGATGATCAGGAGACAATTATATAAATTAACAAGTGTAGAGAGTTCATTCGGCTTCAATACACTAGCACTTGTAAACAATAAACCTCAGATATTGGGTCTTAAAGAATTTATTTCAGAATTTTTTAAGTTTAGAGAAACCACTGTTTTAAAGAGAATAAAATTTGATTTAAAAAAAGCAGAGGAAAGAGCTCATATCTTAATAGGTTTGGCTACAGCAGTTGAGAATATTGACGCTATAATAAAAATTATAAAAAACTCAAAAGATAACAATACAGCCAAAAAAAGCCTTTTAGCAAAAAAGTGGAAAGTAAAAAAAAGTTCAAAACTTGTTGCTTTAATTGAAAAGAAAAAAAATATAATGTCCTATTCTTTGTCTGATGCACAAGTAACCGCTATATTAGAATTAAAGTTACAAAAGTTAACAGCTTTTGGAATAAATGAAATTGAGAGTGAAATAAATAAATTATCAAAATTAATTATAGAATTTAATAAAATAATTAATTCAAAAAAAGAATTAAGTAAACTAATCATAAATGAACTAAATAATATAAAAGACAAATTTTCTGTTCCAAGAAGAACAAAAATAATCGATGCAGTTTTAAATTATAATGTAGAAGAAACAATTCAAAAAGAATCTGTAGTTGTTTATATTTCAAACAAGGGTTACATAAAACGAAGTCCATTAACTTCATTAAAAGCACAAAAAAGAGGTGGCAAAGGAAGAACTGGCATGAATACTAGAGAAGAAGATTTTTTAGTACAAGTATTCACAGCTAACACTCACACACCAGTTTTATTTTTTTCGACTCAAGGATTAGTTTATAAAATTAAATCGTATAAAATACCCGAAGGAACTGCTGTATCTAAAGGAAAATCAATTTATAATATTTTACCTCTTAAAAATCATCATACAATAAGTTCGATTATGCCTTTGCCAGAAGATGAGGAAGAATGGAAAAATTTAAAGGTAATTTTTGTTACCGCAAATGGAAATATTAGAAAAAATTCATTGGAAGATTTTTTAAATATTAATCAATCTGGAAAAATTGCTATGAAGTTAAACGAGAATGATAAAATAGTAGGAGTTAAAATTTGTAGTGATGAGCAGGATATTTTACTCAGTACTAAATTTGGAAAATGTATAAGATTTATGTCCAGTAAATTAAGACTTTTTAAAGGTAGATCATCAAAAGGAATTAAAGGCATAAACTTAGCTGAATCAGATGAGGTAATTTCTCTTTCAATTTTAGACAATACCAAATTAGATAGTAAACTAGTAAAAAAAGATGAAAAATTAAAAAAGGGACTTGAGAAGTTTATTCTATCTGTGTCAGAAAATGGATATGGAAAAAGATCGTCAAGCTTCGACTATAGAGTAACTAATAGAGGAGGAAAGGGTATAATAGGAATTATTAACTCCGCAAGAAATGGCAATATTTCCTCTTCATTAGTTGTAGGTAATGATGATGAAATAATACTGTCCACTAACAAAGGCAGTATGCTTAGATGTCTTGTTAAAGAAATAAGAATAGCTGGTAGAAATACGCAAGGTGTGCGAATAAAAAAATTAAAGGGTGAAGAAAAGGTTGTTTCCGTAATTAAAATAGATCATAATATACAATAATCATGCGTACGGCTATTTATCCTGGAACATTTGATCCAATAACATTAGGTCATATAGATGTAATTAAAAAATCTTTAAAGATCTTCGATAAATTAATAGTTGCTACAACAGAAAATATAAGTAAAGACTATTTATTTAGCATCGACGAAAGACTGGATATAATTAAAAAATCGTTATTTAAAGATTTAAAACTAAGTAAAAAAAAAATTTCAGTTATTTCTTTTGATACTTTAACCATAGATCTTTGTAAAAAATTAAAAGCCAAAGTAATAATACGTGGATTAAGAGCAGTATCAGATTTTGAATATGAATTTCAGTTAGCGGGTATGAATAAAAAACTAAGTGAGGAAATTGAGACCATTTTTTTAATGTCTGATATTGAAAATCAGATTATCTCTTCAAAATTTGTTAAAGAAATTTGTAAATTTAATGGAAAAATTGATAATTTTTTGACAAAATCTGCTACAAAAATATTAAAATCAAAATTAAAATGAAAAAATTCATTTTATTATTTATACTAATATTTAATTTTAACTATCTAATTGCAACTGGTGTTTATAAGGCTAGAGAGATTGATATACCTGGATCAGGTCTAAAGAATATTTTTCCCGCAATGGATTTTTTAACTGCTTCGAATAGAAAAGGCTTAGGGGACAAAGTAAAACTGTTTGATGATGGAACTTTAAACGCAGAAGGTAAAAACGTTGTAGTAATTGGAGGCGGGGATACTGCAATGGATTGTGTAAGAACTGCAGTAAGACAAAAAGCAAAATCTGTGAAATGTTTATATAGAAGAGACAAAGCAAATATGCCTGGTTCAGCACGAGAAGTTGGAAATGCAGAGGAAGAAGGTGTAGATTTTGTTTGGCTAACAAGTCCAAAATCATTTATCGGAGATAAAAAAGTAAATGAAGTAGAAGTTAGCAAAATGAAGCTAGGTGAACCAGATGCATCTGGAAGAAGACGACCTATACCTGTTGTTGATGGAGAATTTAAAATAAAAGCTGACTTAGTAATTAAGTCACTTGGATTTGACCCAGAAAATATTCCTAAATTGTTTAATAGCGAAGATCTTGCAGTTTCAAAGTGGGGAACAATTAAAATTAATCTCAAAACTATGCAAACAAATATTGAAGGAGTATTCGCTGCTGGAGATATTGTGAGAGGTGCATCACTTGTAGTATGGGCGATAAGAGATGGAAGAGATGCTGCAGAACAAATGGATAAATATATTTCTTCTAGAAGAAAAAATAATAAAAAAGAATTTGCCGCATAATGAAAAACTATTTAAAAAACAAAAAACACCTTACAGAGAATAACGCTTACGATCCTTCTTTAGAACATGAGGCATGTGGTGTTGGATTAATAGCAACTACGGACGGTAAAAAAAGTCGAAAAGTAGTTGATTATGGAATAGAAGCGCTAAAAGCTGTCTGGCACAGAGGCGCTGTTGATGCTGATGGTAAATCTGGAGATGGAGCTGGTATTAAATTAGAAATTTCTCCAGAGTTCTTCATCCAAAAAATATTAGAAACTGGACATAAACATGAACAGGATAAAAGAATTTGCGTTGGAATGGTTTTTATGCCTCGAAATGATTATGCTGATCAAGAAAAATGTAGATCAATAATTGAGACAGTTTTACTGAGCAAAAATTATTATATTTACGGTTGGAGGCAGGTTCCTGTTAATCCAAAAGTTTTAGGGCCCACAGCTGATTCTAATCGACCTGAAATCGCACAAGTTCTTTTTAGAAAAAACGAAGTTATAAAAACGAATGATTTAGAGAGAGATTTATACGAAGCTAGAAAAAAAATAGAAAAACACGCTCGAGAAAACCAATTAAATAATTTTTACGTATGCTCTTTGAGCTCAAGATCTATAGTTTATAAAGGCATGTTTTTAGCCGAGTCTCTTGCTGATTTTTATCTGGATTTAAATGATAAAACTTTTAAATCTAGATTCGCAATATTTCATCAAAGATATTCCACTAATACTTTTCCAAGCTGGGATTTGGCGCAACCCTTTAGAACTTTAGCACACAACGGAGAAATAAATACTTTAAAAGGGAATGTAAACTGGATGAGAATTCATGAACAAGACATGACTAGTAAACTTTTTAAAAATATAGAAGATTTAAAACCAGTTATTATCCCAGGCAATTCAGACTCGGCATCTTTAGATAATGTATTTGAATTATTAACTCATTCTGGAAAGCTTGCTCCATTAATTAAATTAATGATGATCCCAGATGCTTGGTCTAAAAGGAGTAAAACTGTTCCTAAAAATCACCAACAATTGTTTAACTTTTTAAATAGTACAATCGAACCATGGGATGGTCCTGCTGCAATTTGTGCTACTGATGCTAAATGGATTTTAGCAGCTGTCGATAGAAATGGTTTGAGACCTCTTAGGTACTCAATAACTTCAGATGGCTTAATATTTGCAGGCTCAGAAACAGGAATGATTAAAATTCCGGAAGAGAACATTATTAAAAAAGGTAGACTCGGTCCAGGAGAATTAATAGCTGTAGACTTAAAAGAGGGTAAGCTTTATCAAGATAAAGAAATAAAAGATTATATATCGAAAGAGTACAAGCAGTTTAATAGTCAAATAGTTGATCTTGATAAAAAATTAAAAGTTATAGAGGAGGAAATAAATTTTTCAGGTAATGATTTAAGAAGAAGGCAGTATTTATCTGGTTATAGCGTGGAAGATTTAGAATTAATTCTTCATCCTATGGTCGAAGAGGGTAAAGAGGCCACAGGCTCAATGGGAGATGACACACCAGTAGCAGTTTTATCGAGTCACTTTAGGCCCATATCACATTACTTTAGACAAAATTTTAGCCAAGTTACTAATCCGCCAATTGACTCCTTAAGAGAAAACAAGGTGATGAGTTTAAAAACAAGATTCGGCAATTTAGGTAATATACTCGATTTTAATAATCTAACGCAAGAAGACATCTTTGTTCTTGACAGCCCGATACTTACAAATTCTCAATTAAAAAAGTTCAAAAAACTCTTCTCAAAAAAAATCAAATTAATTGATTGCACATTTAAAGTTAATGAAACTATAAAAGATAATATTAAAAAAATTCAAGAAGAGTCAGAAATAGCAGTAAGAGAGGGTAGTACCACCTTAGTATTAAGTGATAAAAATATTTCCGAAAAAAGGGCAAATATTCCAATGGCTCTGGCAGTAGGAGCGATTAATTCTAACTTAGTAAAATTAGGACTAAGAGGATACTGTTCTTTAAATGTTGAAACATCAGAAACTTTAGATACTCATTCTTTTGCAGTTTTAATTGGAGTTGGAGCTACAACAGTAAACCCGTACTTAACAATAGATAGTATACATCAAAGATTTGAGAAAAATTTATTTGGCAAATATAAATTTAACGAGTGTGTAGAGAGATTCAAAAGTTCAATTGAAAACGGATTATTAAAAATTATGTCCAAGATGGGAATTTCAGTTATCAGTTCCTATAGAGGAGGGTGTAACTTTGAAACCGTTGGGCTAAGTAGGGCATTAGTTTCAGATTATTTTCCAGGAATGATATCAAGAATTTCTGGTATTGGTTTGATAGGAATAGAAAAAAAAATTAAGGAAATTCACGAGAAAGCATATAAAAAAGATGTTCAAATATTGCCGATCGGGGGAATATATAAGTATAGAAAAACTGGGGAAAACCATCAGTTTCAAGGAAAACTAATTCACACATTACAACATGCTGTGACAGTCGGCTCTTACGAAACATTTAAAAAGTATACAGATGGTATAAATAATATGTCTCCTATTAATTTAAGAGATCTTTTAGATTTTAAAAAATCCAATGATCCAATTGACATTAAAGAAGTTGAGCCCGTAGAAAACCTTACTAAAAGGTTCGGTAGCGGGAGCATGTCCCATGGTGCTTTGTCTGCAGAGGCACATGAAACATTAGCTGTTGGCATGAATAGAGTTAAAGGTGCCTCTTGCAGTGGTGAAGGCGGTGAAGACTCTGCAAGATTTAAAATTCAAGAAAATGGAGATAGCGCAAATTCTAGAGTTAAACAAGTTGCCTCAGCAAGATTTGGAGTGACCATCGATTATCTAAATAATTGTAATGAAATTGAAATTAAAATTGCACAAGGTGCTAAACCAGGAGAAGGTGGACAATTACCGGGTTTTAAGGTTACAAAAGAAATAGCTAAATTAAGACACTCGACACCGGGTGTAACTCTTATCTCACCACCACCACATCATGATATTTACTCAATTGAGGATTTGGCCCAGCTAATTTACGATTTGAAACAAATAAATCCAAAAGCTCGAATAGGTGTAAAATTAGTTGCTGCAACTGGAATTGGAACAATTGCTGCAGGAGTAGCTAAAGCTAAAGCTGATGTGATTCTCATTTCAGGTCATTCAGGAGGAACTGGCGCCAGCCCACAAACGAGTGTTAAGTATGCAGGTATTCCTTGGGAGATGGGATTAACTGAGGCCAATCAGATTTTAACATTAAATAACTTAAGACACAAAGTTACTTTAAGAACAGATGGCGGAATTAAAACAGGTAGAGACGTTGTTATTGCAGCAATGATGGGTGCAGAAGAATTTGGTATGGGCACTTCATCTTTAATTGCAATGGGATGTATAATGGTAAGACAGTGTCACTCAAATACTTGCCCAGTTGGTGTTTGTTCTCAAGATGAAGAATTAAGGAAAAAATTCACTGGAACGCCAGAGAAAGTCGTAAATTTTTTCAGGTTTGTTGCCGAAGAGGTTAGAGAGATTTTAGCTTCATTAGGATTTAAAAATCTAAATGAAATAATTGGAAGGACTGATCTCCTTAAACAAGTAAGCAGAGGCTCATCAAATTTAGATGATTTAGATTTAAATCCATTATTAGTAAAAACCGATCCAGGTGAAAACACTAGATATTGTGAGAAACGAGATATTAATGTTGTCCCCGATACTTTAGATGAAAAAATTTGGACAGATATTAAAAATAAAATTATTAAGGATAAAATAATTGAATGTGAATACGATGTTGCAAATACCCATAGAGCGGTAGGAACTAGGTTATCCCATTATGTTTATAAGAAATTTGGTAATAACGCCTTAGCAGAGAATACTGTTATCGTAAAATTAAATGGTTCCGCAGGACAATCACTGGGAGCTTTTTTAGCTAAAGGAATTAAAATAATTGTTAACGGTGACTCTAACGACTACGTAGGAAAAGGATTGTCAGGGGGAACAATAATAGTTAAGCCAGTCAATAATAGTAATTTGATTTCTAATCAAAACGCAATTATAGGAAATACAGTTTTATACGGAGCTACAAATGGTAAACTTTTTGCATCAGGTAAAGCTGGCGAAAGATTTGCCGTAAGAAATTCTGGAGGGATTGCAGTGGTAGAGGGATGTGGATCAAATGGATGTGAATATATGACCGGAGGAAAAGTAGTTATACTTGGCGATGTGGGAGATAACTTCGCTGCAGGTATGACAGGCGGAATGGCATTTATTTATGATCCTAATAAAAAATTTGAAAATTACGTTAATCCTCAATCAGTTATTTGGCAGAACGTAGAAACAGACCACTGGAAAAAATATTTAAAAGATTTAATATTTGAATTTAGCAAAGAGACTAACTCAAAAATTTCAAAAAAGATAATTAGCAATTATGAAAATGAACTTAAAAATTTTGTTCATGTTTGTCCTATAGAAATGTTGGATAAATTAGATCATCCTATTTCATTAAAAGAAGTTAATTCAAAATCAGCCTAACAATGAATAAAGATAGATTTTTTTTTTTTGGATTTGGTCAAACTGCTAAGTATCTTATAAAGAATTTAGAGCAATCAAAAGAAAAATTTACTTTTAATGCTACAAATACAAAAAAAACAACTTTAAAGACTTTTGGAAAAAAAAAGTTTTTATCCTTTAAGTTCAAAGATAAAATTTACGATAAAAAATTAATAAAAACGTTATCTGAGGCTGATTATATTTTAGTATCTATCCCGCCACAAAAAAAAAGAGACTTAGTCCTAAAAATTTTTAATAAATTTTTAAAAAAAACTAAGTTTAAAAAACTTATTTATCTATCTGCCACAAGTGTTTATGGAAATCATAACGGAAAATGGGTTAATGAAAATTCAAAACTTAAAGGAAATACTAAATTTGGTTTAGGTAGAAAAATTGTTGAAAAGTCTTGGATTAAATTTAGAGATCTATACAATCTTGATATAAATATTCTACGAGTTTCAGGAATTTATTCAAAAGAGTGTAATGTATTAAAAAAAATTTCTAAAAAAAGCGTTTATGTTAAAGAGAAAAAATATTTCTCAAGAATAAGAATAGAAGATTTAGCACAAATTATTAAAAAGATGTTTTATTCAGAAAAAAGTTCTCTTATACTAAATGCTTCAGATGATAAGCCAGCAACAAACATAGAAGTAGCAAATTTTGCTGCGAAACTTTTAAAAATTAAAAATTTAAGACCTATGTCTATATCCAATTTTAAAAATAAAATGATAAAAGAATTTTATAAAGACTCAAAAAAAGTGAGTAATAAAAAAATGAAAAACAAATTACTCATTAAATTAAAATATCCGACTTATAAAGAGGGATTAAGAAATATTTTTAATAATTCTCGCTAACTCATTCTTCATTTTTTTTAGAGATTTTGTGTCCGAGAGACTATGATCTCCATTTTTCATTATAACCAATTTTTTATTAGCTTTTTTAAAAATTGATAATACTTTTCTTGAAAAAGAAATGGGAACTACTTCATCTTTTTTTCCATGAAACATTGAGATCTGAATTTTCTTAAATATTTTTTTTGAGAAAACTTTGTTTTTTCTGCCATCTTTAATTAATTGATGAGAAATAGGGTATTGATATTTTGTTTTATCCCCATGATTAATTGTAGCTATACCCTTTTTAATTATTTCGTTTTTTACCTTTTTTGGAAATTTTTTCCACATTAACCTATCTAAAAATTCTGGAGCCGAGCCTATACCCAACATACCTACAATTTGACTTTTGAAATATTTAAATTGATTTAATGCTATCCAAGCTCCCATACTAGATCCAATGATCAGGAATTTATTTTTTTTTACAATTTTTTTAATTAATTTTTTAGTATCCGCAGTCCATAAACTTATATTACCTTTAATAAATTTTCCTGAGGATTTTCCATGACCAGAATATTCAATGGCTAAAAAACCAATTTTTTTTTTGTTAGCAAATGAGCGAAAAGAATTTGGTTTTTTCCCTTCAATATCTGACATAAAACCAGGCAAAAAAACTATGTAAGGATTTTTGGTAAAATTATTGCTTGAATATCTTAGCTTTCTATATCTTGAGATATTGAGGAATTTAAATTTTTTCATATTAAGTTATTTAAGTTGATATTATATTATCTTAACATATGGCATCCAATTTTAAAGTTTTACAAGTTATTCCAAGACTAGGTTATGGTGGCGCTGAAACGGGTTGTTACGATATTGCGCACTACCTTCCAGAGAAACAATGTAAATCAATAATTGTTACTAGTGGAGGACCTCTTCTCAAATATATAAAAAAAGAAAAAGTTACGGTAATTAGATTACCAGTTCATTTAAAGAATCCTCTAATACTATTATTTAATACTCTCGCTTTAATTTTTATACAAATAATATTCAATGTAGACATTGTTCACGCAAGAAGTAGAGCTCCAGCATGGTCGTGCTACTGGTCGTGTTATTTTACAAGACGTAAATTTGTTACAACATTTCATGGAACATATAATTACAAAAATGATTTTAAAAAATACTATAACAGCGTTATGGTTAAATCTAAACTTACTATTGCTGGATCAAACTTTATCTTTGATCATATTAATGAAAATTATAAAAAATATCTCAAAGCAAAAAATAAATTATTAGTTATTTTTAGAGGTATTAACTTAGAATATTTTAATCCGAAAAATATATCAGAATTTAAAATGAACAAAATTAGAAAAGATTGGAGAATTGAAGAAAATAAATATAAAATACTTCTTCCAGGAAGGCTCACAAGTTGGAAGGGACAATCAAAATTTATAGAAGCTTTGAATATTTTAATCGAAGATTACCAAAATGATAGATTTCAAGCTATTATTTTAGGCTCAGACCAAGGTAGAAACGTTTATAAAAAAAAATTAAAGAGTTTAGTGGATCGTTATAATTTAAACAAAAAGATTTCATTTGTTGAACACTGCAAAGAAATGCCTTTAGCATATGCTATTTCTGATATAGTTATTTCCAGTTCTATACTTCCAGAAGCTTTTGGTAGGGTTGCAGTAGAAGCACAAGCAATGGAAAAACCAATAATCGCCAGCAAACTTGGCGGTTCCATGGAAACAATCATTAATAATAAAACTGGTTTATTATATAAATTTGATGATCCAAGAGAGCTTGCTAAACATATAAATTCTTTCATGGAAATGGATAAAGAGGCATTGAATTCAATTGGAATCGAGGGTAGAAAAAATGTTATAAGAAAATTTGATGTTGAAAAAATGTGCCAAAGTACTTTTAATGAATATAAAAAATTATTAAACTTATAATGCCAGATATACAATTATTAGACGGTAAGAAAATCCCATTTAAAAGTTCTATAAATGGGTTAGAAATTATTAAAAAAATTAGCAAATCACTTGAGAAAAAAGCTTTAATAATGGAGGTCGATGGCCAATTAAAAGATCTTAGCTTTGAAATTAAAAAAAATTCCAAAGTAAGAATTATCACTTACGATGACAAAGATGGTTTAGATGTTCTACGACATGACACTGCTCATATTATGGCTATGGCGGTTCAAGAATTGTTTCCTGGAACTCAAGTTACAATTGGTCCAGTAATAGAGAATGGGTTTTTTTATGATTTTGCCAGAAAAGAACCCTTTACCAGCGACGACTTAATTAAGATTGAAAAAAAAATGTCCGAAATTATTGATAGAGATGTTAAAACACGAAGAGAAGTATGGGAGCGTGATAAAGCTATTAAGCATTTTAAAAAATTAGGTGAAAGTTATAAAGCTGAAATTATAGAAAGTATTCCAAAAAATGAAGAACTTTCAATTTATCATCATGGTGATACTTGGCATGATTTATGTAGAGGACCTCATTTAGTCTCCTCTGGAAAAATTGGCAAGGCCTTTAAACTAACAAAGGTATCCGGAGCATATTGGAGAGGAGATTCAAATAACGAAATGCTTCAAAGAATTTATGGAACATGTTGGAGCAGCAAAGATCAATTAAATCAATATTTAGAAAGATTAGAAGAAGCAGAAAAAAGAGATCACAGAAAACTTGGAAAGGAAATGGATCTTTTCCATTTCAGAGAGGAAAGTCCTGGTTCAGTTTTTTGGCATGACAAGGGCTGGATATTATTTCAACGACTTGTCGAATACATGAGATTTCGTCAAAGATTGGCTGGATACAAAGAGATTAATACCCCAGAGTTACTAGATAAGTCTTTATGGGAAAAATCTGGTCATTGGGATAAATTTTCTGAACACATGTTTACATCAGAGACGCCTGATGAAAAAATTTTTGCCATCAAACCAATGAACTGTCCAGGCTGCGTTCAAATCTTTAATCAAGGCTTAAAAAGCTATAGGGATCTCCCTTTGAAATTATCAGAATTTGGCAAAGTGCACAGATACGAGCCATCTGGCGCACTTCATGGCTTACTTCGAGTTAGAGCATTTACCCAAGATGATGCGCATATATTCTGTACCGAGGAACAAATCACAGCAGAGTGTTTGAGTGTCACAAATTTGATAATTGATATTTATAAAAGTCTTGGTTTCGACAAAATAATATTAAAATACTCAGATAGACCAGAGAAAAGAGTTGGTGATGATAAAATTTGGGATAAATCAGAGGCAGCTCTTCTATCAGCAATTAAAGAATCTAAACTTAACTATACAATTAATAAAGGCGAGGGTGCTTTTTATGGACCAAAAATTGAATTTGTTTTACAAGACGCCATAGGTAGAGAATGGCAATGTGGAACATTACAAGTTGATTTAAATTTACCTGGCAGATTAGGGGCATCATTTGTTAACAAAAGTGGAGAAAAAGAAGTTCCTGTTATGTTACACCGTGCATTATTTGGCTCACTAGAGAGATTTATTGGTATTTTAATTGAAAATTATGCTGGCAAACTACCTTTTTGGCTCTCTCCTCTACAAGCAGTAGTATGTCCAATATCTGAAGATAACAATAATTATGCAAAAAAATTATTTGAAGATCTCTTTAAAGAGAGTATAAAATGCGAAGTGGATTTAAGAAATCAAAAAATAAGTTACAAAATTAGAGAACACTCTCTTTCTAAAGTTCCTATGATTTTGGTTTGTGGAAAAAAAGAAGAGAAAGAAAATACAGTAACACTAAGGTCATTGGGATCTGATAAGCAACAAACTTTCAAAAGAGAAGATTTGATAAAAAAAATTATTACTCAAAACAAAATGCCAACCAATTAAGTGCCTAATATTAAACCCAATTATTTCCAAAGAAGAAGCAAACCTCAAGGTCCAAAAGCTAATGAGAGAATTAAAGCATTAGATGTTCAAGTAATAGGCAGTGACGGTGGTAATCTTGGTGTCATGCAATTAAATAGGGCGATACAATTAGCTAGAGATGAAAGTTTAGACTTGATTGAAATTTCACCCAATGCAAATCCTCCAGTTTGCAAAATTATGGATATGGGCAAATACAAATATGATCTCCAAAAAAAAGCAAATCAAGCAAAGAAAAAACAAAAAATAGTATCTCTTAAAGAAATTAAATTAAGACCTGGAACAGAAATTCACGACTATAATTTTAAAATAAAAAATGCAAAAAAGTTTATTACCAAGGGCGACAAAGTGAAATTTACTGTAAAATTTAAGGGAAGAGAAATGCAACATGTTGAGCTAGGTAAAAAGTTGATGAATAGAATTATTGAAGACACTAAAGATATAGGTAAGGTGGAAACACAACCAAAATTTGAAGGCAGACAAATGATAATGATAATTCAACCCAATTAATGTTGAATAATACTCTCTTGTAAAGATTTAATAATCTATATATAAAACCGATAAATTATGCCAAAATTGAAAACTAAAAGTTCAGCAAAAAAAAGATTTAGAATTACAGCTAGAGGAAAAGTGAAAATGCCACAAGCTAACAAGAGACATGGAATGATCAAAAGAACAAATAATCAAATTCGTAAACAAAGAGGCACAACAATAATGTCAAAACAAGATGCAAAAATAGTTAAATCTTACATGCCTTATAATTTAAGAGGATAAAATGGCTAGAACGAAAAGAGGAGTTGTAAGTAGGGCAAAACACAAAAAAGTTCTTAAAGCTGTGAAGGGCCAATATGGAAGAAGAAAGAATACAATTAGAGTTGCAAGACAAGCAATGGAAAAAGCCATGCAATATGCTTACAGAGATAGAAAAGCTAAAAAAAGAGAATTTCGATCATTATGGATTCAAAGAATAAATGCTGGTGTGAGAACTGAAGGTTTAACCTACGCAAGATTTATAAATGGCCTAGCTAAGTCTAAAATTAAATTAGATAGAAAAGTTTTAGCAGAATTAGCTTATAATAACCCAGAAGTATTCAAAACTATTGTAAAAAAAGTTCAATCATCCCTTAACTAATTAAGGTCTTTGATTTATCTTATAAATTATAAAAGAATCAAAATTTATGAGTGATCTAAATAACATTTTAAGTAGTTTTGAGAGAAAATTTTCATCGATCAAAAATAAAGACGATTTACAAAATTTAAAATCAGAATTTTTTGGAAAAAACGGATCTATATCTCTTCAATTTAAAAAAATGGGTTCCCTTAATCCTGAAGAAAGAAAAAATTTTGCTAAAGAATTAAATACAATAAAGGATCAATTAACATCTAAAATTGAAAAAAAATTTAAAGATTTTGAAAATCTTGAGATAAATCAGAAACTTAAAAATGAAAAAATAGACATTACTTTACCGATTAGATCTATCCAACATGGTAAAATTCATCCTGTCTCTCAAGTAATTGATGAAATATCTTCTATTTTTTCTGAGGTAGGTTTTTCAGTTGCTGAAGGTCCTGATGTTGAGTCTGAACATAATAATTTCACAGCTTTAAATACACCCGATGATCATCCCGCGAGAGATATGCACGATACCTTTTATCTCGATAGAGATAAAAAAACATTATTAAGAACACACACTTCTCCAGTTCAAATAAGAACTATGCTAAATGGTAAACCACCATTTAAAATTATTGTGCCTGGCAGAACCTATAGATGTGACAGCGATCAAACCCATGCGCCTATGTTTCACCAATTAGAGGGTTTGCACATAGACAAAAATATAACCATGGGCCATCTTAAGGGATGTTTAAATTATTTCATAAGAGAGTTTTTTGAAGTAAAGAAAATTAAAATGAGATTCAGGCCTAGCCATTTTCCATTTACAGAACCATCAGCAGAAGTAGATATTGGCTATAAACTTGAGAACGGTAAAATTGTAATTGGGGAGGGCGATAAATGGTTGGAGATTTTAGGTTGTGGAATGGTTCATCCTAATGTTTTAAAAAATACTAAAGTTGACCCTAATAAATACCAAGGATTTGCATTTGGAATGGGTATCGATCGTCTTGCAATGCTTAAATATGGAATAAATGATTTAAGAGCATTTTTTGAGACTGATTATAGATGGCTTAATCATTTTGGCTTTGATCCATTAGATGTTCCAACTAATTATAGAGGATTGAGCAGATGATATTAACATTATCTTGGTTAAAAAATCATTTGAATACAAAAGCTAATATCAACGAAATAATAGAAAAATTAACAAATATTGGATTAGAAGTTGAAGGTATTAAAGAAGGCTCTGGTAATTTATCAGAATTTAAGATTGCAAAAATATTAAAAACTGAAAAGCATCCAAATGCAGATAAGCTAAAACTTTGTGACGTAACAACTGGTGGTTCTTCTGTTGTTAAAGTTGTATGTGGTGCAGACAATGCAAGAGATGGCTTAGTTACAGTTTATGCTCCTCCTGGTGCTACAATACCTAAGTCAAAAATGAAATTAAAAATAGCTAAAATTAGAGGAGTAGAATCAAGAGGAATGCTTTGCTCTGAGAGTGAACTTAATTTATCAGAGGAAAGTGCTGGAATTATAGAGCTTAAAAATATGTCTAACAAAATAGGTAAAAGTTTTTTTAAAGGCTCTACGGAAAAAATTATTGATTTATCCATAACTCCTAACCGACCTGATTGTTTAGGAATTAGAGGAATAGCTCGAGATCTAGCGGCTGCAGGGGTAGGAAAATTATTAGATTTAAAAACAAATAAGATTAATCAAAAAAAAAATCAGAACATAAAAATTTCAATAACTAAAGAAAAAAATCAAGGTTGTCTGGCATTTGGAAGTTGTTTAATTACAGGTATAAAAAACCAAGAAAGTCCAAAATGGTTAAAAGACAAAATTAATTCTTTAGGCCTCAAACCAATTTCTGCAGTAGTAGATATTACTAATTACGTTATGTTTGATTTAAATAGGCCTTTACACGCTTATGATGCTGATAAGATTGACAAAGAAATTATTGTCAGAAACTCGAAAAAGGGTGAAAGCTTTATGGCTCTTGATGATAAAAAATATACTCTTCAAAAAGATATGTGCGTTATAGCTGATAAAAGTGGAGTTTTGGGCTTAGGGGGTGTTATTGGCGGGACAAGATCTGGAACAGAAATAGAGACCAAAAATATTTTACTAGAGTCAGCTTATTTTCTACCGTCATCAATAAGAAAAACATCAAAACAGCTAGGCATCGAAACTGATGCTAAATATAGGTTTGAAAGAGGAATAGATCCTAACTCAATGATTGACGGTTTGAAAATTGCTACAGATTTAATTTTAATGTTAAAGGTGGAAGATGTGAAACTTGTGAAGGTGACGGTGTTTTAACTTATGAAATGCACTTTTTGCCTGACGTTTTTATACCTTGCGACACATGTAAGGGCGCAAGGTATAATAGAGAAACTTTAGAAATTAGATTTAAAAATAAAAATATTGCTGATATATTGAATATGACGGTTGATGAAGGGTGTGATTTTTTTGAAAATATTCAATCAATTAGATCAAAATTAATTACGTTGAAGCACGTTGGTTTGGGCTATATGAAAATTGGACAGCAAGCGACTACGCTTTCTGGTGGAGAAGCTCAAAGAATCAAGTTAGCTAAAGAATTGTCAAAAAGATCAACAGGAAGAACTTTATATATACTTGATGAACCTACGACTGGATTACATTCGCATGATATAAAAAAGCTTTTAGATATTTTACAAGCTTTTGTTAATACTGGTAATACCGTTGTTGTAATAGAACACAATCTTGATGTAATAAAAACAGCAGATCATATAATAGATATGGGCCCTGAAGGTGGAGAAGCTGGCGGGCAAATTATTGCTGAGGGAACACCAGAAAAGGTTTCATTAGAAAAAACGAGCTATACTGGTCATTTTTTGAAAGATATATTTAGCACAGGAAAAATGAAAAAAACTGCATAATTTTATAAAATTATGATATTATCTATTATGGTTAGCATATTACAATCATTATCAAAAACTATTCACCTTTCTCTAGTACTAGCATTGCTTTTATTTGTAGGACTTTTTTATTTTGGTGGAGATTTTGTTTTTGATCAATATTTCTTTAGCTGGCTATTCAGATATTTGCATGTTTTAGCAGGCATAATGTGGATTGGTTTACTTTGGTACTTAAATTTTGTTCAAATACCAAGCATGCCATCTATTCCAGATGAACAAAAACCAGCTGTTACAAAGGTAATTGCTCCTAAAGTACTTTTTTGGTTTAGATGGGCAGCTTTTGCAACGATACTTACAGGACTTATAGTTGCATACTTAAACGGGTACTTACATGAGTCTATGACGCTTGGTATAGGAAGTGGTGGTGGAAAAAATACAGCTATAGGTATTGGAATGTGGCTAGGAATTATAATGGCATATAACGTTTGGTTTATAATTTGGCCAAATCAAAAAAAAGCTCTTGGTTTTATTGAAGTAGATCCAGATCAAAAAATGCTAGCGGCAAAAAAAGCTATGATTACTTCAAGAGTTAATACGTTGTTGTCTATACCAATGTTATTAACCATGGTTGCAGCACAAAATCTTTATTAGGGAACAATTTTTTCTTCTTTTTTTTCTAATGTTTTATGAGATACTTTTAAATATTTAAGCATCGGTGCAGCAACAAAAATTGATGAATACGTTCCAATTAAGACACCTAGTATCATAGCAAAAGAGAAACCTTTTAATATTTCACCACCTAAAATAAATATAGATAATAATGCTAATAAAGTTGTTACAGATGTTATTAAAGTTCTTGATAATGTCTCATTAATTGAAATATCAGAAATTTCGTTAATATTAATTCTATTAAATTTTGAAAGATTTTCTCTAATTCTATCGTATATTACAACTGTATCGTTCATTGAGTATCCAACAATTGTTAATACTGCGGCTACTATTGATAGATTTATTTCAATTGATAAAATGGAAAAAATTCCCAAAGTAATAATAACATCATGCGTTAATGCTACAATTGAACCTAAGCTAAATTGCCATTCAAATCTTACCCATATGTAAAATAACATAGCTATTAATGCTAAACATATAGAAATAATACCTGATTTTAATAATTCAGAGCTTACCTTTGGTCCAACATTTTCAATTCTTCTATAATTTATTTTTTCACCTAAACTTTTATTCAATTCAGATTTTATTTCCATAATTAAACTTTTATTATTATTAAGGTTTTTTTCTATTTTAATTAAATAGTGATTTTCTTTTCCAAAATTTTTAACATTAACATCACCCAATTCTAGATTATTTAATGAGGAGCGTAAGTCAGCTGTAGTTATATTTTTACTTTCAACTTCAATTTCAAGTAATGTGCCACCCTTAAAATCTATGCCATAATTTAGGCCTTTAACGAGAATAAAGCTCACACTTAAAATAAAAAATGTTAGTGATATATAATTAAGTTTTATAAAAAAATTTGAAAATTTAAAATTATATTTCATATTTGAACTTTTTCCCCTTTTTTGCTTAAGACGTAATAAGAAGTTAAATGTCTTGCTATAAAATATGCTGAGAATAATGTAGTCAAAATACCAATGCCTAAAGTTATAGCAAAACCCTTAACTGGGCCTGATCCGAAAAAAAATAAAATAATTGTGGCTATCAAAGTAGTTATATTTGCATCTAAAACTGTAATTTTAGCTCTATTATATCCTAAATCAAAAGCATGTATTGAGGATTTTTCTGTTAGTAACTCTTCTTTAATTCTCTCAAAAATTAAAACGTTTGCGTCTACAGCCATTCCAACCGTTAAAATTATTCCAGCAATTCCAGGCAAAGTTAAAGTTGCTTCTAAAATTGTAAGTATACCTAACAACATTATTAAATTACTTATCAATGAAATATTGGCAATAAGACCAAAAAATTTGTATTTATATAACATGTAAAGAATTACTAGAAAGAAACCAACAACCAAAGATATCGATCCTGATTTTATCGAGTCCTTGCCAAGATCTGGTCCAACCGTTCTCTCTTCAACGATTAAAATTGGTGTTGGTAAAGCACCAGATCTCAATAGTAATGCTAAGTCAGTAGCTTCCTGAAAAGTAAAATTACCAGATATTGTTCCACTACCACCGGTAATAGACTCTCTTATAACTGGAGCGCTTATTACCTTATCATCTAAGACTATGGCTAATCTCTTACCAACATTTTTTGTAGTAACATTGCCAAATTTTTGTGCACCAAATCTATCTAAAGTGAAAGATACAATTGGTTCACTACTTTGATTATCTACTCTTGGCTGTGCATCTAATAAATTATCACCGGTCATTATTATCTGTTTGCTAATATTAAGTTTTTCACCAGTATTTGATGTCATAGTTTCATATCCAAATTCATTATTTGATTTTGAAACTAATCTAAAGTTTAATTGAGCAGTTTTGCCAAGTAAATTTTTTATTCTTTCAGGATCTTTTAGGCCGGGTAACTCTACTAAAATTCTTTTTTCACCTCTTTGAATAATTGTGGGTTCTTTGGTTCCTATGTCATCAACTCTACGTCTTACAATTTCTATAGATTGTTTTACAGCTGAATTGTTTAGTGTAAGCAATCCATATTTAGAAAAATTAATTTTAAGTTTATTATTAGAATT
>CACDLE010000010.1 GCA_902553555.1 uncultured Pelagibacteraceae bacterium
CTATTATTACATAATTAAAAAATTTAAAGTTATTCCAAGAATTTATAAAAAAATTCTTAATGGGAAAAAGATGATTAGATTATTAAATATAAATTTTGATATATTCTTACGCACTGTTTTATTAACTTTTGCTTTTTTTTGGGTAACATACTTAAGTTCAACCTTGGGAGAAGAATACGTCGCAATAAATTCTATATTGCTTCAGTTTATTATAATTGCTGCATTTTTCTTAGATGCTTACGCTTTTTCAACAGAGGGCATAGTAGGATATTCAATAGGCAGAAAGTCTTTAAGAATGTTTAATAGTGTTGTAAAAAATTCAATTTATCTTAGTTTTTTTACAGGATTAACCATAAGTGTAGTTTTTATTTTTTTTTCTGAACATGTAATAAACATAATAACAAGTATAGAATATTTAAGATATTTGTCTTATAAATATATTTTTTGGATAATATTAATTCCTCCCATCGCATCTTTTTGTTACCAACTTGATGGTATATTTTTAGGTGCAACTCAAACTGCAGAAATTAGGAATAGCATGTTTATTTCAGTTATTATCTATTTGCCTGCTTCAATTTTTTTAACCGAACAATTACTTAATTATGGAATTTGGTTTTCTTTATTAATTTTTATGATACTAAGAGCCTCAACATTGCATTTTTATTTTTCAAGAATTTTAAAGAAGTTTAAATGAACATCATTTATAAAATACCAGGTTTCGTGTTATGTCTTTTGGGCGGTTTCTTTTTAAGTTGGGGAGGATTAATTATTCGGTTATTTGAAACAGAGGATATTTGGCAAATATTGTTTGTTAGATCTCTTTTTTTTATAACAGCCTTATCAATTTTTTTATATTTCACATATCGAGGTCAAACCTATCAAATAATTAAACGTTCAGGCTTTCCAGCAGTTATTGGTGGATTATTTCTATCAATAAGCTTTGTTGCATACGTTGTCTCTATGTCGGAGACAACTGTAGCAAATGTTGTTTTTATAATAAGTACTCAAACAATATTTTTAGCTATATTTGGTTATTTTTTTTTGAATGAGAAGATTTCACTTAGGGGTTTTTTTTCAATTATCCTAGCATTTGTTGGAATGATTATTTTAGTTGGAGATTCTATTAATAGCGGAAGTTTGTTTGGAAACATTGTAGCTTTTGCGATACCAATTAATTTTACAATACTTGTAATGATTATTAGAAAATTTCCATCTTTGGATATGGTGCCAGCTATTTTTTACTCTGGAATTTTTAGTGGAGTATATGGATTAGTAATGTCAGAAAATTTAATTTTTAGTTCAAATGATTTATTGATGGGTTTTTTATTGGGAGTTCCCCAGTTAGCATTTGGCTTTATTTGTGTCACAATAGGCTCCAAATCTACCCCCGCAGTAACAGTTGGATTATTAATGCTTCTAGAAACAATTTTTGCACCTATTTGGGTTTGGTTATTTTTAGGTGAGATACCACCATTAAGTGTATTTATTGGAGGATTTATAATTATTTTAGCTGTAGTATCAAAAAGTTTTGATAATAAGACAAAAAAAATAAGCTAAAATATTTGACTTTTAACTGTATATCGAAGACAGTATCGCTGTAACGGGAGAGTCTATTAAATTAGCGCCGAAGGAGCAACCACCCCGGAAACTCTCAGGCAACAGGACCGTTACCATAATAACTCTGGAAAGCAGGCATTGCCTCACCGAAGGAGTAAATCTCTCAGGTTTCAAAACAGATGGGGTAGAAAAAAGAGTTATTATGGGTGTACAAAAAACAGCGTTATACGATTTACATAAAAGCTTAGGAGCTAAGTTCGTTCCATTCGCAGGCTATGAAATGCCAATCCAGTACAAGGATGGTATCGTTAAAGAGCATATTTCAACACGAACTCATGCTGGTTTTTTTGATGTCTCGCACATGGGGCAATTTTTTTTAGAGGGAGACGAAACACTAGTAGAAGCCTTAGAGAAAATTATTCCATCAGATTTAAAATCATTAAAAGTCAATCATTCAAAATATTCTTTTTTATTAAACGATAACGGTGGAATTATAGATGATCTAATTATTACAAAAACCAATAAAGGTTTCTGTATAATTTTAAATGCAGCATGTAAAGAAAATGATATCAAACATATATCACAATTTTTAGGTCAAAATCATAAATATCTTTTAAATAACGATTTGTCTTTAATAGCTTTACAAGGACCTAAGTCAGTAGAGATTTTAGAAAAACTAATACCAGGTGTATCAGAATTGAAATTTATGACAGGAAATAATTTTAGTTATGATAGTGAAAGTCTTTATGTAACAAGATCTGGATATACAGGAGAGGATGGTTTTGAAATTTCAATTTCCAATAAAAAAGTAAATAACTTAATTGATTTTTTGATTAAAAATGGAGTTAAGCCTATAGGTTTGGGTGCAAGAGATACATTAAGATTAGAAGCTGGACTATGTCTATATGGTCATGATCTAAACGAAAAAATTAATCCTGTAGAAGCAAATCTTAAATGGGCAATTGCAAAAAAAAGGAAAGAGTCTGGCGGTTTTAATGGATGGGGTAAAATAAAAAATTTATTAACAAATGGAAGCGAAAAAATAAGAGTAGGCATTAAACCTGAGGGAAAAGTTATAGCCCGAGAAAATACAAAAATTTTTTCTTCCAATAGTGAAGAAATTGGTTTTGTAACAAGTGGAACTTTTGGTCCAAGTGTAAACGCACCAGTTGCAATGGGGTACATTAAATCACAATTTTCTGAAATCGGCACATTAATCAAGCTTGAGATTAGAGGAAAAATGTATGGAGGAAAAATTTCAGAACTTCCATTTTACAAAAAAAGTTATGTTAAATAAAAAAGCGAGGTATAAATGAGTGAAAAAAAATTTTCTAAAAAACATGAATGGGTTTCACTAGAAGGTGATATAGCCACAATCGGCATAACTAAGCACGCAACTGAAATGCTTGGAGATATAGTTTTTGTAGAAGTTCCAGATGCGGGCAAATCAATAGAGAAAGAGGGGCAAGCCGCAGTTGTTGAGTCAACTAAAGCTGCTAGTGATGTTTATTCACCAATCTCAGGTGAGGTTACAGAGGGGAATAAAGCTATAGCAGATGATCCTAGCAGTGTTAATGCAGATCCTGAAGGGGCGAGCTGGTTTTTTAAATTGAAGATTAAAGATAAAGGCGAATTAGATTCATTAATGTCAAAAGATGAATACGATAAATTTTGTAAGGAGAACCCAAGTTAAATGATTAATGATAATTCAAAAGAATTTATAAAAAGGCACATTGGTCCTTCAGATGATGACCAATCAAAAATGTTGCAGTATGTAGGATATAATTCACTTGATGAATTAATGCAAAATACAGTGCCAGAAAAGATCTTGCTAAAAGACAATCTTAAAATAGATCAGCCACTATCTGAAAATGATGCTTTAAAAAAATTAAAAATAATTTCAAAAAAGAATAAAATTTTTAGAAATTTTATTGGTATGGGATATTATAACTCAATCACTCCAAATGTTATCTTAAGAAATATTCTAGAAAATCCAGGTTGGTACACATCTTACACACCTTACCAACCAGAAGTTGCTCAAGGCCGACTTGAAATGCTTTTAAATTTCCAACAAACAATAATTGATCTCACTGGCATGGATATTGCTAATGCTTCTTTGCTTGATGAAGCGACGGCAACTGCGGAAGCAGTAGGACTATCTCAAAGATTAGATAAAACTGATTCAAAAATAATTTTTATTTCAAGCAATTGCAATCCACAGACTATTGATCTTATTAAAACTCGGACAAAACCTTTTGGTTTAGAGTTAATAATTGGCGATGAAAAGAAAGAGCTTCCAAAAATTAGTGCGGATATTATTTGCGGAGTTTTATCTTACCCTGGCTCACTTGGTGAAATCCAAGATCCTAGCGAAGCCATTAGCTTAATTCATAAAAAAAATGGAAAAGCAATTTTAATATGTGATTTATTAGCTTTAACCAGATTAAAAACCCCAGCAGAGCTCGGCGCAGATATAGCTGTAGGCAGCGCACAAAGATTTGGCATTCCTATGGGTTATGGTGGTCCTCATGCAGCTTTCTTTGCAACTAAAGAAGAATTTAAAAGATCGATGCCTGGAAGGATTATAGGTGTCTCAAAAGATAGACATGGAAAAAAAGCATATAGACTTTCTTTACAAACAAGGGAACAACATATCAGACGAGATAAAGCAACTAGTAATATCTGTACTGCTCAAGCATTATTAGCAATCATATCTGCTGCTTTTGCAATTTATCATGGACCTGAGGGAATACTTAAAATAGCAAATAGAACTTCTAAACTAGCAAAATTATTTGCTGACGAAATTAAAAAAGGCGGTTACCAAATTTTATCAGAACATTTTTTCGATACAGTGACAATCAAAACAAATAATAAAACTAACACTATTTTTCAATCTGCTTTAAATAAAAATATTAATTTACGTAAAGTCGACGATAAAAACTTATCAGTAGCATTTGATGAATCAAAAAAACTTGACGATGTGAATGAACTATTAAAAATATTCGGAGTTTCAACAAAGATTAACCAAGATGTAAAAGTTGAGCTAAATAATCTACCAAAAAATCTTTTAAGAACATCAAAATATTTAACTCATCCAGTTTTTAATAAATACCATTCAGAAACAGAGATGCTGAGGTATTTAAAAAAACTTGAAGATTGTGATATTGCACTTAATAGATCAATGATTGCTTTAGGCTCTTGTACAATGAAGCTTAATGCGACAGCTGAGCTAATGCCTATAACTTGGAAAGAATTTTCATTACCACATCCTTTTGTGCCAACAAACCAGATGGAAGGCTACAAAATTCTCTTTAATGATTTGATAAATGATTTAAAGGAAATCACGGGATATGATGCAGTATCATTACAACCAAATTCTGGAGCTCAGGGTGAGTATGCTGGATTAATGACGATAAGGAAATTTCATGAAAGCAATGGACAAGGCGATCGAGATGTGTGCCTAATACCAAATTCTGCTCACGGAACCAATCCTGCGAGTGCTCAAATGAGCGGAATGAAAGTAGTAGTTATTAATTGTGACGATGACGGTAACGTGGACCTTAACGATTTAAAAAATAAAGCAGAAAAATATTCAAAAAATTTAGCTGCTTTAATGGTTACTTACCCATCTACTCATGGAGTATTTGAGGAAAAAATTACTGAAATTTGTGATGTTATTCACAAACACGGCGGTCAAGTTTATATGGATGGAGCAAATTTAAACGCTTTAGTAGGTATTGCAAAGCCAGGGAAGTTTGGACCAGACGTCTGTCATATAAATTTACACAAAACATTTTGTATTCCACATGGTGGTGGAGGACCAGGTATGGGACCGATAGCTTGTACAAAACATTTATCTGATTTTCTTCCAACTCATGAAATAATTAAAGATGCTGGACCAAAAAATGGAATGGGGGCTGTTTCGGCTGCTCCATGGGGAAGCTCAAGTATACTGCCTATATCATGGATGTATATAAAAATGATGGGCGCTGAGGGTTTAAAAAAAGCTTCGCAAATTTCAATTTTAAATGCGAATTATATTTCAAAGAAATTATCTAAAGATTACAAAGTTTTATACACTGGCAAAAATGGAAATGTAGCACATGAGTGTATAATAGATATTAGACCAATTAAGGCGAGTTCAGGAATTTCAGAAGAAGATTTAGCTAAAAGATTAATCGATTTCGGTTATCACGCTCCTACAATGTCTTGGCCGGTTGCAGGAACAATAATGATAGAGCCCACAGAAAGTGAAAATTTAGAAGAAATAGATAAGTTTTGTAATGCATTAATTAAAATAAAAAAAGAAATTGATTTAGTGGAGTCATCAAAATTTGATAAAATTGACAATCCATTAAAAAACGCTCCTCACACCTACATTGAACTAGCTTCTAATGATTGGAATCATAAATATACCCGAGAAGAGGCGGCCTTCCCAACTGCGTTTGTAAAAAATAATAAATATTGGCCTCCAGTCGCAAGAGTTGACAATGTTTATGGAGATAGAAATCTTGTATGTTCTTGCCCATCAATGGATGAATATAAAGATGAAGCTGCTTGATAAATGAAAATAGCAGTAATTGGCTCAGGAATCTCTGGACTTTCCTCTGCTTACTTCTTATCGAAAAAATTTAAAGTTGATTTATATGAGAAAGCTGATCATTTTGGAGGACATTCTTACACCTATGAAATCAAAGAGGGTGATAAAATTGTACCAGTTGATCTAGGTTTTATTGTTTTCAATGAAGTAACTTACCCCAATCTAATAAAATTTTTTAAAGATCTAAATGTTCCGTATGAAAAAAGCGATATGTCTTTCTCTGTTTCAATAAAAAATACTGAAATAGAATATAGTGGAAGTGGTCTTAGTGGAATTTTTGCGAATAGACTTAATTTATTAAATTTTAAATTTCTAATAATGATAAAAGAAATAATATCTTTTTACAAAACTGCACCAGAAATACTTAAAAATAAAATAACAGAACAAACTTTAGGAGATTTTTTAAGTAAAAAAAAACTTTCAAAATATTTTATAGAGTATCATATAATACCTATGGTTGCGGCTATATGGTCGATGCCTTTTGAAAAAGCAAAAAAAATGCCAATTAAATTTTTTTTAAATTTTTTTATTAATCACGGGTTATTTAAATTAAAAAATAGACCACAGTGGTATACAGTTTCAAATAGGAGCAGAGCTTATGTTAAAAAAATTACTGATAAAATCAGTGGTGAAATATTCAAAAATTATAAAGTTAGCAAAATAGTTAGAAGTGATGATAACGTTCGAATTATGATCGGGAATGAGTATATTGATTATGATCAAGTGGTTTTAGCCTCGCATGCTGACGAAAGCTTAGATATTTTGGAAAAACCAACCACACAAGAAAAAAATTTATTAGGAAAATTTAAGTATGTTGAAAATGAAGCTATTCTACACACTGACGAAAGTCTAATGCCTCAAAAAAAAAGAGCTTGGTCTAGTTGGAATTCTATTTCAGACGGGAATGTGACATGTATAACTTATTGGTTAAACAAACTGCAAAATTTAGAAACACCTAGAAACTATTTTTTAACATTAAATCCTATCCATAATGTTAAAGATGACTTTATTATAAAAAAAATAAAATTTACTCATCCATATTTAAACACTGAGAATACTATACTTCAAAAAGATCTACATTTGATACAAGGAAAAAAAAGAACCTGGTTTTGTGGTAGTTATTTCGGTTACGGTTTCCATGAAGATGGATTAAAATCCTCAATTGAATTAACAAATAATTTTAAAATTTAATGAATTCTTGCATATATAATGGAGAAGTTACTCATACAAGATTTAAACCTGTAAGGCATTTTCTAAAATATAAAACCTTTTCGCTTTTAATCGATTTAGATGAGATTAATCTTTTGGACAAATCAATAGGTATTTTTTCATATAACAAATTTAATATTTTTAGTTTCTTTGACAAAGATCATGGTGATAGAGATGGAGGTAATTTGAAGGATTGGGTAATTTCAAATCTAAAAAAATTCCAGATAAACGAAAATATAACAAACATTAAAATACTTTGTTATCCTAGAATACTTGGATACGTCTTTAATCCTCTGAGCATTTTTTATTGCTATGAAAAAGATAAATTAGTAGCAATTTTTTATGAGGTAAAAAATACTTTCAATGAACAACATACCTATATTTTTAAAATTAAAAACAATGAGGAAATAATTCAAAAATGTAAAAAAAAGTTTTATGTATCTCCGTTTATGGATATGGAGACTTATTATAACTTCAAATTATTAAATCCAAATGACAAGCTATCAGTTTTCATAAAACAAACAGATGCCAATGGAACAATTTTAACTGCAACTCAAACGGGAGATAAAAAAGAATTTAGTTTTAAACAGCTTGTAATTAATTTTTTGAAGTATCCATTAATGACAATAAAAATTATTGGTTCGATACATTATGAAGCATTACTATTATGGAAAAAAGGAGCAATATATCGGAAAAGAGACATTAAATTAAAAAACAATTTGAGTTTTGAGGAAAATAAATGAGTTTAACTAAAATTGCTGAAAAATTTGTTTTAAATAAATTAAAAAATATTTCACAAGGAAATTTAAAATTAATTAATTACGATGGGAAAGTTTTTCATTTTGGGGATTTAGAAAGCAAGCTATCTACAGATGTCAAAATTAATAACCCGAGTTTTTACTTAAAAGTTATACTAGGTGGAAGTTCGGCTTTAGGCGAAGCACATATAAAAAAAGATTTTTACACTTCAAATTTAACTAATTTGATCGAACTTACTGCAAGAAATATTAATACTATTTATTCTTTTTCAGGAAGTTTAAAATTACAAAAAATAAAGAATTTTTTAAAAAAAATATTTGCGTCTAATACTAAATCTAAAAGTATAAAATATATTTCAAAGCATTATGACTTAGGTAATGAATTTTTTTCGTTATGGTTAGATAAAACTCTTACTTATTCTAGTGCGGTTTATAAAGATGAAAAAGATGATCTAGAAAAAGCTCAAAAAAATAAATTTCAAGAACTTATTAATTTACTTAATATCAAAGAAGGAAATAAGATTTTAGAAATTGGATGTGGCTGGGGTGGTTTTGCAGAATTTTTAGCAAAGAAGTATGATGTAAGTATTGATTGTATAACGATTTCAAAAAATCAGTTTGATTTTACAAAAAAGAGAATATTTAAGTCCGGCCTAAATAATAAAGTTAACGTTAAATTTTTAGATTATAGAGACTTAAAAGATAAATATGATCATGTTGCCTCAATAGAAATGATTGAGGCTGTAGGTGAAAACTATATGGATAAATATTTTCAAACTATAAAAAAAGTTTTAAACAATAATGGTACTGCTGCAATTCAAGGCATTGTTATAAAAGATGAATTATTTGAAAGATATCGAGCAAATGAAGATTTCATTCAAAAATATATATTTCCTGGCGGTTTTTTACCCTCAATAAATTTTATGGAAAAACTTATAAAAAAAAATAGTCTTAAACTTGAGAAAATAAATACTTATTCTGATGATTATGCCAGAACTTTATCTACTTGGAGAAAAAATTTTTTAGGTGTCTGGGACAAAATAAGCCCACTTGGTTTTGACGATTATTTTAAACGTATGTGGGAATTTTATCTATCTTATTGTGAGGGTGGCTTTAAGTCTAGAAACATTAACTTGATTCAATTCTCTATGTCGAATAAATATTCCTCATGAAAAAATTTATAGGACTTTTTTTACTAATACTAATAACAGGATGTGCAAATAAAATGAAACCAACTGATTTTAAAGATCAAAAACCAAGATTAGTAATAGAAAATTATTTATCAGGCAATGTTAAAGCCTGGGGAGTATTACAAAACAGATCTGGAAAGGTTACAAGGCAATTCAAAGCAGATTTAAATGGAAAGTGGGACGGTTCAAAATTAATTTTGGATGAGGTATTTAATTGGAATGACGGAGAAAGACAAACCCGACAATGGACAATTAACAAAATAGATGAACATAATTATGAAGGAACTGCTTCAGATGTAGTTGGAACTGCAAAAGGCCATTCATATGGCCCCGCCTTTAAATTTGAATATGTTTTACTTGTACCAGTAAAAGGCAAAAATATTAAAATTACTTTTGATGATTGGATTTTTATGCAAGATGAGCGTGTAGCAATAAACAGAGCTACAATGACTAAGTTCGGAATAAAAGTAGCGGAATTAACTGTGATGTTTGTAAAAGATTAATATGTTTGAACTTCCTAAATTAAATTACGCTAATTCAGCCCTTTCTCCAATAATGTCAGAACAAACTTTAGATTTACATCACGGTAAACACCATCAAACATATATTACAAATCTAAATAATTTTATAAAAGGTTCTGAATATGAAAAATTGACTTTGGAAGATATAATAAAAAAATCATCTACTGAGAAAAAATCGGGTATTTTTAACAATGCAAGTCAACACTGGAACCATAATCTTTTTTGGAGGTGCATGAAACCTAATGGCGGTGGAAATGTTCCATCTAAACTTGAAAATAAGATCAAACAAGATTTTGGAAGTTTTGAAAAATTTAGGGAAGAATTCATCAATGCTGGGATTACTCAGTTTGGATCTGGATGGTGTTGGTTATCTTTAAAAGGAGATAAGCTTATAATAACTAAATCACCTAATGCTGAAAATCCCATAATTCATAATATGAAACCAATTTTAGGATGTGATGTATGGGAGCATTCTTATTATTTAGATTATAAAAACAAAAGACCAGTTTATTTGGAAAATTTTTTCGATAAATTAATTAATTGGGAATTTGTTGAGTCTCTTCTTTAATTACCTCTTAACGAGCTTGTCTACTAAAAATAAATAAAGTCTATAAGGTAATATTCTTAAAAATTTTAAGGTCAAAGTTAATCCTTTTGGAAAATGAATTTCAAAAGCACTACTTTTTACTAAGCCATTAAAAATTTTTTCTGCTGCATACTCAGGAGTTTTTAAAAATGGCATCGGAAATTCGTTTTTATCAGTCAATGGGGTTTTTATAAACCCAGGTGATACAACTGAAACTCTCACTCCAAATTTTTTAAAATCAAAATAAATACTCTCACTAAAATTAGTTAAGGCAGCTTTAGATGGTCCATATCCACTTGAATTTGGTAACCCTCTATAACCCGCAATAGATGAAACTATTGAAATATGTCCAGATTTCTTATCTTTAAAATACCTTTCAACAGATTTTACACAATCGATTACACCTATAAAATTTACATTTATTACATTCTTTATTTTGTCAGGATCGATATTTTGTTCGTCTTTTGGCTCATATGTACCGCTAGAAAATAAACATATATCTAATTCGCCAAAATTATCTAGAATATTTTTAAAAACTTCATTAATTTGATTTCGATTAGTAACATCGAGAGGAAAAGATACTATATTAGGATTTTTAGCTAATTCATCAAGAAGTTCTTTTCTTCTAGCTGACACTGCAACTTTCCAACCCTCGTTGGCAAACTTTTCAGCAACTGATTTTCCTATTCCGCTACTTGCACCAGTTATCCAAATTTTTTTCTGTTTTTCTGACATATAAAGTTTATATTTTAATTATGAATAATAAATATTTATCATTATTTATAATATTAACCATTACTTTTTTAGCCTCTGCAATTGGCGGTTTTACTACTTCAGCTTTTAAAGAACCTTGGTACTCACAATTAACACTAGCACCTTTTAATCCTCCAGCATGGGTTTTTGGACCTGTTTGGACAACTTTATATATTTTTATGTCAGTAGCAATATGGAAAATTTGGTTTAATACAAAAAATAAATATATTCTTAAGATTTATTTTATTCATCTTTTTTTTAATAGTACTTGGAGCATTGCCTTTTTTGGATTTCACCAAATAGGTTTAGCATTAATAAATTTAATTATTATATTAGCGTTCATCATATTTCTTTTGAAAGAATACTTTAAAATAGACAAGATCAGCTATTATTTAATGATCCCCTATTTTTTATGGAGCACATACGCATTAATTTTAAATAGCTATATTTTTATTTATAATTAGAAAAATTTTGTTGGATAATTTCTTTTCAATAAATATTTGTTTATTAAAATTGATAAAATAATTATAATTATCGCTCCAGCTGCGACAGGTAAGAAGATAAATTCAAATGATACATCCGATAAAAGGGCTATCAAAGGATTTGCGGCTGCTGGAGGATGCTCCACTTTAAAATACATCATCAAGGCTAAAGCAAATCCAACTGCTAATCCCAAAGTAATAAATGACATTCCAAAAATTTCATTAAATAAGATACCTACTGTTATTGATACAAGATGACCAAAAAAAACATTTTTGGGTTGAGCCATATCGGCTTGATAAAATACTAAAACACTAAAAGTTGTAGCGCCAAAGGAAAATACTAACCAATATCCATAAGGAGTCTCAAAACTCAAAAAAGCCAACACTCCTATGATCAGTGCCGCTGATAAGCCTAAAATTATTGGGATTATCTTTT
>CACDLE010000011.1 GCA_902553555.1 uncultured Pelagibacteraceae bacterium
ATTCTCATACTACGTTAAATATTTTTTGTGATGTTATGGATGCGGTAAAAAAAGACTCCTATGAGAGAGATCCTAGGGGCACTGCAAAAAAAGCAGAAGCATATCTGAAAGAAACTGGAATAGGAGATAAAGCATATTTTGGTCCTGAGCCTGAATTTTTTGTTTTTGATGATGTTAGATTTAAAAACGAGATGAACGAAACAAGCTTTATGATTGACAGTTCCGAAGGGCCATACAATACAGGAAAAAAATATGAAAATGGAAACTTAGCTCATAGACCTGGAATTAAAGGGGGATATTTTCCTGTGCCTCCAGTTGACAGTGCGCAGGATATGAGAAGTGAATATTTAAAAGCTTTAAAAGACATGGGTGTAAAAGTTGAAAAGCACCACCATGAAGTTGCTCCATCACAGCATGAACTTGGTATGTATTTTGGAACACTTACCAATATGGCTGATAATGTTCAGCTTTATAAATATGCAGTGCAAATGGTCACTCACTCTTTTGGTAAAACTGCAACATTTATGCCAAAACCTGTTAAAGGGGATAATGGCTCTGGTATGCATTGCCACCAATCTATTTGGAAAGGTAGCACACCTTTATTTATGGGAAAAGAATATGCAGGTTTGTCAAAAACTGCTTTACATTACATAGGAGGAATTTTAAAGCACGCAAAAGCAATTAACGCATTTTCAAACGCTACGACTAATAGTTACAAAAGATTAATTCCTGGTTTTGAAGCTCCAGTAATTCTTGCTTATTCTGCTAGAAACAGATCTGCATCTTGCAGAATACCTATAACAATGAGTCCAAAAGCTGCAAGAATGGAAATTAGATTTCCCGATGCAGCTGGAAACCCTTATTTAACTTTTGCATCAATGTTAATGGCTGGAATTGATGGTATGAAAAATAAAATTGACCCAGGCAAAGCATTTGATAAAGACCTTTATACTTTAGGTGAAGATGAGGTAAAAAAACTTCCTACAGTTTGCGGGTCGTTGAGAGAAGCTATGGAAAGCTTAGATAAGGATAGAAAATTTTTAACTCAAGGTGGGGTTTTTACAGATGATCAGATAGATGCTTATATAGACTTAAAGTTCCAAGAAATTTATAAATTCGAGCATACTCCTCACCCTATTGAGTTTGAAATGTACTACAGTCAGTAAACTAGGTTTTAAAAGATTCTCCGCAACCACATCTTTCAGTTTCATTAGGATTTTTAAAAACGAATTGTGATGAAAACTTTTCTTTTTTATAGTCCATCTCTGTTCCTAAGAGATAAATTATAGCTGCAGGATCAATAAAAACTTTTACTCCTTTGTCTTCAATAACTTCATCATTTTTTTTCTTGTCTTTTGCATACTCCATCGAATAACTCATGCCAGCGCACCCTCCTGATTTAACTCCAACTCTAACACCTATAGTGCCATTACCTGCATTAGACATAATTTCCTTAATCCTGTTAGCGGCTGTATCGGTTAGTCTTATTATCTGTTCGCTCATAAATTTAATTCTAATTTTGCTTCTTCGCTCATCATATCTTTAGTCCATGGAGGATTCCAGACAAGTTTTAAATCTACCTTAATAATGCCCTCTATTGAACTAATATTCTCTTTGACCATCCTTGGCAGACTATCAGCTACAGGACAGTTTGGGCTAGTTAATGTCATCTCAATATAAGCTTCATTTTCATTCTTGATTTCAATGTTATAGATTAAACCTAAATCATATATATTTACTGGTATTTCAGGGTCATAAACTTTTTTTATTTCAGCGATAATTTTATCCTTAATTTTCATTTTTATTTTCCAAAACTGAAGACAGCGTATGCCAAGCCATTGTAGCACATTTAACTCTCATAGGAAAATCTTTCACTCCTGATAGAGACATTAAAGTTGTTTTTTGAATATCATTTAAACTATTTACTGTAATTAATTTCCTTTCTTTAATTAAGTTTAAAAAATTATCAATTATGTTTTTTGCTACATTTAAATCTTTTCCTTTTAAAATATCAGTTAAAATAGACGCAGAGGCTAGGGAAATAGCACACCCTTCACCTTCAAAACTTATATCTAAAATTTTTTTATCGCTATCAAGTTGTGTATAAATATGAACCTTATCTCCACAAAGAGGATTATGACCTTTTGCATCATTAGTAAAGTTTTTACATTTACCAAAATTTCTAGGATTTTTTCCATGATCTAAGATTATTTCTTGATATAATTCTTTTAATTCCATTATACTTTAAAAACCTTTTTGCATTTTTCTATTGCGTTAAGTAAAATATCAATATCTTCTTTAGTGTTATATAAACCAATAGAAGCTCTAGCAGTAGCAGACATGCCGATTTTCTCATGTAATATTTGGCAGCAATGATGTCCAGCTCTAATAGCAACTCCATCATCATCAAGAATTGTTGCTATATCATGTGGGTGAATTCCTTTTAAAGTAAACGATATAACTGAAGCTTTATTTTTTGGATCACCAACTAAATTTATTGAATTATTTTTTCTTAATTTTTCTAATCCGTAACTTAAGATATCATTTTCATTTTTGGCAATTTTATCTAAACCAATTTTTTCAATAAGTTTAATTGACTCACTGAAAGCAACTACTTCAGCAGTTTGCATTGTGCCAGCTTCAAATTTTGTGGGACTTTTTGCAAATGTTATATGATCTTTTTTTACATCATCTATCATTCCTCCGCCACCTTGGTAAGGGGGCATTATATCTAGCCATTTTTTCTTTCCATAAAGTATTCCCAGTCCATTAGGGCCGTATAATTTATGGCAAGAGATAACGTAAAAATCACATCCTAATTGTTGCATATCTAATTTTAAATGAGGTGCACCTTGAGTCCCATCTACTAAGACAGGAATTTTTTTTGATGAAGCTAGATCAATAATTTCTTTTAATGGAGTTATACCACCAGTAACATTAGATATATGAGTAATAGCTATTAATTTAGTTTTATTTGTAATTAATTTATTAATTTCATCTACCTGGATTTCAAGATTTTTATTAATTTTTGCAAATTTAATTACTGCCTTTTTTTTGTTTCTTAAATAATGCCATGGAACATAATTTGAGTGATGCTCTAGCTCTGTTAAAATAATTTCATCACCTTCTTGAATAAATTTTTCTCCGAAAGAATTCGCTACTAAATTTATTCCCTCTGTAGCACCTTTTGTAAATATTATCTCCTCTCTATGCTTTGCATTAATAAATTTCTTAACAAGATCTCTTGTTTCTTCAAATCGGTTGGTTGCAGTAACAGCTAATGAATGTACGCTTCTGCCTACATTTGAAAATTCATTCTCATAAAAATAAGACATTCTATCTATAACAGATTTGGGTTTTTGTGAAGAATTAGCACTATCTAAATAGACTAATGGTTTATTATTAATTTTTTTTTTAAATATTGGAAATTCTTTTTTTATTTCATTAATTTTCATTATTAATATTTTCCTCTAGATGATCCTCAATTAACTTTTTTATATTTAAATCAGTTATCTCTAACACCACGTCATTTAAAAAACCTTTTATGATTAATTTTATTGCTTCTTTTTTTGGTAAACCTCTGGTCATTAGATAATATATTGCATCATGATCAATATTACCTGAAGTTGATCCATGTGAACACTTCACGTCATCTGCATAAATTTCTAATTCTGGTTTTGTGCTAAATTCTGCATTATCGTCCAATATAAGTCCCTTACTAATTTGGTAAGCATCAGTTTTTTGGGCTTTGTCAGATACTAGAACTTTTCCTTGAAAAATTCCTTTACTGTCTTCTAATAATATATTTTTAATTTTTTGATGACTCTTGCAGTGAGGTTGACTATGAAACATTTTAGTTTTGACTTCATGATGCTCACCTTTTTTTAAAATCGCTGCTGAATTTATCTTTGCAAAAGAATTTGCTCCATTTAAAGAAATTTCATAATCATCCTTTCTAAACTTTGAGCCAGAACCAAAGATAAAGTAACTGAATATTGAACCTTTTTTTGAATTCAAATCGTTAATTTCAACTTCGTTTTTTGTATAATTAAATCCATCAGAATTGTTTTGATTTATAAAATAGTAGTCTACTTCACTTTCATTAATTTTATACTTTTGGAAAGTATTTTTAAAGTACTTGGATTTTGATTTATCAATATCAACTTCTATAATGGTGCACTTGCTATCAGTAATTTCTATACTATTGGAATTATTAATCATTTTGCCTCTTAAGTCGTCGTCATAATAATTGTAAATCACCAGAGGTTTATCTAAAGGGTCCATAATTTTAAAACTGTATCCTCTATCTAAGAAAGAAAGGTTAAGGGATAACATTTGATCTTTTTTTGAGGCATTTTCAACCGTAGGCCTCCCAGGAATTAAGTTTTCTCGCATACCAAAAAAAATAGAATGTTTTTTTAAATGATTTACTTCCTTTAATTGAGATAGTGATACTGTTTTTGGAAAAACAAAGTCAATTAGAGCGCCATTTAAGTTTGTAATTGAATAGTGATCGAAATTAAAAATTTTCTCGTGCTTAAATTTACTCTTTTTTTTTAAAGGTGTTAATTGTTCAAAATTCGAATTCAAAATCTTATCTAAATCTGTAAATTTCCAATCTTCTTTTTTTCTATTTGGAAAACCCATTTCTATAAAGCTATTGTAAAAATCCTTTTGGGAAACACTTAAGCCCATATCTTTAAAATCATCATTTGAGATATTGATTTTCATTTTAATTAAAGTTTTTATATCCAGTTTTTTCAAGCTCTTGGGCTAAATTAGAATTACCTGTCTTTACAATTTTTCCATCTGATAGCACGTGAACAAAATCTGGTTTTATATAATCAAGCAATCTTTGATAATGAGTAATTATTAAAAACGAATTTTTTTTACTTTTATATGAATTAACCCCATCAGCCACAATTTTTAACGCATCTATATCTAAACCCGAGTCAGTTTCATCTAGTATTGCGAGTTTAGGTTCTAATAATTTCATTTGCAAAATTTCATTCTTCTTTTTTTCCCCTCCTGAAAAGCCAACATTTAATTGTCTCGACAAAAATTTCTCATCGATATTTAGTTCTGAAGCTTTTTCTTTAATAAGTTTCAACAATGTAATGGTGTCTAAATTTTTTTCACCCTTTGATTTTCTTATTGTATTAAGTGAAGTTTTTAAAAAATTACTTGTGTTGACTCCTGGTATTTCAATAGGATATTGAAAAGCTAAAAATATTCCTTTTTTAGCTCTTTCGTCTATTGGTATTTCATTTAAATTTTCGCCTTCAAACTTCAAACTTCCACTAATTTCATAACCATTTTTACCCGATAAAACATTCGCTAAAGTACTTTTTCCAGATCCATTTGGACCCATAATTGCATGAACTTCTCCAGATTTGATATGTAAATTCAGACCTTTAATGATCGATTTTTCTCCAATAGAAGCTTTTAGATCTTTCAGTTCAAGCATTAACCCACGCTCCCTTCTAAACTAATTGAAACTAATTTTTGAGCTTCTACTGCAAATTCCATAGGTAACTGTTGCAAAACTTCTTTACAAAAACCATTTACAATTAAACTTACTGCTTCCTCTTGATCTAAACCTCTTTGATTACAATAAAAAAGCTGTTCCTCATTTATTTTTGAAGTTGTAGCTTCATGTTCGATTGTTGAAGAAGAATTTTTATTTTTGATATAAGGAACTGTATGAGCTCCACATTTATTTCCCATCAAAAGTGAGTCACATTGAGTATAGTTTCTGGAATTTGTCGCTTTTTTACTTATATCAACTAGTCCCCTATAAGTATTATCTGCTTTACCAGCAGAAATTCCTTTAGAGATAATTTTACTTTTAGTATTTTTTCCTAAATGTATCATTTTTGTACCCGTATCAGCTTTTTGATGATTGTTGGTAATTGCTATAGAATAAAACTCTCCAACAGAGTTGTCTCCCTGTAAAATGCAGCTTGGGTATTTCCAAGTAATTGCAGAACCTGTCTCGACTTGGGTCCATGAAATTTTTGAATTTTTTCCTCTACAAGCTCCTCTTTTTGTTACAAAATTATAAATTCCACCTTTGCCATCCTCATCACCAGGATACCAATTCTGAACTGTTGAATATTTAATTTCAGCATCATCAAGTGCAACAAGTTCTACATTAGCAGCGTGAAGTTGATTTTCATCCCGCATTGGTGCGGTACAACCTTCAAGGTAACTAACATAACTACCTTTGTCAGCTATTATTAATGTTCTTTCGAATTGACCAGTTTGCGATGCATTTATTCTAAAATAAGTAGAAAGTTCCATAGGGCATCTCACGTTTGGCGGTATGTATACAAAAGAACCGTCAGTAAATACTGCAGAATTTAAAGTTGCAAAATAATGATCTGTTATAGGTATAACTGATCCTAAATATTTTTTAACTAAATCAGGATGTTTCTGTATAGCTTCAGAGATAGAGCAAAAAATTATACCTTTTTTAGTTAGCTCACCTTTAAAAGTAGTTGCAACAGAAACAGAGTCAAAAACTGCGTCTACAGCCACGCCACTAAGTCTTTTTTGTTCGTCTAAAGGAATTCCAAGTTTTTTATAAGTTTCAAGAAGTTTAGGATCGACCTCATCTAAACTCTTAGGCTTATCTTTAACGCTTTTAGGTGCAGAATAATAATATAAATCTTGGTAATCTATTTTTGGATATTTTGGTTTTTGCCAATTAGGTTCCTTTAATGATTTCAATCTTTTGTAAGCTTTAAGTCTCCAATCTAAGAGCCACTTTGGTTCCTTCTTTTCTTTTGAAATAAATTTAATTGTATCTTCAGTTAGACCCTTTGGCGCTTTAAAACTTTCAATATCAGTTGTAAAACCATATTTATATTCTTTATTTGTATCTATAATTTTATCACTCATTATCTTTTTACTAATTCCTCCAATTTAACATTTTCAAAAAAACCATTTATGTGATTATCGAGTTTATCCCAAAGATTATGTGTTATGCATTTAATAGACTTATTGTTACATCCTTTTTTTGAATCTTTTTTGCAATTAAGAGTTTTTATCTCCTCATTTACTGCGAAGAAAATATTTGATATTTTTATTTCGGAAGCTGGCAGGTTCAAAATATAACCACCATGAACACCCCTAACACTTTTTACAAGTTTTTTTTCTTTAAGACGTATGAAAAGTTGCTCCAAGTAAGCCAAAGATATGTTTTGTCTAATTGCTATTTCCGACAAACTTACTGGCTTATCCTTAGAATATGATGCAAGATCAGCCATTGCCATAACTGCATATCTACCTTTTGTTGTTAGTTTCATAATTTGAGCATGTTTTACAACAGTTTTTTCTTAATTCCTATCAAAATACTATGAATTAAAAAAAAATATTTGACGCATAAAAACATGTTATAAAGCAAGTCATTTTTTGAAAATAATTATCATTATTAAATTATGAAACAAAAAAGTTCAGAAATTTTTATACCAGGACCTGCTGGAAGACTTGAGGGAAAGTATTTTAAAAATCCAAAGTTTGGCTCTCCAGTTGCAATAGTTTTGCAACCTCATCCACAATATGGAGGAAGCATGAACAATAGAATTGTACAGCTTATGTATAATATATTTTTAGAGAATGGTTTTTCTGTTATAAAAATAAATTTTAGGGGCGTTGGTAAAAGTGACGGTATATTTGATAATGGTCAAGGCGAATTATCAGATGCAGCTGCTGCATTAGACTGGATTGAAAGAGAAAATATGGACTATAGTCAGTGTTGGGTTTCTGGTTTTTCTTTTGGAGCTTTAATCTGTATGCAGCTTATTATGCGAAGACCAGAAGTAAATAATTTTATTGCTATATCTCCACAACCAAACGTTTATGATTTTTCATTTCTTGCTCCTTGTCCAACTTCAGGACAGGTGGTTTATAGTGATAATGATGAATTAGTTACAAAAGAAAGTATAATAGACTTAGATAATAGAATTAAAAGTCAAAAAGGCGTTGAAGTTCTTTTTTCAAAAATTAAAGGCTCTAACCATTTTTTTAAAGATAAAGAGAAAGAGCTTAAGATAGAGATTGAAAAGTATATAAAAGAAAAAACTGCCTTAATTTAGTTCTTAATTAAAACTCCACCTAAACAATTTTTTTTACAACCTGTCGTACTTGGAAAAGATATTGGAAGCTTCAATAATGATCTGATAGCCAAATAGGCAAATGCTTGGGACTCTATGAAATCACCATTAATTTCCTGTTTATCAATTAATTCATATATAAAATTTTTAGGTGATGATTTTTTTATCTCCTCAATTAAATAATCATTTTTTCTTCCACCACCACAAACTAATATTTTAAAATTATTGATTTTACTTGTTGTGGCTAAGGATTGGATCGAAGAAGAAATTATCTTAGCCGTATATTCAGTAAGAGTTGCAGCGCCATCTTCAAGTGAAAGACCTCTAATAAATGAGTTATCAAAATCTTTTATATCCATTGATTTGTTTAAATTTTTTTCCATATGGTGTTCATAAAATTCTAATGCTTGTTCCAATACAACTTGATTTACTTTTCCTCTACGTGAGATTAAAGCATCCATATCAAATTTTTTTCCAGTATTTTCTCTTATCCATTTATCGATTAAGCAATTACCAGGACCAATGTCTCTGCTTATTAATTTATTATCATCTACTAAAGTTATATTTGATATACCTCCGATATTTAATATACAGCTAGGTTTTTTAATCTTTTTCATATCGATAATTAAATTATGATAAATCGGTGCAAGAGGTGCCCCGGCCCCATTATTATTTATATCATTTTCTCTAAAGTTATAAACAACATTTCTTTTTGTAAGTTGTGATAATAATTTTCCATTACCCAATTGCACTGATATCTTTTCGTTAATGTTGTGATAAATAGTGTGACCATGAAATCCAATCAGTTCAACTTTTGTTTCGTTGGTTATATCTTTAAAGATTTTAGCATGAAATAAAGTTATACTTTTCTCAAGGTTATCTACTGCTTTCTTGTATTTTCTTAAATCCTTGATAGAATTAATCTGTTCTCTAATTTCAATAATTTGATTAAACAAATCTTTATCGTACTCATAATACTTTTCTTTTAAAATTTCACAAAAATCGGTACCATTTGATAAAATAACTGAAGCATCCACACCGTCAGCTGAAGTTCCACTCATAAAACCTAAAGATGTAAAATTTTTACTCATATTTGTATTTATTTATATAAATTTTTGTATAATAGTATCTTTAATACCTTAAGAACTATGAAAAGTCCCTTTTTGCAAGAAATGAAAGACAGAGGATATCTCAATCAGTGTACAAATTTGGAAAAACTTGATGAGTTGTCTTCAAATAAGTCAATTACAGCTTACATAGGCTTCGATTGTACCGCTAGATCTTTGCATGTTGGGAGTTTGTTGCAAATAATGATATTTAGATTATTACAAAAATACGGTCATAAACCTATTGTTTTATTAGGGGGTGGTACAACTTTAATTGGAGATCCATCAGGAAAAGAAGAAACCAGAAAGATACTCAAGAAAAAAGAAATTAAAAGAAACATTGTTAGTATAAAAAAAATTTTTATGAATCTTTTAAATTTTAAAAAGAATTCAACAAAACCAATTTTTGTTGATAATTTTTCTTGGTTGGGAAAATTAAATTATATAGAATTTTTGAGAGATGTGGGATCACAATTTACGATAAATAAAATGTTAACTTTTGATAGTGTTAAGACAAGACTGGAAAGAGAGCAATCACTTAGCTACATGGAATTTAATTATATGATTTTACAAGCTTACGATTTTCTTAAACTTAAACAAAAATATAATTGTATTTTGCAACTGGGTGGTTCAGATCAATGGGGAAATATAACAAATGGTATAGATCTAATTAGAAGAAAGCTTAAAAAAGAAGCTTATGGCCTTACAACTCCTTTAATAACGTTAGCTTCTGGTAGCAAAATGGGTAAAACTGAGAAAGGCGCAATATGGCTCGATGAAAAAAAATTTTCCCCCTACGATTATTGGCAATTTTGGCGAAACACTGACGATAGAGATGTTATTAAATTTTTAAAATATTTTACAGAATTGGATATTAAATATATTGAAGAGGTTTTATCAAAAGAAAAAAATATTAATAAGTTAAAAATAAAGCTAGCCAACGAAGCAACCAAAATATTACACGGGGACTCGAAGTCAAAAAAAGCAGAAAAAACAGCTTTAGAAACTTTTAAATTAGGAAAAGCGAGTGTGAATTTGCCAACAACCAAAATTAAAAAAGAGTTAATCGATAATAACCTATCTTTACTAGATTTGCTTTTAAAAAATAATATTACATCTTCTAAAGGAGAAGCTCGAAGAGCAATTAAAAATCATGCAATTAAAATTAACGATAATCTTATCATCGATGAAAAAAAAGCAATATCTTCAAATGATTTTAAAAATGATGTAATGAAAATTTCGTTCGGTAAAAAAAAACATTACTTGTTTAAAATTATTTAGGTTTATTTTTTTTTAGAGCTTTTTGTATAAATCTAGGTGTTAAGGTTTTAATAGGATTTACAGAAGTTTTTAAATTATTTTTTTTTCCTTTCATTTTAAAACTTACTCCAAATAAACCTTCGCCTATTTCTTTTGGTATTAATATATCTCCAATAACTGGAATTTTAGAAAGAACTTTATTTAATGTTTTTGCAGGAACCATAGTTCCTCTTAAACTTACTAAGCCAGTTTTGTTTTCTAGGTAACCATCCATCAAAATAGATACACTTGGGCCCAACGCGTACAACTCACTAAGGGTTAATATTTTTTCATTGTTTTCAAAAATGATTTCTAACCTTTCAAAACTTAGACCTTCGCCAGATAAAATATCTGCCATACCTCTTAAATCAGCCAAAGATAATAGTTTTACTAAGCCCGGAGCATTTATCACTTTAAAATTTTCAATTATTAATTTTGAGTTGCTTCCATTATCATCATAAAT
>CACDLE010000012.1 GCA_902553555.1 uncultured Pelagibacteraceae bacterium
TTAATCATTATGTTTGTTTTTCTGGTGTTGTTACCGTCAGTCCATTTATTTCATCTGAAACAATTATTTGACAACTTAATCTACTGTTTTTTTTTGGCTCATAGGCCATATCAATCATATCTTTTTCTGCATCCTCCGGTTCTGGTAATTTATTTAACCATGAGTCTTCGACATAAACATGGCAAGTAGCACAAGCCATTGATCCTCCGCAATCGGCATCAATACCCGGAACGTTATTCTGAACCGCTCCTTCCATTACAGTAAGGCCATTCTCGACGTTAATTTCTATCTTGTTACCAGAGTGATCAATATAATTAATTTTTGCCATAAGGCCAATTTAAGCATAAAAAAAAATAGGGCAAGTAGTTAAACTCGCCCTATTTAAATTTTAGATCTAATTATCTAGATGCTAATCTTGTATTTTGCATCGCAGCAGCCCATATCACAAGACCAAAAGCGATCTTATTGATAAAGTCAGCTAAATTGTAAATAATGTTTAATGCGTTAGCATCAACACCACCTGTTAGGTAACCAAAAACATATCCTAATGGATATATTGCCCAACCAATTGTTACGATTATTCTCATTGCGCTAAACGCAGTCGACATAGCCTTGTTTCCAGACTTTGCAGCTGCAGTTCCAGCTTCACCTGAGAATATTTCAAACAAGATGTAGATCCATCCAGCCATTCCGATTACGAAACCTACAAATGGTTGAATGTAACCAGCTTCACCTAAGTAACCACCGATTAACATTACTAAAGAACCAATTAATAGTTTCCAGAATATAGAGCTTGGCACTTTTCTTACAGCGGCCAAGATTAGATAGAATTCTACCATTTGAAGTGGAACAGTAATTAACCAGTCAATATATCTGTATACTGTTGGCGTCTCACCTGTTGTCACCCAAACTTCTCGCATATACATGTAGTGAACAAACGCAACACCAGTAACTAATCCAGCTACTGAAATTGATGTTCTCCAAGATGCTGCTACCGTACCTCTTTCTGCGAAAAAGAATACTGTAGTTGCGATCATACCCATTGACACAAGCCAGAAAGATATTCCTACGAAATCTCCTGTCTCAAGCAAAGGTGTCGCTGCGTTAGCAGAACCAGTAATACCTAAAAAGGCAACTGTTGCTAATGCAATTAGACTTAATTTTCTCATGAAAACCTCCCTCGTTAGTTAGTTTTCTATTTTTAGTTTATTAATAAACTATTTAGTAAACGATTATATAATCATCACTAAATTAGTTGTTGGAACCTTAATAAAAATCAGTGTTACAGTGAAGTCTTTTTTTTTAAAAAAAAGCCCAATTTTATTGGTTTTTTTGGTTTTTTTTGGGGATATTTCTGTTTAATATGGCCTAAACACTTAAATTACAGGGAGTTAATTTGCGAAGCAAATATAGGGAAATATACGATTCTTCCATTAACAAAAAAGAGGATTTTTGGAAAAATGTTGCTGAAAATATATTTTGGTATAAAAAACCTAAAAAAATACTTAACTCATCTAATCCTCCTTTCTATAAATGGTATGAAGATGGTACAACAAACACTTGTTACAATGCAATTGACTATCATATCGAAAATGGAAGAGGAGAAAAAATTGCAATTATTTACGATAGTCCAATAACTGGATCAAAAAAAACGTTTACATATAATCAACTTAAAGAAAAAGTATCGATGTTTGCGGGTGCTTTAAAAAATCAAGGCATTAACAAAGGTGATCGTGTAATTATTTATATGCCAATGATACCCGAGGCAGTTATTGCGATGCTTGCTTGTGGCAGAATAGGAGCTATTCATTCTGTGGTCTTTGGAGGATTTGCAGCAAATGAGTTAGCAAGCAGAATAGATGACTCAAAAGCAAAAGTTATTGTATCGGCGTCATGTGGTTACGAACCTGGACGTGTAGTCGAATATAAGCCATTACTTAATAAAGCTTTAGATTTGTCTAAACATAAACCTAATAAATGTATCATTTTTCAAAGAGAAAAAAATAAAGCTACATTAGATTCAAAAATTGACATTTCATGGGAAGATGCTCTTAAAAACGCAAAACCCGAAAACTGCGTTGAAATGAACGCAAATGATTATGCTTATATTTTATATACATCGGGAACTACTGGTTTACCTAAAGGAATTGTGAGAGATATAGGAGGTCACATCGTTGCTTTAAAATGGACTATGAAAAATATCTATAATATTGATCAAGATGACGTTTGGTGGTCAGCAAGCGATATTGGGTGGATTGTTGGGCATTCATATATAGTGTATGGTCCATTATTTTATGGTTGCACAACTATTCTTTTTGAAGGAAAACCGGTTGGGACACCAGATGCAGGGGTTTTTTGGAGAGTAATATCTGAACATAAAGTAAAATCTTTATTTACGGCTCCGACTGCTATCAGAGCAATTAAGAAAGAAGATCCTGATGGTAAATTTTTTAAAAAATATAATTTAAGTAACTTCGATACTTTATTTTTAGCTGGAGAGAGAGCTGATCCTGATACCATTAAATGGTTTGAAAACTTATCTAATTCACCAGTAATAGATCATTGGTGGCAAACAGAGACAAGTTGGGCAATTACATCAAGCTGTACAGGCATAGAGAAGTTTCCTGTCAAATACGGTTCTGCTTTCAAACCAGTACCAGGATATGATCTAAAAGTTTTAAACTCGGAGGGAAAAGAGGTTGGTCCAGGAAAAATGGGAGATATCGTTGTTAAGCTTCCCCTACCTCCTGGTACATTTCCTACTTTATGGGGCGCAGATAAAAGATATGAAGAAAATTATATGACTAATTATCCAGGTTATTATCAAACATATGACGCAGGACATATTGATGAAGATGGATATGTTTGGATTATGTCTAGAACCGATGACATAATAAACGTTGCTGGCCACAGACTTTCGACTGGAGCAATAGAAGAAGTGCTTGCGGAACACAAGTCTGTTGCTGAATGCGCGGTACTTGGGATCGCAGATAAACTTAAAGGGCAATTGCCTATTGGGCTTTTAGCTCTTAAGGCTGGAGTCAAACAAAAAAATGAGGAAATAATCAAAGAATGTGTTTCAATGGTTAGAGATAAAGTTGGTCCTGTTGCAGCCTTTAAAATTGCTATTATTGTAAAAAGATTACCAAAAACAAGATCTGGAAAAATATTAAGGGGAACTGTTAGAAAAATTGCAGATAATGAACCTTATAAAATGCCTGCAACAATAGATGATCCTGCTATTCTTGATGAAATTAAAGAAGATTTAATTAAGAACAATATATTAAAAATTTAGAGGCTTTCCTTTTGACTCTATCAATATTTTTCCATCGGACATTACTAATATGCCGTTTACAATAGTGCCAACTGGGAAACCTTTCACTTTATAATTGTTAAATGGAGTCCAACCGCATTTACTCGCTATCATTTCATCTTTAATAGTAACCTCTTTATTCATATCAACTATTGTCAAATCTGCATCAAACCCTTCTTTAATAAATCCTTTGTTCTTTATTCCGAATATTCTACATGGATTTTCACACATTAAATTGATCAATTGATTTAAAGAAAGTTTTCCATTGTTTACATGATCGATCATAACTGGAAGAATAGTTTGAACTCCTGGCATTCCCGAAGGAGAATTTGGATACTCCTTATCTTTATTTGCTTTTAAATGAGGGGCATGATCTGATCCCAAAACATCTACTATGTTGTTCTTAATGGCGGTCCAGAGACGGTCATAGTGCTCTTTACCTCGTAAAGGAGGATTCATTTGAGCATAGGTCCCTAAATTATCATAACAATCAGGGGCGTATAATGTTAAATGTTGAGGAGTAGTTTCAAAAGTAACATTTTTTTTATGCATTGCTAAAAAATCAACTTCTTCTTTTGTAGTAACATGTAATACATGAATCTTTTTATTATATCTTTCTGCAATTTTTACTACCCTTCGAGTGGAGGACATAGCGCACTCAACATTTCTCCACTCGTGATGTGAATGAACATCTCCTTTCCTTATAAACTTTTTTCTTAGTTTAATTATATCTTCATCCTCAGAATGAATAGAAACAACTCTATCGCTGCTAGATATTACTTTTTCAATATCTGCCTCTTTATCTACTAATAAATTTCCAGTTGAAGAGCCGGCAAAAAGTTTTACACCACAGCATCCTTCAACATTCTTAAGTTGTGCAAGTTGATTAGTATTTGTTGGCGTAGCTCCAAAATAAAAAGCATAATTACTATGCATTCTATTTTTTGCAGCTTTAAGTTTTTTTTCAAACTCAACTAAGTTAGCCGTAGGTGGGTTTGTATTAGGCATTTCAAATAATGATGTTACACCGCCTAATACAGCTGCTCTACTTCCGCTTTCTAAATCTTCAGCATCAGTCGAACCAGGCTCTCTAAAGTGAACTTGGGTGTCTATAATACCAGGTAAAACAATTTTATTCGCTGCATCGTAAACTTTGTGGTTGTTTAAGTCTGCTTTGCCAATTGATTTTATTTTTCCCCCTGATACTGTAATATCAGTATTAATTAATTTTCCTTCTATGTAGCAGGATCCATTTTTAATGATGAGGCTATTATTATCAGACATAAATTTTAATTATAATATACAATATTAAAATTATTAATATGAAAAAAAATCAAATAAATATTTTAAAGGACAGGGGAATAATCTCCGTTTCTGGTAAAGATTCTAAAGAATTTCTTCAAAATATAATCACAAATGACATTAATGGTGTTAACAAAGATAACAGTATTTTTTCAGGAATATTTACTCCACAAGGAAAATATTTATATGAATTTTTCGTAATTAAATCAGATAATGGATATTTCTTAGATAGTTCAGACGAGTTTAAAGAAGAATTAAAAACTTTTTTGGAAAAATATAAACTTAATTCAGATGTTAAGATAAAAGATATTTCGAACAAATATGCTGTAGGTGTAATTTCAAATGAAAAATTTGAGGAAATTAAAAAGGAAGAGAATAAATCAACACAGACAATTATTTTTAGGTCAACCCCTTTTTTTCAAGATCCTCGGTCTAAAAAATTAGGATCTAGAGTTTTGTCAAATTTAGAAAAGTTATATCTTACTATAAAAAAATTATCTCTTAAAATTGAGGATGATCGTGACTATTTTGATATTGCTCATAAGGCAGGGATACCTATTAAAAGCCTTAAAAAATTACAAAACAATTTATTTGGACTAGAGGCAAATTTTGAAGAGCTTTCCGCTATTGATTTTAAAAAAGGTTGTTATATAGGTCAAGAAAATACAGCAAGAATGAAATTAAAAAATAAGTTAAGAAAAAAATTATTACCATTAATTTCTGATGAAAATTTAGAAATCGGAAGTGAAATTACTTTGAACGGTAATCAAATTGGTAAGCTTTTAATTGCAAATCCTTATCCTTTCGGATTAATAAACATATTTGATAAAAAAGTATCAGAATTAAAGAATAAAGAAATTTTAGTAGGCAAACTAAAGGCAAAATTCATTTAAAATTATGATAGGTATCTTAGGCGGTATGGGCACGCAAGCTGGTTTAGATTTTTCTACAAAATTGGCTAAATTATACAGAGGTAAGCTTGATCAAAAATATCCATTATTTGTATTATATAACAAGTCAAATGTACCCAAAAGATTAAGTCAAAAAAAAGTTTACAAAAGGGTTTATAAAAGTTTGTTAGAGGGATGTATCTTTTTACAGAATAATAATTGTAAATTTATTACGATACCATGTAATACGGCACACCATTGGTACGATGACTTAATCAAAAGAGTAAAGGTCCCAATCTTAAGTATGCCTAAAGAAGTGTTTGCTTTTGCAAAAAAAAATTGTTCCTCTGGTTCAAAGATAGGTATTTTAGCAACCGAAAGCACTTTAAGTACAAGAATTTACCATAAATTTTTTGAAAAAAAATACAAACTAATCGAGCCATCTTTAAAGTTTCAAAAAAGATATGTCAATAAATCTATCAATCTAGTTAAAAAAGGAAAAGTAAAAGAAGCTGAAAAAATTATCAAACCCGTGATTAGATATTTGTTAAAAATGAAATGTAAAAAAATTATTTTGGCTTGCACGGAGCTTCCTGTAGCGATCTTTGCTTTTAAATCGTTTAAAAAAGTTAAGTCATCAAGAACATTTTTTGACCCAAATTTGATTTTAGCTAAAGCAGCGATGAAAAAATATAGCTTAAAGCGCGTTAAGTAATCTAGAAAGTGAAGCTAAAATACCGTAACCACTCAGCTCTATAAATAGAACGATTAGAATTATGAGAATTATTTTTCTTCTTTTTCGGATAAACTCGACCATTTCGAACTATAACATATTTCTTATCATGGCTAAATCAAGGAAATAATGGTTAGTATATACAAGTTAATTTTTTATATGTAGGGTTAAGAATGAGTAAAATGAAGTCAGATATTGAAATTGCAAGAAAGGCAAAAATTCATCCAATTAGCAAAGTTCTTAAAAAATTTAAAGTTCCCGACAAACCTTTTGCTTTCAGCCCAATGGGTCGTCATGTAGCTAAAATAAATTTAAAATATATAAAAAAACTCAAAACAAAAAAAAATAATTTAATTTTAGTGACCGCTATAACACCGACTCCAGCTGGTGAAGGAAAAACTACAACTTCAGTAGGATTAAATGATGGTTTAAATAAAATAGGAAAAAAATCTATTGTTTGTTTAAGGGAACCAAGTTTAGGTCCCTCCTTTGGTATGAAAGGTGGGGCAGCTGGTGGAGGATATGCTCAAGTCATTCCAATGGAACAAATAAATTTACATTTTACTGGAGACTTTCATGCTATTACATCAGCTCATAACTTATTATCAGCACTTATCGACAATCATATATACTGGGGTAATAAACTAAATATTGATCCTGAAAATATTGTTTGGAAAAGAGTGGTAGATTTAAATGACAGAAGCTTAAGACAAATTAAAATAAATTTAGAACAGCTTAAAGCAAATCATCCAAGAGAGGACAGCTTTGATATCACAGTCGCTTCTGAAGTAATGGCTATTTTTTGTCTATCTAACGATATTAATGAGTTAGAAAAAAAAATTGGAAATATAACAGTCGCATATTCAAAAAATAAAGAACCTATATTTGCAAAAGATTTAAATGCTCATGGACCAATGACTGTATTATTAAAAGAGGCGATAAGACCTAATGCAGTTCAAACTTTAGAAAATAATCTCGCAATTATTCATGGCGGTCCATTTGCTAATATTGCTCATGGTTGTAACTCAATTTTAGCAACTAAAACTGCATTAAAATTATCTGAATATGTAATTACTGAAGCTGGGTTTGGTGCAGATTTGGGTGCTGAGAAATTTTTAAATATAAAGTGTCGTAAAGCTGGAATACAGCCGAAATGTGTTGTTCTTGTTGCAACTATAAGAGCTTTAAAAATGCATGGTGGTGTAGAAAAAGATAATCTTAAATTGGAAAATTTAGGTGCACTTAAAAAAGGTCTTCCAAACTTAAAGAGGCATATTGAAAATATAAAGAAATTTGGATTAAATCTTGTGGTCGCAATCAATCATTTTAAAACAGATACTGAAGAAGAAGTTAAAATTATTAAAAAATATTGCAATGATTTAAATGTACAAGTAAGCCTTTGCACCCACTGGGCTAATGGTGGAAAAGGAACAAAAGATTTAGCAAATAAGGTTGTCAAGCTTTGTAGTGAGGCACAAAAATCAAAATTTAATTTTATTTATGATGATAAAATCTCATTATCAGAGAAGATTGAAACAGTTGCAAATAAAATTTATAGAGCAAGTTCAGTTCAAATGAGTGACGCAATAAAAGAACAATTAAATAAACTTGATCAAGCTGGATATTCAAAATTCCCAATATGTATTGCCAAAACACAGTACAGTTTTTCTGTTAACCCAAAATTAAAAGGAGCCCCAACTGATCATAAGTTGGAGGTAAGAGAAATAAGACTATCAAGTGGTGCCGAATTTGTTGTAGTGGTATGTGGCTCAATAATGACTATGCCAGGTTTACCAAGAACTCCTGCTGCTGATAAGATAAAATTAAATAAGAAAGGTGATGTTGAAGGATTGTTTTAATTATTTCTTTTTATATTTGGCGGCTTCTTCCGAACCACCTGTTGCACTTCCTTTGCTGTAAGAATGTGCTCCCATTCCTGCTAGTTGACCATCTTTTACAATTAAATATTGTTCTCTAATTGGTTTTTTGTCAAAGAAACACTCTAATATTTCTCGTACTCCTGCAGCATATCTATATTGTGCCGACAAAGATGTACCCGATGTATGTGGTGTCATTCCATGATTGGGCATTGATCGCCAAACATGATCATTTGGCGCTGGTTGAGGAAACCAAACATCTCCAGCATATCCACTTAATTGACCAGACTTTAATGCTTTGGCGATAGCTTCTCTATTACAAATTTTACCTCTTGCAGTATTTATTATGTATGCACCTTTTTTCATTTTACTAATTAATTTATCATCGAACAAATTTTCTGTTTCTGGGTGCAGAGGACAATTAATAGTCACAACGTCACAAACTTTTACTAAAGACTCCACGGATTCATGAAATGTTAAATTTAATTCTTTTTCAACAGAGTCAGGCAACTTATGTCTGTCAAAATAATGAAGGTGAACATCAAAAGGTTTCATTTTTCTTAATGCGTCTAAACCAATTCTTCCTGCCGCAACAGTTCCTACGTGCATACCTTCTACGTCATATGATCTTTGGACTGCATCGGCTATATTCCAACCGCCATCCTTAACAATAGCATGTTGATTATGATAATCTCTAACCAATGATAAAATCATCATTACAATATGTTCGGCTACTGATCTAGAATTACAATATGTTACCTCAACAACATCTATTTTGTTATCCATAGCCGCTTGTAAATCTACGTGATCAGAACCTATACCAGCAGTAATTGCCATTTTTAAATTTTTAGCAGTTTTAATTTTTTCTTTAGTTAAATAATAAGGCCAAAAAGGTTGTGATATTACAATATCAGCATCAACAAGTTCTTTATCTGCTTTACAGCCTTTAGCATCTTTATCTGAGGTAACAACTAAGGTATGACCATTAGACTCTAAAAATTTTCGCAAACCTAGTTCCCCTGATACACATCCCAATAATTCCCCAGGATTAAAATCTATTCCTTTTGGAGATGGCAAAGTCATTCCATCTGGATATTTATCTAACTTCGGCAAATTTGATAAAGGATAACTTTTCGGCATCCCTTTTTTTGGATCATCGTAAAGAACACATAGTATTTTCATTCAATTAGTTGACTATTAACTGAAATCAAAGTCAATTATTATTTAATTAGGATTCTCTTCGTTTTTGGTGCGGTCGGAGAGACTCGAACTCTCATGGGAAAACCCACACGGCCCTCAACCGTGCCTGTCTACCAATTTCAGCACGACCGCTTATTTTATGCGACAATAAATGAATGACAATTATTGTTCAAGTTGATAGACTAGAATTAGTATGTCTGCTCAACAAGAAAGTGTAAAAAATTCAGACGAGATTTATAAAAAAATCTCAAAATTTGTGCCTGATGTTGAATGGAAGATACATCAGCCTCTTATAGAAAAAATAAATAAACTTAAAAAAGAAAAAAACGCAATAATTTTAGCTCATAATTATCAGACACCAGAAATTTACCACGGTGTTGCTGATATTGCAGCTGACTCTCTTGCTCTAGCAGTAGAGGCTTCAAAAACTTCAGCAGATAAAATAATTATGTGTGGAGTTCACTTTATGGCAGAGACGGCGAAACTTATGAGTCCAAATAAAAAAGTTTTTTTACCAGATATGAAAGCTGGTTGCTCATTATCTTCATCTATCACTGGAACTGATGTAAGAATGTTAAAACAAAAATATCCTGGGGTACCAGT
>CACDLE010000013.1 GCA_902553555.1 uncultured Pelagibacteraceae bacterium
AAAAATCAAAAGGCTAAATCAATCCCGCAATTTGAATTGAAGTATCACACATTCTGTTTGAAAAACCCCACTCATTGTCATACCAAGATAATACTCTACTAAACTTTCCCTTAATAACCTGAGTCTGCGTTAAATCAAAAATTGAACTATGCGGGTTATGATTAAAATCTTTGGAAACTAAAGGAGCTGAGTTAGTTGCTAATATTCCTTTTAAAGGTCCCTTAGCTGCTTTACTCATGGCATCATTTATGCTTTCAGCCGTTACTTCTTTATTAGGCACGAATGTAAGATCAATTAAAGAAACATTAGGTGTTGGTACTCTAATTGCCGTTCCGTCTAGTTTTCCTTTTAAGCTAGGTAATACCAAACTCATAGCTTTAGCTGCTCCAGTAGAAGTTGGTATCATGGCGTCACCTGACGCTCTTGCTCTTCTCAAGTCTTTATGAAGTGTATCTAAAAGTTTTTGATCTCCTGTGTAACTATGAATAGTAGTCATATATCCATATTCAATACCAAAAGTATTTTCTAAAACCATAGCAACTGGTGCTAAACAGTTTGTAGTACAAGAGCCATTAGAAATTATATTATGTTCTTTTTTCAAATCTTTGCTGTTTACTCCTTGAACAACAGTAAAATCTACTTCCTTTGCTGGAGCTGAAATTATTACTTTTTTAGCGCCAGCCTCTATATGTTTACCAGCCGATTTTTTATCTAAAAAGAAACCTGTGCATTCTAAAACTACATCTGCTCCAATTTTCCCCCAAGGTAATTTGGCTGGATCTCTTTCAGCAAAAACTTTGATATTTTGATCTCCTATTTGAAAACCATCTTTGGTAGTTTTTACATCATGGTTTAATGTTCCATGTGTACTGTCAAATTTTATAAGATGAGCGTTAGCTTCTATGGAACCAAGATCATTAATACCTACAACTTGAATTTTTCCTTTATAATTTTCTAATAAAGCTCTTAAGATAAGCCGCCCTATTCTACCAAAACCATTAATTCCTACTTTAACCATATGTGTTATACGTATTTAAATACAACAATAAAATAAGCAACGCAAATAATTGATGCTATCCACAAGAGACTGCCTACTAAACCTAACCAAGCTAAATGAATAAACGCACTACCCAACAAAGATACAAATAGTCTATCACCTCTAGTTGTATCTAAACCTAAAATACCTTTTCTTGGAGAACCTCCTGGTACTTTCTTTTCCCAAATAAGCATTACCGTTATACATAAAGCTATAAAAATGAAAAAAGCAGCCGTTTGCCATGTCCAAGCCATCCATGAAAATAAATCAAAATCAAAAAAACCTTTTTCTTTTGCTTTTCCAACATCCCCCCAAGTAGCTGCGTATAATTTTGTAAACATTAAACCCTTCCCATCGCAAATCCTTTAGCTATGTAATCTTTAACGAAGTAAATAACAATAGCTCCTGGAATTATTGTTAAAGTTCCTGCTGCAGCTAATAAACCAAGTTCATATCCCGAAGTACTAGCCGTTCTTGTCATAGTGGCAGCTATTGGTTTAGCCTCTGTAGCTGTCAAAGTTTTTGCTAATAAAAGCTCAACCCAAGAGAACATGAAGCAGAAAAACATAGTAATACCTATTCCAGCTGCAATAGTTGGCACAAATATTTTAAAGAAAAATCTACCAAAAGAATATCCATCTACATAAGCTGTTTCGTCTAATTCTTTTGGAACTGCAGACATAAATCCCTCTAAAATCCAAACTGCTAAAGGAATATTAAATAAGCAATGCGATAAGGCAACTGCAATATGAGTATCAAATAAATTTACTGAAGAATAAAATTGAAAAAACGGTAAAGCAAAAACTGCTGGTGGAGCCATTCTATTAGTTAATAGCCAGAAGAATAAATGTTTATCACCTAAAAACTTATACCTCGAAAATGCATAAGCTGCAGGTAAAGCAGCTGCAACTGAAATAACCGTATTAAATACTGTATATGTAATTGAATTTACATAACCCATATACCAAGTGCTGTCCGTAAATATTTTTACATAATTTTCTAATGTAAATTTTTGCGGCCACAACGAGTAGGTATTTATAATCTCAGTAGTTGTCTTAAAAGACATATTGATCAACCAATAAATCGGAAGCATCAAAAAAATTATATATAATGTAGGAACTAACCATTTATATTTTTTCATGATTGCGCCTCATTTTTCATCATTAAATTATAAAATACCCAACAAACTAAAAGAACTATAAAGAAATAAATCAAAGACATTGCTGCCGCTGGTCCCAAATCAAATTGACCTAATGCCATTTTAACTAAATCAATTGATAAAAATGCTGTAGTGTTTCCTGGTCCTCCTCCTGTTAAAACAAATGGCTCAGTATAAATCATAAAGCTATCCATAAATCTTAATAAAATAGCTAAAGTTAAAACTTTTTTCATTTTTGGTAATTCAATATATCTGAAAGTAGCCCACCTACTTGCTCCATCAATTTCTGCTGCTTGATAATAAGCTGGTTGAATCGAGTTAAGTCCTGCGTAAGATAAGAGAACCACTAATGATGTCCAATGCCAAACATCCATAAGAATAGTTGTAAACCAAGCATCACCAGGTTGTTGGGTAAAATTATAATCAAAACCAACTGAGTTTAATGTATAGCCAAGAAATCCAATATCTGGAAGCGCAAAAATATTCCACATTGCTCCAACAACATTCCAAGGTATAAGAAGTGGCATAGACATTAAAATTAAACAAACTGGAACACCCCATCCTTTTTTTGGCATTGTTAGCGCTATAGCAATTCCTAAAGGTATTTGGATGAGAAGTATTATAAAAGTAAAAGCAAATTGTCTTCCTAATGAGGCATGAAATCTTTCGGATAACAAAATTTGTTTAAACCATCTTGTGCCTTCCCAAGCAAATACGTTGTTTCCAAAAGTTTCCTGAAACGAGTAATTTACTACTGTCATTAAAGGAATGGCTGCATTAAATGCAACAAGAACAAATACAGGAATTACAAAGTACCAAGCTTTTTGATTAATAGTTTTATTCATTATTCTATAATCCAGTTATCTCCGTAAACATAAGTGTATTTTTGATTAAAAGTTATATGAGCGCTTCCACTTGGAATTTCAGTGGAGGCATTAGATAATATTTTAATATTTCCCCCATTACACTCTGTATCAACGATCTTATGTCTTCCGGTATTACTTACTCTTTTAATTTTTACCGGAATCCCATCTTTTGAAAAATTAATAAATTCTGGCCTAATACCTATTTGAGTTTTCTTAAAATTTGATTTTTTTATAGCATTATGACTTTGTAATTTTTGACCACTGAAATTTATTTCACCATTTTTAATTTCACAAGGAAGTATATTCATTCCAGGTGAGCCAATAAAATGTCCTACAAAAGTATGTTTGGGTTTCTCAAATAATTCAACAGGTGTCCCAGTTTGTACGATTTGACCTTCATGCATGACTACAACTTGATCTGCAAAAGTTAGGGCTTCTGTTTGATCGTGTGTCACATAAATCATAGTACGATTAATTTTTTGGTGTAGTTCTTTTAATTTAGATCTTAAAACCCACTTTAAATGTGGATCTATAACAGTTAATGGTTCATCAAACATAATTACATTTACATCTGATCTGACAAGTCCTCTACCCAAGGAAATTTTTTGCTTACCATCAGCTGTTAACCCAGATGCTCTATTGTTTAGTGTGGTTGTTAACTCAAGCATCTCAGCTATTTCTTTAACTTTAGATGCAATCTGTGAGTCAGAAAGACCTCTATTTTTTAAAGGGAAAGCTAAATTATCGTAAACTGACATTGTGTCGTAAATAACTGGAAACTGAAATATTTGAGCAATATCTCTTTCAACAGGGTTAAGTGATGTCACATCTTTATCATCAAATAAAACACTGCCCTTTGTTGGTTTTAATAAGCCTGAAACAATATTTAATAAAGTTGTCTTACCACAACCAGATGGTCCTAAAAGAGCATAAGCACCACCGTCTTTCCAATCAATATTAACATCTCTTAAAGCCCAATCAGAATTACTATTCTGTTGCTCTAGATAGCTGTGACTTAAATCTTTTAAAGTAATTTTAGCCATTGTTCACCAATCTGTTATTGTGATCAAAATATAAAAACTCATCTGTGTTCATGTATAGTTTGGTATCTTCTCCAACATTTTTTTGTTGGGTACCATTAGACAATGAAACCCAACTTAAATTTCCGTTTGTAAAGTGTATTAAGCTCTCTGACCCACTAAGTTCAGAAATTTGAACTTTACCGTTAATTTCAACTGAATTATTTCCCTCTTTATAAGTGGTAATATTATGTGGTCTTATACCAATTTTATATGTGCCATCTTTAATTTTTGCTGATGATTTCCATTGAACATCATTATCTGTAAATTTACAATTATCACCTCTTTTGGTAATTTCAGCTATATTCATTGGTGGATCACTAAAAACTTTAGCTGAAATTAAATTTTCAGGCTTATTATAAACCTCTAGAGTTTTACCATACTGAATAACTTTCCCTTCTAATAATGTCGCTGTATTTCCACCTATCATTAAAGCATCTGATGGCTCTGTTGTTGCGTAAACAACTATACAGTCTCTATCTTCAAATAATTTCGGCAATTCTTCTCTTAGTTCTTCTCTTAGTTTAAAATCTAAATTTGCCAAAGGTTCATCTAATAAAATTAAATCTGAGTCCTTTACTAATGCCCTTGCTAAAGCAGTTCTTTGTTGTTGTCCGCCTGATAATTCGTCAGGTTTTTTATTTAACATTGCTGATAGTTTTAAAAGTTCAGCCACCTTTCCTACTCTTTGTTTAATCTCATCATCCTTAACTCCCGTTATTGCTAAGGGAGAAGCAATATTTTCATAAACCGTGTAATTTGGATAATTAATAAATTGCTGATAAACCATAGAACAATTTCTTTTTTGTACTTTCATACCTGTAACATTTTTTCCATCAAACCATATTTCACCTGAGGTTGGTTTATCTAACCCTGCCATTAATTGCATTAAAGTTGTTTTCCCAGCTAGTGTGGAACCGAGCAGTACATTTATTGTATTTTTTTCTAATTTAAGACTTGTAGGATGAATATGAGTATCTATTCCAACTTTTTTTTCTACATTTTTTAATTCTAGACTCATAATTTAAAATTTAGTTTTAAAAAAAGGGGGCAACTAGTGCCCCCTTTTCAATTTAGATTAACCTCTTACTATTTCCAAGCTTTCGCGTATGGAACAGTTTTTCCTTGAGGTTTCTCATCACGTTTAGCTTTTGGTGAACCTTTTTTATTTAACCAATAAGAAGCTTCTCTTGGTTTATTAAGTCTTGGTCCACATCCACCGTATGCATTACTACCTTTGTCAGCAGCTTCCATACGAGACATAACTAAGTCCATCTCTTCTGCAAGACGATCCATAGCTTGTTGTGGAGTAAACGCACCTGAGTTTACATCTCCAATTTGTTGCCACCAGATTTGTGCAAGTTTCGGATAGTCCGGAACGTTTACACCTGTTGGTGACCAAATATTTCTGTTGTTTGATCTGTAGAACTCAACTAGTCCACCAAGTGCTGGTGCTCTTTCTGTGAAAGATTTGTGGTCTATTGAACTATCTCTAATGATAGTTAAACCTACGTGACTTTTCTTAAGATCTACTGTTTTTGATACAACGAATTGAGCGTACAACCATGCAGCTTTTCTATTTTTAACTGGTGTAGACTTAAATAAAGTCCATGATCCAGCATCTTGATATCCAAGCTTCATGCCTTCTTCCCAATAAGGTCCTTTTGGTGATGGACCCATTCTCCATAACGGCATTCCTTTATCATCAACAACTTTGTTGTTAGGATTTTTTCCTACTAAAGAAGCTGTGAATGCTGTGTACCAGAAGATTTGCTGAGCAACGTTTCCAGAAGATAGTGACGGTAGAGACTGATAGAAGTCCATAGCCGCAGCACCTGGAGGAGCATAGTTTCTTAACCACTCATCCCATTTTCTGATTGCGTATACAGCAGCAGGACCATTTGCAGCTCCACCTCTTGTTACTGAAGCTCCAACAGGGTTGCAAGAACCTTTTTCCATTCTTATTCCCCACTCGTCCACTGGTATACCATTAGGTTTTCCTACATCACCTGCTCCAGCCATTGATAACCACGCGTCAGTCATTCTCCAACCTAAGTCAGGAGCTCTTTTACCGTAGTCCATGTGACCGTAAATTCTAACACCGTCAATATTTTTCACGTCTTCTGAAAAATATTTTGCGATGTCTTCATATGCAGACCAATTTAAAGGTACACCTAAATCATATCCGTATTTGGCTTTAAAACCTTTTTTGATTTCAGGTCTGTCAAACCAATCTTTTCTAAACCAGTAAAGGTTAGCAAATTGTTGGTCAGGCATTTGGTATAAGTCGCCATCTGGACCTGTAGTAAACTGTTTACCAATGAAATCGTCTAAGTCTAAAGTTGGCAAAGTAACATCTTTACCTTCTCCAGCCATCCATTTCGTTAGGTTTACAGCTTGTTGCATTCTAGCGTGAGTACCAATCAAATCTGAGTCATTGATATAAGCGTCGTAAATACTTACGTTAGTTTGCATTTGAGTTTGTACAGCCATTACTACATCACCTTCACCAAGTAACTGGTGATTAACTTTAATCCCAGTGATCTCTTCAAAAGCCTTTGTTAGAACTTTTGACTCATACTCGTGAGTAGGAATAGTTTCAGACAATACTTTGATAGACATTCCTTTGAATGGCTTCGCAGCATCTTGGAACCATTTTAGTTCTTTAATTCTTTCTTTTTCAGAAAGTGTAGAAAGACTAAACTCACCAGTAGCCCACTTCTTAATCGCGTCAGCGCTTGCAGAAGAAGCTAAAAGAGAAAGTGAAACAGCAACAGCTATTATAGTTTTCAATGTTTTAAACATTAATTCCCCTCTGTTGTTTGTTAATTTATTAATTGAAGCAAAATAGAACTTATTTGTACAGACTTAATTCTTATAATTTATACAACTATTAATTGATTTAATTAATGAGTGCTCTTTTTATAGCCTTTGACCAGCCTACTAGAAGTGTTTTTCTGTCGCTGTTTTTCATTTTAGGAGTAAATTTTTTCTCTAGACTCCAATTTTTAGAAATATCTTTTAAAGATTTATACACTCCAATTTTTAAACCAGCCATGAATGCCGCTCCTAATGCTGTAGTCTCATGAACTTTGGGTCTGTAAACTTTAACGTTAACTACATCTGATAAAAATTGAGAAAACCAATTATTCATAACCATTCCCCCATCTACTTTTACCATTCTCGGCCTTAATCCATCATGTTTCATTGCTTCAAACAAATCATGCGTTTGATAGGCAACAGACTCTATCGTAGCTCTAACAATTTCTTTGGGGCCTGTATCTCTTGTTAAACCACTTAAAACACCTCTGGATTGCTGGTTCCAATATGGTGCACCCATACCAGTAAATGCTGGAACTAAATATACATCCCTATTATCTTTTAAAGACTTTAAAATCTTTTCTGTTTCAAAAGCTTTCTTAAAAAATTTCATTCTATCTCTTAACCACTGGACACCAGCTCCAGCAATAAATAGTGACCCTACATCACCAGAGCTAGCCTCTAAAACTGGTTTTATAACTAACTTTAGTGGTCCAAATAATAAAAAAGGAGCGGCTTGGGCTGATGTAAGATATTTTGGAATAACAGCAGATGCAGATACTGATGAAGCTAAAAAATTCATAGAATACTCAATGAGTGAGGGATATACAGCGACATTAGGAATTGCTCCTGAGGGAAAATTTCCTGTAAGAAGAGGAAATAAGAGTGATCCAAGTGCTTACACGAAAGCATGGAGCAAATTACCTGTAGGTGTCGATAGAAAGGCACCATTAACTGATCTTTATTCTTCAGATGTTATTGATAACATTGTTGCCGGTTTAGATACCGCAAACAGATGGGGAGTTAAAGAGGGCGAGCTTTCTAGAGCATCGAAAATCATTAATTCTCAATTCTTAAATAGAATCACTAGAGAATATATAGATGATCAAATCTCAGTTGACGAAGCGGTTAATAAAATAAACGCTGAATTAGCTAAGTTTTAAAAATAATTTTATAAAAAGCGGATAATACTTTATTATCCGCTTTTTATTTATGAATAACACATTATCAAAATTAGAAAAAAGAACTGCTTACACTCTAGTCTTACCTGCAGTTTTATTAGTTTTCGCAATTGTATTATTTCCAATAATTGCAAATATTTGGATAAGTTTTAAAGATATTGA
>CACDLE010000014.1 GCA_902553555.1 uncultured Pelagibacteraceae bacterium
ATTGTCCCCGCCTAAATTTACTATAATATCTTTTTTTCTATCCGTAATTTTTAAATAATTATTTTCATCAAATTCACCAATGTCTCCTGTATGTAACCAACCATCTTTTATTATTTTTTTTGTTTCCTCTTCTAAATTCCAGTAACCGATCATTATATTTTCACCTCTAACCAATATCTCTCCATCCGAAGCTATTTTTACTTCATTAGTTCTAAATGGTGGCCCCACTGTCTCTACTTTTACTAAATTAGGTAAATTGCAACTTACCACTGGTGAAGCCTCGGTTAGACCATAACCCTGCAATGTAGGTAATCCTATGGAGTTTAAAAATTCACCAATATTTTTATCCAATGCGCCTCCACCTGAAACAAAAGCTTGAAGATTTCCGCCAAATTGTTTTCTAATTTTTTCTCTTACTAGTTTTTCACACAAAAAATTAATTACTTTCTCTATTAGGCTAAGTTTATGTTTTCTAATAATTTTTTTTCCTAAATATAAAGTTGTATTGATTAATTTTTTTTTAAAACCTTTTTGTTTATCAAAATTTATGCTTATTTTCGTAAATAGATTTTGGTAGAATCTTGGTACCGCTGTCATTATTGTAGGTTTAGCTACTCCCATATTAGAAATAAGTTTTTCTAAACTTTCAGCATAAAAAACTTTAGCACCAATTAAAATTTGAATAAATTGCACTGTATGTTCATAAGAATGTGACAAGGGTAACCAAGTTAAAAAAATTGGTTCTTTTTTTTTGATTAAAGGATTTAATAATTCCATAGCCCCTTCACAATTAGATAAAATTCCTCCATGACTCAATATTACACCCTTTGGGTTTCCAGATGTACCTGATGTATATATAATACAAGCTGGCTTTTCCCTTGATAAATTTTTATTAATTTTTTTTTCGTAATTTTCTTCTTTAAAAATATCTTCCATAAGCAAACTCTCATGATTAATTTTTTCAAAGGATATTATTTTTTTAACGCCTTTATTTATAAATTTTTTAATTTTACTAAACTGGTCATTATTTGAGACAAAGATTAAGGATGGTTTACAATCGTTCATGATATATTCATAATCACTAGCTGAATACGTTGTAAATATTGGAACAGAAATACCTCCCGCATTCATAATAGAAATATCTGTCATCAACCAATAGGGCCTATTCTCAGATAAAATTAAACATCTATCACCCTCCACGATTAATGATCTTATCTTTTCTGAAAGTTTTAAAATTTTATCAGTAACATCGCCCCAAGTATATTGGGTTTTGTTTGGTTTTAACCACTTCAAGAACTGTTTATCTTTATCTATTGTTTCAGACTTTATAAAATAAAGTTCTACAAGACTATTAAGTTTATCTATTTTCATAATTTGGTGGGCGAAGAGAGACTCGAACTCTCAAGGTATTGCTACCACCGGATTTTGAGTCCGGCGCGTCTACCAGTTCCACCATTCGCCCTTAATCAAGTATATTATGAAATAATACTCTAAATAAACAGTTTATTTATTATTTTTGTTAATATTAGGATTTCTATAAAGTTCAAAGAATGTTGATACAAACTTACATAAGTCAATTTGGTTTTCTGAAAATACTCTCGTTAAATCTTTAAGTTTTGCTTTATAATTTTTTCCGATTGTGTAAAGCTGTCGTTTATCTTTAAATATCATACCCGTTCTTTCTGAAATTCTAAGTTTTCTGATAACTGTTGCCCTGGGTATGCCAGTAATTTCAGAGATAGATGAAGCATTCATTCCAAGAATATCCTCTCTGGACATTATAATAAATTTAGCCCACTCCATGAAATTTTCTTCACCAAGATCATTAGCATTACTTTTTTGGGTTATAGGATTATTCTTATATTTTTCTTTAAGTCTAACTATGTTATTAGCAAAAATTGTACCAGCAACTATAAAAGTTTCTAAATCTCCATGAAATTTTCTTTGTCTGATTAAAAATGGAATTTTAAATCTGAAGAAAAACCTCCAAACTAATGTAAAATTTTCACGAGTAAATTCCTCTATTTTTTGTGCTTCAATTGCTTCACCGAACCAATCCTGTGTAGCTAGATATTTTGAGCAAACATGCAAAAATTGAGATAAAGTTTTTATTGAATGTTTTGGTCTCTGATGAATAAACGTCAGGGGTTTTAAGATAATTTTTTTCCCTTTTCGCATAATTATCTTTTCTTCACTCAATTCATTGATTTTTCTTCTAACAGTCTCTTTAGCTATTGAAAGCTCATCAGATATCTCGATTAGATTGATTTTCTCTATTTCGAATTCTTCCTTAGTGTAAAATTGTTCTTCAGAATGAATAATCATAATATCGGCATAGTGACGAAAAGATTTTTGTACGAGATAAATTAAGATTAGGTATTTATCCATATCCATGAACGTCTGATAAGCGTTATAGTTCCATGTAGTAGAAAATTTAAACCAGTGATCACTTATTCTTCCAAAATTAGCAGATAATATTGAGTGAACCTCAGACTTACTGATAAACTCGTCTGCAGTCTCAATCTGTTTTTTTTTAAAATCTATCTTAGTAAGATTATTGACTTTTTTTATTTCTTTTTCTTCAGACATGTTTATATACAAGATAAATGTTTAAGAAATTATATGATAGATGTTTAGAATTAGCTAGGCATAAATTATCTAAGCCTTTTCTAGCATTTGTATCTTTTATTGAAAGTTCATTCTTCCCTATTCCACCTGATGTACTTATTGTGCCAATGGTCTTAGGAAAAAAAGATAGCTATTTTAGTATATTTTTAATCGCAACTATATTTTCTGTTTTGGGAGGTATATTTGGATACTTTTTAGGAAGTTTTTTTCTCGAATTTTCGATGTCAATAATTGAATTTTATAGTTATGAGGACAAAGTATTTGCCTTACAAGAACAACTATCAAATAAAGCTGGATTTATTTTCTGGGTTGCTACTTTATTTTTAGCTGGTTTTACGCCTCTGCCTTATAAGGTTTTTACAATCACTAGTGGCTTCATTGGCTTTAATTTATACTTATTTATAATTATAAGCTTTATATCCAGAGGTTTAAGATTTTTTATAGTTTCTTTTTTAACTATGAAGTTTGGTAATAAATTTGAAGAATTCTTAGATAAGGCTGGTTTTAGGTTTTTTTCAATTATGGGAATAATAATTGTTATAATTGTATTAACGTTGTATTTTTATTTTAAGTAAGATGAAAAATAAATTATTTTTGTATTCTTTAATTATTTTAAGTTTTTTAAGCCTAAGCTTTGCTTACTTTGTAGAGTTCGTGCTTGGTCATGAACCATGTAATTTGTGTAAAATTGAAAGAATTCCCTATATTGGTGCAATCATTTTAGGCTCTTTAATAATTTTCATTAATAAATGGGAAAAAACTATTTTAATATTAATATTACTTTTGTTTATATTTGGTACTTTAACATCGATTTACCATATAGGAATAGAACAGGGATTTTTTGAGGAAAGTTGGCTATGTGATCTCGGTACAAACAACGAAATTCAAAGTACAGAAGAACTTTTAAAAACATTAGAAAATACAACAGTGAGCTGTAAAGAAGTAACTTTTAGAATTTTTGGCTTATCACTTGCTACATTTAACGCAGTATTATCTTTTTTTATAAGTGTTATAGTATTAGGAATTTTAAGAAAAAATGAGCAAAACTGATAAAAAAACTTTAGAAGAAATTATAAGAGTAGACCATGCGGGTGAACGTGGAGCAATTAAGATTTATGAAGGTCAATTACTTGCTTTAAAAACATTTAAACAAGATGAGGAATTAAAAAGAAAAATTGAAGAAATGAAGGAACACGAGAGAGAACACTTTGAGTTTTTCGATAAAGAGATACAAAAAAGAAATATTAAACCTACTAAACTGCTACCTCTATGGGATCTGATGGGTATTACTCTTGGTTTTGGAACCGCTATGTTAGGTAAAAAAGCTGCAATGCTTTGTACGGCATCCGTGGAAGAGGTAATAGATGATCATTATAAGAATCAAACTTTTCAGTTAAAAGATGATGAAAGAGAACTGAAAAAGAAAATTATTAAATTTAGAGAAGATGAACTAGAGCATAGAGATATAGCTTATGAAAATGGTGCTACCAAGGTAGGTCTGTACAAAGTCCTAGATAAAATCGTTAAAACGTCGTCTAAAATAGCAATAGTAATTTCTGAAAAAATTTAATTAAGGTTCTAATTCTATATCCCAATATAAATAATCCATCCAGCTTTCATGTAAAAAGTTAGGAGGAAAATTTCTTCCATTTTTATGTAGGTCGTCAACAGTTGGTCTATAAGGTTTATTGAAGAGCCTCATACCGCTAGTCTCGTATAATTTTCCACCTTTTTTCACATTACACGTTGAACATGCAGTTACGACATTTTCCCAATCAGTAATTCCACCTTTTGATTTAGGCAACAAATGATCAAAAGTTAAATCTTTTTTATCTCCACAATATTGACAAGTGAATTTATCTCTCAAAAAAACATTGAACCTTGTGAAATTTGGGTTATCCGAAGGCTTAATAAAGTTTTTCAATGCTATTACACTTGGTAAGTTCATTTCAAATGATGGGCTTCTAATTTTTCTTTTGTAATTAGAAACAATGCTAACTCTATTTAAAAAAACAGATTTAACGGCATCCTGCCAACACCATAAAGATAAGGGATAATAACTTAAAGGCCTGAAATCAGCATTTAAAACTAAAGCTGGACATTTTTCTAATGGCACTTTATCGTTTGCAGAAATAATCATGCTTAAAGCTAACTGATATAAAAAATTATATCAAGATATAATTTTGAAACATTTATTAATATAGGTTTGTTTTAAGAAATTCTAGACCCATACTAGAGCCCTCCTGCGGAATTCTGTGTTCACAATTTTTAAAAATTTTTGTTTGTATTTTGTAGTCAATTTTATTAAAAAATTCTTTTGCTTCCAATAGTGAGGATACTGGGACTATTTCGTCCTTATCTCCATGCATAAGAAGAACATTTGGTTTAGAATTAATATTTTTTTCTAAATGATCTTTATCTATTATTTTGCCAGAATAACCTAAAATAGAATTTAGTTTTTGTTTACTCTTTATACCAGTTTGTAAACTAATCATGCATCCTTGACTGAATCCACATAGAGATATTTTATCAAATAATAGATCAAATTCTTTACAGACGTTTTCGATATATTTGGTCAAAATATTTTCAGCTATTAAAGATTTGGATAGTATTTGCTCTTTAGTCTGATCCATGAGATCAAACCATTGAAACCCCTGACTGCTTACTGCGCATTTTTCTGGAGCATCTGGACATAAAAACATTGTTTCAGGCAAATAGTTTTTCCAATAATTAGCTAATATTGAAATATCTTTTCCATCTCCACCATAACCGTGACAAAGGATTACAATATTTTTTGGTTTTCGATTAGAAATTGGTTTGATTATTGTTGTATTTAGTGAGTAGCTCATTATATATATCTCATAATGTCGGAACTATTATTTAACTTTATAGGTTTTTCTTTACTCGGAGCTGTTGCCATAGTGTTAGTATTGGGTATTTATACTTTATTTAAAGGAGGAAGTACTAGTAAAAAATACTCTAATAAATTGATGCAGTTAAGAGTTTTATTACAATTTATAGCAATTATTGTTCTAGTTTTATTGGCTTATTTTTTTAAAGATTAGATTTCTCATCTAAAAATTTTATAAAACTCTTTTCATTAAAATCAAACTCTCCAATTATTCTACCAAATTCATTTCCCTCCTTGTCTAACAAAACAGTTGTGGGCATCCCAATTAATTTTAATTTTTTTACTAGATCAAGTTTGGGATCAAAATATGTATTTAGACTCACAACGTTAATGTCGAGCAAAAAATCTCTTACTCTAAGTTTATTTGGTGGCTCCATATTTATTGGATATACATTAATGTTAGGTAAGTTTTGTGCAAGTTTTTCTAAAGAAGGCATCTCTTTTTTACAGGGCGCGCACCAAGTTGCCCAAAAGTTTAATATCATGATCTTGCCTTTATTCTTAGATAGATCCACATTTTGAAGATTTATATCTTTAAAAGTTATATTAGATATTTTCTTGGGCTTATCATGAATAACAAGATTGTTAGGAAGCTCCGCGTAAGTAGAAGGGTTATTAACAAATAAAAAGCCTATAAAAATGAACGTTATGATTTTAAAAGATTTACTAATTTTCATATTAATTTAAATTAAAAATAACATAGTTTATGACAAATAAAAATAAGACAGTTTGGTCAGGCAGATTTAAAAGCTCAACTTCTAAATCATTTCAAAGAATTGGGGCTTCAATAAACGTAGATAAAAGACTTTACGAGCAAGATATTTTTGCCTCTAAAATTCACACTCAAATGTTAATTAAGAAAAAAATTATTCCTGCTAAAGAGGGCAAAAAAATACTTAAGGGATTGGAAAAAATTAGAGGGCAGATTAGAGGAGGTAAATTTGTTTTTAAAGAAAAATTTGAAGATATCCATTTGAATATCGAAAAAAAATTATATGAAATAATTGGCAAATCAGCAGGCTATATGCATACCGCTAGATCTAGAAATGATCAAGTAGTTACTGATTTTAAACTTTGGGTAAAAGACTCATCGCTAATTTTGATAAAAGAATTAAATTCTTTAATGAAAAATATTATAAGTAAGGCAGACAAAAATGTAAGCACAGTAATGCCAGGCTTTACTCATCTTAAAAATGCGCAGCCAGTTTCTTTTGCTCATTATCTGCTAGCTTATTATGAAATGTTTAAAAGAGATAAAAAAAGATTTCTAAATAATCTTGAGTTAATTGATGAATCACCCCTTGGAGCAGCAGCTTTATCTGGAACTTCTTATAATATAGATAGAAATTTTACTTCCAAGAAGTTAGGTTTTAAAAAGCCAACGAATAACTCAATTGATACAGTATCTGATAGAGATTTTGCAATAGACTTTCTTTACGCTTGCGCTGTAAGTGCAATGCATTTGTCAAGATTAGCTGAAGACTTTATAATTTTAAACTCAGATGCTTATCAGTTAATTAACTTTAATGATAAAATGCTAACAGGCTCTTCTATTATGCCGCAAAAAAAAAACCCTGACCCTGCAGAACTTATCAGGGGAAGAACTGGAATTAATTACGGAAAATTAAATTCTATTTTAACAATTATGAAAGGACTTCCAATTTCATATTTTAAGGATTTACAAGATGACAAAGCGCTAGTATTTGATGGTTTTGATACTTTGAGAGATACTTTAATTATGAGCAACGAGTTAATTAAAAATGTTAATCCAAATAAAAATAGAATGTCTAAAATGGCAAAGACTGGTTATACAACTGCAACAGATTTTGCGGACTACCTTGTCAAAGATAAAAAGCTGTCTTTTAGAGAAGCTTACAAAATATCATCTAAAATAGTCAATTATGCTGAAAGAAATAAAAAAAATTTGGACGAGTTAAATTTAAATGAAATTAAAAAGTTTTATAAAAACATCAATAATGCCGTTTTAAAAATTTTTAATGTAAAAAACTCAATGAATTCAAAAAATTCTTATGGTGGAACTTCTGAAAAAAATATTAAAAGTATGATAAAAAAATATAAAAAGGAGCTAAAATGAAATTCATAGTTATTCTTTTGATTTTAATGTTTATACTGG
>CACDLE010000015.1 GCA_902553555.1 uncultured Pelagibacteraceae bacterium
ACCGTTATTTTCAAAAAGCTGAAAATTCAAAGCTCTTATAAATTTATTTTCAACCTTTATTTTATTAAGATTTATCAAGTCTCCTAACAGGCTTTCAATATGTTTATTTGTCCAATTTTTAAGGAAGCTCTCCAATTTACTTTTTGAGGTATCATCAAGGGTATCATCTGATATGATTTCAATTTCTGGATTTAAATAGTTATTACCTTTTTTTAACCTAGCAATTTGGTTGTTTTTCCAAATAATGTTACAATTATCATCTAAATTTATATTCTCATTTTCAACGATTGCAGAGACTCTTTTTATTAATTCAGCTCCAACACCTTTTCTTGCAGCTTTTTTAATGGACTTAATATCAGTTTCTAATGTTTTTGATGTTAAAGCAATTACAAATTTTAGTCCCTTCAATTCACCAATTAACTGATTATCTATGAGGACTTTATTGTTTTCATCTATTTCCGTATCTAGCACCAAATCTTGTTTTAGACGCCTTGATAACAAACTGATTTTTTTATCTATGAAACTATTTGTTAATTCTTGGTGAAGTTTATCAGAAAGTTTGTCTTCAATACTCTTAGTTAACTGAATCCAATAATCAGAGTTTTCAACCCAATTTTTTTTATTGGCAACGTATGACCATGTTCTTACATTTGAAATACGATGTGACAATACATCTATATTTCCATGTTCACGTTCTAAACCTTTAAGCTGTTCTTTCATATAATCATTAGGTATTCTTTTTTTCTTAGTTGATAAATATTTAAAAACCTTGTCAATAATATTTATATGTTGACCATACGCTTTTTTCTCAAAATCAGGTATTTGACAGCATTCCCACAATAATTCTAAATTTTTATGATAAAGAATATTATTTCTGCCTATTTTTAAAAAATGTCTTAAGACACTTTCGTCTAGTGAGTCTTGAGCCCTTATTAGTGAATTTTTGTTTGGACGTTTTTCAAGCGATGAAATAAGTTTTTCAGGATCTGCGAAGTTTAAATTTGAATTTCTCCAAAAAATCATTTTAATTTCAGGTAGATGATGATTTTCTATATTTTCTATTTCATCTGAATTTAAAACTTCACAATCTCCTGTTGTTCCAAAAAATCCATCATTTTTATATCTTCCAGCTCTACCAGCTATTTGTGAAATTTCAATAAGATTTAGTCTTCTTGTTTTCTTTCCATCAAATTTTTTCAAATTTGAAAAATAAATTTCATTAATATCCATATTTAAACCCATTCCAATTGCATCAGTAGCAACTAAATAATCAACATCACCAGATTGATATAATTCTACTTGAGAATTTCTAGTTTTCGGACTTAAAGAACCCATAATAACCGCAGCCCCACCTTTTTGCCGTCTAATTAATTCTGCAATCGCATATACATCTTCTATTGAAAAAGCTATTATTGCAGATTTTCTTTCCAACCTAGAAACTTTTTTAAAACCACTATAAGCTAATTTTGAAAATCTTTCTTTATTTTCAAATGATACTTCTGGAATTAGTTCACCTATTACACTCTTCATAACTTGAGATCCTAAAAACATAGTAACTTTTTTTCCTCTAATGTTTAAAAGTCTATCTGTAAATATATGACCTCGTTCCCTATCCCCACACATTTGTATTTCGTCAATCGCAACAAATTCAACGTCTTTATCTTTGGGCATCGATTCTACAGTGCAAATAAAATAATCAGCGCTACTTGGTATGATTTTTTCTTCACCAGTTATTAATGCTACTTTTTCAACCCCAACATCTTTAACGCATTTGTCATAAACCTCTCGAGCTAATAGTCTTAAAGGAAATCCAAAAATTCCAGTCTCGTATTTGAGCATTTCTTTAATCGCAACAAATGTTTTACCCGTATTTGTGGGACCTAGGAGAGCAATTATTTTATTTGAAGTGTTTCCCATATTTGTGTTTGAAATATTTTATTATACTATATATAGACCGCTCTTGAGAACAAAATAAGATTAAAACATGACCGAATCATTTTGTCAAATGTTCTAGTTTAAAAGTTTTAATTGACTTGAATCATAGAGTCCCCGTAAGGTGAATAATAGCTTTTTTAAAAAAGCTGTTATGACAAATTATACAAAGAAGAATATAACAAAACTTAGACCTTCTTCTACTTTAGTAATAAATGAAAAATCTAAAGAACTAATTAATAAAGGAAAAAAAGTCTACAGTTTTGGTTTTGGTCAGTCACCTTTCCCAGTTCCAGAAAGTATAGTGAACAAACTTAAACAAAACGCACACAGGAAAGAGTATCTACCTATTCAAGGTCTTGTAGAATTAAGAGAGTCAATCTCTAGCTATCTATTAAAAAAAACTGGAGTTACTTATCCGAAAGAAAATATTCTCATTACACCAGGATCTAAGGAAGCGATGTTATTGATGCATGTTGCATTCAATGGAGAAATAATATTATCAGCTCCTAGCTGGGTTTCCTATGAACCACAAGCTGTTATTGGAAGAAACAAAGTGCATTGGATTGAGACTACTAGAGAAAATAACTGGTTTCCAACTGCAACTCAACTTGAGAAAAAAATAAAATCTTTAAAAAAAAAGAATTTAATTTTTATTCTTAATTCTCCAAATAATCCATCTGGTACAACTTGTAATAACTTAAGTGAGTTGGCAGCAGTTGCAAAAAAATATAACCTTTTAGTATTGTCTGATGAAATTTATACTGATTTAACTTTTTGTAATAAATACAACTCAATATCTAAATTTTATCCAGAAGGAACATTTATTAGCGGAGGACTAAGTAAATGGTGTGGTGCAGGCGGTTGGAGAGTAGGTTTCTTTGCAGTGCCAGAAAAATTGTCAAGATTTTTAAAAACTATTGTAACTTTAGCTAGCGAATCATATTCAACTGTAAATACCCCAGCTCAATATGCCGCGGTAGAAGCTTACAATGGTGATTTTTCTGAATATAAAGAAAAAACTTTAAACATTTTAAGATCAGTAGGCAACTATGTTTATAATCATTTAAAATCAAATAAAGTTTTAATCAACCAACCACAAGGAGCCTTTTATTTGATGCCAGAATTTTTAAATAAAAAATTTAAAAATTCTACGCATCTTTGTGAAACCGTCTTAGAGGAAACAGGAGTAGCAATGCTTCCTGCATCAGACTTTGGATTTAATAAAAAAAGATTACTTACTAGATTGTGTTATATTGATTTTGATGGAAGCGAATTTCTTAAAGCAAATATAAATGATAAACCTATAAGTGATAAAATTATTGAAAAGTATGCACCAAATGTAGTTGAAGGTGTACAAAAATTATCAAATTGGGCTAAAAATTTATAAAGATTCTCTTTGACCTGAACCTTTATCCATAGTTAAATTATAGTTAATAACAAACGGGGGTACATATGAAAAAACTAATGTCATTGATTTCAGCGTTTTTAGTGATGTTCGCTTTTGCGAGTCCAATCGCTAAATCAGCAGAATTCTTTACTATAGGTACTGGTGGACCAACTGGAGTTTATTTCCAAACTGGTAACGCCATTTGTAAAATGTTACACAAGTCAGCAATAAGTGCTGATCATGGTAGAAAAAAAGGTACAGCTAAAGCTTATAGATGTACTGCACCTTCAACAGGTGGTTCTAACTATAATATAGGACAAATCAAAGATGGTGAGTTTCAATTTGGTGTTGCTCAGTCAGACTGGCAGTTCCATGCTTACAATGGTTCAAGCAAATGGGAAGGAAAACAGTTTAGTGATCTAAGAGCTGTATTTTCTGTTCACAATGAACCTTTCCAAATTTGGGCAAGTAAAAAATCTAAAATTAAAGATTTTAAAGGCTTGAAAGGGAAAACAGTAAACATCGGTAACCCAGGTTCTGGTCAAAGAGGAACAATGGAAGAATTAATGAAAGCTATGGGAGCTGACATGAGTATGTTTAAGGCTACAACTGAACTTACTTCTTCTGAACAAGTAAAAGCTCTTTGTGACGGAAAAATAGATGCATTCGGATATTCTGTAGGATTTCCAAATGGTGCTATGGAGCAAGCAGCAACTTGCAAAGCAAAAGCTAGCCCAATTAATTTAACTGGAGCACCAGTTCAAGGTTTAATTGACGGAGCTGACTATTATGCTAAAGCGGTAATCCCAGCAGGTACTTACTCAAATCAGAAAAAAGATGCTACAACTTTCGGTGTTAAAGCTACAGTTGTTACAAGCGCTAATGTTTCTGAAGAGTTAGTATACTTAGTTACAAAAGCGGTAATGGAAAACTTTGATGATTTCAGAGCTCAACATCCTGCTTTTGGACCTCTTGAAAAGAAAAATATGATAGCTGATGGTTTATCAGCTCCATTACATCCAGGAGCAATTAAGTATTACAAAGAAGCTGGATTAATGTAATCTTACTTCATAATTAAATTTAAAAGGCCCAATATTTTTTGGGCCTTTTTTTTTATAATATTGTATCTTCTAGTTAATGAGTCAAAATATAAAAGATAGTATTAAACAAAAAATTAGCGAAGATATCTCTCCGACTAAAAATTTATCTGGTTTTCATTTAAAGATTGTTATGGGTATAGCAATCATTTGGACTTTATTTCAACTCTGGTATGCTTCTCCATTTCCGTTTTGGTTTAATTTTGGCATGTTCAAGGGTTTGCCAGCTAGAGCAATTCACTTAGGATTTGCACTTACACTAACATTTCTAATATTTCCAATAGCAAGAGGAAAAAAAATTTCCTTTTTAGATATTGTAATAAGTTTAGTTGCAGCTTTTTGTTGTCTCTATATCTATTTTTTTTATGACGATTTAGTGAATAGGGGAGGGATTTTATTAGTAAAAGAATTGTTTGGTTTAAAAGTTCCCGTTGAATTAATTATTGGTACTTTTGGTATTTTAATATTATTAGAAGCCACAAGAAGAGCTATAGGCTTACCTCTGGTTATTATCGCAATTTGTTTTCTGCTGTTTTCTTATTTTGGAAAATATGCACCAGATATAATTTCTCATGGTGGTCTTTCTCTAAAAAGATTAGTAGGTTTTCAATGGTTTGACCAAGAAGCAATATTCGGAATTCCAATCGGTGTTTCAGTTGATTTTATCTTTTTGTTTGTTTTATTTGGAGCATTATTAGAAACTGCTGGTGGAGGAAAATATTTTTTAGACTTAGCTTTTGCAATGGTTGGTAAAATGCGAGGAGGACCAGCTAAAGCTGCTATTCTCGGTTCGGGAATGACAGGTATGATTTCTGGATCTTCAATCGCTAATACAGTTACTACTGGAACATTTACAATTCCTATTATGAAAAAAACTGGTTTCTCACAAGAGAAAGCTGGAGCAATAGAAGTCTCATCATCAGTTAATGGTCAAATAATGCCACCTGTAATGGGTGCAGCTGCTTTCGTCATGGCAAGTTTTATTGGTGTAACTTATTTTGAAGTTGTCAAACACGCTTTTTTACCCGCAGTAATTTCATATATTGCATTGTTCTATATATCTCATTTGGAAGCATTGAAATTAGGTCTTAAAGGAATGGACGATGCTGATGTACCACATCTGAAGAAAACTTTTTTATCTGGTTTACATTTTTTAATACCAATTTTCGTCCTAATTTTTTTACTTGTTTATATGAGATATACAGCAGGATTTTCCATTTTTTATGCAACTTTATCTTTGATCTTGGTAAATTTAGTAAATCGTATAATTAAAAATCCAGACTTTAAAACTGGTATCACTGACTGGTACAATCAAACAATCGTTGGACTTCAAAAGGGTGCAATCAATATGGTTGGAGTTGGTATTGCAATAGCAACAGCAGGTATCATAGTTGGAGCGGTAGGTTCAACAGGTTTAAGTACCAACCTAATTATAGTCATAGAGACAATTGCTAGAGACAATGTAATCATCCTAATTTTACTCACTATTATTCTCTGTCTATTACTTGGCATGGGTCTTCCGACTACAGCAAATTATGTTGTCGTAGCTTCGCTCATGGCAACAGTGCTTGTCGATGTAGGAAATGCATCTGGTTATATTTTTCCACTGATCGCTGTTCATTTATTTGTATTTTATTTCGGTTTAATGGCTGATGTAACACCACCAGTTGGTTTGGCGTCGTATGCAGCAGCTGCAATTTCTGGAGGTGACCCTCTCAGAACTGGTCTACAAGCCATTTGGTACAGTTTAAGAACAGGTATTTTACCTATAGTTTTTTTATTCAATCACGAACTTTTACTAATCGGTGTAGATAACATTTGGCAAGCATTAATAGTCATAATTACATCTTTAATTGGAATTTTAGTTTTTACTGCTGCAACTCAGCAATGGTTTATAAATAAATTAAGATGGTATGAAATTATAGCATTCTTAATAATCTCCATATCCTTTCTAGCCCCAGATTATGTTTTAAGCAAATTCTACCCGAAGTTTAATGAGCAGAAACTTATAGCTGAAAATATTCAAAATCTTTCCTTTGACCCTGCAAAAGAAGTTCACATCAAGGTAACTAGAGTTACTGAGTATGGAGAAAGATACAAGCTATTTGTGATTGATAAAGCAAAATTTGAAAATGATTATAATTTGGAAGAATATGGAGTAACTTTGTCTGAACAAAATGAGCAATTAACAATAGACAAATTAAACTGGAAGGGTGAAGCTAAAAAATCAGGAATGCAAATGGGTGATATCATAAGTAATTTTAAAATTGAAAACCCTGATAGACCTAATAAAGCAATAGTTTATCCATTTTCATTTTTATTATTGTTAATTTTTGGTTATAATAATTACAGGCGAAAACAAGAGTGAGTAATTATGTTAAAGCAGATTTACAGATGGTTCTGCTACATTGGTA
>CACDLE010000016.1 GCA_902553555.1 uncultured Pelagibacteraceae bacterium
AGGTCCAAAAAGCATTAATTATATATCGAAAAAAATAAATGAATCTAATACCGTTTTATGGAATGGTCCAGCAGGATATTTTGAGAACAAAAATTTTGCCACTGGAACCATTGCATTAGCTCAGTCAATATCCGAAAATACATCAAAGAAAAATTTATTATCAATTGTAGGTGGTGGTGATACAGTTTCTGCAATCAAAACTTATACTTCAAATTTAAAATTTACACACTTATCAACAGCTGGGGGAGCTTTTTTAGAGTTTCTTGAGGGAAAAAACTTGCCTGGAATAGAAGTTTTAAAATAAACGTATATTTATGTCATTGGAAGAAATAGCTAAAAAAATGTGTGCAAAAGGAAGAGGTATACTTGCAGCTGATGAAAGCACTGGAACAATGGAAAAAAGATTAAAAAGTGTTGGAATAGAGTCTACAGAAAAAACTAGATTAAATTTTAGAGAAACATTGTTCCAATCAAAAGCGATGAAAGAATTTATAGGTGGTGTAATCTTATTTGATGAAACCTTAAGACAAAAAAGTAGTAACGGTATTTCTATTCCAGATTTAATTTCTAAAAATAACTCCATTCCAGGCATTAAAGTAGATAAAGGCGCAAAGTTATTGGCGGGATCAAATGAAGAAAAGATAACAGAAGGTCTAGATGGACTAAGAGAAAGATTGATGGAATATAATAAATTAGGAGCAAAATTTACTAAATGGAGAGCTGTTTATTCAATAGGTAAAAATCATCCATCGACACAATGCATAAAATCTAATGCTCATGCTTTAGCTAGATATGCTGCATTAGTTCAAGAAGCTGACATGGTTCCAATCGTAGAACCAGAGGTTCTAATGGACGGTGATCATGACATTAATACATGCTACAAAGTAACAACCAATGTTTTAAATGAATGCTATAATGAACTTGAATTACATAAAGTTGACCTAAAAGGCACTGTTCTAAAACCAAATATGATTTTACCTGGATCAGAGTGTAAAAAAAAATCAAATAAAGAAGAGATAGCAAAAATGACACTTGAATGTTTGAAAAAAAATGTACCTAGTATGGTACCCGGAATAGCATTTCTATCTGGCGGTCAAACTGAAATAGAGGCTAGTAGAAATTTAAATCAAATTAACTTAATTAATGATACTAATTTTTTAATAACTTTTTCTTATGGAAGGGCCTTGCAACAAAGTGCTTTAAAAACTTGGTCTAAAGATACTAAAAACGTCAGCAAGGTACAAGAAGTCTTCAATCACAGAGCTAAAATGAATGGCTTATCCTCCAAAGGCGCTTGGAGTGAAAATTTGGAAAAAGAAATAGCGGCCTAAATTGGCAAGATTTGTTTACCTTATTTCACCAAAAAGAATTGATAATAAGTTTTATATTGAGTTATCTAAGGTCTTGAAATCAAAAAAGGTAAAGTATTTTCAGCTTAGATTAAAGGGACAAAAAGATAAACATGTTCTTAATATTCTAAAAAAAGTTAAAAAGATTACAAAAAAATACCGTGTAAAATTAATTCTAAATGATAACCCGTATTTAGCTTTAAAATCGAATGTTGATGGCTGCCACATAGGACAACTAGATACAAATGTTAGCATTGCTAGAAAAATTTTAAAAAAAAAAAATTCTTGGTGTTACTTGCCATAGTTCATTAAATTTAATTAGAAAAGCGGAGAATTTTAATGCTGACTATATAGGTGTTGGATCATTTTTTAAATCTAAATTAAAACCAAAAGCCAAAAAAGCAAAAATTGTTGATCTTAAGAAAATAAGAGATAAAACAAAGCTTCCAATAGTCGCCATAGGTGGTGTTAACCAAAAAAATTATAAAAAACTTTTAAATTCGGGTGCAAATTATATTGCAATATCTAGTTTTATTTGGAATAACCCAATATTAAATCCGTCAGACGCAATAAAGAGAATAAAGTGATGAAAATAACAGCAATTGAAATAAAACCAGGTATGGTTATAGAGCATAAGAACGACTATTGGACTGTTTTAAAAACACAGCATGTGAAACCTGGGAAAGGTGGAGCTTTTAACCAAGTTGAATTAAAAAGTGTTATCAGAGGAACAAAATTAAACGAGAGGTTTAGGTCAAGTGAGACAGTTGAAAAACCTGATGTTGATGAAAAAAAATTCAATTATATATATTCTGATGATGAAAATTGTTTCTTCATGGACAATAAAAGTTTTGAACAAATTTCACTACCAAATAGTTTAATTGGAGAGAATAAAAAATTATTGAGAGAAAACTTAGAAGTAACAATATCATTATTAGATGAAAAACCAATGGGATTAGAACTTCCGAAAAATTTAGAATGTCAAATAGATACAACGGACTCTGTAGTTAAAGGTCAAACTGCTGCTTCATCTTATAAACCTGCAAGATTAATAAATGGGCTTACAGTTTCAGTTCCTCCTTTTATTCAAAGCGGTGATAAAATCATCATTGATACAAGAACTCTGGAATATGTAAAGAAGGTAAGTTAACATGAGATTAAATTCTCCTAAATTAAATATTATATATAAAGCATGTATGAAATCAGCGAAATCATTAATAAGAGATTTTGGTGAGATAGAAAAATTACAAGTTTCCTCTAAAGGTCCAGGCGATTTTGTGTCGTCTGCAGATAAAAGAACAGAAAAAATTATAATCGACGAATTGCTCAAAGCCCATCCAGATTATGGTATTTTAAGCGAAGAGGCTGGGGAGATTAATAAGAATAATAAAGATAATAGATGGATCATCGACCCGATCGATGGAACTACTAATTTTTTAAACGGCATTCCACATTTTGCTATATCAATAGGGTACGAGGAAGACAATGAGATTAAGTGTGGAATAATTTTTGATCCAATAAAAAATGAACTTTTTTTTGCAGATAAAGGAAATGGTGCATTTTTAAATAATTCAAGAATAAGAGTTTCTAAAAAAAAGAATTTGGAAGACTCTCTTTTAGTAACTGGGGGACCGAAGTTCTCAAGTAAAATTAAAGAAAAAATTCTGAAAGAATATTCCGATGTTTCACTCGAAATTAATGCGCCAATTAGAAAATTTGGAAGTGCGGCATTAGATATATCCTATGTCGCTTGTGGTAGATTTGATGGCTATTGGCAAAGAGAACTTAATTACTGGGACATTGCGGCTGGCATAATAATTTTAAAAGAATCGGGAGGCTTTATTGAGCATTTTAACAAAGATGATCTCAATCCAATAAAAAGGAATATTATTGCCTCAAATGATAATATTCATAAAAATTTAGTAGGACTTATAAAAAAAAATATTGAGTAAATTTAATTAATGAGCTAAAAAACAGCAATGAAAAAAAAAATTCATCCAGATTATCATAAAATAAAAGTTGTAATGACTGACGGCAGTGAGTTTGAAACTCGCTCAACCTGGGGGAAGGAAAACGATACTCTTAAACTAGATATTGATCCTAAATCCCATTTTGCTTGGACAGGTGGATCTCAGAAAATTTTAGATAAAGGTCGTGTAAGTAAATATAACAAAAAATTTAGCAATCTAAGAAAGAAATAAATTATGCAAGAATTTCCATTCATGCCAAAAGCTACAGCTGTTTGGCTGGTCGAAAATACAAATTTAACTTTTAGACAAATTGCTAATTTTTGTAATTTACATGAGTTAGAAGTTAAGGGAATTGCTGACGGTGACGTCGCAAAAGGAATTAAAGCTTATAATCCTATTCTTGCTGGTCAATTAACAAGAGAGGAAATAGACGCTTGTTCAAAAGATCCAGAACGAAAATTAAATCTTATTAAAAAAACAAATATCGTTCAATTAACTGAAAGAAAAAAACCTAAATATACTCCGATTTCTAAAAGGCAAGATAGACCCGATGCAGTTCTTTGGTTATGTAAAAATGCAACAGAGTTGACTGACGGTCAAATTTCTAAACTTGTTGGTAGCACTAAGGGTACAGTTTCGTTAATAAGAAAAAGAAGTTATTGGAATTTTTCTAACCTAAAACCTAGAGATCCAGTAATTTTATCACTTTGTACTCAAGAGGCTTTTCAAAAAGCATTAGATAAAGCAAAGAGAAGAGTAGAAAGGGAGAAAAAAAGACAATTAAAAGAAGAAAAGAAAATTAATAAAGAAAATCAAGCAGACCAAACTGAACATTAATCATTCATTTAAAGTATGTGGACAATTCCGTACTTAAATGCTAACTAGCATAACATTAACAGGAGGTAGTTATTAAAATTGAGGTTAAAGACAATAATGTTGAACAAGCGATAAGAGTTTTAAAACGTAAGTTACAAAAAGAAGGTTTTTTCAAAGTTATGAAAATGAAAAGCACTTATGAGAAACCATCAGAGAGAAAAAAAAGAATTAAAACAGAAAATTTAAAAAGAATTAAAAAACAACAAAAATTAAGAAATAGATATTAATTTCTTAGAGGAGATTAAATGCCACAAGGTAAAGTAAAATGGTTTAATTCAAAAAAAGGCTACGGATTTATTACAGAGGAGGATACGAATAGAGATATTTTTTTACACGTATCTGCTTTAGAGGAATCCAAGCTAAGAGTATTGAAAGAGGACCAAAAAATAAAATTCGATATCAAAGAAGATAAAGAAAAGCTGCAAGCTATAAACTTAGAAAAATTATAAAATTTATCGCGGGGTGGAGCAGTCTGGTAGCTCGTCAGGCTCATAACCTGAAGGTCGAAGGTTCAAATCCTTCCCCCGCAACCAATCATACCAACGTTTTTTCATTGCAGATGTTTTGTAGAAAGTTTTTCTGACACACGCCTGACACAACAGTAGGTGAATTTTCAATCAACTATTAATTCTAATGGAGAATGATCACTTAATCCACTCTCTCGAAATTGATGAAGGTATTCTATGGATTTTATTTTAAATTCTTTCGAGAGAAAAAAATGATCAAACCGTCTTTTAGCAACCACTTTGCCTCTTCGTTCTATAACGAAGCTGTAAGCTTTCTTTGGTATAGGGTGAATCCGTCTATAAGCATCACTGAGATTAAATTCTTTTAAACCTTCCAATATATTCCTCTCTCCTTGATCCCAACGATTTCCACTTCCTCCTCTAAATATTTTTTTAAGTTTTGGTACTCCTTTTTTATTAATTTTCTGTGCAAAAGTACAAACTCCATGTTTTAATAATTCATCCTGAGGAGTGTTAAAGTCACCACATAAAATTCTTTTTTTCTCCGTATGTTTAGCCAAACCTTTATAAAGACCTTCTA
>CACDLE010000017.1 GCA_902553555.1 uncultured Pelagibacteraceae bacterium
ATGTAGAAGCCACTAAAATTACTTCTGATTGGTTTTTGTGGATACATCATACGATCAATGAAGTTCCAAAAGAAGAAGTTGCTAAATTTCACTGGCAAAAAGATCATTCACAAAATAAAACTGGCACCAAAGATGCTTACAGACCAAATAAAATATCGAAAAAAAACAATCTTAAGAACTATGATACGTGGAAGTAATAAGTTATTTATTTTAATTTTGTTTACTTTATTTTTTTTTAAAAGTTTTGCTGAAGATAAAATAGTCACTACACCTTTAATAAATCTTAATGAATTGAAGCCTAGCTATGAAAATTTAGATAGTGATGATAATGTAGATTCAAGAGAATCTAAGCTTCAAGAGAGAGTAATACCTAAAGAAGAAAAAACAAATTATGCCTCGGTAAATTTAATAGGTTTAGATAAAATTACGGCTAAAACAAAAAATATTAATATAAAAATTGGTGAGACTGCTAAATTTGGTCTCTTAGAAATCAAAGCACTTAAGTGTGGATTAGCTCAAGATAAAGAAAAAACAGGTGTTGTAGCTTATATACAAATTAAAGATATTTCAGAAAATCAAAATGAAAAAGTCTTTATTTTTAATGGTTGGACTTTTTCTTCAAATCCTTCTTTAACCCCTATTGATCACGCTGTTTATGATGTTTGGTTAACTAGTTGTGGGAATGTTTAAAAGAATTTTTCTTTTTCTAGCCAATTAGTATCAAACTTAGATTCAATAAATTTTTTGTGCGTTAAAATTTTTTTATGAAGATCAATAGTTGTGGTTATACCCTCTAAAACAAATTCGTCTAAAGATCTTAAAGTTCTCTGTATGGCCTCTGTTCTATTACGGCCTTTACATATAATTTTAGCAATTAAGCTGTCATAATAAGGTGTAACTTTGCAACCTTGAAAAATTGAGCCATCAACTCTAGTTCTAAAACCTGAGGGTTGATGACACACTGATATTGTGCCTGGACTAGGTTGAAAACCTTTAGATGGATCTTCAGCATTAATTCTACATTCTATAGAATGTCCTCGAGGGTTAATATCATTTTGTTTTAAAGCAGTATTGCCTGTGAAAGCTATCCAAAGTTGTTCTTTAACAATATCTATACCTGTTTGCACTTCTGTTACAGGATGTTCTACTTGCACCCTAGTATTCATTTCTAAAAAATAAAATTTTCCATTTTCAAAAATAAATTCTACCGTTCCTGCTCCTTCGTATCCAATCTTTTCTACCATTTTCACTGTTTTATCTAACAAATCTTTTCTTTGCGTATCACTTAATACAGGACTGGGTGTTTCTTCGATTAACTTTTGATGTCTCCTCTGTACTGAGCAATCACGTTCTCCAAGTTGGATTGTTCTGTTCTTTCCAGACATAATTTGAACTTCTATATGTCTAGGATTTTTAAAATATTTTTCAATATAAAGTTCATCATTTCCAAAATATTTTTTTGCTTCATTTTTTGCTAATGAGAAAAGTTCTTTGAGCCTATTTTCCTCCTCAACAATTTTCATGCCTTTTCCACCGCCTCCAGCAGCAGCTTTAATCAAGACAGGATAACCGATGTCTTTACAAAGACTTTTTGCTTCCTCAAAATTTTTTATGCCACCCTCAGAACCTTCGATAATAGGCAATCCGTATTTTTTCGCAATTTTTTTTGCTTGAATCTTGTCACCCATTTCACCAATTAATTTAGAACTTGGTCCAATGAACTTTATTCCATGTTTGTTTACTATATCCGCAAATTTTGCATTTTCAGACAAAAAACCGTAGCCAGGGTGAATCGCTTCCGCACCAGTTAAATCGACCGCTGACATTAATGAGGAAATATTTAAGTAGCTATTTTGTGGTTGATGAGATCCAATGCAAACACTTTCATCTGCTAATCTTACGTGCATCGCTTCAGAGTCAACATCTGAATGAACTGCTACTGTTTTTATACCCCATTCTTTACATGCTCTAATTATTCTTACAGCTATTTCACCTCTATTAGCTATCAGGACCTTTTTAAACATTTTATTCTAAAATAATTAAAGTTTGACCAAACTCAACAGGTTGCCCATCGTTGACAAGTATTTTTTTAACAACTCCATCAGATGTGGACGGCACATGGTTCATTGTTTTCATTGCTTCAACTATCATTACAGTTTGACCTTTTTTTATTTTATTTCCAACCTCTACAAATTTTTTAGCCCCAGGTTCTGGTGCCAAGTAAGCAGTTCCAATAATAGGAGATTTTACTCTAATACCCTCGATTTCATCTTGTTTAGCTAGGACACTCTTATTGGGTGAGACCATTGCACTGGTTTTAATTTGTTCAAATGAACCCTGTGTATTTTTGGATACTTTTACTTTTTTAGCCCCATCCTGGTACTCTATCTCGGTTAGATTGAATTCACTCAAGTAGTCAACCAACTCTTTGATAATTTTTTTATCAATTTTCATTTTTTTTTATTAAGTTTATAGATGCTTCTAGAGATAAAGTATATCCTAAAATCCCAAAGCCGCAAATTATTGATGTAGCAACTTTACTTATTAATGATTTATGCCTAAAATCTTCTCTATTGTAAATGTTAGTTATATGTAATTCTACAATTGGTATCTTTAAAATTTTAAGGGCGTCATGAATAGCCACTGATGTATGTGTATAGCCACCTGCATTTATTATTAAACAATCTTGTTCGTTACGAGATTTTTGTATTTCATCAACAATTTCTCCTTCAATATTAGATTGAAAAAAAGTTAAGTTAATATTATTGTTTTTAGAAAATGAATGGCAACTTTTTTCAATATCTTTAAGTGAAAATTTTCCATACTTATCTTTCTCTCTTTCACCTAAAAGATTAAGATTGGGACCATTTATAATTAAAACTTTATGCATTAAACTGATATAATTTAAATAAATAACTGAAATATGGCAAAAATACAAATAAATGGAAAAAAGGTGTCTATTGAAAATAGGGCGTCTGTATTCGATATTTTAAAAAAATATAAGCTTAATAGTACTAAAGTTGCTATTGAATTAAATGGTATAATAGTGCCACGAAGTCTACAAAAAAAAAAAAAGTTAAAAAATAATGATAAAATTGAAGTTGTTCAATTTATAGGCGGGGGTTAATTTTGAAAAAAGATAAATTCAAAATTGATAATATTAATTTAAAATCAAGACTAATTGTCGGAACTGGAAAATATAAAAATTTAAGTGAAACAGCAAAAGCTGTTAAGGCATCTGGCGCTAATATGGTTACAGTAGCCGTGAGAAGAGTAAATGTGTTAGATAAAAAAAAACCCTTACTAATGGATTATATAAATCCAAAAAAAATTCATTACTTACCCAATACTGCTGGTTGTTTTAACTCTAAAGACGCATTAAGAACTCTAAGATTAGCGAGAGAGATGGGAGGGTGGAAAATGGTTAAACTTGAAATTCTTGGAGACAAAAAAACTTTATATCCAGATATGATAGAGACAATTAAGTCTACCAAGGTTTTGGTGAAAGAGGGTTTTAAAGTTTTAGTTTATTGCACTGATGATCCTCTTCAAGCAAAAAAATTAGAAGACAATGGTGCATCAGCTATAATGCCATTAGCAGCACCAATAGGATCAGGTTTAGGTATTCATAATAAATTAAATATTTCACTAATAATTAAACAGTCTAAAATTCCAGTCATAATAGACGCTGGTATAGGCACGGCATCGGATGCAACAATTGCTATGGAGATGGGTTGTGATGGAGTATTAATAAATTCTGCAATAGCAATGTCAAAAAATCCTATACTGATGGCAGAAGCTTTCAAAAACGCTGTCATTGCAGGTCGAGAATCTTTTCTCGCAGGTAGAATGAAAAAAAATTCATTTGCAGTCGCATCATCACCAAAAAAAGGTGTAATTAGCTAGCTTTCTTTCTTCTAGTCCAAAGTGTTCGAGGTTTTGTTATTTTTTTCTCTCGGTTTTTTATTTTGTCAGATTTAGAAAAAGTTTTTGTAGTTTTTTTTGTATCTTTTTTTACTTTTTTAAAATCTGAGGTTAGACTGTTGAATTGTAATTTTACAATGTTTTCAACTTTATCAATTACTTTTTTTGATTTATTTAAGAGTTCTATCTTATACTCTGGAATAACTAATAAGGAGTCTGAGATTAGCTCAATTTTATAGCTATATTTTTTTTGAAAATAATTAATTTCTTTACTAAAATTAATATCTATAAATGTTTTAATTTTATTAGGTATGTAAGCTCTTATAATTTTAATCTTATTATTGAAAGCTAAAGTCTCAATTTTTTTGATAATCTTTTGAGAAAAAGATTCTAAAGATAAATTTGTCTCCCATTTTATAGACCCCTCTCTTAATCTTTGTCTTGTCATTTCAAGTAAACCGAAATTACTTATTCTACCAATTTGAATTCTTGCGCGATCCTTTCTAACACATTCTCTCATCTTTTTTTCAACAGTTCGTTTATTGTAAAAATTAAGCATATCTATGAAATCAATGACTATCAATCCAGATAAATCTCTTAATTTTATTTGTCTACAAATTTCTTCAGCAGCTTCTAAATTGGTATTAAGTGCAGTTTTTTCTATATTCATTTGTTTTGTAGATTGACCTGAATTTATATCGATAGAGACTAGCGCTTCAGTTGGATTAATGACTATATAGCCACCAGATTTAAGTTTAACCGTAGGTTCAAAAATGTTATTTAATTCTTTTTCAATAGACGCATCATGAAATAAAGGAATCTTACCTCTATATTTTTTTACATATTTGACACTTTTAGGCATTAATTCTTTCATAAATTTTTTAGTTTTTTGATACCCTTCGTTACCATCGACATAAATATACTTTGTATCATTGTCATAAATGTCTCTTAGTGCCCGCTTTATTATATCACCTTCTTCATAAATCAATGATGGAGCATTAGACACAACAGCTTT
>CACDLE010000018.1 GCA_902553555.1 uncultured Pelagibacteraceae bacterium
GACGTTGTATCAGAGACTGGAGGTCATTTAGGTGCAGGGTTAGGAGTGGTCGAACTTACTGTTGCTTTACATTATGTTTTCAACACACCAAAAGATAAATTGGTTTGGGATGTCAGTCACCAATGCTATCCTCATAAAATAATTACTGGTAGGAAAAAAGATATAAGAACATTAAGAAAGGGGGGTGGATTATCAGGTTTTACCAAACGAGATGAAAGTGAGTACGATCCGTTCGGCGCTGCACACAGTTCAACCTCAATATCATCCACTCTAGGGATTTCAGTCGCAAAAAAATTATCAAATGATAACAATAATGTTGTAGCTGTAATTGGAGACGGAGCTATGAGCGCAGGTATGGCGTATGAAGCGATGAACAATGCTGGCGCATTAAAATCAAAGTTAATAGTAGTTTTAAATGACAATGAAATGTCCATAGCAAAACCTGTTGGAGCTATGAGCAAATATCTTGCTAAATTATTGTCTGGTAAAATATATTTTAGCCTTAGAGAAACAATAAAGCTTATAACTTCTGCATTTTCGAAAAGATTTAGCCAAAAAGCTGGTAAAGCAGAAGATATTCTAAGAGGAATAGTCACGGGAGGGACTTTGTTTAGTGAGCTAGGCTTTTATTATATTGGTCCGATAGACGGACATGATGTTGATTATCTTGTTCAAATACTAGAAAATGTTAAAAATTCAAATCACAAAGGACCAATACTTATTCACGCTATAACCCAAAAAGGCAAAGGCTACGTGCCCGCAGAAAAATCTGGCGATAAATATCACGGTGTATCAAAATTCAACGTATTAACAGGACAACAAAGTAAGTCTAAATCAAATGCTCCTTCATATACAAAAGTATTTTCTGAAACATTGATTAAACACGCAGAAAAAGATACTAAGATCGTTGGTATTACTGGCGCTATGCCGTCAGGAACTGGTTTAAATTTGTTTGAAAAAAAATTTCCAGAAAGAATGTTCGACGTTGGTATTGCCGAGCAACATGCAGTAACATTTGCAGCTGGTTTAGCAACTGAGGGATACAAACCATTTGCAGCAATTTACTCTACCTTTTTACAAAGAGCTTATGATCAAGTAGTCCATGATGTTGCCTTACAATCACTACCTGTAAGATTCGCTATAGATAGAGCTGGTCTTGTTGGAGCTGATGGCCCTACACACGCTGGTTCTTTTGACATAACATATTTATCAACTCTTCCAAATTTTATTGTCATGGCAGCAAGCGATGAGTCTGAACTTGTTAAAATGATAAATACATCGGTCAATATAAACGATAAACCATCTGCATTTAGATATCCAAGAGGAAATGGAATAGGTGTAAAATTACCTGAAATAAACGAAGTTTTACAAATTGGAAAAGGTAGAGTAATAAGTGAAGGAAAACAGGTAGCTATATTAAATTTTGGAGCTAGATTAGAAGAATGCAAAAAGTCAAAAGAGATATTAGAAAAAAAAGGTGTTAAATTAACTATTGTTGATGCAAGATTTGCTAAACCACTTGATGAAAAATTAATACTAGAACTTGCTTCTAATCATGAGTTACTTATTACCATAGAGGAGGGATCAATCGGGGGATTCGGTTCTCATGTCATGAAACTTTTATCGGACAGAGGAGTTTTTGATAAAGGTTTAAAATTCAGATCAATGTTTTTACCTGATATATTTATAGATCAAGATACCCCAGAGAAAATGTACGATAAAGCGGGTTTAAATTGTTCATCAATAATTGAAAAAATAGAAGAGGCACTAAAGTCTAATATTATATTTGCTAAAAATAAAAATAAGTTTTCTTAATTGGAGCACTGCGCCTTATTCATTAAGTAGTGGTCGAGCAAGACACAAGCTAACATCGCCTCACCTATTGGGACAGCTCTTATTCCAACACAAGGATCGTGTCTACCTTTTACCGAAATTTTAGTGTTTTCTCCTTTTTTATTTATAGTTTCTCTACTATTTAAAATTGAGGAAGTTGGTTTTACCGCAAAAGATGCAATAATATCTTGACCAGACGAAATCCCTCCTAATATTCCTCCAGCTTTATTAGTTTTAAATTTTATTTTTCCAGATTTACCTCTAATTTCGTCAGAATTTTCTTCTCCAGACAAATATGCGGCATTCATACCTTCTCCAATATTTACTCCTTTTACTGCATTAATGCTCATCAAAGCTGAAGCTATGTCCGCATCAAGTTTAGAATATATTGGAGCCCCAAGACCTATCGGAACTCCTTTAGCCCTAAGTTCAATCACTGCACCACACGAGGAGCCTGATTTTCTAACGTTTAATAAATATTTTTCCCAAGTTTTTACAGAAGACTTATCCGGACAGAAAAAAGGATTCTTCCTAATTTCTAAGTCGCTCCATTTGTCTCTGTCACAACCCATTACACCTAGTTGTACAACTGCACCAACTATATTTAATTTTTTACCAATTATTTCTTTTAAAACTTTTTTTGCTATTGCTCCTGCAGCAACTCGACTAGCTGTTTCTCTTGCTGATTGACGACCTCCGCCTCTATAGTCTCTAATCCCGTATTTTTTAAAATAAGTGTAATCTGCATGACCTGGCCGAAACTTATCTTTTATGGTCTCATAATCTCTGGATCTTTTATCCTCATTGTAGATAATCATAGAAATTGGAGTTCCAGTAGTCTTTCCTTCGAATACACCAGAAAGTATAGTTACTTTGTCAGACTCTTTTCTCTGAGTAGTGAATTTTGACTGCCCAGGCCTTCTCTTATCCATATCAATTTGGATCTCCTTTTCTGAAATTGGTATATTTGGTGGGCAACCATCTACCACACAACCAATAGCTGGACCGTGGGACTCTCCCCATGTAGTGAACCTAAAAAATTTTCCAAAAGTATTAAAAGACATAGTTATTTAATGTATAAATTATTTTATATAAATTATGAATCAAAAAAATGGCAAAAACTCTTTAGGGTTGGATAAATGCTTTGATGAGATCAAAAACCCCATAGAATTATTCAAAAAATGGTTCTTAGAAGCAGAAGCAAGTGAAATAAATGACCATAACGCGGTAGCAATAGCTACGTCGGATGAAGCTAATCAACCTAGTGTAAGGATGGTTCTGCTGAAAGGTTTAAGTGAAAAAGGTTTTGTTTTCTACACAAATTTTAATAGCAAAAAGGGAAGCGATTTAAAATTTAACAAAAAAGCATCTATGTGTTTTCATTGGAAAAGTTTAAGAAGACAAGTAAGGGTAATCGGATTTGTT
>CACDLE010000019.1 GCA_902553555.1 uncultured Pelagibacteraceae bacterium
TTAGGAGGAAAAGGCGCTAATCTTGCTGAGATGGGTAAGTTAGGCCTACCTGTACCCCCAGGTTTTACTATAACAACCGAAGTATGTGACATTTTTTATTCTAACAAAAAAAAACTACCCAATAAAATTTTGTCTCAAATTAAACACGAAATTAAAAAGATTGAGAAAAAAACATCAAAAAAATTTGGAGATTTAAAAAACCCTTTGCTTGTATCTGTAAGATCAGGAGCAAGAATTTCAATGCCGGGAATGATGGATACTATTCTAAATCTTGGACTTAATGATAAAACAGTAAACGCACTAGCTTCTAAATCAAAAAACCCGAGGTTTGCAAAAGATAGTTACAGGAGATTTATTCAAATGTTTAGCAATGTAGTTTTGGGAGTTGAAAGTCATTTATTCGAAGAGATGATTGATAATTTCAAATTGACAAAAGGTGTTTTACAAGACACTGAAATCGATGCTTCTGATTGGGACGGTCTTATAGAGAATTTTAAAAATTTAGTAAAAGAAAAAACTGGTAAGACTTTTCCGCAAGATGTTAATGATCAATTAATAGGGGCAGTGAGCTCAGTATTTCGATCATGGGAAAGTCAAAGAGCAAAAACTTATCGTAAATTAAACAGAATACCCGATGAGTGGGGCACAGCAGTAAATGTGCAAGCAATGGTTTTTGGAAACATGGGAAGCAATTGTGCAACAGGAGTTGCCTTTACTAGAAACCCATCGACAGGAGCTAATTCCTTTTTCGGTGAATATTTAATTAATGCCCAAGGAGAGGACGTAGTTGCAGGAACAAGAACCCCACAATATATTACAAAAAAATCTAAAGAAGAGTCCGATTCAAAAGAACTTTCAATGCAAGAGGCAATGCCAAAAGCATATAAAGAATTGGAAAAAGTTTTTTTGAAATTAGAAAAACATTATAGAGATATGCAAGATATTGAATTCACCGTTGAGAACAATAAGTTATGGATGCTTCAAACAAGATCTGGAAAAAGAACCGCTAAAGCAGGAATTAAAATAGCAGTTGACATGGTTAAGGAAAAACTTATTTCAAGAAAAGAAGCAATATTAAGAATAGATCCTAATACTATTGATACCCTTTTACATCCAACTTTAGATAATAAAGTTAAAAAAGAGATAATAGCTTCTGGATTGCCTGCCTCACCCGGTGCAGCAAGTGGTAAAGTAGTTTTTACCGCCGATGAGGCTGAAAAACTAAATAGCATGATGCAGGATACAATTTTAGTAAGACTTGAAACTTCACCAGAAGATATACATGGAATGCATGCTGCTAAAGGAATTTTAACAGCTAGAGGTGGAATGACAAGTCATGCTGCAGTAGTTGCTAGGGGTATGGGTCGCCCATGTGTATCTGGCTCAAGCGAAATTACGATCGATTATGAAAATAAACAATTTAAAGCTGGAGATGAAATTATTAAAGAAGGGGACGTTATTACAATAGACGGAGGAAGCGGCAAAGTAATGAAAGGTCTAGTGCCAACTGTAAAACCAGAAATTTCAGGATATTTTTCTACTATAATGAAATGGGCTGATGAATTTAGAAAATTAAAAATTAGAACTAATGCTGAAACTGAGCAAGATAGTAAAACAGCTAGAGATTTTGGAGCAGAGGGCATAGGTCTTTGTAGAACGGAGCATATGTTTTTTGATGAAGATAGAATTTTATCTGTAAGACAAATGATTCTTTCAAAATCAAATGAAGATAGAAATCATGCTTTGTTAAAACTTTTGCCTTATCAGAAAGATGACTTTAAGAAAATTTTTAAAGTAATGTCTGGATTGCCAGTCACAGTAAGATTATTAGATCCACCTCTACATGAATTTTTACCTAAGGCTGAAAAAGATATTGATGAAGTCGCTAGATCTCTTAATTTAGCCTCAAAAGAGGTGAAAGACAGAATTGCTGAATTACATGAAGAAAATCCTATGCTAGGTCACAGGGGATGTAGACTTGGTATATCATTTCCTGAAATCTATGAAATGCAATGCAAGGCTATTTTTGAGGCTATTTCTGAATTAAGAAAAGAAAAAATAAAATCAGCCATTGTAGAAATAATGATACCATTAGTATCCACTGAGTCAGAGTTGAAAATAATGCGAGCTTTGGTTAATAAGGTGGCGAAAGAAATTCAAGACAAAAATAAATTAAAACTAGAATATATTGTTGGTACAATGATTGAATTGCCAAGAGCAGCATTACAAGCAAAAAACATTTCTAAACATGCAGATTTTTTTAGCTTTGGTACTAATGATTTAACTCAGACAACATTTGGTATTAGCAGAGATGATTCAGGAAAATTTTTAAATGACTATATTGATAATAAAATATTCGATGTTGATCCTTTTGTAAGTATTGATCAAAATGGAGTTGGTGAACTTGTTGAAATAGCTTCTGCAAGAGGAAGAAAGACAAACAAAAAAATCAAACTTGGTATTTGTGGAGAACATGGTGGAGATCCAAAGAGTATTGAATTTTGCTCAAAGACAGGACTAAATTATGTATCATGCTCACCTTATCGAGTGCCCGTTGCAAGACTCGCGGCTGCCCAAGCAGAGTTATCCAAGCAATAAACTTGTGTCAAAGGCATTAGCGCTATGAGTAATATAGCCAACGGAAATTCTGTTAACTCCAGTTTTAGAAATTTTTTTTATATTTTTTAAGCTCGCATTTCCTGAATATTCCGTCTCATATTTTTTATCACAAAGCTTAAGACACTTTTTTAGTTGAGGTATGCTCATATTGTCAAAAAGTATTCTTCTAAATCTTAATCCTAATATTTTTTTTAATTGGCTTATACTTTCAATTTCAACCGTAACT